>JANYDK010000053.1 GCA_025363655.1 Deltaproteobacteria bacterium | reverse complement strand
GCGTGGAGGCGCTGGCGCTGGTGGCGACCGCGGTCGACGGGGGAGCGCTCGGCGAGGGTGCGGCGGCGGGCGGCGCCTTGCTCGCCTCGGAGGGCGTGCCGGAGATCGAAGGGGGCGCGGGACGGTCGCACCCGGCGAGAGCGACGACGAGCGCGAGGGACGCGAGGGAGGCGACGGAGCCGCGATGGATTCGCATGGAGTAGTTACGTACGGGAAGACCCTTGGATCTGTCGATGGGCGACCTCGGCCGAGCGACGCGGCGCGCACCGACGTGACCGACTACGGCGCACTCGCCGACGTCGAAGGCGCGGCTGACGGCGCCGCTTCTGCTTCTGGCGCCGGCGCGTCGATCTTTTGCGGGGTCCACGCCAGCAGCTCTGCGCAGATCTTCGGCCAGTGATCGAGCTTCGGGTCGGCTTGCCCTTCGCTCCGCAGGCCGCCTTCGCACTCCCCGAGGCGCAGCGCGAATCCGCGCATCAATTCGTCCGAGTCGTCGATGGCGTCTTCCGCGCTCGTTCCGAGCGTGCGCGCGTGGACGAAGAGCTCGACGGCGGCTTGCACCACGTCGAGCGCGCAGCCGTTGGTCAGCCGCAACGTGCCCAGCTTGCGGGTGCGCGGCGTGGGCATCTCGTCGACCGGCCCGACCGACGGGAAGTGCATCGTCGGCATCTTCGCCCAAGCACGAATGCGGCGGGCGCGTGCGCGTGCCGCGTCGAGTCGGTGCTTCTCGTAGGCCAGCGTCGTCGTCGCTCCCTCGATGCCGACGGCGTCCACCGTGACGCGATCGTCGTCGGGAAGGTTGCACGCCGTCTCCATCGCGAGCGGTGAGGTGAAGTACCAGGACTCGAGGTGATGCGAGAAGATCGCGTCGGGAAACTCGGGCCGTCCGTCGCCGTCGACGTCGCGACCGCGCGTCGGGAAGCTCGGAAGCGACGCGTCGAGCACCTTGCCGGGCGCCGTCCATTGCTTGCCCAAGCACTCGACCATCGCCGGAAGCTGCGCGCCTTCGGACATCGGCGTCGACGCCTCTCGACGGCGACGGAGGATGAAGACCGGCGTGCCCAACCCTGCGAGGTCGAGAAAGTAGCCGCGAGGGGTGTTCCAGAGCTCGAAGTGCGCCGGGCTTCCCGAGGTGACCGTCGATGCATGAACCGACGCGAGCTCCGTCACCGTCACGTCGTCTCCTTCGACGCTCAGGAGGCGGGTGATCGTGGGCGTCTCCCCCATCAATCGCGTGCCTTGAACGCTGGTGATTTCGCACGTCAGATAGGTCGCCGGGACGACCGACGCGTTGAACCGATCGATCTCGCGGCATCGCTCGTTCTGCTGTTCGTCGAGTGCCTTCTGGAGCGCTGCCACGTGCGACTTGGTCGTCTCCTTGTCGCACGGCTTGAACTTGGGTGCCGGGATCGGCTTTCCCTCGCCCAGCTCGATCTCGCTCCGCAGAACGAGCTCCGCGCCGATCGCATCGTCGGGCGCCGTCGCGTCGACGACCTGTGCTCGGCTGGGCGTCGACGTCGTCGTCGATCCCATCGAGTTGGACGTCGCCGCCGTGGAGGACGCGGACGACGAGCTGGACGTCGCGACCACCTCGGAAGAAGGCGCCGGTGGCGCGGACTTCTTCGAGCACGAGAGCGCCGCGAGGCACGCGAGAGCCATGAGGGCGGGGCGCATCATGTGGGTGTCGAACGACCGCGGCCGAGATTTCATTCGGTCGCCAGGATCGGCGTCGAAGGCCGTATCGGTTCGACTCGCTACCCGACGCCCGATGCTGAGCGACGTCGCGACGCACGAACGACGAATTCGCCACACGTTTGGAGCGGCGTCAGTGTGCTTGGCACTTCTCTTTTCGTACGCGGCGATCGTGGAATCGCGGCGTTCGAGCGAGTACCACCGCGAGAACGCGACGTACGACGTAGCCGCGGCAGGCGTTTGGCTCGGGGTGGCGGCGAACTTCTTCTTCCAGCGCTCGGGGGCGGAGCGAGCGGCAGAGATGGTGGCGACGGGCCCGAGGTTGTATCTCGACGCGGCCAACCGGACGGCAGGGCTCGTGGGGAGATTCTAGATCGTGAGCGCGCGCTCGGCGCACCCCGCGGGGTGAATCGCACGCACAGCGCGCTCGGTGCATACCTCGTCGAACGTGCGCCCTACTCCTCCCCCATCTTCCGTAGCTCGTCGAGAAAAGGCACCTCGACGTCGAGCGTCGACCAGGCGGCCAAAAGCTCCTTGGCGAGCACGCGGGCCCGCGCCTTGTCGCCGCGCTTCCAGGCGCGACGCGCCATCCGCACCTCTTCGTAGCCGTGCCCCCGCACGCGCCGGCTGACCTTGGTCGCGACGGCGAGTGCGTCGAGGCTCTCGGCGATCTCCAGCTCTCCGGCTTCGTCGAAGACGTCGGCGGGGAGCCAGGCCATCCACCGTTGATCCTGGGCGATCGGTCGGAAGGCGCGCACCGCGCCTTTGGCGTCGCCCACGGCGGCGAGGCGCGATCCCTCGAGGAAGACGCCGTTCTGCGCTTGCACGAAGTGCGGGAAGGTTCGTGCGATCGCGTCGAGGCAGGGGACGCGGTTCGGCTTCTTCGCGTGCAAACAGACCATCATCCAGTTGCCGGCGAGACCCTCGTCGTAGCCGACCAACCGCGGCGGTTCGGTGAGGACGAAGCGGGTCGCCCACGCGTCGGCGATCGTCTCCGCGGTCCCCGTCACCTGACCGATGACCATCGCGCGGCCGGGGATCATGCCCGAGCCGTAGATGGCGCCCGTCGGTCCCACGTCGTGCTCGAGGTAGTCGAGGGCGAGCTGGATCGCGCGTCCAGGAAAACCTTCGGAGGCGTCGGCGTTGACGAGGAGGTAGGTACCCGCGACTTTGTTCGCTGCCGAGCCGCCGAGCAGTCGGGCAGCGAGCGCGCGGGTCTCGACGAAACGATCGAACATGAGGAGCCGCCGGCCGAAGCCGATGGCCTCGAAATCGCCCTCGGGCACGAGCTCGTGCGCGCGCCGCACCCAGCGCAGGCTCGCCTCCGCGTCGACGACGTCTTCGGAGTCGGGCTGCCAATCGTTGGACTCTTCGGGCGCCCACGCGTGAGCGACGCGGCGGTATGCGTGGCGCGCATCGGGCGTCGGCGCCAGGAACGACGGCGTGTCGTAGATGCCCTGCCACGCGCCAGGAAAGGGCAGCGTGCGCGCGAGCTCCGAGAACATGGCGAAGCCCGTCGAGGACGACTCGCGTCCTGCCAACGTGGCGGCCTCGGCGAGGAGGGCGGCCCGCGCGTCCAGGTTGCTCTCGCCCGACGCCGCGGCGTCGAGCTCGTTGCGGAGCGCTTTGGCGTCGGGCAACGGATGACCCGAGAGGAGGGCGACGTTGACCGAGATGCGCAGCGCGCCGTGCGAGCTGCGGTCGATGGGGAGGGCCGCGGGGGCCGGCTTCTGCAGGGGTGCTGCGCAGGTCGCCTCGAGGAGGCGGCGCTCGGCGGAGGTCTGCTCGCCACGATCGAGGATGCGCGCGCAGAGGGCCTTCGCTTCGTCCGCCGAGGCGACGACGGTGCCGAGGTCGAGTCCCCAGCCCACCTCGGGATGGACGATGCCGAGCGCGCGCTCGACCTCGGCGGTCGTGCGCGCGGCGAGCGGAAAGGCGCCTGTCGCCGCGAGCACGTTCGAGGCGTCTTCGACCGCACGATCGAGGGTCTTCCCGATCGCCGCGCCGCGCCCGGCCTCGCGACCCTCGGGATCGAGGAGCCGCAGCTCGACGTGAAAGCCGTCGGCGCTCGCGGTGACGGTGCCGTCGAGCGTCGCCGCGGCACGTGCAGCCCCGGCACGCAGGCTCCTCTCGCGGAGCTCCGGTGGCGCGTACGGATCGTCGGGCGCGTCGTCACGACAGCACGTGGGAAGTTCGAGGAGCGCGGCGGCGGGCACGATTCGCGCGCCGTCGCCGCCCATGAGCCACTGCAGTCGACGACAAGCCAGGTTCGAGGTGGCCGCGCCGAGCCATCCCGTCGGTGCGGTGACGCCGCTGGCAAGAAAGAGCGAGCAGCCGAGCTTGCTGCCCGGCTCGGTGAGCAGCCGCGTCGGCGCCGTCGCCGCGACACTCGGCGAGGGTACGGGCGACTTCGTCGTTCGCCGTGCGAGGAAGACGGCGCCTCCCGCCGCGACGAGCACGATCAGCGCGGCCGACGCCAGCGCCCAACGTCCAGTGGTTCGCGGCACCGAAGGCTCGACGGGCGCCGCAGCTGGTGACGCCATCTCGGGCTGGGCGCGCGACGACTGGGCGCGCGACGGCAACGTGACGTCGAGGGGCGGGCTCTCTGCGGCAGGAACCTTCGCGCTCGACGTGCCGAGCGCTCGCAGCGTCGCGGCGACTTCGCGCATCGAAATCGTGCGTCGATCCGCGTCCGGCTCGAGCATGCGCCCGACGAGCGCCGTCAGCTCCGGCGGCAGGGTGGGCTCGAGCTCGGCGATCGGTCGGATCTTGCCGCTGATGACGATCAGCAACACCTGCGCGAAGTGCGCGGCGCGCGTCGGGAGGACGCCACTCAGCGCTTCGTAGAGCACCAGCCCGAGCGACCAGACGTCGGTGCGCGCGTCGACGGGTCGCTCACCGAGCGCTTGCTCGGGCGACATGTACATCGGTGTACCGACGAGCGCGCCTTGCGCCGTGGCGGTCGACTGATGGATCGACGCGATCGACGAGACCGATGCGACCGACGCGTCCGAATCGCGGACCGTGGAGGCGATGTCGAGTTTCTTGACGATCCCGAAATCGAGCACCTTCACGTCGCCGCCGCTCGTGAGATAGAGATTTGCCGGCTTCAAATCGCGGTGGACGATGCCGAGGTCGTGGGCCGTCGCGAGCGCCTCGGCAACCGGGAGGAAGAGTGCCGCCGCCGCGCGGGCCGAGATCTTTCCGACCCGCGCGAGGTGCGTGTCGAGCGCCTCACCGACGAGCAGATCCATCACGAGCGCGGGCTCGCCTGTCTCGCTCTCGAGGACGTCGTGCACCGCCAAGACCGCGGGGTGATCGATGGCGCACGCCGCCTGCGCCTCCTTGATCACGCGCCGCCAGGCGTCGCGACCGAGCCCGGCGCGGAGGAATTTCAGCGCAACACGCCGCTTGGTGACGACGTGCTCCGCGACCCACACTTGTCCCATGCCGCCCTCGGCGAGCAGCCGTTGCAGGACGTAGCGACCGGCGATCGTCGATCCGGGCGAGAGCACGAAGGACATCGTCTCGACTCAATATCGCCGTAGATGACGGGGATAGCCAGGAACGGTGCGCGGCTCGCACCGCCTCAGCGCGGCCCTTCCCACGCGATGAGACAGGCGACCCCCGAGGTGGGATGCGGCGCCTCGCGAAAGAGGGATGCCTGATAGCGCCGTGCACGCTCCGTCGTCACCGACGACCATGTTGGCACCACGGCGCTGCTGCTGCGAAGTTTGGGGACGCGGCGAGGTCGTGGCCGGTCGTGCAGCCGTGCACTTTGGCATGGGTGGCTTTCGCGTCGGCAGTGGTCGCAACCTGCTTCACTGTCGGCGCTTCCGTGGCTTGGCCGACGGTCCAAGGGCGATGGGTAACGAAAGCTCCCGTCGCCGTGACACAGCACGAGCATTAGCGAGGGGGACGATGAGCCGCACCGAGATCCACTTCGAAAAGGGCGACCTGCGTGACTTCGAAGTGCGCGAGATTCGCGGGCGCGAGGCGATGTCGGAGCTCTTCGAGTTCGAGATCGAGCTTCGTCCGACCCATGGCACCGAGCTCGACGAGCTGGCGGCGGCACTGCTCGACGAGGCGACGGGAGCCACGCTCTCGATCGTGACACCCGAGCACGGCGCGCACTTCCACGGAATGATCCGCGCGGTGCGCACGTGCCCGGCCGAGAGCGCCGATCGCGCGGTCTATCGCGTCTCGCTGGTCCCGCGGCTTTGGGTCGCGAGTCGCACGCGGCGCTCGCGTCTCTTCGAGAAAATGACGGTCGTCGAGATCGTCGCCTTCATTCTCGAGCACGACTACCACTTCGAGCCGAACAAAGACTTCACCTTTCACTGCCAGCCGCACTACCCGAAGGAAGAGTGGCTGCTCCAGTACGAGGAGTCCGACTACGCCTTCCTCTCGCGCATCTGCGAGTACTACGGAATCGCCTTCTTCTTTCGCTTCGACGAGCGCCTGGTGCGCGAGGTCGTGGTCTTTTCCGATCACAACGCTGCGCTCCCCGAGTACCCAGGGAACGATGGCGATCGCATTCCCTTCGTGCCGAAGGCGCGTGATGGGCTCCGCACGTCGAGCATCCTCGAAATCGCCCGCGACTGCGACAGCCCCCACCCGAATCATCTCTTGGTGCACGGGTTCGATGCCCACCACCCTGGTAAGCACGTGGTGGGCGAACGGCATCGGCCGCGCAAGAAGCAGCTCTCGCCGTGGTGCTTTTTCTGGAGCGACACTGACGATCCGCGCGAGGCGACGTTCCTCGCCGAGCGGAGGCTCGAAGAGTTCGAGGTCTGGCGGACGCGATACCAGGCGAGGTCGAACGTGGCGAACCTGCGCGCCGGTGAACGCTTCTCGCTCGACGAGCACTTCGATCCGTCGTTCGCGCGTCGCCCATTGATCGCGACCGCGATCACCCACCGTTCGGCGCAGTCACCAGGCGGCGCCGGCTCGCTCGGTGGTTCACTCGAGGGCTATCAGAACGAGATCGAGGCCGTCGATCACCACGGCGCTCCCTTTCGGCCGCAGCGAAGGACGCCCTGGCCGCACATCGATGGCGTGATCCCCGCGCGCATCGCCGAGCGTCCCGGGATGGGCAACGCCGGCGAGATGGACAACTTCGGCCGCTACCGCGTCGTTCTCCCCTTCCCCACGGTGAACGACGGTAAGGAGCGCGAGAGCAGCGCGTCTTTGAAGTGGCTGCGGCTCGTGCAACCGTACGCGGCGCAGGCCAACTCGCGCGGCGCGGTCGGCTTCCATCACCCGCTCCATCAGGGGACCGAGGTGATGCTCGTGCACGTCGACGGCGATCCCGATCGCCCGCTCATCGCCGGCGCGGTGCCGAACGGGCTCGCTCCGTCGCCGATCTACGACGGCGTGGGTACGCGCGGCGGCTTCAAGACGCGCTCCGGCGTGTCGGTGCAGTACGACGACGACGCCTGAGAGAAGGGGCCTTCGATGACGATTCTGCACAACGCCGGGACGTTCAACGCCGTCCCCGACGGCGCACTGGAAGACCAGCGCAAACAAGCCTACCGCATCGACGTCCCCAAGCCGGCGACGACGCTGCTGCTCGGCGAACGCATCCGCGCCATGAGCGCGGCCGATCGCGCCGTCGACGACGCCGGAGCGCCGATCGTCAACGAGGCCGATCGTGCCGACTTCGGCTATCCCGGCGTCTCGCTGCAGACCGAAGAGGGCTGCTTCATCAACGTCAAGAAGAAGACCGTCCAGCAATCCGGCGACAGCGTCACCTACCAGACGCGCAAAGATTGGACGCAGTACGCCTCGCACAACATGTACCTGTCGGTGCGTCGGAAGATGTACCTCGCGAGCAATCGCGACATGATCATCTCCACCGACACCGCGCAGGGCGCGACCTTCGTGTCGAACCACGGCGCCGATCTCGACAACGTCGACTTCGACGAGGGACCGTCCGACAAGCTGCGCGACAAACTCGATGCGACGATGGAGCGCGTGACGCCGAAGAAGGAAGAGGACGGCGCGCTCGGCTCGGTGCTGAACGCGCTCTCCGCCTTCAAGGACGCGCTGACGACCATCGCCGACGACGCCGTGGAAGCGGTGCTGGCGATGGCCAGCCCGACCATCGCGCTCAAGAGATTCCAGAACAAGAGCGCCAAGCCGGTCGAGCTGATGCTGCAGACGGCGCTGGTCGGCCTCGGCTACAAGTGGGGCAAGGTCGACGAGCACATCCTCCACTACGCGTCACGGGCCGACGACGACGCCAACGATCCGCTCAATTTCCTCGAGAGCGTGAAGAAGGTGACCAAGGGTCTGAGCGACGCGAAGAAGGCCCTCCTCGGGCTCCCGGCCGAGCTGGCCGGCACCGTCACGCCGATCATCGATGGCGTCGCCGACTGCTGGAACACCGTGATGGACGAGTATGGCGATCTCCGCGACTACTTCACGGGCGACGACGCCGAGGTGAAGCGCTACCTCGACGACGAGACGAGGGGAGATCTCGGCGCTGGCGTCACCCAGGTCGGCGACGATCAGAACTACAACTATCCAGAGGCGCTCTCGGCCAACACCAAGAAGTCGCTCGAGACGGTCATCAAGCCGGCGCGAAAGATCCTCGACATCCTCGATGCTGTCGACGACCTCGTCGAAGACCTGCAGTATCTGCTCTCGTTCGGCCAGAAAAAGCCGCCGATGCAGCTCATGTCGTCCGGGCAGCTGACCATCGACAGCATGCGCGACTTCGACTCCTTCGCCGCCGACGGCTACAACTTCCGCAGCAACCGCGGAGGTTTCGGCGTCCGCGTGCGCGGCCAAGCCGACCTCATGGGGCAGGCGCGCGCGCAGGTGATCTCGGCCGGGCCGACCTCGCTCATCGGCTACCAAGCGGTGGAGATTGCCTCGGCGGGGCCGGTCGTCATCGGCTCCCAGAAGAACTCCGTCGAGGTCACGGGACGCAAGGTCTACCTCGGGTGCGTCGAGCTCGAGAGCTCGATGCGCAAGGAGCTCGAGGAGGCGGCGACGGTCACGAGCAGCGGCGGCAGCGGCGACGACGATCCCTACCTGCCCGTGGTGGCGACGCACACCGAGCCGCCCAAACACCCCGACGAGGCGACGGCGAACTGGGCGCTGACGGCGCCGGCCGGTCACGTCGGCGCGCCCAACCCGTTCTTGCCATCGAACCTCGCCGAGGAGTCGCCGACCTCTCCGCCGACGCAGTACCCGCATCCTTTCCAAGGCTTCTCTCCGCGACCGATCGAGCTGGCCACCGACTACGCCACGTCGCACGAGAAGACCGAGCACATCCAACTCTCGAGCACCGACGAGCAGCTCTTCGTGGTCGGTGCGCATGCGCTCAAATGGTCGCGCGCCGACAAGGGCGAAGATCCTACCGGCCACTGCGACGCGTTCCTCCGCCTGCGCAAGGAGGGTATCGACCAGCACCCGTCGATCGACGCCGAGGCGAAGGCCGCCAACGGGACGATTCAGTTGAAGGTCGGTGATTGGGTGCTCAAGATCGCTCACGACGGCATCACCCTCGGCAAAGAGGGCGGCGCCCAGCTCGTCCTCGACGCGCAGGGGGCTGTATTGCGGCGTGACACCAACACCAAGCTGACGCTCGACGCGTCCGGCGCACACCTGGCGAAGAACTCCGGGCACTCCATCGATGTCGCCGCGAGCGGCACCACCACGACGGGGAAGTTCCATGGCGGATGACGTGCAGACGCGAGACGAAGGCAAGATCCCCGAGCACGTGAGCGAGGTCGACCGGCTGCGCTTGGAGAATGCGCTGCTCCAGCGCGACAACCTGACGTTGCAAGAAGAGCGACTGGTCGCCGAGCTCGGCGAGCTTCGCAAGCGTAAGTCTGGGGCAATCGAGCGAGTGGTCGTCGTCAGTCGCGAGCTCGCCGAACGCTACCAGCTGACGCCGGGACGCGATCGCATCGAAGAAGACGGGCGCATCGTCCGCGTGGGCACGCGCGGCGGCGCCTGAGCAGCGCCGGTGGAGACGCTCGCGCTCGCGCCGGTCGCCGTCGGCGGACGTTGTTTTCATACCGACGTCGGCCCGATGGTCACCGCCATCGTCAAGGTGACCTACGCGCTCTCGCCGAGCGGCCTCGCCCAGGTGATCGAGCCGCTCCCTCTGACGGCGGACGTGCACTACGAGAGCAACGTCGCGCGCAGCGTCTACGCACCGTCGGATTTTGCACCGAGAAAGCGCGCTGCCGACGTCGTCTTCTGTGGCCACGCCTGCGTGCCTCATGGGCAGCCTTCGCGCTCGCTCACCGCGCGTCTCACGCTCGAGGGCCGGGACGGCGTGCTCATCGACAAGTCGATTCTCGTGATGGGCGATCGTCGACGCAACGCCATCACCGGGCGCATCGAGCCGTCGCAGCCCTTCTCCCGTATGCCGCTGCGATGGGAGCTGGCGTTCGGCGGCGCGGCCTCACGCACCAACCCGATTGGCGTCGGCGTCGCCAACGACGACGTCCGCCAGCCGAACCTGCTCCACCCCGGCGATCCGCGCGACACGATCTCGTTCGGCCCGCTTCCGCCGCAGTTCTGGACGCGGGCGCGTGCGCTGGGAGGATTTGCTCCGAGCGGGCTCGAGGCGCGCGTCCCCTACCTGCCATCGTCGCTCGATCCCGCCTTCTTCAACGTCGCGCCGGAAGATCAGCGCGTCCGCCCGCTCCACGGCGACGAACGCGTCGGGCTCTTTCACGTCCACCCGCAATTTCCTGAGCTGCGGGTGATCCTACCGGGCCTCCGGGCGCACGCCATGCTCGACGTCGACGGCGCGCGGCCGCAGCTCTTTCCTTTGGTGGCCGACACGCTGTGGATCGACGGCGACACGCTTCGCGCCTGCGTAGTCTTCCGAGGCGAGCTCAATGTCGGCGTCGACGTCGTCGAGGGGCAGCGGCACGCGCGCATCGTCGCGACGCTCACCCAAGCGCACGAAGCGCCTTCATGGGGCGCAGCGCTGCGGCCGGCGACGGTGCCGCCGCCGAGCCTGCGTGGAGGCGCGCCTTCGCCCGAGAGCGCGCTGCAGCCGACCGCCCCTTCGCCCGCGCCGCTGCCGCCTCCCTGGCTTGCGCCGATCGCTCCGGTGGCGAAGCCGCGCTTCATCGATCCACCCGCCGAAGCGCCGACCCCACGCTCGATCGAGCCGGCCGCACGAGTGGCCGAGCCGCGGTTCATCGAGCCACCGGCGCCCGACGTGGATCCACCGCCTGCGACGGCGTCGACGCAGTTTCCGCTGCCCGAGCGCGAGTCCGATCGCGTCCCTGTCTTTCGACGCGGCCCGCTTCCTGTCTGTGCGTTCGCCTTTCAGCTCGCGCCTCCGCAATACGTGCAAGTCGTCGTGGTCAAGAGCACGTGGGCGATCGTCACGGGTGAGCTGCGGCTCCTCGACGAGCAACCGACCTTCTCGTTCGACGTGACGCAGGACGAAGACGAGGGTGCGAGTCTCCGCTACGCCTCGGACTTCGCGCCGTGGAAGCCGAAGTGCGACGTGACGCTGGTCGGTCATGCGTACGCTGGCTCCGATCGACGCGTGGGCATGGTGCGCCTCTCGCTCGGGTCTCTCGATCGGCGACTGGCGGTCTTCGGCGATCGTCGGTTCGGCGCGCTCGGCGTCTCCGATCCCGCGCCGTTCGAGCGAATGCCGCTTCGCTGGGAGCGAGCCTTCGGCGGCGCGCTCTCGGCGGACAACCCGGTCGGCATTGGCTTTCAGACCCAACTGCTCGCGCCCAACCTCGAGGATCCGAACAAGCTCGTCACCGACTCGAACGCGGGGGTGACGCCGGCTTGCACGGCGCCAGTTTCCAGCGCCTGGCGATCGCGCGCCCGTCACGTCGGAACCTACGGGCGCAACTGGCTGAAGACGCGTTGGCCCTGGCTCCCGGAAGACTTCGACTTCGCGCACTTCAACGCCGCGCCCGAAGCCCAGCAGATCGCCTGGCCCCGGGGCGATGAGCGATTCTCGATTCGAGGCGCGCTGCCGGGTGACGAGGTGCTGGAGGGCACGCTGCCGAGGACGCGACCGCGTGTGTTCGCCCAACGCACGCGCGCGGCAGGCGGCTCGCTCCATGAGGTGCCGCTTCACATCGACACCCTGGCCTTCGACGCCGACGCGCGCACGCTCACCATCGTCCATCGCGGACTCGCCATGGTGTCGGGGCCCGACGCTGCGGACGTCGCGCTCTTCTTCCTCACCGTCGAGTCGCCGGAGCAGGGTTCTGGCGAGCCTTTCACCCTCGAACAGGTGCGTGAACAGATTCACGCCGAGCTCCTCCAGCGAAAGCTCGTCACTGGCGCGGACCTGGCGGCGGCGAACGCTGCCAACTCCGCGGCGGGCCCGGACCAAAGCGACGACGAAGAGATGCCGACGATGCTTCGCGCCATCGCCGCCATCGGCAGCGAACCTGTGCCTGTGCCACCACCGCCGCTACGCGCGCCGACGATCGATCGCGAGACCTTGATCGCCAGGCTGCGGGCTGGGCGGCTCGCCGGCGCCGATCTCTCGGGCGTCGACGGGAGCGAGCTCGACTTTCGCGAGCTCGACCTTCGCGAGACGGTATGGAAAGGCGCGCTGCTCGCGTCGGCGCGCTTCGACGGTGCCAAGCTGCACGGCGCGACCTTCGCCGACGTCGATGCCACTCGCGCGAGCTTCGTCGCCGCCGGGCTCGAACGCGCCGACTTCACCGGAGCCCAGCTTGCGCGCGCCGACCTCTCGCGCGCCGAGCTCGAGCGAGCCACGTTCGCCGACGCCCGCGCGATGGACGCAGTCTTCGAGGGGGCCCACGGCGCGCGCGTGATCTTCGCCGGCGCCGTCCTGGAAGGCGCGCGCTTCTCCGGCAGCGCACTCCCCGGCGCCGTCTTCAGCGAGACCCGATTCGATCGCGCCGACTTCACCAGCTGCGATCTCACCGGCGCTCGCTTTTTCGGTGCGCGCGCTGCCGGTGCGCGGATGAACTGCGCCAAGCTCGCCGACGCCAATTTCGAGAACGCCGTGCTCGCTGGCCTCTCTGCTCGATCGATCGAGGCGCCGCGCTCCTCTTGGCAGCGTGCGCAGCTCGAGGGCGCGATCTTCGAGGGCGCGATTCTCGACCTCGCCGGCTTCTCACGCGCTTCGTTGCGCGGCGCCGTTCTCACCTTGGCTCGGGCCAAAGAGGCTCGATTCCGCGGTGCCGATTTGCGCGAGGCGAAGCTGCTCAAGGCCGACTTGATGCGCGCCACCTTCGAGCGCGCGCGGCTCGCCGGCGCCGACCTCCGCGGTGCCAACCTCTACCAAGCCGAGACCTGGCAAGCCGACCTCGAAGGCGCGCAGCTCGATCTCGCGTTCACTGCCGGGACCAAGCTCTAGGCCCGTTGCTCTCCTAGACCTCGAACCTAGTTCATGAGCAGCACTTTGGTCTGCGACGGAGAGACCTGGAGCCCAGCCGGGTTGTTGGCACTCGAGCCGTTGTGCGCCGTCGTCGAGGTCATCATGACCACCAACTTGTTGTCGGCGTAGACCTTCTTGCTCGTCGTCTTGTAAGAGACCTCGTCTCGGTTCACGCCCGACATGACGCCGCCGTTCGTGCCCGCTTCGTCTCCGGAGCTGCTCGCGATCTTCGAGATCTCGGTGAGCGCTTCCTTGCCGTCGAAGAAGACCTTCGAGCAGGTGTTGCTCGCGTTCGCGCACTGCGCGAGGTTTGGGTAGGGGATGGGAATCGGCGAGGGGGCCGATGGCGTGAGGCAGACGTCGGGGAAGGCGAAGCAGAGTCCGCCACCCTTCGATGAAGCAGGCAACATCGCGATGAATCTCCTCTTTCCTCGGCTAGCCGAGGAGCACGCGTTTGCCGTCGATCGAGGTGTCCTCTTCCGAGGCGATGTCGGTGCGGCGTCCGAAGAGCTGGAGCGCTCCTCGCACCAGCGTCCGCATACGTCCAGCACGCGTCCGCAGGAGGCCCGCCACCTCTTGATAGGCGTCACCGACGCGCTCGACGACGCGATCGGCGCGCAGCTCCCAAGCGCCGACATCGAACACCGCTTCGGTCAGGCGCGCATCTAGCCTCGGAGATTCGAGCTCGATCGCTCGGCCGGCGATCCGGACCTTTCCTTCGGGCGCTTCGAGGAGAAGATCGCCCTCGGAGGTGATCCGCGTCTCGCCGCGTGCTCCATCGTAGCGAACGACGACGGCGCCTCGCCGATCGCGGACGACGATCTCGTCGCCTTCGACGTTGGCCCGCGCGCCACTCGCGGTGACGACTTCGGTCGGCACCGGCTCAGCCCGTTTCTTCATGGCCCGCACGCTCATGTCGTCCCTCCGGAGAAGTCTTCGGCCCGCGCTCGATCGGCGTTGGTCTTCTTGGTGTTGCGCATCGTCGCGCTGCTCGTGTCGGTGGCCCGCAGATCGGTGCGGTGCAAGTTGGCGCCAGAGAAATTTGCGCGATCGAGCACGGCACCGGCGAGGCGAGCGTTGGACAGGTCGGCGAGCGAGAAGTCGGCCTCGGCGAGCTGTGCGCGGGTGAGATCGGCGCGAGGGAGCCGCGCCTTCCACAGTTTGGCGCGAACGAAGCTCGCCTCGGGGCCGATCACCCCGTCGAACGCGGCATCGGTGAGGTCGGCGTCCGAGAGGTCGGCGCCCTGGAGGACGGCGCCGACGAACGAGCCGCGCACCGCGATGATGCCGGTGAGGATCGCCTGCGAGAGATCGGCGCCGGAGAACGAGGCCTGCGTCGCAAGGATCCCCGAGAGGTTGGCGCCCGCGAGGCGAGCTCCGGAGAAATCGGCGTCGACGAGGTCGCAGCCGCGGAAGTCGACGCGCTCGGCGTGGGCATCGAGGAGGAGGCTGTGGTGGAAACTGGCGCCGGTGACGCTGCAGCCGACCAGGTCGACGTCGGTGAGGTTGGCGCGGGAAAACCTGGCCTCGCGGAGATCGGCGCCGACGAGGTCGAGCCCGATGACGCGCGCGCCCCGAAAGTCGCACCCTCGTAGGTGGGCCAGCCGAAGCGAGGTCTCGAAGAGCCGCGCGCCCGCGAGCTTCACGTCGGTGAACGTCGCGCCCGAAGCATCGGCGCTCGAGAGGTTGGCCCCCGAGAGATCGACGCGTTCGAGGTGCGTGTCGCGCAGCGAAGCCTCGGTGAGATCGGCCTTGGCGAGCGAAGCTTCAGTAAAGCGGACGTTCTCGAGGCGCGCGCCGACCAAGCTGGCACCCGTGAGATCGGCGCCGGCGAGCGAGACGTTGCGAAGGACCGCGCCGGTGAGATCGAGCCCCCGGAGCGAGCGGCCCGAGAGGTCGACGTCGATGAGCTCGCGACCCGAAAGGCTCTTGCCTCGGGCGACCGCCTCGAGAAGGGCAGCTTCGGTCATCGCCGTCATCTCCATCGGTCGCCCGGTGCTCCATCTCGTTTCGACACGATCTGCGACGCATCCACGAAGCCGGCGGCGTGGGCCGCGGTGCACCGTCCCCGCCATCAACTCCTCAGGGACGTCAGGGACACTCCTATGCCGTCAACCTCGCGAAAGACTCAGCAGCCCAGTCGATGAACACGCGCAGCCGGTTGTTCACGTGCCGGTTCGGCGGATACGCGAGGTGCAACGCGTACGGCTTGGGTTGGAAGCGCGCGAGCACGGGCACGAGCTCGCCGCGGTCGACCGCCGCTCGAGCCAGGAACGAAAACGTCTGGATCACCCCCAGGCCGGCCAGGCCCGCGGCGAAGTGCGCATTGCTCTCGTTCACGCCCACTACGTAGCGCATGTCGAGCCCGATGACTCTCTGCCTGTCCTGAAAGCGCATTGGCAACACGCGACCGGTTCTCCCCGAGACGTAGTTCACGACCAGGTGGTCCGTCTCCAAGTCTTGCGGACGCTTCGGCGTGCCCCTTCGTTCGAGGTATCCGGGCGTCGCGCACGTGATCCACGTGGCGCGGCCGATCGTGCGCGAGACGAGTCCAAGGTCCGCGAGCGCGCCGCCTCGAATGACGCAATCGACGTTGTCGCCGATGAGGTCGATCTCGCGGTCGCTCACGCCAAGGTCGATACGGATCTCCGGATAGCGTGCCAAGAAGTCCGGGAGCGCGGGGACGAGGAGGTGGCTCGCCACAGAGGAACCGAGGTCGACCCGGAGGTGCCCACGAGGGCGCAGCCGCGCGGCCGAGAAGGTTGCGTCGATGTCCTCGAGCTCCCTCACCACGCGTGCGGTCTTTTCGTAGTAGGCGGCGCCGTCCGGCGTGACCGCCACGCGCCGCGTCGTCCGCTGCAGGAGCTGAACGCCAAGATGCGCCTCGAGCGTCTGCACCAGCTTGCTCACCGTGGCCTTCGGCATCCGCAGCGAGTCCGCAGCCTTGGTGAAGTTGCCGGCCTCCACCACCCTAGCAAAGGCGCGAAGCGCGAGGAGTTGGTCCATGGTTCAGATTGTCCACCGGCGTGGACAAATCATCCACTGTTACGCCGTTCTCAAACAATCTCCAGCGCCCCACAGTGACCCTCGAAGGAGCAACGAACATGAATATCTCACTGCAGGGGAAGGTCGCATTGGTCACCGGCGGTAGCGCCGGCATCGGGTTGGCTGCGGCGCGCGAGCTCTCCGCCCGCGGCGCCAAGGTCTTCGTCACGGGCCGCCGCCAAGCCGAGCTCGACGCCGCGGTTGTCGCGATCGGCAACGGTGCTGCCGGCATCCGTGCGGATGTCGCGAAGCTCGACGAGCTCGACCGTGTTTATGGCCAGATTGCGCGGGAGGCCGGCCACCTCGACATCGTCTTTGCCAACGCCGGCGGCGGGGACATGCTTCCGCTTGGCTCGATCACCGAGGAGCACTTCGATCGCATCTTCGCGACGAACGTGAAGGGGGTGCTCTTCACCGTGCAGAAGGCGCTGCCGCTTCTCCGCGACGGCGGTTCGGTCATCCTGTCGGGCTCCACCACCTCGGTGAAGGGCACCGAGAACTTCAGCGTCTACAGCGCGAGTAAGGCGGCCGTGCGCAACTTCGCGCGCTCGTGGCTGTTGGACCTCAAGGCGCGCCGCGTCCGTGTGAACGTGATCAGTCCGGGCCCGATCGGCACCCAGGGGCTCGCCGGCCTCGTGCCCGCCGAGCACAGAGAGGGGCTGTTCGCGCATCTCGCGAGCGCCGTTCCGATGGGATGCCTCGGCGAGCCCGAGGAGATCGCCAAAGCCGTCGCCTTCCTTGCTTCCGACGACGCGAGCTTCATCAACGGCGTCGAGCTCTTCGTCGACGGTGGCATCGCGCAGATCTGAAGGGAGACCATCATTTGAAGCGTCGTTTCAATTCACGAACTTCACGTCACTCGCCCCTGCGTCCTTCAGGGCCGCCGAAAGGTCCCAACCAACCTCACGCCGGCAGAGCGCCTCGCAGTGGTCGGCGTTTGGATCCGTGCAGAGGCGGACCTCGAGCGGGTTCGTCTTCGGCGTATAGACCATGGTGAAGACGAGCCCCGTCGGGCAGCCGCAGCCCCACGTCTCGTTGCGGCTCCAGGCGTCGCCTTTGCGCGTGAATGCGCTCGCATCGGCGGCCTTCGTCACCTGCACGCCATGGCCGGCGCACGATGTTCCGGCGACGGCGGCGAACGGTCCCTCGAGGCCGACGACGCCGCCGAGCGTGGAGGCGCTGGCGCTGGTGGCGACCGCGGTCGACGGGGGAGCGCTCGGCGAGGGTGCGGCGGCGGGCGGCGCCTTGCTCGCCTCGGAGGGCGTGCCGGAGATCGAAGGGGGCGCGGGGCGGTCGCACCCAGCGAGCGCGACGACGAGCGCGAGGGACGCGAGGGGTGCGAGGGGTGCGAGGGGTGCGAGGGAGCCGCGGTGGATTCGCATGGAGTAGTTACGTACTAGAAGACCGTTGGATCTGTCGATTGGCGACCTCGGCCGACCGTCGCATCCCTCGATGCCGACGGCGTCCACCGTGACGCGATCGAAGGGGAAGACGGGCTTGCAGCGCACTGGCACTACGCCATCGCGCCGCGACGAATGGCCCCGCGGGGTCGAACACCTTTGGGAAACGCTTCCGTTCTTGGTCCGACTGATGGATCCAAAGGGGAGCGCAACCATGCTTCGACGGGTTTTTCTCGGTGTCGTGACGTTGTCGTCGGCCGCTTGTGTCGTCGATGCACCGAAGTCGAACGAAGTCGCCAGCACCTCGCAGGCGGTGTCGCTCGGCGAATGCCGCCAGACCGGCCTCTACCAGGCGGGAATTGGGCAGTCCTGGAACCGTCTCGACGTCACCGTCGTCGACTACAGGACGTGCGTGCTGAGTGACGGTGACAACCACCTCAACCCCGCGTTCGTCGCCCATGTTCTCGACGGGTTGCCAGGAGCGCATGGGACCACCGAGGTTCCCGCGTTCGCGCCCTATGGTCCGGAAGGCGCGTATCGCGTGTTCGCGCCGATTGTGAAGCAGAACCACAAGCTGCTCATCTACCTGCCGGGGGAGGGCTCCTCCACCGCCGACAAAGAGCAGCTGCTGCAACGTGCGGCCTATCTCGGTTACCACGTCCTCGCGGTCCGTTTTTGGAATGACGATGGCGGCGGCGAAGCTCGCTGCGGTGACGGCCCCGAAAAGCACGGCCCCGACAAGGGCAAATTCATCAACCCCCACACTTCGTGCAAGTACGACGTCGACTGCAATCCATATACGGATCAGACGCCCGTCACCTACGACGATTGCGCGATTCGCTTCTACACGAGTGTGTGGGACAACGGGGGTCCGGGTTTCACCCCGGCCCACGTCGCTCCGCACCACAGTCCGTTCAGCCTCGCCTTGCCGATGCCCTGCGGTCTCGGCATGATGAAAAACGGCACGGGTTGGGACTTCGATACGTGTGAGGGCGTCGGCGTTGGTGCCTCTCTGACCAAAGGCGATGCGGTGCTCTATCGCGTGCGCAAGTTGTTGACGTACCTCGAGGCGGTGCACCCTTTGGACGGGTGGGGCCAGTTCAAGGACCCAGGGAAGGCGACCTACGACGAGGGTGCATTCCTCGACTGGAGCAGGGTCACCTTGATGGCGCATTCGACTGGATCGAAAGTGCTGTTCCACGTCGTCCACGATCGCAAGGTCGATCGCGCGATTTTTCTCAGCGGCCCCAATCTGCCCGAGACCCGTGCAGGTAAAGAGGCGCCCGGCAATCTCGACAGCTACGTCGACACTCCCGCCAAGACACCGATCGAGAACATCTACGCCTTCAGCGACACGCACGATCCCGAGTTCCATCGCGCAGCCGCGATCTGGACGAACATGAAGGGCAAGACGCTTCTCGGCGGTAACACGGTCGGACTCCTGGGTGCGGCATGGGGCGAAGATCAACCTGGCGTCGAGACGATGCAGGCGTGCGACAACGGTCACGTCAACTGCGAAAAAGGCAAGCCGCATTTGCCGTATGACTCTTTCTCTCGCGCGATCCGCTATTCCGGCAACGTCGATTGCCAGGTCAACCAAATCGACTGCGCCGAGGGAAACTATCCGCACGCTCACGAGTCGACCACTTCCGACCACTACTCGTGCTCGAGCAACAACCCAGATGATTGTTGGTACTTGGATATCTGGGACTATCTGTTGGACCCGAATCGGTAGCCGGTGAACGGTCGCAGGGTCGTCACGTAGGCAGCACGAAAAATCCCAGGAAACCCTTCGTCTCGACAAAAACGAGAATCAAACTTCGAGCAAACGTACGATTTTCAGCTGTTCGGCTTTCGCCTCGGGTGATCCGGATCCCCCTCGCCCAGTGGTCGCACGGGCGAGGTCGATCGGCGTCGAACCGTTCGCGTTGGCGAGGTTCCGATCGGCACCGCCGGCCAGCAGGGCACGGACCGCACCCGTGCATCGCGTGCGCACGGCGCGATGAAGCGGCGCGACTCCCGACTCGTCGAGCGCGTTCGGGTCCGCACCGGAGGCGACGAGAAAGTCGACGATCGCGGCTTGGCCTTTCGGATCCCAAGTGGCGAGTCCGGGACCACCATCGGCGGCATAGTGCAGTGGCTCGGCGCCGCGACGATTGCGTGCGCGTACGTCGGCACCGGCGGCGAGGAGGCTCTTTGCGATCGCCAGATCGTACGAGGCCGCCGCGACGTGGAGCAGGGTGTCACCTGCATAGACGTAGTGTTTGATTTCATCGAGAAACCAAGGGGAAGGCGATTGTCGCGAGGCGCCGCCGGAGAACACGGCGCGTGCGAGCGTCGGCTCGTCACGCAAGCTGCGAGCGCCAGCGGCGTCACGTCGTGCGATCGAGTGGGCGAGCTCGAGGAGATCGTCGGACGAGCTCATGGCGTCCTCGCATCATCGCTCACTTCGCCTGCTGGATCAGCTTGCACCGACGTCGAGCAGAGCCATCTCAGGCGGCTTCGCGTTGGATCCCCGTCATCTCGCCGCGCCAAGCTTCGATCCATCCATGCGTCTGAACCGAGTCCATGCGCTTTCTCCGTCCCGTCCTCGGCATCCTCGTCGTCGCACCGCTCGTCGTCCTCGGCGGCTGCTCTCGCACGCGGGCGGCGCCGATCGTGAAGGACGACGTCTCGGTCGACGCGGCCCCCGCGTTCGATCCGTCGCATGTGCATTGGGCGATCCGTCCCGTGCCGCGCGACACGGTCGTGCACGCCGAGGTCCACACCTCGTCGAAGTCGACGAGTCACTGCACGCATCCGCCGTGGTGGCCCTCGTTGAAACCTACGCCGAGACGCCCCGACGTCGTCACACGCGACGCCGCCTTCGACGTCACCGTCGTCGAGTCCGAGCCCGATCACCCGCTGCGGCCGATCCACAAGCGCGTGAACTACGCGGAGGACCGATGGGACACGTCGATCTCGGGTCCGAGCTCCGGCTCGCCCACCGGCCTCGTGATCGACGTCGAGCGAAAGGTGGACGCCGCCGGCCATTTCTCCTTCGTCCCGAGCTCGCTCGATCCGCGCTGGACCAGCGCCCTCGCGCTCGAATCGCCTGCCGAGCGCGACCTGCGCGGAGTTCCCGAGAGCCTCCTCACCGCGCTCTACCGCGATGTGACGTTGGAGAAGACGGCGGCCAAGACGGCGGACGAGACCGTGGAGAAGGCCGACGACTCCTTCGTTCCGTTCGTCCAAGCGGTCGCGCCCTTCGACTTGGCGGATGCCTGGATCGAGACGACGCCGTCGCGCATCGAACCCGATCGCTTGCTCGTCACCGTCTTGGTCCTGCGCAACCCGAACGATGGGAAGGTGCATTTTCCCGCCGAACGAGCTCGCCTCGACGGACGACTGATCGTCCGCACGCCGAACGGGTGGCCGCTCTCGCTCGAGCTCGAAGGCCGCGTCGAGACCGTGCGGATCACGAAGTCGTCGACGTGCGACGTGACCTCGTGGGTATCGGCGAAGATGCGGTGGTCGTATGAGGCGAAGAACTGAACCGGAGCACGGCACTCGAGCTCTCGCGCGTTCGTGCAGGTCCGCAAGGGTAAGTTGCCGAGGAGCGGTGAGGAGCGGCAAGAGCAGCGCTGGGCCACGGTGCCTCGGGCATGCGCCGAAGATAGATCCTTCTCGAAGCGCTACGTGCCTCGTTGTCTCGAACTGCAATCCTACGACTCTACGCACTGCTGCAAGGCAAGTCGTTCGACGACTTCCCGCATCTCGCACAAGCAGCGGACGCGATGCTCGATGATTTGATTTGGTGGGCGACGACGCTGCGCGCGGGGCGTTCCGCGCAATGACCGAGACTGCTAGACTTCCCTCGTGTCGCCCCATCCCGAGCCCAGCGACGAGCCCGACTACGACGAAAACGGCGTCGATCGCACGCTCGTCCGTCACACGCTCGCGATGACCCCGGCCGAACGCGTTCGCACGCACGATCTCGCGCTGGCGGACGTCGAGCGGCTGATCGCGGCAGGCGAGGCTGCACGTGGCAGAAGCTAGCCTCGTCGAAATCCTTCGCACACTTTGCCGTCACGACGTCGAGATGATCATCGTCGGCGGCATGGCGGCGGTAATTGGTGGCGCGCCGGTGGTGACCCGCGACGTCGACATCCTACGCAGCCGAGCGCCAGAGAACGTCGATCGACTTCTGGCTGCGCTCGCCGAGCTCGATGCCGTGTTTCGCGGCGACCGTCGACGTCTTCGTCCCAATGCGTCTCATCTCCAAGGTCCGGGCCATCTCCTCTTGGAGACCCGAATGGGAGTGCTCGACGTGCTCGGGACGATCGAAGAGTCGACGGCCTATGACGATGTCCTGGCAGACACGACAATGGTCGATCTCGGCGGATTCACGGTGCGCGTCCTTTCTCTCGAACGTCTCCTCGATGTGAAGCGAAAGCTCGCCCGACCGAAGGACCAGCTCATGGCTTTGCAGATCGAGGCCACGCTCGAGGAGCGCAAGAAGGCGACGTCCTGATCGTCGATCACACATCCTCGTCGTCCTCGCCATCCTCGTCCTCGCACCGCCCGTCGTCCTCCAACGGCACCTGCAACGATGGGTGCAGCAGGAGCTGGCTCGGGTGCCCGCTAGCCCGCCCTGGTCCGCAGCCGCCCCTCGTAGTCGCGTTTGCCGATGGGCACGCCGCGTGAGCGCAGGATGTCGTAGGCGGTGACTGCGTGGAAATGGAAGTTGGGCAGCGAGAACGAGACGATGAAGGTCTCGGCCGTGAAGGCGACCCGCCGCGGGCCGATCTGGAGATCGAGCTCCTTGCCCGCGCAGCCGTCGATCTCGTCGCGCTCGAAGGCCGCCAGCGCAGCCTCGGCGTCGGCGATCATTGCCCGCAGCGCGGTGAAGGGGACCGGCCCGACCAAGGCGGGCGGAGTGAACGCACCGGTCCTCAGGGCCTCCACGCCGCACACGGCGTGGTGCCAGGCGGCTTCGATCTGGAAGTGGAACGGCGCCATGTCTGCGAACAGGCGCGCCTCCACGAAGTCGTCCGGGTCTTTGCCCGTCTTCGCGCAATGCGCGGCCGCGCGGTCGAGGATGCCTGCCATTGCGGTGACGGTCTGCAGGAAGGTCGGCACGCTGAGGTCGTAGAGTGAGATCGCCATCGGCTGTTCCTCGCGAGAATCGCTGAAATGATCGCAAAATGCCTTAGCTTTCCTCCGTCGCCGCTGAGAACTCATCGGATCTCATCGACGATGGCCAGGTCCAATGCAACTTGCCCGGCCCCTGCCCGAGGTTCCACGTCTTGGCGTCCGAGAGGCGCACCACGATCAGCTCGTTCGTCGTAGCCGATCCTTCGTGCGACCCGACGGCGATAGCCACGTAGCCTCCGCCACTGACGATGAACCTCCCCGAGCCACCCGCGTCGTGCGTCGCGTCGGGCATCACGACACCGACGTCGAGCGGGGTGCGCCTAGCAACTTGCCCGGCCGCTCCGCACAGCAATGACGAAGGCGACGTTGCCTACGCAAGGTCTGAGGCAGCGACCCGTGGACGATTGATGATCCGAGCCCGATCGTGACAGGGAACGTGTGGGACGACGACGGGAAGCCGATTCCGTATCCGTGAGCTTCAGTGATGGAGGCTCGCAAGCGCTTCCTCCATGGCCTCCTCGTCGGCGTCGGCGGCAGCGGTCAACGCAACTCGCAATCGCGGCGACGCGCACGCCTCCGCGAGCGCACGAAAGCGCGCCCGCTGCGCCGCGTCGACGTGCGGCGCGAGTGCGGCCGCGGCGACCGCGCGTTCCTCGACGGGCGCGCGCGGCGCTTCGACCACGCGTAGCAATTCCTCTCGCGTCACGGCCGCCTCGCGGAACGTCTCCTTGCCATCGGCCAGTCCCCGCACCCACATCAACCAATCGGCCGCCGTTCGCCCATCACGCGCCAGCTTCACGAGTGGCCCCTCGGCTGCGTCCCCGATCGCCTGGCGAATGCGCGCCACGATCATGTCTTTGCGCGCGCCGACGGGAATCACGTACATCTCGCCGCCCGCGAGTGCGATCTCTACCCCTCGGGGTGAAGAGCTGACATCGACGATCGACGGCATCGGCACGAAGCGCGTCCCCAACTGTCCTCGCACCCGCACCCCATCGCGGCCGACGGTCACCCTCGGCACCAGCGCGATCCACGCAGCGATCACCAGCGGGACCAGCGCAGCGAGCGAGAGCGCGAGCGTGAGGCCGCCGATGCTTTGCGCAAGCGCCAAGGTACCGATCGAGGCGATGCTCGAGACCGCAGCCGCCAGCTTCGTGCGAAAGCTGCGGAGCGGGATGGTCGCGGTGGTCTGCGCCGGATCGAAACCGAGCGCGCGCAGCACGGCGTGCCCGCGATCGAGGGAGTCGACGATGAGCTCGACCGGCTCCTCCAGCGTCCCGCGCTCGAGGAGCAAGCGCGCACCCCCCGGGTCGGAGGCGAGGAGGGCGCCGCGAATGCTGCTCCGCCGCGCGACCCGCTTGTCGCCGAGGTGCACGCCCTCTGCGTCGACCGAGAGCGGCTTGTCGGCTGCCTCGGAAGGGTTCGCGAAGATCGCCATACAGATCATCGAGAGGAACATCCCGCCCGACATCATCAAGCGCACGACCCCGTCCATCGCCTTGGTGTCGAGACCAGCAACGCCGATGAGCGCGAAGGGCCCGAACATGCCGAGCGCGGCGATGACCATGGCCGCGATCAGAAAGAGCGGACGCGTGTGGTGCACGAGCGATGCGTTGCCAAGGCCGTCGGGCGCGTTGGGCGCGTCGGGCGCGTTGGGCCCGTTTTGCGTTTCGTTCGACGACCCTGTCTCGGGCATCTGGAGAGGATAGATGGTTTCGTTCGCTCGTTCATCGCGGTGAACAGAGGCTGCTAGCCCGTGGCACGTTCCCGGGATGTTCCCGCCCCACTCCCGGGTTACACCATCCACCATGCCGCCCTGCCCCCCGAGGCTCGCTCTCCTCGGACTCGCCCTCGGACTCGCCCTCGAAGTCGCCCTCGGACTCTCCCTCGCAACCAGCGTCGTCAGCTGCGGCGCCCGCACCGAGCTGCAGGATCCGGGCACCCAGTGGGACTACGACGGCGCCGTCCCCGATGGCGTGGTGCGCAGCGACTGCCCGGATTCGGGCGCGACCTACGTCTACGCGCTGACGAATCGCAATCAGCTCTTGAGCTTCCACGCGCCGACGCACACGTTCAGCAAAGTGGCTGTCCTCGACTGTCCCGCTTTCGGCGACACCCCCAACTCGATGGCGATCGATCGAAAGGGGACGGCGTACGTGGGCTTCCAGAATGGGAATATCTACCAAGTGAGCACCAAGACGGGCGCCTGCACGCCGACGTCTTGGACGCCGCTCACTGGCGCCTTTCGCGAGTTCGGAATGGGCATCGCCACCGATCGCGGCGGGCCGAGCGAGACGCTCTACCTCGCCTCCTACGAGGACGCGCTCGATGGCTTCGAACACTTGGGATCCGTGCGCTTGTCCGATCTGACGTTTGGCGATCTCGGCGCGCTTCCCTCCTCGGTGCACCACGCCGAGCTCACGGGCACTGGCGACGGACGTCTCTATGCGTTTTACAGGCCGAACACGCCGGTCGAAGAGGACGCGCACCTCGCGCAGATCGACAAGGCCACCGGAGCCATCCTCGACGACCGGAAGCTCGCCGGCGTGCTCCAGGGGACGGCGTGGGCCGTCTCCTTCTGGGGCGGGGATTTCTTCTTCTTCACGGCGGCGACGCGCACGCAATCGATCGTGACGAGGCTGCGGCCGTCCGACTCGACCCTCATTCGAGTGGCCAGCTACGACGAGCCGATCGTCGGCGCAGGCGTCTCGACGTGTGCGCCGGAGAATTGAGCGGCCCGGTCACGGCATCTTCCAGAGCTGTCCTTTCTTGCGGGCGTGGCTCATGAAGAGCGCGGGCATCAACGAATGCACGTCGTCCCAAACGACCGGCGGCTCGTCGAGCGTGCCGGTCGCCCAAGGTTTGGGAATGGCATCTCGCAGGGCCGTCCAGAACGTGCCGTGCGGCACGAGGAGCGACGTGCCGGCGCTGCTGTCGCTGACCTTGGCGTTCTCCGGCCCCGAGCTCTCGGTCGCACTCGGAAGTTGTTGCTTGGCGAAGCCGTACCAACTCGGATTCTGCGTGTACATGCGGAGTTTCCGGTCGTCTGCGCCCTTCTGCAACCACGCGCCAAAGGCGTTGCAGAGCGAGAATTCATTGCCGGGGAGGTACGGATCGAAGGCGTAGATCTCGCGCAGTTGCTCGAGGAACGCCGCGTCCGGAGTGTCCATCATGATCTTCAGCTGCTCGGCGCCCGCGCTGAAGGCCGAGATTGCGCAGCGTCCCACGCCCTGCATCGGGTACGAGACGCCGTCCATGCGTTGGAGGAAGTAGGCGGCCTCCTGGAAGAAGCGCAGGAGGTTCGTCTGCTTCGCCAGCTCGCCGAACCACTCGCGAATGTGCCCGACCGGAAAGGCGAAGACGCAGGGGTCCGGCGAGAGATGGTGTTGGTTCACCATCGCCTTTCCGATGTTGAAGACCTGCGGATAGAAGAGGTAGCGGGCGATGAGATCGATGTACTTCGTGCCGAACGGATAAGGCGTCTCTCCGAAGTGCGCGGGGATGTGTGGATGAAAGAAGAGATGAAAGGGAATCGGCAGGTGCTGCGGGTTTCCGCCGTCGACCTGAAATGAGCGCGCCATACCGTTCGGCCGATAGATGGCGAAGAGCTTCGGGGTGTGGCCTCGCTCGGCGAAATAGACCTTCCCCGTGGGCTTCACGCCGCCCGTCTTGCTGTGCTTCAGCTGGTCCCAACCCTTGCCGGAAGGGTCGAGGATGCGATCGTCGAGATCGCGAATGACGTGCCCCTGCGGGGTCAGATAGGACATGCCGCCCGCCGAGACGACGGCGTCGACGCTCGCCTTTGCGTCGCGCAGCTGCATCACCACCATGTTGACCACGAGGTTGAAATCAGGACCGGTGCGCGAGTGCGCCTCGAAGTTGCGGGCGGCGAGCGTCTGGGCGCCGTTCCAGGCGATGGACGGCGGCGTGCCGAGCGTCAGCGTGAGATCCTGGGCGCCGTCCCAGAAGCCTTTCTTCGAGACGAGCACCGACGCGGTCGAGGTGCCGGGCGGGATCAGGATCTCGAACTCGCCGACCGTCGACGTCTGCGCGACGTCGATCGGCGCGCCACCGTCGAAGCGGACCTTCAACGCGGCGCCGACGATCAGAGCGTAGTTGGCGTCGAGCGCGCGCACGACCAAGAAGACGTCCATCTGGTTACCTCTGGTTACTTGCGGCGCTGCCGATGGGTTCGATCAGGGTGGAAACGTGGATTCCCGATGCGACGGGATCTCGTGGAACGAAGCGTGATCTTTGTCGTCGGTCGGCGGGCGATTGCCTTCCGGGTCGTTTTCGTCGTCGACGATCCACACCTGCTCGCGCACGTCGTCGGGCTTGCCGGGGCTGGTGAACGCAACCTCGGCCATGGCGACGAGACCCCGGTAGAGTCGCAGCTCGACGCCGAGCTTCTTCGCCAAGTCGCGCCCGAACTGTGCGTCGAGCCCGATGTTGCAGGAGAGGATGCGAAGGCGGCCCACACCGCCGGCCTTCAGCTTGTCGCCGAGGCGCGTGAGGAGCTCGAAGCGCGGTGACAGTGAATCGATCTTCGCTTGCGACAGCGTCAGCTTCGCCGGCCCGCTCGGCTTGGGGACCCACTTGCCGTTCTGCTTCTCGGCGATCGTCTCGAAGTCGAGCACCTCGCGCGTCATCGCGCCGCGGTGATCGATCATTCCGTGGGCCGACTCGGGGAGCGTGTCGAAGACCGTCTGCGTGAGCCCGCGGAACGAGCCGGCGCCGCCGTGGCCGATGCAGAGCGTGATCTCTTTGCCGCGCGCCTTGGCGATCGCGGTGGTGAAGGCCGCTTCGATGTCGGCGAGCTGACCGTCGACGGGCACCTCCACCACCATCCGCGTCGAGGGACTGGCGCGTAGCCACTGCTGCGCGAACAGCCAGTTTTGCTGGAAGACGGTGAGCGTCGAATTGCCGCTCAGGTTCCGCGCCGGCGCGCGCGGGACGATCATCACGTCACGCAGCTGCGGCGGCGTCGCGATCGTCTCTTTGGGAGCCTCGGGACCGCCCATGTCAGGCCCCGAGCCGATCGGTGTAAGTGGCGCGAATGCGCGCGCGCGTCTTCGGGGGAATGCGGCCGGCCCCGTCGAGGCCTTGCTCGTCGAGCACGTTGGCGTCCTGGAACGCGCGCACGCGGACGTCGAGGCTGTTCGACGCGTCGTAGCCGAGGTTGTTGAGCATGCCCGCGATCTGCACGTCCTCGCTCCCCTCGTCGCATTCGAGCGCTAGATCGAGGCGATACTCGAACGTGCCCGACCCCTCGGGGTCACTCCATTCGAGGATCGCCTGCGCCGGGCAGACGTCGGGCAGGACCGTGCCGACGAAGCCGTCTTCGCTGAGGCCGGTGATCGTGTCGCCGCCGAGCTGCAGGCGATAGAAACACCCGCGCATCGGTTGCTGGTCGCGATCGAAGAGCCGCACGCGCAAGAGCCGCCCGTCGGGCGATGGATCGGGCAGGATCTCAGGCGCGGCCGGGGTCGGCTCAGGGGGCGGGAGGACGTTGTACGGATCGTCGGGCTGCTGGATTCGATACAGCTCGGTGAAGGGGAAGAGGTCGACCAGGAGATCGCGATCGCGGAGCTCACCGCGGTAGCGCACGCGCGGGAGAACGCCGATGAGCTGGAAGTAGCGGAGCTCACCCGCGGGGATGCCGAGCGCGAGTGGGAAGCTCTGTTCCTGCGCGCCGTCCTCGCTGACCACCCGGAAGACGGCGGCGTCCGACCACTGCTGCTCGGCGCCGACTTTCACGCCGTAGAGGAAGGAGGTGCCGAGGAGCGCGGCCGGATTCGGCTCCACGTAGCCGAGCTTCCAGCGATACGGATCGTAGAGCTCGCAGGTCGTGTCGTCGCACGCGCCGTCGCCGGTGCAGATCTTCGGCGCGTCTTCGGCGACGGCGACCAGCTCGACCCTTCGCTCCTTCGCGCGACGGCGGCCGGCGTCCTCGAAGGGATGCGTGAGGTGATGATCGCCACACGCGACGACGGCCGGACCGGGGGCGGCGATCGGCGTCGGGCCGGGCACGATCGGCGGGGGATCGGGCTCGCCGTCGAATACGTCGTAGCCTTTGGCGCGGAGCGCGTTTCGATCCCAATCGCGCGGGAGAAACAGCTTGTCGCCGATCTGCGGCGCATACCAACCACGATCGCCGGGGATCTGCCGGCCCGGGTTGAGCGGATTCATTTCCTTGTAGCGATTGGCGTCGCCCGCGCCGATCTCCGCGAGCCGCACGGGATACGTCTGCGTGTGATTGTTGACGATGAGATACGGACACGCGAGCTGCTTCGGCGGTTTCGGCCACAGCGCGCGCGCGTACATGTCGAAGAAGGCTCCCCAAGTCGCCAGATCGACGTCGGGCCCGGTGAGCTTGGGCGTCTGCGTGTCGCCGTCGACCTCGAGCTGATGGTTGTAGGCGTCTTTGAAGAACGAAAGAGCCGCGCCGTTCTCGTCAGGATTGCAGTGCCAACCGGTCGTGCGCGCGACCCAGCGCAGAATCTCGGCGGCGTCGTTCGCGCCCGCGCCGTCGAGCGACGACTGCGCCCAGGCGTCGCGATCGGCGGTGAGAATCGCCACGACGTTCTTCGCCCGAGCTGCGCCCCGCTCGCCGTGGCCGGTCAGTCGCATTCCCGCGAGGGGCATCAGCGCCGCCTCGAAGAGACCGACGCGAATCACGTCGATGCCGTCGAGCCGCTCGGCGCGTGGTCGAAGCTCACCCGGCGGCGCACCGGCGAGGAAGACGTTTCCGTCGCTCGAGAAGTGTTCGAGCTCGAGCACGCTCGCCGGGCTTCGCGTCAGCTGGAAGACGGTCGGAGCCTTACCGGTGCCGACGTCGTGCGGATCGGCCGAGCGCGCGATGGCAATCGCCGCGGGCACCAGCTCGTCGTCTGGCGCCTCGAGCTGGAGCGGCTTGCCCGTCGGCGCGCCGAGCTCCGGAAAACGTGCCCAGCAGGTGCCGATGTCGATGTCGGAGAGGTGAAAGCGCGCGCCCGCGGCGAACTCCGTTTCCTTGCCGTCGGGCGCGCGGAGCACGCAGCCGACGCCACTCGCGATTCTGCCCGCGTGATCGAGCAGGACCACGTTGACCTCGGTACGGATCTCCATCGGCTCGGGCTCGGGACCAAGCGGGGCCGGCCTCTCGTACGGGACCACCGCGAGCGGGCGTGAGATTCGCACCGCGACCAGTCGACCGGCCAGCAGTCCCTCGGCGAGCTGACGCTTGGCTAGCTCCTCGTTGCCGGACCCGCGACGGCCGCTGCCCATGAAGACACGCGCGTGTAGCTCGAGGAGGGACGGCTTCGTCCAGACGTCGAACATCCAATCTTGGACGGCACCCGCAGCGACGAAGCCCGGCATCACGTCGCCCGCCAGCTCCGGCGCGAGTTGCCCACGGAGCGTCACGACCACCTCGGTGGCCCCATCGCGAAATCGACAGCCCGGCACGCGCATGACTCTAGGGATGCGTCGCCCTGCGGCGACGAACATCACGGGACGCGGGGCCAAACCCGACGGGCCTTTGATGAACGACAACGGAGGGGATCGCGCTCGCTTGAGCTTGCGCACGGTCTCGCTCACATCGCCCGAACCGATTTTGGCGTCATCTCGATTCGAGCAAAATCCCACCAAGCATTCCGTGCCCACTCGTGGCACGTTCATGCGGCGATGCTCGGGGGAATTCGATTCGGTCTGGCAGCGCTGACCTGCGGCGTCCTCGTCGGCTGTCACGCCGAGCCCGTGGGATTGTCAGGCAACGCCGACGACGCCGCCGGCGACACCGCGAGCGACACGGCGAGCGACGGCACAGCGCCCGCTGACACCAGGCTCGTCGACTCTCGGAGCTCGGACGCGATCGACGCCGACAGTGACTCCGCTGACTCCAGTGACTCCAGAGACCTGGGTGCGGCGGACACCGCGGACACGCGGCCGCCCCCCATCGATGGCGGTAGCTGCGGCACCCTCGTCGGCGGCCCGACGATGGTGAACGTCGGCAGCTTCTGCATCGACTCCACCGAAGTGACGAACGCACAATACAACGTCTTTCTCGCCGCCGGTTTTCCGCTCCAATCGGTGAGCAGCGATCCGATCAGTTGCACCGAGAATGCCACCTACGGCTTGCCCTTCGCCGAATCCGCAGGCCTCGACAAGCCGCGCGTGAACATCGATTGGTGCGATGCCTATGCGTTCTGCAGCTGGGCCGGCAAACGCCTTTGCGGCAAGATCGGAGGCGGAGCCAACGACCCCGGCGACTACGCGCTTGCGAGCAAGAGCGAGTGGATGGCGGCCTGCCAAAGCGGCTCACCGACTGCGCCCTATCCATATGGAGCCACGTTCGATGCAGCCGCCTGCAACGTGAACGGCTCCGGCACGACGGATGTGAAGTCACATCCAGGTTGTCGAGGCCCGACGGCGCCGTTCGACGGCGTCTTCGACCTCTCCGGCAACGTCGAAGAGTGGGAAAACTCGTGCGATGGCACCACCTCCAAGGGCGACCAATGCCTGCTCCGTGGCGGTGGCTTCCTCGCGGATTCGACGTTTTCGCGATGCGACAACAACTGGATGCGTACGAGAGAATCCGCTGATCCCGATCGAGGCTTTCGCTGTTGCAAGTGACTACTCGACCACCATCGCCAACCCGAACGCAGGAAACAGCACCTCGACGTCGAGAAAGTGCGTCGTGCCGGCGATGCGGCCGTCGGAGAGCTCGAGGACGTTGAGGGCGAAGGCGCGATATCCGCCGCCTGGTGCGGCGCGATACTGACCGAAGGCGGGGCTGCCGCACGCCATCGTCGCAACCATGCGCGAGGGTTGGCAGTGCGAGCCTCGACCGAGATACCACGCGCGGATGGAGTCGCGACCCTGCAGCCACAGCGTGTGCGGAGGCATCGACATCGTCGCGTCGTGATGAAGGAGCGCGGTGAGGCCGTCGACGTCGTAGCGCTCGAACGCCGCGACGTAGCGATTGACCAGCTCGGCCTGCGCCTCGGGGAGCGTGCGCAAGGGCTCGTCGATCGGTTTGGCGGCGAGCGTGGCGCGGGCGCGCTGCAACGCGCTGTTGATCGACGCGACCGACGTCTCGAGGCTCGCGGCCGCCTCTTCTGCCGAGAAGCCGACGACCTCGGTGAGCAGGAGCGCCGCGCGCTGCTTCGGTGCCAAATGCTGGAGCGCGGCGACGAACGCCAAGCGGATGTTCTCGCGGAGCATGGCAGCCTCGGCGGGATCGGCCTCGGCGGGGATCACGCGCGCGTCGGGGATCGGCTCGATCCAATGGCTGGGCGGACGATCTTCGAGCGGGTCGTGCACCGTGCCGGGAGGGCCGTCTTCGATGGAGCGCACGCGACGCGGACGATCGCCGAGCGCGTCGAGGCAGACGTTGGTGGCGATGCGATGGAGCCAGGTGCGGAGGGACGACCGGCCGTCGAACGACTCGAGCCCGCGCCAAGCGCGAATCATCGTCTCTTGCACCGCGTCCTCGGCGTCGACCAGCGAGCCGAGCATTCGATAGCAGTGACCGAGGAGGACCGCGCGATGGGCCTCGAGCTCCGCGTGCGAGTCAGGCGCCATCGCGTGAAACCGTAGCATTCCGATTTATTTTCGCCCGACCGATGAGTTTTCGTCGGCCGCCCAGTCCAAGATGCATGAAGATTTATTGGATCAAGGCGCAGGCTCCGCGGCGCGTCCTCGCGCTCGTGAAGCACCTCGGGCTCGAAGCGGAATTCATCGACGTTTCGGGGGGCGCGATGCGCTCGCCCGAATATCGAGCGCAGAACCCCAACTCCAAAGCGCCGACCTTGATCGACGGCGACCTCGTCCTCTGGGAGTCGTCGGCGATCATGGCGCACCTCTGCATACGCGCGGGATCCGACATGTGGCCCGCACGCGCGCCGGCCGAACAGATCGAGGTGCTTCGCTGGCTCTCCTGGAACGATGGTCACTGGGCGCCGGCGGTGGGGCCGTTCTATTTCGAGCACGTGGTGAAGGCGACGTTCCGGCTCGGCGCGCCCGATTCGGCGGCGCTCGTCCCGCACCTCGCCGACGTGAAGAAGCACGCCAAGGTCCTCGACGATCACCTGGCCGGCAAATCGTTCGTCGCGCTCGGCCGACTCACCATCGCCGACTTCCAACTCGCATCGATGGCGACCGACTGGCGTATCTCGGAGATGCCACTGGCCGACTTCCCCAACGTGGTGCGCTGGCTCGATCGGCTGCAGGCGATCCCGGCGTGGGCCGATCCGTGGCCGAAATCATGACGATCGTGTCACGGAAGCCGTGAAGCGATCAGCGTGGCTCGCCGTTGGGTGTGGCGCCGGTGTCAGCATCACCAGTGGCCCCTGCCCCGACATCGGCGTCCGATTCGGCCGGCGCGGCATCGGGACTGCCATCGGAACCGGCATCGGGAGCAGCCGAGGAAGCGGATGAGGGAGCCACCGTCGGAACGCTCGGCGCCAAGCCTCCGGCGCCGGCGTCGTTTCCTTCTTGTTCCGTCGGCTGGACGGGAGCCGCTGCCCCGCACGCCACCACGGTTCCGAGGAACGCTCCGAGCGGCGCGACCGTCAGCACCGTCGAGAGCCGCAACGCACGCAATTGCGGGCGAAGCGCCTCTGCGAGGAGCGCGAACCCGCTCTTCGACGAGGCCGAAGACGGCAGCACACGGTCCGTGGCCGATGGTCTCGGCGGCGTGTGGGCTTTGCGACGAAAGGAAGAAGTCATGTGCCGGCATTTGCGAAGGCCAGGCCAACCCTGGCAGACGCGTGGAGCCGAGCCGAGCTACCTGCACCCCGGCCAATTGCGCTCTTCGCAAATGAACGTCGCGAGATTGCACTGGAGAACCGCCTGACATGGGTGGCCAAAGCACGTCTCGCCCAGTCCCCCGCCCGGGCGACAAAGCCCCCCGGCGGCGCAAAAGAGCCCGGCGCGGCAGACCCGGTACTTCGACTTGCCGAGCTCGGGCGCGTCGCTGCAAGGGCCGTCGACGTCGGAGAGGGGAATCAACGTGCACACGTGGGTACTGGAATCACAGGTGCCCTCCTGAGTGCAGTCGGCGCTCGAAGAACATTTCTCGCCGAACGCCAGCGCCGGCTCGCAACGACCTCCGACGCAACGGCCGTAGCACACGTCGCACGAGCCTGGAGTGATTGGCTTGCAGACGGGGCGCGCGCCGGTCCGATCGCAGAAATCACCTCGCTCACACAGGCGAGTGCCGCCGCACTCCTCACCCGTCGCGACGCGCTCGAAACAGACCTGGCACGTATGGTCTGGATACGCACAGACGCCCGAGGCGCACTGCGCGCTGTCCGCACAATGGGCGCCGGCGGCGAACGTACCCGGCGAGCCACAGCTGCCGGGTAGGAGTTCCGTCTCCTGAAATCGCGGACAGTCCGGCGCACCACGATCGCGCGCAACCATGCACGCGACGGTCTCGGGCCAACGAACGACGCCGGAGAGCGACGTCGTGCGGCGACAGATCGCATCTTGCTGACTGACGCAGCCATCGAGGTCGACCCAATGGCTGGAAGAAGCGCCCGGGATGCACGCCACCCAGGTCGCGCATTGCTCGACGGCGAGCTCGTGACACGAAGCCGCGACCTCGTCGGACACCGCGCCGTCTTCCTGCACCTTGCCGCATGCGAGGGAGACGAGCGCGAGTGCCAACCACGAAGCGAGCCGTGCTCTCATCGTCGTGAGCGTTGCGGCTGCCACGCGTTGCGGCCACCACGATGGCGCCTGTCGTTGGTCTGCGACATTGGCGGGCGACACACGAGCGTCGGAAGCCGTGGGGCCACCGAGCCGGCAAACATCACGTCATTCGCGCTGGCGAGCATGGATCATTTCGTCCGCGACGTCGGAAGCGATTCGTCCGGACCGGAGAGTGAGCTCGAAGTGATCTCGACGTGTATCTTTCCGCGCATGCGCACACGCCGGCTCGGAGCAGTGGCCCTCGTCGTCACGATCGCGCTCGGATGTGGCGGGACGGGCGTGCACGATTCGAGCGGCATCGACGCAGGAAGCGACAGCGCGATCGACAGCACGATCGCGCCCGACACGACGACGCCGAGCGATGGCACTGCCGACGTTGGCAGTGACGCCGATGCGAGCGATGTTCCGCCGGGCGACAGCGGTTACCCGACGCCCCTCCGTCACGTCATCATCGTCATCAAAGAGAACCACACCTTCGACAACTACTTCGGCTCGTTCCCCGGCGCCGAAGGCACGACGACGTGCAAGCTCAAGGACGGCACCACCTTCCCCTGCCCGCACGCGCCCGATCGCACCTCGCGTGATCTCTGCCACGGGCACGACTGCGCGCTCACCGATTGGAACGGCGGAGCGATGAACGGTTGGGAAGACGTCTCCGGTTCGGACAAGGGCGGCGATCACCTGGCCTGGGCGCAATACGGTGAAGCCGACATTCCCAACTATTGGGCATATGCCAAGGCCTTCACGCTCGGCGATCATTTCTTCGCCAACGTGCTCGGTCCGAGCTTTCCCGGACACACGTTCGTGCTCGCGGCGCAGGCGGGTTGGGCGCTCGGCAATCCTGGCACCGACATCACGCACCCGTATTGGGGTTGTGATCAGAAGGCGGGCACCACGGTCGACATCCTCGACCACGGCACCTGCACCACCAAGAGCGTCTTTCCCTGCTTCAAAATCCCGTCGATTCCCGACATCCTCCCGAGCGGCGTCGACTGGAAGTTCTACGGCACGAGCTTCTACGTGCTGCCCGAGGTGTGGTCGATGTTCAACGCCGTCGACGGCATTCGCAACGACCCGAAGCAGTGGGCGCACATCGTCAACGTCTCCCAATTCAGCAAAGACCTGAGCGCACACGAGCTGCCGGCGGTGACGTGGCTCGTCGATCAAGATCTCGCCGACGAGCACCCCAACGTCGGCGGCATCTGCGCCGGCGAAAACTGGACGGTCGGCTATCTCAATCAGCTGATGGCGAGCGAGTACTGGAAGGACACCGCCGTCATCTTCACGATGGACGACTTCGGCGGCTGGGTCGATCACGTGCCCCCGCCGCGCCAATACGGCTGTGACGACAAAAAGCCTTACGGGCTCGGCTTCCGTCTCCCGCTGCTCATCATTTCGCCGTACGCGAAGCCGCATTACGTCTTCAAGGAAGTGGCCGAGCAGGCGTCGATTCCCCGCTTCATCGAGAAGGTGTTCGGCATCGACAAGACGCTCTCGTCGATCGACCCGGCGGCGCAAGATGGAGCCGCCAACGATTTGATGGGTGCGTTCGATTTCACCCAGACGCCGAATCCACCGCTGGTGCTGAAGACGCGAACCTGCTTGTGAGGCCCCGTCGAAGCGAAGCGGCCCCGCGACTTTCCAAGAATTCTTCACTCCGGTAGCTTTGGCGAAAGTAGGAAGAGAGCGAGCGAGCGAGATGTCGTCGGAGCGGGACCGGCTCGTGTGGGCGCTAGGGGAACGCGTGAAGGAGCTGACGCTCCTGCATCGGGCATCGAGGCTCCTCGGAGAAGCGTGCTCACCGAACGAAGAGCTCCTCACGGCACTGAGCGTCCTCATCCCGCCGGCGTGGCAGTTTCCCGAGCTTTGCGAGGCGCGCATCCGCTGGGAGGAGCTCGCGGTGCAGACGCCGGGGTTTCGCGAGACACCGTGGATGCAGCAAGCGTCCTTCGGGGCCGGCGCCGAGCGCGGATTGGTAGAGGTCGCGTATCGCGAACCGCCACCGAGCTCGAGCGAGCCCTTCCTCGCCGAGGAGGTCGAGCTCATCCGTTCGTTCGGCGAAATGCTGGGAGCGAGCCTCGGTCGTCTCCGCGCCGAGCAACGTCTCCGCGAACGGGAAGCACGCCTCACGTTCCTCCAAGGTCTCGCCGACGCCACGCGCGAGGTCGCCGACGTCGACGAGTTCCTGCGAATCGTCGTGCGGATGCTCGGTAGTCAACTCCAGGCGTCGCGCTGCGCCTTCGCCCACGTCGGAGCCGACGGAGTGCGCTGCACGGTTCCCTTCGACTACGTCGACGGCGTCGCGACGATGCGTGGCACGTTCAACCTCACCGGCTTCGGCGTCAGGGCTCTGCGCAAGGCCGAGGGCCCCGTCGTCATCGGCGACATCGAGGCCGAGTTCCCGCCGGCGGCAGCGGCCCTCAACGTCGCGCGCGAGACCCGCGCGATGATCGTCTGCTCCTATTTCAAGGAGGGCACGCTCCGCTCCTTGCTCAACGTCCAGCAGTCGACCCCAAGGCAATGGACCGAGCACGAGGTGATGCTCGTCCAGGAGACCGCCGCACGAACCTGGGCAAAGATCGAACAGCGCGCGGCCGAGGCGAAGCTCGGACAGAACGAGGCGCTGATCCGCATCGCCGGACAAACCGCGCGCCTCGGCGGCTGGAGCCTCGACCTCACGAGCCATCGTGTCAGCTGGTCGGACGAGGTGTGCGCCATTCACGAAGTGCCGAAGGGGACGTCCCCGACCTCCGAGCAAGCCCTTGCCTTCTTCGTGCCCGAGGCACGCCCCGCGATCGCCGCTGCCAAGGCGGCCTGCATTCGCGACGGCACTCCGTACGATCTCGAGGTCGAGCTCACCACCGCGATCGGCCGACGCGTGTGGGTGCGGGCCATCGGGCGCGCCGAGCGTAATTTGGCCGGTGAAATCACGCGGGTCCATGGCGCGCTCCAGGACGTGAGCGAGCGACGTCGGCTCGAGGATCACCTCCGGCAGGCCCAGAAAATGGAAGCCATCGGCCAGCTCGCCGCCGGCGTGGCGCACGACTTCAACAACTTCCTCTCCGTCATCCTCAGCTACGCCGCGCTGGTGATCGACGACCTCCCGGAGGGCCATCAGACGCGCGCCGACGTGGAGCAGATTCACGCCGCCGGATCGCGCGCCGCCGATCTGACGCGTCAGCTCCTGACGTTCAGTCGGCAACAAGTCATCAAGCCGCGCCTGCTCGATTTGAAGGTGGTGATCGCCGGAATCGACAAGATGCTCCGCCGCGTCCTCGGTGAGGACGTGCAGCTCTCGGTCGTCGCCGACGAAGGGCTCGGACGCGTGCTCGTGGACCTGGGACAGCTCGAGCAGGTCCTCATGAACCTCGTCGTCAATGCGCGCGACGCGATGCAGGGCCGCGGGAGCGTGACGATCGAGCTCTCCAACGTGACGCTCGAGGGCGCAGAGGCGCGGCAGCTGGGCATCGAGCCCGGACCCGTCGTCCGACTCGCGATCAGCGACACCGGACAGGGCATGGACGCGGCGACGTGCGCACGAATCTTCGAGCCGTTCTACACCACCAAGGACGTCGGCAGCGGCACTGGCCTCGGCCTCGCGACGGTGCATGGCGTCGTCAGCCAGAGCGGCGGCCACGTCTCGGTGGAGAGCAAGGTGGGTGTCGGAACGACGTTCGTGATTTTGTTGCCGCGCAAGGACGAGTCGGGCGTGATGGAAGTCGGGACCAGCCCGCGACCGATCACCCTTCGCGGGACCGAGACCATCCTCGTCGTCGAGGACTCCGAGGCAGTGCGCGCGAGCATCCGCTCGACCTTGCGGCGGGCAGGCTACGACGTGCTCGAGGCGCAAAACGCGGGCGAAGCGCTGCTCGTGAGCGAGCAATTCGCCTCGAAGATCCACCTCCTTCTCACCGACGTGGTGATGCCGCGCCTCGGCGGTCGCGAGCTCGCCGACCGCCTCGTCAAATCGAGGCCGGAGACGCGCGTCCTCTTCACCTCGGGCTATTCGGAAGAGACCTTCGCAGAGAGCGGGCCGCTCGAGCCGGGGCGCGGCTTCCTCCCCAAGCCGATAACTCCCGACGCGCTCCTCGCCAAGACGCGCGAAATGCTCGACGCAGATCTAGATGCGACGGCTCCGGCGATCGAATCGGAAGACGTCGGACTGCTGACGACGGTCCACGGCGAGCACGTCCTCCACGTCGACGACGAGGAGGCGCTGGTGCAACTCACCGCGCGCGTCCTCAAGCGCCTCGGCTATCGCGTCACCGGCTTCACCGATCCGGTCGCAGCGGTGCGAGCGTTCCAGGCCCAACCGGACGAATATCAAGCCGTGGTGACCGACGTGACGATGCACACGATGAGCGGCTTCGAAGTCGTTCGCGAGGTCCGGCGGACCCGTCCGAGCATTCCCGTCGTCGTCACCTCGGGCTCTTTCCGCCAAGAAGACATCCGCGCCGCCCACGCGCTGGGACTGCGCGCGTTGGTGGTCAAACCCGACACCGTCGAAGCGCTCGGCCGCGCGTTGCACCGGCAGCTGCGCGCTCACACCGCCCGCACGAGGGCCTGACCGAGCGCGCCTAAAACGGAAGCGTCAATCCCTTGGCGGCCCCGAACAGCGAAGCGACCGTGGTTCCGAGGTCTGCGAGTTCGAGGAATCCGAGCGGCGAATTGTCGACGACGAGCTTCGTTCCTACGGTGTGCATCGCTGTGACTCCCAGCGCGACGCGCAGGATCGCGAGCCCGACGTCGCTCGCGCCGACGCGCATGCTCGGCGTCGTGCCCGACCGCTGCATCAAATAGCGAAGATCAGTATGGAAGGGCGTCGCGGAGTCCTGCACGACCTCGACATGGAGATTCGTATTCGCCGGCTCGGTCGCACCGGCAAAGGCGAAGTGCGGTTGGAACAGCAAGCCAATCCGCTCCATGCGCGATCCCGGCGGCAGCTGCACGTGCCAGCGAATCAGCGACTTCCATCGGTCGGAGCAGGCGGCCTGGAGCCGGATCATGGCCTCCCAGCGCGCGTCGTCGTCGGCGAAATCAGTCGTATCGGTGCCGCCGGCGACCGCCGCTTGAGAGCCGAACGTGAACCAGATGTTGGGGCGGACGATCACCAGTCCATCGAGATTGGTCCTCAGGTTCGCCCCGAAAATGCCCTCGCGCATGCCCTCGTCGTCGCCGAGGCGGTACGAGCTGAGCGGCGCCATGCCGTGCGTTCCCCGCGCAGTCGCCTCGGACCACGGTGAATTCTGATTGCCGTCGGCGAGCTTGTAGACGAGGGGCGTGACGTACGACGATTCGGTGGCCACCCAGCGCACGCCGTGGCGTGGCGCGAGGGCGCGCTGGATGGCGGCATCCTGCTCGAGGTGATGGACGTGGTGCCAGAAATAGCGGAGCCGCGGGAGGCGGTCCCAGGTCATCATCGCGTTGCCGTCACTGCAGAACGGGCGATCATCCTCGCTGAAAGACGGGAGATGCGGCGTCGTGCCCGTGCTGTATCGCGTGAGCGACACTCCGGGGAAGTTGGACACGTATTCGTCAGGCAAGCCCATCTTGTGACCGAGCTCGTGGGCGAGCACGTGGTTCTTCGAACCGACCCCGTCGAGGTCCTTCTGCTCGTCGTCCTTGGGCGCGATGTCTCCGACCTGCGACCCATAAGGGTTGGGAATGTAGACGGAATTCGAAGTAGCGTAGGCCCTATTGGAAAAGTTCGTTCGATCGGGGCCCTGACCCGCGTAGAGCGTGAGCATCGCGGTGCCGTCGGTGCGCAGCGCGAAGAAGTGACGAAGGCGCACCACGCGATCGCCGGTGTGGACTCCGCCGTCGGGGACGATCCAAACGTCTTTCGTGTAGGGCGAGCCGGGATGCGCAGCGTGCTTCTGATCCCACAGGCGCATCACCTCGCCGACTTGGACCTTGAGATCGGCGAGGTCGCCTGCCGTCGGCCTGTACTCGACGCCGCTCGCGTCGATGGGGCCGAGCGTGGAGACTTGCATGTCCATGCCGAGATGGACGATGAGATGGCAATACTCGACGTCCTTGCCATCGTGTCGACGGGCGATCGCGTCGGGCACGAAAATCAGCTCGTAGCGTCCAAGGCGGTCGCCGAGGTCGGTCGCTCCGGCGCTGAAGATCGTGTGCGGCATTCGCCCACTGACGGCCGCGCGAGCCCCCACGTAAAGGTCTTTTCCCGGCGTTCCGGTGAGGTGCTCTTCGCGCAAGAGATGGAAGTTGCCCTCGTGATGAACGACCAACGTCTGGTCCGAAAGCTCTTTGCCATTGGCGATGATCCCCTCTTCGGCGAGCAAGAGATCGGCGCGCTTCGTCGGCGACGTCGAGTAGTAGGGCTCCGCTGCGTCGACGTCCTTCACCGCGAGCACGTGATCGAGAAACGTCAGCCGCGCCGCCGCCGGGAGCGGAGCGAGCTTCAGGTGATCGCCGCTGACCGCCGCGAGCACCGTGTCGTCGAGATCGAAGACGAGTGGATCCTTCGCGCTCGTCACCGGCGCCTTCCCGTCGATCGCGCCCGACCACGCATGGCGCGCTCCGCCGAGGCGAGCGTGCATCCCCAGCGAGTGCCAAACGCGCGGGAGCATTCGACGTGCGCGTCGCGCCTTCGGAGCTGCGTCGATGGCCGAGACCTCGACGGCGACGAGGCGCTCGTCTTTCTTCGGCGCCACACCGGCATCGACTGGTTTTTTCGAGAGATCGACGTAGATCGCCGTCGGCGTCACACCAGCTTCGTCGGTCGCGAACGTGTAGTGGACGTCGGTCGATTGCGCAGCAGTGCGCGACTGCAGCACGTAGGCGACGCCGTCGTGACCATCGAGCGCGGTGCCGGCGCCGAGGAGCGCACCATGGGCATCGAGCGCGCGCACGACCAGGCCCGGCGCTCCGTCGCGCTCGACCTTGGCGCCCGAGTCGTAATACGCGTGTCGGACGAACGCGTGGTACCACTTGAAATCGAGCTGCAACTCCCAGGGCTTGTCGCGCGTGCCGTAGGGCGCGAGCTCGTCGCCCGAGAAGACGCCTCGGGCCGCGAAGTCGCTGCGATCTTTCGGCGCGACGTCGAAACCGCCGGCCAAGGCCTTCATCGCGCTGCTCCACATCGGGACACGCACGAGCCGCCGTCGCTCGACGCGCGCGAGCTCGTGCTCGAACACCCAGATGTCGCCATCGAGATCCCAATAGGCGCCGCCGTCGTGGGCGAAGCGCTCTTTCCACTCGAGAAATTTGGAAGGATCGCTCGCCGGAAAGGGAACGAAGAAGAGCGTCCAGTCATGCTCTGGGTGGGCGACGGCCTCGGGTCCCCAAGGCACGACGGCGAGGCCATCGGCGTCGCTCGGACCGCCGAGGATGTCGGCGCGCGCCGCCTTGGCTCCGAGCACGAAGGCGTGACTCGGCGGTGAGCGAAGCTTCTTCTTCAGCGGATCCCACAGCTGCGCGTGGAGCACGAAGAGGGTGGGCGCGACGTCGACGCGGGCGAAGGCGAGCGGCGTCGGAGCCGACCCGACACGTTGACTAGGCTCGTAGAGCTCGAGGGCGAAATCGAAGGGGCTGGTCACGACGTGCCTCACGGATAGTAAGAAGCCGGGAGCTTGCCGCGGAGCCCGCTGCCCGCGCGCCCGACCAATGCCGAATACGGCGTGTAGTCGAAGAGCATGATCTTCTTCGCGTCGCGCTCCACGGTCAGCTTGTAGGCACGGCTCTCCCGAAGATGGGTGAACCAGAGCTCGTGCGCTGCGCCATCGATCACCGCGCTCGCAGCCTTCTCCTTCAGGTGAAGTTTGCCGTCGTCACTCTCGAGCTCGAAGGTATGCGCGAGCTTGGCGAGCTTTGCGGTGCCCGGCACCGTCATTCGAACCACCAAATCGAGCGGCGCGAGCACGATCTTCGGCATCGGCTGGGTCGCGTCGAGGGCGACGTCCGTGAACGCGTCGATCGAACGCACTTGCGAGGCGGGGTACGTCTTCGGCACCAACGGCTTCGACCAAGGCTTGCGCAGGTGCTGGTGGACGGCCTCGCGATCGGCGATGCCCACCTTGCCGCGCGACGCGGGGAGCCCCTTCACCTCGCCGATGCCTCCAGCGTTGGTGGTCGCGCTGTACGCTCTCCCATCGACGTCGAATCGCAGCTCGATACCCGAGAGATCGGCCTCGGTGCAATCGACGACGTGCACCGCGAAGTCGAAGGTCACGATCGCGCTCGGTCCGAGGACTGCGACGCGCGTCGGCGAGGCGATGGAGACGGGCGTCGCCGGCAGGTGGACGATGTACAGCGCGCCCTGCGAGAGCGCGTCGAGTAACGGACGTCGGCCTCCGCGCTGCGCGACGCGTCGACCGAGCCACGCCGCTTCGAGCGTCGCCACCGCGTGCATGTGGCGCGGATCGCACGACCACTGCTCGACGCAGAACGCAGCCTCCGAAAGGTGGAGTGGCTCTTCGCCCTCGCGCAGCGCGTGCCGCCGCACGATCTCGTAGCGGAGTCCTGCCGCATGAATCGGCCATCTCTGCGTCGTCACGCGAGTCGACTCTGCGACCGGCATGCCACCGGCTCGCAGGCGAATACTGCAGATAAATGGGCGGTTTGAGCGCGAGGAGACCACTCGCCCGCGTTGCGCGTTGCGCCACTGCGTTGCATGCAGGCGTGGCACTCCAGGCGGAGTTGCATGCAGCCCGGTTGAAGGTTGCACGACACGCCTCGATAGCTGGCACGCAGTCGCGCTCGAGCTCTGCGACCCGTACTTCGACGAGCTCGTCGCCCCCTTCGGCCCGCAGCTCCGGTGCGCACGCGCGTGCGCACACGCGCTCGCGCAGGTGAGCACGCGACGATTGTACGCGCCCAAGATCGAGCCCGTCGAGACGACACTCGTCGAAGCGCGCGACGAGGCCGACGTCGACGAGGCGCTCAGACAACACCCAGAGCGCGCCTGGTTTTCGCTCACCGTCGACGACCCAACACCCGACGACGTGCGCATCACGCCGATCGGTCACGTCGCCGAGGAGGCTCTTCCGACGATTCGCCTCCTGCTCGACGCGTCGTGACCTGCCAGGTGACGATCGCGAGGCGGGCTCCCCCGACTACTTCGCTGCCGCGTACAAGCAGCCGCCCGAAAGCATATAGGCTTTCGCGTCTGCAAACGTCACAGCCTCGACGCCATCATCCGTGCTGATCACCGTCTCCGGCGTGCCACCGGCGTACGGCACCTTCTTCAGCCCGCTCGAGGTGCCGTAGTAAACGACGCCGTCGCGAATCGCGAGGGCAGTCCTGTTGCTCAACGAAAAGTAGCTCGGGAAGAGCTCTTTGACGATCACGCGCGGGGCGCCGTCGAGGGTTCCGGCGTAAACCGTCAGGTACCAATTCTGCGCTGGCGAGCTGCCGCTCGCGCAGGTCCCGCCGACGAGCGTTCCCCCGCCGCCGTCGACGCCTCCGTCCGAGCCGCCGCCGTCCGGGCAGACCATGGGTCCTTCCGGCGCCACTTTCGAGCCGACCCAGAGCTCGTGCTCACGTGCCGTCGGACTCTCGAAGAGCCCGCTCGGCAGCGTACTGATCAACGTCGCGGTGCCGCCGGTCTTGGGCAGTCTGTAGAGACTGGGGTGGGACTCGGAGACCTCGACGTAGAGGTTGTCGCCGTCGACTCGAACGTCTTCGATCAGCGCGCCCACGGAAGCCGTCCAAAGGGTAGTGGTCGGGCCGCCTGATTTGAGCGTCCGTTCGACCTTGTTCTCGACCTGCGACGAGGTGTAAATCGAGTCGGCGTCGACATCGTAGCTGCCGTAGAACCGCCCCTTCAGCAGCGCCGTCGGCGCGCCGCCCGCGGTAGGCAAACTGGCCAAGCCTACCGAAGCGGTCGCGAAGTAGAGCGTATCGCCATCGAGCACCAACGGCTCGGTGTCGAGCGTGACGTCTGCCGAGCGATAGAGAAAGTCCGACCGACCGCCGCCGACGGGGACGCTGGCGATGACATCGTACATACCGTCCGGCGGATTGGTCAGTTCGGTCGTGAAGAACACGGCGCTCCCGTTCGTGACGAGATTGCGTTGGGACCGCCCGAAGGACCCAAGTCGCTTGGGCGTGAGAGCGTTGGCAGGGCACGTGGTGTAGTCGGGCTTGGCGCCTTCCGACTCGCTCGCCTTCGAGCCGCACGCAGAGACGAGCGACGCCGTCGCGAGGATGAGCGCGGCCTTGGCGAAGGGGAAGGTCATGGTCCTGGTGCTTACCCACGAAGGGCACCGGGTGTTCCTGAGCTTGCGCAGCAAGCGGGCCGATATTTTGAATCTCCAGCCTGCTCGGCCGTCGCGCCTGCATGGCTACACGCTTCACCAAGGCCGCCGTCGTCACGCTCGGGGTCCTCGCTGGCCTCGTTGCCACCGCCGGCGCTGGTTGTTCTTCTTCTTCTTCGTCGTCGGACGCCGGCGGCAAAGTGTGCACCTTCTTCGCCGATGCGAAAAACTGCTGGATCACGACGTTTCACGCGATCGACGAGTGCCTCGGCACGAACTCCGACGCCGGGGGCGAGAAGGAGGTCGGCACCTTCAGCAGCAACAAGCTCTCCTGCCAATACCCGAGCGGGAAGAGCGTCGAGTTCGACGCCGTCGTCGACACCACGGTCTCGACCGACAAGCGTCATCGCTCGTTCACTCTGCGGAACGGCGCAAAAAACTGCGGTCAGGTGGTCATGGGCCTCGAAGGCTCGCCGCAAGTGATGGAGATGACCGGGCCCGATGGCGTCAAGGTCTCCTACCAAGGTGACAAGACCAACGGCGCGATGACGTACACGTGCGGCAACGGCGCCACGTTCAAAGGCACCATCCTCGATCTCGGGAGCGCGGAATGCTCTGGGCACTTCTTCGCGCAGGCCGGCGTCCTCTTCATCGGTGGCGCGGTCGGCGCCGGAGCCGACAACGCCTACGTCGTCGGCAGCTCCAGCGTCGGGTACGCCTGCCAACCGTAATCGTCGACGAGAGGCGATTACGGCGCGATGGTGATTCCGTAGGCCGCGAAGGCCATCGAGATCGTGAAGGCCGGAGCGCCCGACGCGAGTGCAGTGTTGCCGACGCCGGAGACGATTTTCCCCGACGCATCGCGTCTGCAGACCTTGCCCGAGACCTTGCTCGCATCGTTGGCGAGAATGGCACATAGCGACTGGCAGCCAGCCGACCTGACGGGGACGTGATCAGAGTCTTCGACCGAGATTTTCCCGATGACGACGCCGCCCGTCGTCCAACCGAGCGAGTCGCCGTCGCACCACAATTTCTTGTCGAACTACCCGATGCAGTTGTTGTCGGCCGAGACCTCGAAGTTGGAGAACTTCACCTCGCGCATCGGAAGGACGAATCCCACCCCGGTCGGCGACTCGAAGACCGGGATGTTGAGCGCGTCGATGGTCGCAGCCGAGGTGCCGCACGCGCCAGGTCCGAGCGCGGTCGTCACCGATCGCAAATCGATGGGCGTACTCGGACCGACGACTCCAGGGCAAATCGCGCTCGGCGCGACGGTGTCGGCGGAGAACGACCAGGTCTTGTGATCGGCGCTCGGCCGCGCGCCGCCGGTGCGGAGCGTGTGTTTGGCATTGTCGATTTGCAGTAGCCAGTTGAGCGACTCGCCGCCCTTGTTCTGGCACTGAGCGGCGACGGGCGGATCGATGGCGAGGGGCGAGAGCGAGAGCAGCGCGTCGGGCGCCCAGAGACGTAGGCGGCTGATGCGCATCGAGAGGACGTCGCCGCTCTGCTTGGTCACCGCCATGCACGCGGTGTCGGTCGGACAGGTCGAGACCTCGACGGTCGACTTGCACGCCGGCAAGGTCGAATCGGGCGGGCAGCGGGCCGGTGGATGGAGCGGGTCGACGGTGCGCAGGCAGTCTCCGCTGCAGGAAACGCCACCGTCGCCTGGGTCGATCGGTAGCCGACTGTCGACGGGGACGCTGGTGTCGACGGGAATGTGGGTGTCGAGGACGTTGGTGTCGAAAACGCCGGCGCTATCGAAGGGAACGCTGGTGTCGATGGGATCGCCGGGGCCGCCATCGTTCGGAACGCCACCGTCGTCGGTCGCTTCGGTCTTGCCGCCACACCCAACGCCTGACGCAGCGAGCGCGAGCGCGCAAGCGAAGAGCGTCGTCGTCGGCTTGAGATATCGAACCATCACCGCAGCGTCGCCGACGGCCCATGCGCCGGCAACTGGTGCGCCCGAAGGAGCGAGGAGGAAAGCGCCCGCCTGATGATGCCGATCACCAGCGGGCGCCTTCGATGCTTGGCCCCGCTGAGGCAGACTGCGCACATGACGGCTCCCGAAGATGCGCTCGAACAATCTCAGGCGCTCCTCGCGCGCGCGATCGCCGAGCCGGAGCTGGTGGCACCGCTCGCCCGTGAGCTCGTCCGCGCGCTGCGAAACAAGGCACATGCAGCGCGCCTTTCGTATCTCCGGCAGGCAGGCGCCGCGATCGTCGAGTCGCTCGTGCCCCGCCACTTCACCGGCACGAACGCGCCGTCGATCCCGATCACCGCGCGCGCGGTGGCTCCCGACTACCTCATCGAGTCGATCCGGCTCGCGGACCCCACCCTCACGCTCGACGCCATCGTCGAGTTCTTCGCGGACCGCAAAGGTCGCGTGCTCGACTTCGAGCTCGGCACGATCATCTACGTCGTCGCGCACGCGTACGAGCCCCAGAGGGACGCGGCCGACATCATGAAAACCTCGGTGCACTTTCATCGACTGCAGTCGGGCCTCGACGAGCTCGACGGCAAGGCGCAAGAAGCCGGGCGCGACGCTCTCTTCCGTTCAGCGCACACGCTGCCCCTCGACGAATTCCTCGAGATCGTCATCGATGGCGACGTCATGCACATCGACGTAGACAAATTTCGGACGAGGCCCGAGCTCGCCGATCCGATGACCTGCATCCGCGTGCTCGAAACGCTGCAAACGCTCCCCGGCGCCCACACCAAGACGGAAGCGTTCCTCGTCGAACGGCTCGGGGTGCTCCGATACACGCCGGCCGCCTACCTGATTGCGCTCATGGCGCTGCGGACGACCGCCGCCTCCGACCATCTATGGGTCGCGCTCGTCGCGATCGGAGGCGTGGCCGCGCGCGAGGCAATCGTCTCCTCGATGCGACGCGCGGTGACAGAGAAGCGCTTTCCTTGGGACGCGGAGCACTCGGCGGCGAACCTGCGGAGGGCGGCGCGCACGCTGCTCGCGCTCGAGACCGACGATCCGTTCGAGCTCTTCGCCCCGTTCTTCACCGCCGAAGCGCTCTCGACCGGCTTCGGTGCGGTGCTCTCGCGCGAGATCTTGTCGTCGTTGCACGGGCAGTTCCTCGGTCGCGGCCATGCCGTCACACACCTCGCCGACCCGCGCCACGCAGCGAATCCGGTGCTCACCCACGACCCACGTTGGGTGGCGCTCTTGGTGGGACTGGCCTCGCATCCGCGCCTTGGAGCGATTGCCGAAAGCCTGCTCGAGAACGCCGAACCGGGCCTGAAAAAGGCAGCAATCGAGGAGGCACTGGTGGCCGCACGAGCGCGCGTCATCCCCGCGGCCGCCGTCCCCAAGCGCGTCGATTACCTCGCACGCTATCTCGCCGGCAAGCACGACGAGGTTTGGGACGACCTGCGCGCGCTCGGCGTGAACGCCGCCGACCCGGCCATCGCCGACGAGGTGCGTGCCGTGGCCGAGGAGGCGATGCGCCGTGTGCGCAAGAACGTAGAGACGCTACTGACCGTGCTGCGCAAATCCAAGGTCCCCGTGGAAGTGAAGAGCAAGGCGCTGCAATCGCCCAAACCCAAGCTCCTCGGCGACCTCGACCGCTACGAGCTCGACCGCGGCCTGAAGTTGCCAGCCACGCTGCGCGCCCTTTACTTGCTTGTCGGCGCCGTCGACTTCAGGCCGACGATCGCGTGGCCAACGTTGAACCGGTCGACGCCATTGAGCGATGGCGAGCCGCTCTCCCTCTTGACCTTCCTTCCCGGGAAGACCCCCAAGGGGTATGCGAAGAGAGCCTTTCCCGCGCTGCTGCGCGCACCGGAGGCGTTGCGTCTGGGGCATGATCCGAGCTCGCGGTCTGCGACCGAGCGCGTGCTGTATGTGGTCGTCGATCGGCCGGTGGCGGATCCGCCGTTGTTGGGATTGACCGAGGAGACGCTGATTGGCTATTTGCGAAGGAGCTTGTGGTCGGCGGGATTTGCGGGGGGAACCAGGGCCGTTCCGGCGGAGTGGACCAAGGGGCTGATACACTTCTGAGGCCGCCATGAAGCGTCTCGCGGATGTGACGTCTCGGCGCCCTGCATGACGCCCGCGCCCTCGCGAAAGCCTGGGTCTTGCGCGATCGCAACGATGGCACACGGCTCGCTTGCGCGCGGCCACATGCTTTTCCGCTCGATCGCTCGTGGCGTGCTGGTCTCGGCAACCTCCGCGCTCTTCCTCTCCGCCTGCGTCGGTGTGACGGAGGATGCCTTCGTCGACGACGGCCACGGCGATGCAGCAGTCGACACCCTGACGCCGACGAACGACGCGGGCTCCGACGCATCGCCCGAAGCATCTGATGCGGCGAGCGACACGGCCGTGCACGTCGAGGACGCGAACGTCGACACGCGGACGTCGACCGATACCGCGGCGCCCGCCGACGCTCCGACGACGGGCGGAGGCTATCCGGTTCTCATCGTTGGAAAGATCACCGGCGCCGAATCGACCGAGCCGACGATGATCGCCGATGGCGTCAAGCTGGCGAACGACACGATGAAGACCTCGTGCTTTCGCGACTTCGTCCTCTCGGCGAGTTGGACGGAGACCAGTGGCCTTTCCCAGGCGCAGATCTACGACAAATTGTGCTCGGGGCCGATCACCGTCGACGTCGACATGTATTTGGGCACTTGGTACGAGAATCACGTCTCGCGCACGATTGGCTACGAGAAAGAGCCGGGCACGGTGCACATGAATCGGTATTACGTGAATACTGCGTACATGGTGGCGGACAATCTGATTCACGAGGGCGAGGGGCACTCGCAAGGGTTTCGTCACGACGGCGTGAAGGCGACGTCGGTGCCTTATGGGCTGAATGACGCGTTCGAGGCTTGTTCACCCGTGAAGCCGTGAGCCGTGAGACCAACAGCAGACGAGCCCGTCAGTTGGTCTTGTCGGCCTTGGCGCCTTTGGTGGCGTGAAGCGTCGAGCAGACCTTGACCACCGCGCGTGCGTTGTCGATCTTGTCTGGAGCGCCTCCACGCGACGAGCGACACTCGTAGAGACGTCCGTCGACGAGAGCGACCGCCATGCCCCAATACCCCTTGGAGCCGGTGATGTCCTTGCCTTCGACGATGAACGACGCGCCATTCTCGTCGTGGAGCTTGATGAATTCGTCGCCCATGTCGGTGCGAATCTCCTTCTTCCAGGCGGCCGCACGCACCTTCGCGTCCGTCGCGCCGCCGTCGACGAGATGAACGCCGAGCGAGGCCGGCGCATCGCCCGGCTTGTCCACGTCTGGCGCCCCCATGCCGGAGTCGATGGTGCAACCGAGCGACGTCGAGACGACCGAGCTGTCGGCGAACTTCAGCGCAACACCCTTGTAGCCGCACTTGTCGAGCCGCTTGTCGACCAGCTTGTAGACTTTCTCGTCGCCGAACAGACGGAAGGTCCAGGTCCCGGCGTCGAGGTCGACCTCGTCGTCGAGGCTCGGATCGGACTCGTGCGATGGCTCCTTTTTCGACTTGTCGGCCTTGTCGGTCTTGCCGTTGGTCTTCGAGGTCTTCGAAGCGCCGCTCGTCTTCTCACTCGAAGAACTGCCGTCGTGCGAGCGCGAGGTGCAGCCCGCGAGCGCCAACGTGAGCGTCGCCGCGACGAGCAGTCGATGCGACGTGGTGGAGAGGTGGGCCGGGGCGCGGTGCGAGAAGAGGGCGTTGCGAGTATGGGTCATGGATCGTTCCTCGTTCCTCGAGCGATCGCGCGCCTGCCGCGGACGAGTCCGTGGTCGAGCGCCGTCATCGAGGCGCGCACAACTTAGGCAGCTCGAGCCAACCGGTCAGCGAGGGGGCGGTGGATTAACGGTCGGATTAACGCTGTCGCAGTCTCGCCACGACGCGGACAGCCCGCAGGCCGGTCCGCTGCCGGATGTCTCCCAATCGGCTCCGGTGCGCCGCCCTCTCCAACTTTTCGGACCGAATCGTCACGCATCGGCGATCGCGGGCTGTGACCTTCATGGCTCCTCACCGCCCGCCGAGGCTCCGCCCTTCAGCGCCCAAATCGCCCCACAATCCCCTTGTACTCGGCCCACCCTGGGTCCTCCACGGTCGTCAGCTTCACCGGATACCGCTGCGGATCCTTTCCGAACTCGGCTTGAAACCGCCTTTGACACTCCGCGATATCCGTTGTGTAGAAAATCCACTCCCGCGCGCCGCCGGTCGTCGCAACCGCAACCTCGATGGAAGCACCATCCCTCTCGAGAGAGGCGACGAGGCGAACCTCGAAGGCGTCGAGGGGCTCGAGGACCTCGGTCGGTGGCAGCCCGTCGAAGCCTCCACCGCCGTAGTCCCAACGCACGGTCAACTTCGTCGTTCGAACGGGATCGGGAACTGTCGCAATCGTCGTCCGCACGCGCATGAACAAAGGGAGGCCTTCGAACTCGCTGGTGCCGCTCGCCCACGTCGGCTCGGGGGAGGGGGGGACTGACGGGACTGACGGGACTGACGGGACCGGCGAAACGGACGACGAGATCTCCAAGCTCGGCAGGGGCTTGGCCGACTCGCCCGAAGAGCGAGGCTTCGAGCAGGCGATCACGCTCGTGACGAGAAGCGTCCCCGCGGCCATGGAAACGAGGGAGGCGCGCATGGCATCGACTGTATCGGAGACGTGTGCCCGACCGAAACGCGTCGAATCTACCGAACGCGTTCGCTGCGACGCTCGTCGACTGATTCGCATACCGTGATGGCTTCGCGCTCTACTTCTACTTCTCCTTCGCCTTCTTCTGCTCGTCCTTCAGCTTCTTCTTTTCCTCCTTCGCCTCCGCCTTCTTCTCCTTCTTCGCGCTCTCCTGCTCTTCCTTCGCGACCTGACTCTCCCGGCAGAGGACGACGTCGGTGCCACCACTGTGCCCTGGGCTACTCTGGGAGGCGTGACAGCACGCGTAGATCACGTCGTGGTCGCAGCCCTTGACCTGAAAGACCTCGAAGTTGGCGAAGTTGCCGTCGGCCGCTGCTTGTTTTTTGCTCTGTTCGTCCTTCCAAAGCGCGTAGCGCTCGGGGTCGTTCTTCACCTCGTCGGGCGGCTCCTCGGCCTTCGCCTTCGAGGCGCCGAGCACCTCTGCCGGCGAGAGGTCGGGACGCGGAGTGACCTCGATTCGCGCCGCGGGGCAGGTGTAATCCTCGGCGAACTTCTCGGCCGCGCCGGTCTTGAGCTTCTTGCAGCCGAAGAGCGCGATTGGAATCAGCGCCGCAACGAAGAGGCCGCGCTTGAAACGCTCGTTGGTCGAGTCCCGAGAGGAAGGCTGCGTCATGGGAACGACGATAGCCCGTCGGCGCCGCGGGTTCGATGCGCACGGGAGGGCTTGAACGCAGCGTCATCCTCGCTACGAATCTTCGTCTTCAGCGCGTTGGCCGCAATCTTCCCCGTATCCAGGAAGAGCGTGCGGAGGGCCGGCGTCATCCCTTCGAGTCGCCTCTTGCCGTTCACGATCGCCCCCACGGCGGTGGCGATGGGCATGCAAGCGGGGAACTTCAGGGCAAATTCGCCCAAGGACACCCGTCACTACACCCGAACTGCGCGCCACCCTTCGGCGCGGTCTTCTTGCAAGGCACCTGGCAATACGAATACTCAATCGGCATCGGCGCCCCATGCGGCGGCCGGCAACAGACCAATCCAGGCGCACACGGTTTGCTCTTTTCGCTGACGCCGAGCTGTCCCACTTCCTCGCAGACCTCGCCGGCCTGAGCGAACGCGCTCGGCTTCTTCGGCGCGACGCCTGCGTCCTTCGGAGCGACGGCCGCGTCCTTCACGTCGGCAACGGAGGCGACGTCGGCCACTGCCACGGGCGCGTCGATCGTCACCACGTCGGTTGCAGCACTCGCATGGCTTGCGTCACTCGCATCCTTCGCATCGCTGGCCTCGACCTTCGCAACCGTCGGCACGTGACCGGCGTCCGCGGCATCTGCATCGACCTTTTCACTCGGCGTCGGCGCGGTCACCGGATCAGGCGGTGGCGTGCAGCCAACGAAGACGAGAATCACCACGGCGAGGCACCGCATGCGTCGATGATGCGCGTCGCGGGCCCGACTGTGAACACTTTCTCACCGCGGAGTATGGTCTCTTCTTCGACCCTTGGGACCGCCTACGCTGGCCGGACAAGCGTAAGTGCAGGCGCGATGACCGACCCACGGGCGAGCCCGCACGCGTCGCGCTATGCTGCGCCGCATGAAGTCCCCCTTTGCCCTTCCTTTTGCGCTGTTCATCTTCTCCGTCTCCTCGGTTGCGACGCTCGGTTGTGGCTCGAGCTCGGACGACGGCGGCTCCGGCGTCGACTCCGGCCTCCTCGACACCGGCAAGCTCTCGGACACGAGCGGCGCCGACACCAGCAAGGCCGACACGGCGTCGGACGAGACTGCCGACACCAACAAGGCCGAGACGACGACGACCGACAGCGCGAAGGACGACACCACCACGTCCAGCGACACCTCCGACGACGTCGTCACCGACACCGCGAAGGACGACACCGGCTCGACCAAGGACACGGCGACGGGCTGCAAGACGGCCTGCGATTGCTCACCCGGCCTCGGGTGCGTCAGCGGCAAGTGCATCAGCGAGCTCTTGCCGGTCTATTGCTGCGAAGGCAGTTGCCCGGCCGGCGCCCAGTGCCAACACGGCGGCGACGGCAGCATGAGCCACTGCCCGTGACCCTTCGCATCGGCATCCTCGGCGCCGCACGCATCGCTGGCTCGTTCATGGTCGGCGCCAAAGAGGTGCCGAGCGTCGAGGTGGTGGCAGTGGCCAGTCGTGATCGCGCCCGAGGGGAAGCCTTCGCGCGCGATCACGGCATCGGCCGGGTCTGTAGCTACCAAGAGTTGATCGACGGCAGCGACGTCGACGCCATTTACAACCCATTGCCCAACGCCCTCCACGCCCAGTGGTCCATCGCCGCGGCGACTGCCGGAAAACACGTCCTCTGCGAGAAGCCCTTGGCCCTGAGTGAACCCGAGGCAGCGTCGATGTTCGCCGCCGCCGAATCACGCGGCGTGGTCCTCCTCGAAGCCTTCCCCTACATGTTCCAACCGCAGACGCTCGAGATCGAACGTCGCGTGCGCAACGGCGAAATCGGCGAGCTACGCACCATGTTCGCGACCTTCGGCTTCACCATCGCCGATGCCGGCAACATCCGCCTCGACCCCACCCTCGGGGGCGGCGCGCTCTGGGACGCCGGCTGCTATCCCGTCAGCTTCGTCCGGCAAATCTTCGGCGCCAGGCCGAGACGCATCACCGCTGCAGCGCAGTGGACCGCGGGAACCGACCGCACCTTGGTCGCCACTTTGGAGCACGAAAACGGCGCCTTCGCGCAAATCAGCTGCAGCTTCGGCACCGCAGTACACAGGCGCGCGATCATCGCCGGCAGCACTGGAGTGATCGAAACCGACTATCACAACCATACCGATCGCGAATCGGAGCCGAGTTATCGCATCAAGCGGAGCGTCGACTGGCAGGCTCCGTACGAGACCGTCCCGGTGCCGCGGGAGAATGGCTTTCGCGTGCAGTTGGCGGCGTTCGCGAGAATTCTCGCGACGGGAGAGCGCGCCGAGGTCGAGGCACGCAAGCGTGCGAGCTTGGACAATGCGTGGACGCTGTCGACGATTCTCCAGTGTGCGTGAGTCGCGCTCGAAGCGTCGTGTCGTACGACGTCGCATCGACGCCGCCCTTGGCGTACGGCGAGATGACGAACCGTGGCCGGCACGTCGGCGTAAACTCCGGGCAACGATTGGGGAGCTTCAATACACCAAATACCCCCGCCGCCGCGCCTCGAACTCCACTTCGTCTTTCTTCCACGACGCAACGATCGACTCCAGCGAATCCCCCCGCAAAATCGCCGCCACCGTCGCGGCATTGCCGACGATCGCTGGCAAATTCTTCGTCTGCCAGTCTTTCGGATAGAGCGCCTCCAGCGCCAGCGCCAGCGCGACGCCGAGCCGTACGGGTGCCACCCACTTGGCATTCGTCACCGTGATCGCGACGCCTCCACACTCGACACCATGATGAGTGCTCGACGTCGGCGTGAAGCGTGTCGCCTGAAACGAGACTCCAGGCAGTCCGAGACCGTTCAGATGCTTCGCCAGCTTCTCACCCTCGATGAAAGGCGCGCCGATCACCTCGAAGGGGTTGCTCGTTCCGCGGCCGACGCTGACGTTCGTCCCTTCCAGGAGCGCGACACCAGGATAGAGCAGCGCCTCGACGTCGGTGCGCAAGTTCGGTGAGGGGGCGACCCACGCAAGCAGCGTGTCGGCGAAGAGCATGTCGCGTCGGTAGCCACGCATCGGCACTATTTCCAGGCTCGCGCCGATCTCGCGCTCGCCGTTGAAGAAGCGCGCGAGCTCGCCGAGGGTCATGCCGTGTCGAATCGGCGTGCGGTGATAGGCGGTGAAGGAAGTCTTCCCTTCGTCGAGCAGCGGCCCCTCGACGGCGCCACCCACCGGGTTCGGGCGATCGAGCACCACCAGCGGCAGGCCGAGCTCCTTCGCGCTCTCGAGCACCAGCCCGAGGGTCGTTTCATACGTGTAGAAGCGGACGCCTGCGTCCTGCAGATCGAAGACGATGACCTCGGCGCCCTCCAAGTCGGAGGCGACTGGCTTCTTGCCATTGGCGCCGTAAAGGCTCTTGATCGGCAAACCGGTGGCGGCGTCGACACCGTCGGCGACGAATTCATCGGCCTTGGCGTCGAGCCCGTGCTCCGGGGTGAGGAGCGCCACCAGCTTCACCCCTGCCCCGCGCAGCACGTCGATGGTCCTTTTGCCGGCGTGATCGACCGCGCTCCGGTTGGTCACGAGCGCCACCTTTTTTCCGGCGAAGCGTGCGAAGCCGTCGTGCTCGAGGACGTCGATCCCGGTGAGCACGGTCGCCGACGCGAGCGTTGCCGCCGACACCGCCGCGAGCTCTTTGCGAAGCTCCTTCACGTCACCCTTCTTGTCGTCGGGGTGCGTGCGACTGGTGAGCAGGATGACGATCGAGCCCGCGACGGGATCGACCGACAGCGAAGTACCGGTGAAGCCGGTATGCCCATACCCGCTAGTGCCATATGCGTCCCAGCCGAGCGTGCGTCGCGCGCCCGGCACCTCCACCGCCTTGGTCATGAGCGCGACCGACGCCTCCGGGAGGACGCGCACTGCGCCGAGCGCGCCGCCGTGCAGCATCATCCGCGCGAAGGTGGCGAGATCGTCGGCAGTCGAGAAAAGTCCGGCATTTCCTGCGACGCCGGAGAGCGCGCTGGCGATCGGATCGTGCACCACGCCTTCGAGGAAGAGCCCATCGCGACACGTCGGCGCCGCGCGAACGACGAGCTCGGGCGCAGGCTTGAAGGCGGTGTCGTGGAGGCCGAGGGGCACGAAGATACGCTTGTCGGCGAACGAATCCAGCGGCTCACCGGCGACGCGTGAGACGATCGCGCCGAGCAAGACGTAGCCGACGTCGCTGTACTTGTAGACCGTCCCCGGCTCACCACTGAGCTTCAACGCACCGATCTTCTGCACGGCGACGGCCTCGCCTCGTTCGAATGCCGAGAGCCCGGCACCCGCCGGCAGACCCGACGTATGAAGGAGCAATTGCTCGATCGTGATCGCCCCCTGCTCTTCGCCGAGCTCGGGGAGATACTTTCGTGCGCGATCGCCGAGCGCCAATCGCTTCTCCGAGACGAGAACGTGAATCGACATCGCCGTCGCGATGGGCTTCGTCAGCGAGGCGAGATCGAACACGGTGTCGGCGGCCATCGGGGCGTGATTCGGGGACACGCGCCGCTCGCCATAGGCCTTTCGATGGATGAGTCGATCGTGAAGCCAGATCTCGACGACCGCGCCGGGGACGTCCCCGCGCGCGATGGCTCGGTCGACGACGCGATCGATGACTTCGAGCGAAGGCTCGAGGAGTTTGGGCGGAAGGCTTGGCGAGACGGCCTGCGTGCCCGCGCTCACACTCATAGACACGGGCACCGGCGGCGACGCCATCGACGGCGACGGCGACGGCGACGGCTGCGCACCCGAATCCGCGCTCGGCGGCGGGCTCGAATGCTTCGCGCAAGACGTGAACGCGAGCGCCAAAAGCAGCGCGGGGAGTCGCCGACGGACCACGGCGCCGATGGTACGCCTTCGAGGACGCGTGCGATCACACCTGTTCGCCATCCCGAACAGCCCTAAACTGTCGGGCCCATCGTGCTCATTCCCACGCTGCTCGTCATCGTCGCCCTGGGGCTCGCCTTCGTCGCCGCCAAGTCGCGTGCGCGCCGTTGGAAGCGTGCGCTGCTCTTCGTCCTCGCGGCGTCCGTCCTTCTCGCCGGCCTCCTCCTCTCTACCTTCGTCGCCTCGCCACTCCCAGCTCCTGCGCCCTTCGCCGGGAGTATGCCCACGGCCTCCCCGCCGTCGGACATGGCCATCTTCTACCTACCCACCGGGGTCACCCATCGCAGCGCGGCCTTCGCCTATCGCGGTGGTTCATTCTTCGACAAGCGCGATTTCTCGATGGCGGCGGCGCTGGTGCGTCATCCGCGCGGCGACGTGCTCATCGACACCGGCTTCGGCCGAGACGTCGATGCGCACTTCAAGTCGATGCCGTTCTTCTTCCGCGCCGTCACCAGCTACGCGAAAGGCGTCCCGGCGGCCGATCAGCTCGACGCCGCCGGTTACGATCGAAAGAAGCTGAGAGGCATTCTCCTCACCCATGCGCATTGGGATCACGTGAGCGGCGTGCCTGATTTTTCGGGTACGCCAGTGCTCGTCAACGCGGTAGAGCGCAAGTTCATCGACGAGGGCGGCTTCCTCACGGTGGTCGCGCGCGCCGGCAAAGACGCGGGCGCGCGCTTCGAAGAGTACGAGTTCCGCGGAGGACCGTACCTCGGCTTTCCCTCGAGCCACGACCTCTACGGCGATGGATCGATCGTCGTCGTCCCCGCGCCCGGGCACACGCCCGGCTCGGTGATCGTCTTCGTCACACTGCCCGCGATCGGTGCTTCGTCGGGCACGCGCTACGCCTTCGTCGGCGACCTCGCGTGGCAGACCGAGGGCATCACCGAGCGCGAAGAGCGTCCATGGTTGCAACGCACGCTCGGCGACGTCGACCCGCCCGCGGTGCGCGACGCGTTGCTGCAGATGGACGCAATCGCCTTGCAATTCCCTGAAATGATCCTCGTTCCGGCGCACGACGCGCGCGCCTTCGCCCGCATGCCGAAGTGGTGAGCGCGCACAACGTCGAAGCACTATCGACGAGACGTCCGGGCTCGAGTGCGCCAAGTGGTCTGAGTGTCGCCGCTGACGAAGTTGCGAAACCATCCTAGACGCGCCTCCACGGCGCTAACGACGTTGACGACCTTCGTGACGATGGGGCTGCTCAGCCGCATCGCCTCCGCCGCCGAGCCGCCCCCGCCTGCCGAGATCACCGTCGTCGGCAACGAGCGCGAAGAACGTGAAGAGCTGGGCTCGACGCACGTGCCGCGCGAAGAAACGCGGTTCATCCCCGGCGCCTTCGGCGATCCTTTTCGCGTGGTCGAGACCCTCCCCGGCGTCTCGCCCATCGTCTCGGGAATCCCCTATTTCTTCGTCCGCGGAGCACCGCCCGGCGACGTCGGCTATTCGATCGACGGCGTCCGCGTCCCCCTCCTCTTCCACGTCGGCGCCGGGCCGAGCGTGCTTCCGCCGCTCTTGGTCAGCCGCGTCGACCTCTATCCATCGGCGTATCCCGCCAGCTTTGGACGGTACGTCGGCGGGGTGATCGCCGGCGAGACCACCACGCCGAGCGCCAAGGGACGGGCCGAGGTTCAGGCGCGCATCTTCGATGCCGGCGGCGCCGTCGAGCAACCGTTCGCCGACGGGAAAGGCAGCGTCCTCGTCGGCGGTAGATATGGGTATACGGGCGCGCTCCTCTCACTCGTCGCTCCCGACTACGGCCTTGGCTATTGGGATTACCAAGCGCGCATTGCCTATTCGCTCACCCCGCACGACCGACTGTCGCTCTTCTCCTTCGGGGGCTACGACCACCTGGAAAACAAGGCGCTCGGGCGCACGCTCTTCGACGTCCAGTTCCACCGCGTCGACCTCCGTTGGGATCACCGTGAAGAGGGCCGGTCCATGCGCGTCGGCGTCACCTTCGCCGACGATCGCGTACTCAGCGCGCCCGAAGACCTCCCGATCTCCACCGCGACGAAGTCACGTGGATGGCGCTGGCGCATGGAGGGAGACGAGCGAGTCTCTTCGCGCCTCCGTGTCCGGTACGGCGCCGATCTGGGGTTCGATCGCTACGAAGCAGAACACGCCTTCCCGAGCGAGCGCCCCGCGCGCACCGATCTCTACAGCGGCGCATGGATGGATCTCGTCGGTCGTCTCGGCCACGGCGTGCAAGTTGTGCCCGGCCTCCGCTTCGACGCCATGCGCGTGCGCGGCGAGGAGTTCCTCGGCCTCGATCCACGCTTCGCCACCCGCGCGCGTCTCTCGGACGGCGTCGCCTGGATATCCGCTTTCGGCATCGCTCACCAGGCGCCAACCGCCGAAATTGCCGTGCCCGGCCAGGTGTCGGGCGGGCCACTGGCGTTGCCGCAAACTGCCTATCAGGCCTCGGAGACCCTCGAGCTCACCCTCCCCTCGCACATGCTCCTCAAGGCCACCGCCTTCGCGTCGATCATGCGTGGCGAGTATGCCTACTACATCGCCGGTGGACCGATCGCCCTCGAACGCCGTCACCGCTTCGACGGCCGCAACTACGGCCTCGAGGTCTTCCTGCGCCGGGACTTCACCGAGCGCCTCGGCGGACTCGTCTCCTACACCCTCTCTCGCGCCGAGCGCACCACCGACGGTCCGAAATTTCTGTCGAATTACGACCGAACGCACGTCCTCTCGGCGGCGGCCGGCTACGACCTCGGCGACGGATTCCGCATCGGCGCGCGCTTCTTCTTCGAGACTGGCCGCATGGACTGGGTGCGATGTCTCCCGGGAGACTGCCGTCCCACCGGCGTCGAGTTCGTGCGACTGCCCTCCTTCGCGCGCCTCGATGTGCGCTTCGAAAAGCGCTGGACCTATGCGTCGGGCGGCTACCTCGCGCTGACTGCCGAGTGGTTCAACGCGACGCTGTCGCGCGAGGCAGCCTCTGCGGTGCAGACGACGCAAGGTATCGTGACGACGTGGAATCCCGTGCTGACCCTACCGAGCGTGGGGGTCGAGGCGGGGTATTAGTCGAGCGCATCGCAAAGAAAAGCACGATGTCCGTCCGATCGTCGCGTCGTGTCACGAGTGCGTGACCGTGAGGCTGTCGATGACCACCTCCGAGAAGTCGCCGGGAGCTTCGCCATAGTCGACGACGTTCGATTGGATGTAGTTGCCGGCCTTGAAATAGACGTGCGTGGGATCGGCCACCTTCCACGTCGAGTTGCTGACCACGTAGTCGCGCCCGCCGTAGCCGACCGTGACGGTCACCTTGCCCGCGCCGTCGACGAGCACCTCGAGCGAGAAGCGCGCGCCGAGCGGAATGGAGAGCGGCGGCGACGCGGTGAGGCCGATGGGCAGCTTGACGGTCGCGTCGTCGAATTTGGCCGTGAGCTGGAAGGAGTCGGAGCGAATGCCCTTCCCATCGTTGTTGCCGACGGCCTCCAACATGAAGACGTCGTTGTTCGGATCGTGAATCTGCCCGACCGCTTGATGAGCGTGCTTCAGCGTCAACGCGGTGATGCCCTGCAGGAGCTTCATTCGATGCTGGTGTCCGTCCTTCATGCTCCAATCGGCGGCCACCGGTTTGGAGACGAACGTGTTCATCTCGCGCAGCTCGGTGCGGGCGAACTTGGTGCTGCTGCTCGTCTTCGTCCCGTCGACCGGACACCGAAACACCGTGGTCGTCCCACCCGCTTCAGCGCGAGAGAGAAACCACGGTGGCGACGAATAGTGCTCGAGCGTCGGCTCGGTGACCTCGGCCGCCCAACCGCTCGCAGGGTCGGCGACGGGGAGCGTGAGCTTCCACTGGCGGAAGTCGATGCCGGTCGCGACGACCGGGACGTCGCTTTGGGAATCGCTCGAGGCCTCGGCCTCCGGGCCATCGGCGGAGGCCGCGGGCTCGACGTCGCGTGAGCCGTCGCTGCCAGCCGGCGAGTCGAGCGCCGCGTCGAGCGCTACGTCACCGCCAGGGTCGCCGCCGTCTTTGCCGCTCGACGAAGGATTCGAGTCTCCGCAGCCGATGAAAGCGATGGCCAATGGCAGGACGCACCGAGCACGAGTCGACATCGCTGCACCTCCTTGGAGGAGAGTATGCGCGAGAGGGCGGCATCCGTCGACGCACCACGCCGAGCACGCGGCGGCACGTTCGTGCAGTGCGCCAGCGTCGCCGGCGCGCTCGGCCGCGACGTCGATTCGATGCACGTCACGGTGGATTCACGAATTTCAACTCCGTCGCATCGGCGTTGGGATCGTTGCAAAGGCGGACTTCGAGCGGCGAGGTCTTCGGCCCTAAACCATGGTGAACACGGGCCGTGTCGGGCAGCGACAACCCCATTGCTCGGGCCGCTCGACTGACGCCACCGCGCCGAAGCGTTTCACTGAAACCATCCGCGGCAAATCGGGGTGTCGGGGCCACGAAGCACGGGCACGGGCAAGGCCGAATTACGCCACTTTTACGCATCCGCGCCTCGGGCACGAGCCTTGCGGAAGCCCGTGCATGCATCTCCCTCGGACGCCCTGGTGCGCGCTCGGCCTCGTGTTCCTCGCGTGCGGCGGCTCGGGCGACGACGCCAGCAACGACGCAGCCGACCCTTCGAGCGATGCCGCGACCGACGGGTCGAGCTCCGTCGACACCGCCAGCCCGAGCGACGGCGCACCGAGCACCGACACCGGCCCGCTCCAGGACGGCGCCATGCCCGACGTCCATCACGACCCGCCTCCCTGCGTCGACGCTGGCACGTGCCCGGCAGGTGTCTGGACCTCTCGATCGCTCCCGGGCCTCGCCAGCCCCGACACCGTGCAAACGGTGCTCGTCGATCCGGTGCGGCCTAGTGACTACTACGCATTCGCGGGCAGCAACGGTGGACCGACGATCAAGGTCTATCGTTCGACCGATTTCGGAGACACCTGGGTCGACGTCAACACCACTGCCGGCATCACCGGTAACCCCTGGGGGGCATCGATCGACTCCAATCCCGCGCGCGATCCCGGCACCATTCCGACGATGTGGGCGCCCTCGGGCTACGGCGCCGTCGGCGCGTGGAAATCGACCGACGGCGGGGTCACCTGGAAGCGATCGGCTGCCGCCGACAAGGCCTTCGGCACGTACAACCCCTTCGGCGCGACGCTCACCGATCTCTACCACATTCGCATTCTCCCGGACGATCCGCCCAATCACGTGCTGGCGACGTATCATTACTACTTCAAGGACATCCCCGACGGCGGCTTCGGCGAGACGTGGGACGGCGGCACGACGTGGGTCGTTCATCCGCCGCCGACCGGCATCGGAACGTCGCACTACGTGATTCCGATCAGCGGAACGACCTGGGCGGTCATCGCGCAAGACAACGGCGGCGCCAACGGCATCTGGCGCACCACCACCGCGGGTCGCGTCGGCGGCACCGAAGCGGCGAAGTTTCGCGATGGCACGATCTCCAGCGCCGCCTGGACCAAGGTCGACACGCTCGAGCATTGCCACGGAAGTCACGAGAACGTGATCTTGAAGGACGGAACGATCTTCGCCACCGGCTGCACCAACGGCGCCCGCAGCACCGATCACGGAGCGACGTGGACGCACTTCACCGCCACCGGCTCCTGGTCACCTCCGCATCAATTCGAGCAATCGGACATGTCGAACCTCGCGGTGACCGAACGCTTCATCTACACCAACTTCTTGTCCGGCAGCCCGCAGCTCCGCCGCGCCCCCATCGCCGATCCGATCGGCGGTGAGAAATGGAGCTTCGACTACGCGGCCACACCCCCCGACATGCACGAAGGCGGCGCGCCCTTCGGGATGGCTTCGTCGTTCGATGCCAGTCGGGGCGAGTGGGTGATTGTCGCGGGGACGATTGGTAGTGGGCTCTGGAAGTACGTCGAACCGAAGTAGTCTCGTCGCTACTCGGCCGATCGATCAGCCCACATCCGGCGCGACGAATGCGCGAAGGACTGCGACGACGTCGACGACCTGCTCGTCGACCGCAGCGGCTTCGAGCGCGGCGCGCAGCACCGTTGCGGGCTGCGCACCCGCGAAAACTTGCGACCAACGGCGGAGCGATGCCCGCCATGCGAGCTCGCCTTTGACTTCGAGATAGTTGAGGTCGAGCTCGCAGGCCGGTGCCTGCGTGGGCGGGCGTGGAGCTGGTTTGACGAGCAAGTTGTCCGGCAGAGCGGCGAGCGCGTGCGCAAGGAGGTCGAGGAATGCTCGCGCGCGAAGGTCGAGATCGGGGGCACCGGAAATCGCGCGACGCGCCTCGGCGAAATTCGCGCCGGTCGTTTGCACCAGATGCGGAGTGCTCAGGCTGCCGAAAAGCAGGCCGACCATGCAAACGCTGCCGAGATCGGCGACGATCAGCTTGTTGATCGGATGAAGGTCGCTCACATCACTTGGCTGTTGTGTGGCCTTCGGAATTCGAGAATCGGAAGACATGCGCGGCTCCTGTCTCTGCGCGGCAAGCGCCGAGGATCGCGAAGGTAGACCTATTTCTCTGCCGTAGGGCGGGGTCACCCCGGAGGATGCCGCGACCCAGATCGACTCACTGCCCCTCTGCAAACGTCCCATACGCCCCGTACAAGTACCGCTCCATCGAATAATCGTCCGTCAGCCAAACGTTCCACGCCCCCAGCTGCATGTGCAGGCCCTCCACCGGGCTCTTCGGCGTCGGAAACGACACACGCGTCTTCCCGTGCACGATGTCGACGACCTTCCTCGCGATCACCTTCCGGTGGTGATCGAGGAGCTCGAAGACGATTTTGCCTGGATCGCTGGTGGTGTCGACGTCGAGGGCGAAGACCTTGGCGCCGAGCTTTTCGTCGACGGCTTGGGCGACGCGGAGATCGGGCGCAGCGACGGCGGCGATGGTGTAGCTGGCGGACCACGGTGAGGGCTTGTCCTTGCTTGCGAGCTTGAGCGCGGCGGCGTCGTCGAGCCGAGGGCCCCCGTCGCCGTGGTGCTCGTAGGCGTGCGCCACCGGGCCGACCATCAGGCGCGGTGCGCCGCCGACGTCGACGACGAAGATGCCCGTGTCGACGCGATCGACACCGACGTAGGCGACGCTGGCGCCGGTGAAATAGTCGGCGACGAACGTCGAGGTTTTGAGCCCTTCTTCGCGATCGCGGAAGAGATCGAAGTACCAACCGTCGTGACGCGGCGGGCTTCCGGTCGAGCCGGCTTGGAACTCCATCACGTACGAGAGCCAGCGCTTTTCGACGTCGCTCAGCGGATGTCCACCGAGCTCTTCGCTCTGGATGCGTTGGAGAACTCGCAGCGTCGCGCCGAGGCGCTGGAAGTATTCGCCGGCGTGGGTCACGTCGTCGGGATCGAGCGTCTTGATGGCGGCGCTTCCCCGCGCGGCATAGTCGACGAGCGCGGCGTACGTCTTCGGTGCCGGCTCGACGTAGGCGTCGGGCGTCGCGCAACCACCTTGGAAATAGGTCTGGGCGGCGATGAGCACGTAGTTGTGACGAATCTCGCCGAAGCCGGCAATGGCCGAGTCGATGCGCAAATCTCGATACGCATCGGTGCTCGCGAACGACGGGAGCACGCCCTGCACCTCGGAGAGACCTTGCACCGCGGTCAGCCACGCGCCGTAGAGATCTTCCCCGGCGAAGGGCGGCGTCAACGTCTTGCGTGCGGACTCGAGCCCGGCGGCGAGAGCGGGAAACTTCGCGAGCTCGGCGCTCTCGTAGGCCTTCGCGCGGTCGTGACCGAGCGCGTAGGCGACGTCGGCAGCGTGGATGTTCTCGCGGCCAGGGACGTTCGGCTGCACGAGCGGCATCAGCGCCGTCCCGTCGGGGACGATGCGTGGTCCGAGGAAGGTCGAGATCACCGGCAGCTCGGAGGTGCCGTCAGGCATGTAGTGAAAGCGCGTGGTGCGATGGAATTGATTGCCAATCACCGCCTTCAGCTTGCTCGCGGCATCCGCGCTCTTCAGCGAATCGATGCCCGCCTTCTTGCGCAAAGCGACGAGCTGTCCGAGCGAGACGTCTTCCCGGCGACCCGCCAAGAGGGCGAAGGCCTGATCGAGCGCGCCGACGTCGGGGAGCTCGCCCGCCTTCTCGACGAGATCGGCGAGGGCGAGGGCATCGACGGCCTCGCGCGGGGTCTCGCTCGGATCTGCCGAAGGATCGGGTTGCGAGCTGCGACACGAGCGCGAGACGAGGTTCCACTCGAGCCGCCCGAGCCACATGCCGGCGCGGAAATAGCCTTGCATGTCGGAGTCGCCCGCGTAGTGGCCGCGCGGCGTGAACTGCGTGAAGTCGAGGGTGCGCGCGCGTCCGAAGAGCTGCACCGTCTCCATCTTCGCCGCCGCGTTCGCCTTGTCGACGAGCACCTTCGCCTCGGCGTCGACGCCGAGCGCGCTCGGCACCGGCGCCCCGGTGAGCAAGGTTCGGGCGACCGTCAGATAGAGATCGAGATCGTGCGCCGTCTCGCCCGGATAGTCCGCCGCGAACTTCGGGAGCGCGCAGTGCGCGGTGGTCAGCACTTTGTCGACGAGGCCACGAAGCCGTGAGACCTCGAGCGTCTGAAGGAGGCTGTCGTTGCTCAGATAAATGGCATTGAGGATCGAGTCGATGGAGACGAAAAGTGGCAATTCCGATTGGTAGATCTCGTGATAGCTCATCGCGTAGCTGTCGGCCGGGAGCCGCGCGGGGACGACGAAACCGTCGCGAGCGAGCGCCGCCAGCTCGGACTTGGAGAGCGCGAAGCGCTTGGTCACCAAATCGAAATAGGCCGGCTTCTTCATGCGATCCCACTTCGGCCAGGTGGGACTGTTGGCCTTCGTGAGTGGCGTCGCGAAGATCTCCTTCGCTGCGGCGGCGAGGTTCTGCGGCGCGATGTCGCACATCGCCGGCTTCGGCGGCGGCGCGCCGGGATCGGGGACGTACGTCTCCGGCTCATCGGTAGGGGCCGGAGCCGCGCTCGCCGACGCACAATGAGGCGCGAAGGCGGAATTGGCCCCCAGCGGAGCAGATGCCCCCGCATCGTCGCCGCCCTGGGCGTTGGGAGTCACCGTCGTCGGATTCGACGGGCTGCAGGCATACGGAAACAACGCGAGGACGAACGGTGAGAGCAGCGCGAGCTTACGCATCGGTTGATTCTTCCCCCATTCAAGGAACGTCGAACACGAAAAGATCTTCCATCGACCCACCGCCGGGCCGGTTCGGCGCCCGCGACGACCCGCGTGGCCGACCGGGAATCGGATGGATGGCGTAGAACGCCGCGCACGGGTTCAAGGATTGTCCTTCTTCAAGGTGACCGTCTTCCAGGCCCCGGCGTCACTCACGCGGACCTTCGGGTCGGCGAACGTGAAGCCGGAAATGTCGAAGTAATCCTCGCTGTAGACATCGCCGGGCATGTGCGCGCGAAACGCGTCACCGGTCCGTAGATCGAGGACGTAGAGCTCGTTGGCCGGGCCGATGGAGCCGCTGTCGACGGCGTAGAACAGGTGTGGATCGCCACGCACCACGCCGAGCTGGGCGCCGAAGAAATCGAAGGTCGCGGCCTTGTGCGGCGTCGCCTCGAGCCGCGTGAGCAGCTCGCCGGTCCGGGAAAAGACGCAGATCGGCGTCGCCTTTTTGGCGTCGGCCGGCGGGCTGTAGGTGATGAGCCGAGGGCCCATCCAACGTCCTTGCCCGACGCAATCGACGAGCGGAAGGTGGTGGGTCTCGAGCGTGTCGACGTCGAGGATGACCGAGTCGGTGGCGTACTTCTTCGACTCGTCCACCGCCGAGGCCTGCGTGAAGGCATAGCGGTTCGAGGTATCGAGCACCGCCGACTCGAGGCCACCGTACGCAGAGGCGAACGTCTTGTCGTGCCACACTGCGAGGAGATGTCCGCCCGGCCGGCCATCGGCATATTGATAGTCGCGGACGACCGATTTCTTCGCAGTGACGTATTCGAGCGGAAGCCCGGCGTAGTTGACCGTCTTGCCTTTGTAGGGCGTCCAATTCGACGGGACCGATTTGTAGGTCAGCGTCAGCTTCTGCGCCTTCGGCAACGTCGGGAGCGGCGTCAGGTGAAATTGAAAGCCGGCGTCGGCGGGGCCCGAACGCGCATAGGTCACCGCGGCAGGCTCCGGCACCTCGGGATTGGGATACTTCGTCGACGCCGGCTTCAGCTCCTCGCCGTCGTACACGGCCGAAGGGGTATCGGCATCGGTCGGCGAGTCTCCGGGGGAATCGCCGGCGTCCGCCGCCGCTGCGACGTCGTCCTTCGGCTTCTTCGCCTTCGCGCTCGGCGCTTCCTTCTTCTCGTCGGCCGTCGCCACCGGCTTCGGTGACTCTCCCGACGAGCCCGACGCTCCCTCCTTGCGACTGCAAGCGACGAGCATCGGTACGAGGAGGAGGAGCCACCTTTGGTTCATGGTGGGCCGAAGTGTGGCCAGAGCCACGGGCGATTCGCAAGCCGATTGCGCGGCGCTCCCCGAAACGGCATGACGCAGACGTGGCCGGGGCTTCGGAATTGCGCAATCGCATCCTCTACGCCGATTGGGCGTTGGCGGGGATGGCGCTCATCGCACTGATCACGATCGTCACCCCGAGCGAGCCCCTACCGAGGGCTGCAACGCAGATCTCGGCGAGGGCGACTCCTCCCGTGTCGCCAGCGCCGCCGCCCTCGGCCATGCACGCGACCGCCCCATGGCTCGCCGCGTGGAAGCCGACACCCATCGCGTGCGAACCCTTCGTCGATCGTGCCGCGAAAAACGAATCGTGTGCTCGATGTCACTCGGTCATCGCCGAAGAATGGCGCGCATCTTTTCACCACGCCGCGTACAGCGACCCGTCGTTTCAAACCGCGTTGCTGGCCGACCCCCTCCCCTTCTGCAAACGTTGCCACGCCCCCGAGGGTGATCCGGCCTATCTCCCCTCCGCGCAGGCGATCGAGCTCGGCATCGCTTGCACGTCGTGTCACGCCGCCCATCCAGGCGACCCGGCGAGGCCAGAGCTTCCGAAAGATCACCTCGCGATGCGACTGGGCGCCGTCATCGCCGAGGCCGGCTGCGCGCCTTGCCATGAATTCGCATTTCCCGATCATGCGGTTCGCAAACGGCCGGAAGCGATGCAATCGACGATGACCGAGCACGCCCATTCGAGCGCCGCCGAGACGTCCTGCGCGTCGTGTCACATGCCGAAACTGCAGGGCTCGCCGACGACGGGGAGCAGCGCAGATACCCACGCCTCGCATCGCTTCGATTCGGCGCACGATCCGGCGTTCGTGCGCTCGTCGCTCCTCGTCACCGCGAAGCGCGTGAGCCCGACATCGATCGAAGTGCGCCTCGATCTCGTCGACACCGGACACGTCGTACCGACCGGCGATCTCTTTCGGCGCCTCCTGGTCGAAGCCTACGTCGGCGATTCCAAGAAACCGCTGTCGCGCGACTTTCGATTTCTCGCGCGCCACTTCGTCTACGAGACGCAGATTCCGGGCTCGGTCGCGCGTGTGGTGCGTCTCGACGATCGCGTCGGCGCCGATGGAGAAAGCGAGAGTCGCGTAGTGCTCACCCTCGGGGGTGCCGAAGAGCGAGAGATTGCCTGGCGAGTGGTGTATCAGCGCGTACAGAGCTTGGGTGCGGGGGCGAGCGCGGAGCTGGATGCGGTGATCGATGGGAAAATCGAGATCGCGCACGGAGCGGCTCCGCCCTGACGGCCCTGAACGAGACCGACCTACGACGACTCGAGATAGGCCATCAGCTGGCCGATCACCAGCAGCAGAAGCTCCAACACCGCCACCAGCACCAACTGCGTGCCGGCGCCGTCGATCGCGCGCGCCACCTCGGTTTCGGGACGCAAGTCACGCGATCGGCGTCCGAGTTGGTAGGTGCAGGCCGACGCGCAGGTGGCGACGACGAGGTGCACCATCTCACCATGTCGCGCGACGAAGCTTGCGAGCGGCCATCCGCCCAGCGGCCCGAGGTGCGGGAGGCGCGGGAGGCCACTGGGGCCGAGGAAAATGAGGACGATGAGGAAGGTAGGTGGAACCGAGCCGTGATCGCGCGCGCCGAAGCCGAGGATGACCTCGAGGACGGCGACGTACGCGAAGCCGAGGGTGAGGAGCATCGGGACGAAGGCCCGGGCTCGCAGCGTGCGCCAGACGGCGAAGAGAAGCGCGAAGCCGCGGGCGAGATCGATCACGAGGAGAGCGGAACGCCTGAGGTCGTCGTTGCAGTCCTCCCGAGGCTGTTCCCATCGCAGTCCTTGATCCGCGCGAATCGCCCATGACTCTCCTTCACGTCGTCGTTGGCGAAAGGCGACCAACGTCGGTACGCTTCCTCGATGAAACGAATCGCCTGCATCGCGCTCGCCCTTCTTTCGGCCTCGTGCTCCTCGTCGGACGGGCCGGCGGCAGGCGATCCCGATGGCGCAGTCGATCCGAGCGACACCAGAACGGCCGACACGAACAACGCCGAGAAAGACTCGACGCCGACAGATGGCGCGATCGACGATACTCGGGTCGCCAGCGACACGGCCACCTCGGACGCCCTCGTCGACGTCGGCGTCGATGCGCCCGACTGGTCGTCGGTGAACCCCATCGAAGGCGCCGCCGGCGCGACCAAGGTGCCGGGCAAATCGTTCGCGTTCACCGAGGGCACCACCTGGAATGCCGCCGGCCATCTCCTCTTCAGCGACATCGACGGCGCCACCATCTGGAAGCTCGTTCCACCGAGCACCTTCACCACATTTCGACCGGCGTCTGGAAAATCGAATGGCCTCGCTTGGGATTCGGCCGGGCGACTCCTCGCGTGCGAGCACGACAATCGCCGCGTCTCGCGCTCGAACGCCGACGGCTCGTCGATTGTCACCTTCGTCGACAACTACGGCGGAAAGAAATTCAATTCACCGAACGACGTCATCGCGCGCAGCGAC
>JANYDK010000128.1 GCA_025363655.1 Deltaproteobacteria bacterium | reverse complement strand
GGCGACGGCGGCGGTCGCGATGATGACGTCGCTGGCGTCGGCGGCGCCGACCATCGACAATTGGAAACCGCCGAGCGAGGCGACCATCGCCGACACCGAGTCGAAGTCGTTCGACTACGACTGGGAATCGCTGAGCTTTCCACCTCCCAAGGGTGAGGCGGGCACGAAGGACTGGACCAAGCTCAGTCCGCAGGGAAAAACGTGGCGCTTCAATCTGCGCGAGGCAGGCAAGAAGGCAGCCGAGCTCGACACCTTGGTGCGCAGCTCGCTCAAGTCGCAAGGGTGGGAGGTGCTCACCCCGAGCTCGACGATCGTCGCCAGGCGAGCCGTCGGGACCAAGACCGAATGGTTCAAGGGAAGCCCGTTCAACGATTACGTCGGGTGCGTCGTCGTCCTCGAAATCGATCCGCCGCACGCGCTGACGCTGGTCGAACCGAAAGCCGCGATCGAGACCTTCGGTGACACCGACGACTTCCCCTACCTGTCGCATTTCCCCGGCGCCAAGCTGCTGAAGACGCAGGCGAGCGTGACCGACACGTTCATCGGCTCAGCCTCCGGCGTGAAGCCCGAGACGGTGGCCGGACCTCCGACGGTGACCAAGTTCTACCAATTGGGGCCCGGCTACGCGCCACTCGAGCTGGTGACGCTCTACAAAGCGGCGCTCGAGAAAACGGGCTGGACCGTCGTCCACACGGCCATCGGTGGTGATGGTTTGGTGGTCGCGCACTACGCGAAGAACGGGCGCGACATCTTTGCGTACATCCACGATGGCTCGATCAAGGTCGCGGACGTGGGCGCGCAGAACGAAGCGAAGAAGCTGGCCGACGCGCTCGACAAGGACGGACACATCGCCATCTACGGCATTTACTTCGACGTCGACAAGGACGTCCTCAAGCCCGAATCCGAGACGGCGCTGAAACACATCCAAGACCTGCTCACGAAGAACCCGAAGCTCTCGCTCGAAATCCAAGGCCACACCGACGACACCGGCGACGCTGCGCACAACCAAACGCTCTCCGACGACCGCGCAGCGAGCGTGAAGAAGTGGCTAATCGAAAAAGGAATCGCCACGGCGCGCATGAAGACGAAGGGCTACGGCGCGACCAAGCCCATCGGTGACAACAAGACGGTCGAGGGACGGGCGAAGAATCGACGGGTCGAGCTCGCGAAGATTTGAAGGCTTCCGCCGCGGCGGCGATGGCCCAAAACGCCGAGGAAAAGGGCCTCCGCGTCGGGGGGTTCTCGCATCTCCTCTATCCCGAACGCCGCACGCAGCCGTCGCCGACGCGCACCTCGCCACCCAATACGATCGGCGCGTTTCTCTTCCCATGCCCGAACGGCGCGCCTCTCACCACCGGCACGCCGAGCGTCCCGAGCCTCTCGCGCAGCACGTCATCCACCGTCACGCGGTCGGGCCCCGGGTTGCAGTCGGTGAAGTCGCCGAGGACGAACGCTGCCGCGCGCGCGAAATGTCCGCCGACGAGAATTGATGTCAGCATCCGATCGACGCGATACGGCCGCTCGGTGCAGTCTTCGAGGAAGACGACGGCGCCTTCGGGGACCACGAGCCTTCCGGCGGCGGCGCACGCTTCGAGGAGGGCGAGGTTGCCACCGAAGGCTCGGCCTACTGCTTCACCGGCGACGACCGTCTCGAGACCGTCGAGCGGCGTGAAGTCGGCGAGGGGACGGCCTTCGAGCGCGTCGAGCCACGCGGGACGCAAGGACGCATCGCCGCCGAGCGAAGCGACCATCGCCGCGTGCATCGACGCGACGCCGACGCGGCTGGCTTCGACGTGGAGCGCGGTGACGTCGGAGAAGCCGACGATCCATTTCGGCGCTCGCGAAAATGCCTGAAAATCAAGCCTGGAAACGATGCGGGTGGCGCCGTATCCGCCGCGCGCGGCGACGATGGCGCGGACCTCGGGATCGGTCATCGCGTCGTGGAGCTCGGCGAAACGTCGGTCGTCGTCGCCGGCGAGGTAGCCTTTGCGCGCGCAGAGATCGTCGCGAACGCGCAGCCGATATCGCTCGCGGAGCCATGCTTCGCCGAGTCGATAGCGCTCCTCGTCGAAGGGCGACGAGGGCGCGACGATGGCGACGAGATCGCCTTCCTTCAACGACGGCGGGAAGATCACGGCGTGCACTGGAGCGTGATCGCTCCGGCGACGTCGGTGCACGTTCCCTTGAGCGCGCCGCTGCAGGCGACGGTGACGACGCACGGGCACGCCGGGAAGGCGAAGCACGCGGACGGGAGCGCGACGCAGTGACGACCAGTGCCGGGCGCGGTGTCGATTTGGCAGAATTGGAAGGTCGAGCCGCAACGCTCGGTGCCGCAAACGAAGGTGCCTGCAGTGTCGGGAGGGCCGGCGTCGAAGGGCGTGGTGTCGGCCGGTCCGCTGTCGACGACGGTGGTGTCGGGCGCGTCGGTCCGGGTGTCGGCGACGGCGGTGTCGAAGGTGCCGCTGTCTTCCTCGACGTCGCTGCCATCGGTGCATCGGTGTGGCCAGCGTCGAAGCCCGTGTCGTCGACGGCGCCGTCGATCGCGACGGTGACGCCGGACGAAGAGCACGCGAGGGCGAAGCTCGTGAACGCAAAGTACGCAAGGGGCGCGAACGAAAGTGCGATCGTGCGTTCGCGCGGCCGGGTCACGCTCGACATTGTGCCAGACGCGAATGTCGTCGGGGACCGAAAAATCCGGCTTCTGCGTGCTACCATCGCGCTCCGCCATGGACGACGCCCCCGACGACGCTCCGCCGATTGCGCAGGGCACCGACGACGGGATGACCCGTCAGCTCAAGGATCTGCGCAGCATCGCCGACGAGCTCGGCGTCGCCTTCGACATCGCCCGTCGCGAGGCCATCCCGATGGCGCGTGAGCTGTCGCAGAAGACGCGCGAGCGCCTCGACGCCCTCGCGCAGACACTCCTCGGCCCCGACTTCCACGATCGCCTCGCGCGCGTCCCGATGCGCCTCGGCGCGAGCGGCGTCGATCCCTTCGGCTTCGATCCCGAGGTCGCGAAATACGCGCTCATCGTCGCCGCGTTCCTCCATCGCGTCTGGTTCCGCGCCGAGGTGGTCGGTGTCGACAACGTGCCGCGTGGTCGGGTCCTGCTCATCAGCAACCACAGCGGTCAGGTGCCGCTCGATGGCATGGTCATCGGCGCCTCGATGTTCCTCGACGCCGAGCCGCCGCGCTTCATCCGCTCGATGGTCGAGAAGTGGACGCAGACGCTCCCCTTCGTCGGCACCTTCTTCGCGCGCTGCGGCCAGGTCGTCGGCGTCCCCGAGAATGCACGCGCGCTCCTCTCCAACGAAGAAATCCTCCTCGTCTTCCCCGAAGGCTCGCGCGGCATCAGCAAGCCCATCCAGAACCGCTACCAGCTGACCGATTTCGGCCTCGGTTTCATGCGCCTCGCGCTCGAGACGGGCACGCCCATCGTGCCGGTGGCGGTGGTCGGCGCCGAGGAGCAATTCATCAACTTCGGCAACGTCGACAGCCTCGCGAAGCTCTTCCGCATGCCGACGTTCCCGATGATTCCGCAGGTGCTCCTCCCTGGCGGCCAGCTCCCGCTCCCCGTGAAATACCGCGTCTACTTCGGCGAACCGCTCCTCTTCGAGGGCGACCCGGACGACGACGACGCCGTCATCGAAGAGAAAGTCTGGATGGTCAAAGCCACCATCCAATCGATGATCAACCGCGGCCTAAAAGAGCGAAAAGGGCTCTTTTGGTAGCGGAAGAATCGCCGTCCATGCGGCGTTGCCCTGGATCGACCATGAACGAACGAAGTCGACTCCGGCTCGCGCTCGCAGCCTCGGCACTGCTCGCGATCGGCTGCGGCCGAAAGGCAGAGCCCGATCCCGCACCGACGACGACCGCGCCGGTTGCCACCCCCGCAAGCACCGCCGCGTCCTCGGCCACCGCGCCCCCGACGATGTTGGCGCAGCAACAAATCATCCCCGCCAACGTGCAGGCTGCGAACGCCGACGTGGGCGTTGGCGCGGACGCGGGCGCAGGCGCGGATGCGGGTGCAGATGCGGGTGCAGATGCTGGCGCTGCCGCAGGCGCAGGCGCGGATGCAGGCGCAGGCGCGGATGCAGGCACGGATGCGGGCGCAGGCGCGGACTCCGGTCTCACCCACGACGCCGTCCTCACCCAAATGATCGGCGCCTGGGGCTTCGCCCGTTTCGATCTCGACGATCCCGGCACCAAAGAGCGTTGGAACAAAGTCCCGGCCGAGTCGCAGAAAGAGATTCTCGAAGCAGCGCCGCAGGCATGGCTCTTCGTCGGCAAGGACACGATGGTGACGCGGCTCACCGGCGTGCCGGAAAAGAAGAGCACCTACACCGTGGACGCCGACACGCCCGGCATGACGCCGTCGACGGTGATCATCAAGACGAGCGATCAAGGTCGGAAGAAAATCACGATGCTCGATGCGTCGACGATGCGGGTGGAAGATCTGGACAAGAAAGACGGACTCGTCACCATTTTCATTCGCAAGGTGATGGCGAAACCGTAGGCCGCTCGCGCCCGCTCGTGCGTCGGCAGCCGAGTGACCCTACGCCAAATCTTGCGTGGGCCGGCAAGTGCGTGAACACTAGGAAAATGCGCTTGTCATCGGGGCTGCATCGGCTGCTCGCCCTCTCTTGTTCCGCGGTTCCGCTCTTCGTCTTCGGGTGTGCGACGGGAGATTCGGGGAGTGACCCGGGAGATACGGCGCTCGCCACCGATGGCGGCGTCGATGCGCGCGACACGGCGCCGAGCGACGCCGGATGCGCGAGCGACGAGGCCTGCAAACCGGGCGTCTGCGATCCGACGACGAAGGCCTGCGTCGAGTGCCTCCCTAGCTCCGACAAGTGTCCGCACGGCGAGTACTGCACGAGCGCGAAGAAGTGCGTCGCCGGATGTCGCACGAGCGCGGACTGCGCTTCCGCGGGCGGATCGGACGCCGGCGCCGACGCGAGCGACGGGCCTTCGACCGATGCCGATGACGCGGGCGATGCGACCACGAGCGCCGACACTGGCGTCGACGCTGGCAAGTCCTCGCTGGTCTGCGACACCACTTCGCATGCTTGCGTCGGGTGCGTCGCCGACACCGATTGTCCGCCGAGCGCGATCTGCGACGCGGCCACCAAGAAGTGCGTCGCCGGTTGCTCGCCCGCCCACGCCTGCGCGTCCGGAAAAGATTGCTGCGGTGCCGCCTGCGCCGACGTCACGAGCGATCCGGCGAACTGCGGCGGCTGCGGAAAAGCCTGCAAATACACGCACGCGAAGGCCACCTGCGCGTCGAGCACGTGCGGCATGGGGGTCTGTCTCGACGGCTACTACGACATCGACTCCGACCCGAGCAACGGCTGCGAGTACGAGTGCACCGTGCTCAGCCCGATCGACGATCCCGACGACGGGTTCGTCGACTCGAACTGCGACGGCATCGACGGCGACGTGCAGCGCGGCATCTTCGTCGCGACCGACGGCGACGACAGCGCCGACGGGTCGATCAAGAACCCCGTGAAGACGATCGAGGTCGGCCTCTCGAAGGCGGCGGCGACGGCGGGGAAAGACTCGGTCTACGTCTCCGACGGCACCTACGACGGCACGGTGCACCTCGTGAACGGCATCTCGATGTACGGCGGTTACCTCCGCTCGGCGGGTTGGGCGCGCAAGGACACGTACGTGTCGATCATCCGCGGCACCACCGCGGTGAGCGGTCACATCGTGGCGGTCGATGCGGCCAACATCGACAAGGCCACGACCATCGCCTACATGACGTTGAAGACGGTCGACGCCGCCAGCGCGGGCGTCTCCACCTACGGCGTGCACGCGACGTACGCCTCGAAGCTCATCCTCAAGTCGGACGTGATCAGCGCGGGGCTCGGCGGATCGGGCAGCAATGGCACGTCGGGAAGCAGCGGCGCATCTGGCTCGCGCGGCGGTGACGGCGGCGGCGGTTCGTGCGACGGCTCGCCGGGTGGCGGGGGTGGCGGCGGCGGCGCGTCGTCGTGCGGACGCACCGGCGGCAACGGGGGTGGTGGTGGCGGCGAAGGCGCAAATTCAGGCGGTGGCGGCGGAACCGGCCTCATCGGTACAGCTGGCGGTGGCGGTGGCGGCGGCGGTGATCCCGGATCGCCTGGTGGCACCGGCACCACCGGCTCGGCGGGCTCGAGCGGCACCGATGGCACCGGCGGCGGCGCCGGCATCGTGCTCGGATATTGGCTCGTCCCCAGCGGCGGCGGGGGCGGCGACGGCGTGCATGGCAACGGCGGCGGCGGCGGTGGTGGCGGTGGTGGACAAGGCTGCTTCTTCTGCAACGACGGCTCCGGCAACGGCGCGGGCGGTGGTGGCGGTGGTGGATGCGGCGGCACGGCTGGCAAGGGCGGCACCGCGGGAGGCAGCTCGTTCGGCGTCTTCCTCAACTACTCGGCGGGCGTGACCATCACCGCTTCGACCATCTCCTCCGCGGGCGCAGGCAACGGCGGCGCCGGTGGTTTCGGCGCTGGCGGCGGCAGCGGGGGCGGTGGCGGCAATGGCGCGCTCGTCTGCACCGGCGAAGTCGGCCCCGGCGGCAACGGCGGCACCGGTGGAAGTGGAGGTCGCGGCGGTCACGGCGGCGGCGGCGGCGGCGGCTCGTCCTACGCGATCTTCTCCTACACCTCCACGCCCGTGCTGACCTCGAACAAGCTCAGTCACGGCCTCGCCGGCGCGGGCGGCACGTCGGCAGGCAACCCGGGAACGGCAGGGACAGCAGGCGACAGCGGGAGCGCGCCGTGAGCCCGTGAGCTTCGGCACCCGAGCTCGGCCGACCGGCTCGGTCCTAGGGGAGTCTCGTGCTAAGACCACCGACCCCGTATGCCCACCGATCCGACGCTGATCCGTAATTTCTCCATCATCGCGCACATCGATCACGGCAAGTCGACGCTCGCCGATCGCGTGTTGCAGGTGACGGGCGCGCTGCAGAAGCGCGAGATGGTCGAGCAGTTCCTCGACAAGATGGACATCGAGCGCGAGCGCGGCATCACCATCAAGGCGCAGACGGTGCGGCTCCGCTACACGGCGGTCGACGGCCAAGTCTACACGCTGCACCTCATCGACACGCCAGGGCACGTCGACTTCAACTACGAGGTCTCGCGATCGCTCTCCGCCTGCGAGGGCGCCATCCTCGTCGTCGACAGCACCCAAGGCGTCGAGGCGCAGACGCTCGCCAACGTCTACCTCGCCATCGATCAGAACCTCGAGATCATCCCGGTCCTCAACAAGATCGATTTGCCCTCCAGCGACATCCAGATGGCGAAGGATCAAATCGAGCAGGTGATCGGCCTCGACACCGAGGGCGCGGTCGCGTGCAGCGGCAAGACCGGCGTCGGCGTGCCGGAAATCCTCGAGCAGATCATCAAGAAGGTGCCGCATCCGAAGGAGCGAAACCCGGGCGGTCCGCTGCGCGCGCTCATCTTCGACAGCTGGTACGACAGCTACCGCGGCGCGGTGGTGATGGTCCGCGTCATCGACGGCACGCTGAAGAAGGGACAGAAGGTCCGCTTCCTCGCCACCGGGCGCGACTACGAAATCACCGAGATGGGCGTCTTCACGCCGCACCCCGTTTCGCTCGACGAGGTCGGGCCAGGAGAGGTCGCCTTCCTCGCCGGCAATATCCGGAGCGTGCACGACACGAAGATCGGCGACACCATCACCGACGCCAAGGCGGCCGCGGCTGCTGCGTCGGCGGGCACGAAGATCGAGCCGCTCCCTGGCTTCAAAGAGGTGAAGCCGATGGTCTTCGCCGGCATCTTCCCCACCGACACCGCGCAATATCCCGATCTCCGCGAGGCGCTCGAGAAGCTGCAGATGAACGACGCCGCGTTCGTCTTCGAGCCCGACACCAGCGAGGCCCTCGGCTTCGGCTTCCGCTGCGGCTTCCTCGGCCTCCTCCACATGGAGATCATCCAGGAGCGCCTCGAGCGCGAGTACAACCTCGACCTCATCACGACGGCCCCGAGCGTCGTCTACAAGGTGCACAAGACCGACGGCACCATCATCGACGTCGAGAACCCGTCGAAGCTGCCCTCCGGTCAGTTCATCGATCACATCGAAGAGCCTATTTTCAAGGTCACCATCCACGTCCCGAAAGACCACGTCGGCGCCGTCTTGGCGCTCTGCGAAGAGCGACGCGGCGTGCAGAAGGCGCTCACCTACGCCAGCTCCGAGCGCGTGATCATCACCTACGACCTGCCCCTCGGCGAGATCCTCTTCGACTTCCACGACAAGCTGAAGAGTGCATCACGTGGCTATGCCTCGATGGACTACGAGCTCGCGGGCTACCTCGAATCACCGCTCGTGAAGCTCGACATGCTCGTCAACGGCGACGCCCTCGATGCGCTCAGCGTCATCGTCCACAAGGACAAGTCGTATCCGCGCGGTCGCGACCTCGCCGCCAAGCTGAAAGAGCTCTTGCCGCGCCAGCAGTACGAAATCGCCATTCAAGCGGCGATCGGCGGCAAGATCATCTCCCGCGAGACCGTGCGCGCGCTCCGCAAAGACGTCACTGCCAAGTGCTACGGCGGCGACATCAGCCGCAAGCGCAAGCTCCTCGAGAAGCAGAAAGAGGGCAAAAAGCGCATGAAGCAGGTCGGCTCGGTGGAGATCCCGCAAGACGCCTTCATGGCGATCTTGAAGATCGACTGAGCACATGGCCGGGCAGGGGGGGAGGCCGAAGTCGGGCGCGCTCGGCACCTTCGTGGTTGCCGGCGGCGTCCTCGCGCTCTCCTGGCTCGCCATCCGCACGATGTCCAAACGCGCCAGCGACGCGCCCGTCGTCGATGCCGGCGCGAGCCCGACGGCGACCACCGGCCGCGACGACGGCCTCCCGCTGCTCACCCCCATCCCCTCCGCAATCGTCGAGGACGCCGGAAAACCAGGCCTCGTTCGCGTCGACCTGGTGCTGCGCGTCGACGGCGTGGCCGTCACCGTCGACGGCGCTCGCCAATGCTACGACGGCCCTCGCTCGCTCATCGGTCGCGAACCCAACGGTGGGTCCTCGGGCTCGTTCGACGAAGGCGCCCTGCGCACGTGTCTCCTCGGGGTCATCAAGTCGGCAGGGGTGCGCAAGTTGGTTGCCACGATCGGTCGCGCAGGTACGGGTGTGCCGACGACCTATGCCGATGCGCTGGTCGCTGCCGTGAAGCGCATCGGCATCGTCGAAGTCGTCCTCGCGCCTTAACGCCTGCGCCCGCGCTGCACCTGCCAAAAACTGGCCCATTCGCCCCTCCCCATGTCATCCGCATACACCAATGCGCCCCGCTGCCCCCCTGCGCCCCACTCCCAGCAGTGGCCCTGCCTCCGCTCCCCCCGGCGCCCCGCCCAATTCGACTTCGATGCGCATCGCTTCGGTGCAAGCGGCGAGTGATCTCGGCGTGCTCCGGCGCGAAGCCGAAATGCTGGCGAAAGAGCGCGGCGAACGGCTGACGACGACGCATCTCTTGGTGGCGCTGGCGGCGCGGCCTGGGCTCTCCAGTGAGCTCCTCGCCGAGCGGCGGATCACGCGGGAAACGCTGATGAAGGCGCTGCGCGTGGCGGTGGACGACGAGCCGACGGGAGACTCTGCGCGCAACGCCTCTTCGGCGATCGACGTGCTCGCGGCGCGGGCGCGGGACCTCGCGGGGCGTTCGCGGCGGATGACCAAGAATGGTCCGGACGTCGACGGCGCGCACGTGCTCCTCGCCGTCTGCTACGAGCGCGGGACGGCGGCGCACAAGACGTTGGTGCAGCTCGGCGTCGATCTCGGTCGGCTCCGTGGCGCGCTGACACAACACGTGACCGGCTCGGTCGAGCCGCGTCGTCGGCCGACGGAAGCGGGGCCGACGTCGTCGCCGCAACCGATGTCACCGACGCCGCGCGCGAGCGGAACGCCGAGCTTTGGTGGCAGCGCAGCGGTGCGGCCGATGACCCAGCTGCGTCCCTTGCCGACGCGGACGACGACCCCGAAGCAGCCAGGTACGCAGCCCCAACCCAGCAGTCCGCTCGGCCCGATGAGCCCGCTCGAGCAGCTCGAGCAGGCGAAGGGAGATGCGGTCGAAGGCTTCGTAGGCGAAGACGGGATGACCGGCGCCGTCGTCTTGATGGACGATCGGCTCGATCAGCTGGCCGGCCTCGCGCCCCTCGACAAGCGCGCGCACAAAGCGCCGAAGCTGCCGAAAAATGAGCGCAGAACGCGCGAGGCACACCGGCCGCCGGCCGAGCCGACGCGCTTCGATCTCGATCCGAAGCTGGCGCCGACGCTGTGCGGGCTCGGGCGCAATCTCACCGCTGCGGCCGCCCGTGGCGAGCTCGATCCGGTCGTCGGCCGCGACGCGGAGATCGATCGCGCGCTCGACGTCCTCGCCAAGCGCAGCGCCAACAATCCGTGCCTCGTCGGTGCGCCGGGGGTCGGCAAGACCGCCATCGCCTACGGCGTCGCGCGACGCATCGCGCTCGTCGGTGGAGGCGAGGGCGCGGGCGTGCATGGCCTCGACGATCGCATCGTCATCGAGCTCCCGATCGGTGAGCTCCTCGCGGGCACGGGCGTGCGAGGCGCGCTCGCCGAGAGGCTGCAGTCGATTCGCCGCGAAGTCACTGCGGCGCGCGGCCGCGTGATTCTCTTCCTGGACGAGATCCACGCGCTCGTCGGTGGTGACGCAGGAGAAGAGGCCGCCGGGGAGCTGAAGACGGCCCTCGCGCGCGGTGAGCTGCCTTGCATCGGCGCCACCACGCCTGCGGAATATCGACGTTCGATCGAGCGGGACGCGGCGCTTGCCCGTCGATTCTCCGTCGTCGAGATCGGGGAGCTCGATCCGGCCGCGGCCAAGATCGTCATCGAGGCTGCCTCGGGCGTGCTCGCCAGTCATCACAACGTCAGCTTCGACGCTGGCGCCAAGGAGGGCGCGATCGCCTGGACCGTTCGCTTCGTTCCTTCGCGCGCGCTCCCGGACAAAGCGCTCGCGGCCCTCGATCTCGCGGGTGCACGCGCCAAGCGCAACGGGCTGCGGGTGGTCACGCGCGAGGCGGTCGCCGAAGTGGTCTCGCAGATGGGCGACGTGCCGGTCGCGCGGCTCCTCGAGCGTGACGCCGAGCGCTTCCTCGAGCTGGAAAAACACCTCTCGGCGCGCGTCGTCGGTCACGCCGAGGCGATGCACAAGATCGCACGCGCACTCCGCCGTGGCGCGGCCGGTCTCCGCGGTCGTCGCCCGCTCTTCACCTCGCTCCTCCTCGGTCCGACCGGCGTCGGCAAGACCGAAACCGCGAAGGCGATCGCCGAAGTCCTCTTCCACGACGCCTCGGCGATGACCCGCATCGATCTCTCGGAGTACAGCGAGCAGCACGCGGTCGCGCGTCTGGTCGGCGCGCCTCCGGGGTACGTCGGTCACGAAGACGGCGGGCAGCTGACCGAAGCGGTCCGTCGTCGGCCCTACCAGGTCGTCCTCTTCGACGAGATGGAGAAGGCCCATCGCGACGTCCTCGAATCGCTCCTTCAGGTGCTCGACGAAGGGCGCATGACCGACGGTCGCGGGCGCACCATCGACTTCACGAACACGGTCGTCATCCTCACGTCGAACCTCGGCGCCGACGCGCTCGCGGCCGCCGACAAGCCGGCGCGTCGGCTCGGATTCTCGGCGATGAGCAGCGAGCCCGACGCCGACGACGCCCCCGACGCGGTGCAGGCGAAGAAGCTGCGCCGTGACGAGAACGTGATCGCCTCGGCCCGCGCGTCTTTGCCGCCCGAGCTGTGGAACCGCTTCGACGAGGTGATCGTCTTCGCGTCGCTCACTCGCGGAGATGCGCTCTCGATCGCGCGTATGACCCTCGACAAGCTCGGCGACGATCTGCGCGCTGCGCGTGGTCTCTCACTGCAGGTCGATCCGGAGGCGATCGAGGCGCTCCTCGACGCTGGCGGCTTCGATCCGTCGCTCGGCGGTCGCCCGATTCGCCGGGAAATCGGGCGTTTGGTCGAGGCGCCGCTCGCCGAGCTGCTCCTCCGTGGGACCGCTTCGCCCGGTGACACCGTGTGGGTCACCGTCGAAGGTGGGAAGCTGGTCGTCGATTTGGTGAAGTGACGAATCGCTGCCAACGTTGGCAGCGATCTCGGCCAACGTTGGCAGGGACTCGTCGCGCGACTTCTTGCTTCTTGCTTCCTACTTCTTGAGGAACAAGAACCACGCGGCGACGCCCGCTGCGGCGATGAGGAAGAGCACGAGCGGGAGGACCCAGGTCTTGCGCGCGGGCTTTCCTTTGCCTGCCCCCGACGCCGGCGCCTTCATCGCCGCTTCGACGCGGGCGAGCTCGGCGCGCGCTTGGGCCACTTCGTCGGCGCTCTCCGGCGTCATCGCCACGGTTGCCTGGTAGCCGACGGCGCCAGCGGCCGGCGGTGCGCTCGGGTGCATTGCCAGCGTCGAGACGCGCTCGTCCTTCTTGCCGCCCCCACCGCTTTGGTTCGCCATCGATAGCCCCCTTGTCGACCGAGTGTAGCTCGCTACTCCGGCAGCTCGACGATGAATTGCGTGCCTTGCCCGACCACGCTGCGGGCCCAGACGCGGCCGCCGTGCTCTTCGACGATGGAGCAAACGATCGACAATCCGAGGCCGGTTCCTCTTCCCTCGGGCTTGGTGGTGAAGAACGGATCGAAGATGCGGACCAGGTTTTGCGGCGAGATGCCACCGCCGTTGTCGCCGACGGTCACCTGCGCGCCGCCCTTTTCGCGGGGCCCGATGAGGATGCGCACCTCGCCGTCTTCGGAGCGCGCGGCGTCCTGGATGGCGTGGCAGGCGTTGGTGATGAGATTGACGAAGACCTGCGTCAGCTGACCTCGGCGTGCGCGGACGCGCGGCGTGCTCGGGTCGACCTCGACGACGACCCGCACCTTGAGCGCGCCTGCGATGTGATCGCAGAAGACGACGGCGCGCTCGACCACCTCGCCGACCGGCAAATCGTCGGCCATGTCGTCGTTGGGACGGGCGTAGGTGGTGAGGTCGCGCGAGAAGCGGAGGATGCGCTCGGCGGCCTCGCCGATGCGACGGAGGCGCTCGACGTCGGCGGGATCGTTGTGCTGACGCTCGAGCTTCTTCGTGAGGAAGTCGGCGTAGGCGACGATGGCGGTGAGCGGGTTGTTGAGCTCGTGCACCACTTTGGCGGCGATTTGGCCGATGCTCGCGAGCTTCTCGCTCTGGACGATGCGCGCCTGCAGCTCGCGCAGCTGACTGGATTCGCCCCGGCTGCGGCGAATCTGCTGAGCGCCACGGAGGCCCGAGGCGAGGAGGATGGAGGCGCGCTCGGTGAGCTCGTGCAGCTCACGATCGGGATCCATTTGACCTTCCAGCGCGCCTGCGACGTGCAACGCGACGCCGTCATTGGGAGCCGGAAGGCGGATGATCCACTCGTCGTCGAGATCGGGAAAGAGTCGGTTCGGATCGTAGTCGGGCGCGGCCGAGAGCGAGCGCGGGCCCTCGACCTCCGACACCCGCTCGTCTTCTCGGCGGATGCTCGGAAGGAGCGGGGCGGCCGTGACGAGGAGCGCAGCCCCGGCGATGCCCTCACCTGGGAGCACGACGCCGACGGCGACCGAAGGACGGAGCGCGCGGAGGAGATCGCAGACCGATCGCGCGACCGCCTCGGGACCGGACTCGACGGGCAGGAGCGAGGCGACGCGGAGGAATTCTTCGAATCCAGCGGCGAAGAGCGCGGGGAGCCGACGACCGGTGGTGCTGCCCCGACGCTTTCGTTTGCGCGTGGCGACGAGATCGGAGTGCATCTGTGCGCGGAGGGTGTCGCGCGCGTCGGGCTGCGACGGCATCGTGTCGTGCGAGGGGGCCTCCCGCGAGTGGGTCTCACCCGAGACGGCGTCGCGCGAGTCGGGCGGCGTGGACTCCGGTGAGATGATCACCGGCTCGAGCGCAGGGGGGCGCCGCTTGATGCTCATTTCGACCTCGACGATTTCGGCGGACCGCTGCCGGGGCTGCTCTGCGGCGTGCTCGGAGGCGTTCCGCGTGAGCTCGGCGGTGGTGCCGCGCTCACGGCCTCGAAGGTGCCGGACGCGCGATCGAGATCGAGGATGCGCGCGGTGCCGACGTAGCTCTTCGTCTCGTAGCGCGTGATTTTGCCGATTTTCCGGACGATTTCCGCCATCCGCTCGGCCTCGGAGACGATGATGTCGGCGGCGTGGTGCTGCGGAGTTCCCGCCTCGAGTCGGCGACGGAGCAGCTCGGCGTACCCCATCACGCTGGTGAGCGGTTGGTTCAGCTCGTGCGCGGCCGCTCCGGCGAGCTCGGCGACGATGGTCTGCTTCTCTTGCAGCCGAAGCTGCTCTTGCGCGTGGGCGAGGCGTTGCTCGATGCGGAGCTTGTCGCGGAGGTCGGTGAAGATGCCGACGGTGCCGATGGGTTTGTCGTCGCGCTGGATGAGCGCCGCCGACAGGGTGATGGGCACCAGCTCGCCCGTAGATGTCACGAACTCGGTGCGGAAGGTGTCGAGCTTGCCCTTGCCGCCGTGGAGCTCGCTCTTCACGAGGGCCATGATTTGTCGCGCCATTCCGCGCGGGTAGAGCATCTCGACGCTCTTGCCGAGCACGTCGGCTGCGGGGAGGCCGTAGATTCGCTCGGCGGCGCGATTGAAGAGGATGATTCGCCCGCGCATGTCGGCGCTGACGATGGCATCGACCGAGCTGTCGATGAGGTGCTCGAGGAAATCTTTCGTTTGTTGCAGCTCGATGGCGCGCTCACGCTCGACGGTGACGTCGCGGAGCGTGAAGAGCACCGCGCCCTCTTCGTGGAGGACCGAGCTGAAGGTGAGCGAGAAGATGCGCACCACGTCGTCGCGGCGGCGGATTCGTAGATCGATGCCGCGCGGGTAGATCTTCTGCACCAACTTCTTGCCGAGCTCGCGGGCGAGGTGGCGATCGTCCTCGGCGATCAGCTCCTTCAGCATGTGACCCTTGAGGGCGTCTTCGGTGTAGCCGGTGAGCTCTTTCGCGCGCGGGTTGGCGAAGAGGAGGCGGCCCTCGTCGTCCATGACGCAGACGCCGTCGTCGATCGACTCGAAGAAGTCGGCGTAGCGCTGCATCGCCCGCATGCGCCGTTCGGCTTCGTAGCGCGCGAAGGTGATTTGCTGCGTCTGATCGCGGAGCGACTGGAGAATGCGGGCGTTGCGGAGGCCGACGGCGGTGGCGTTGGCGAGCGTGCGACAGAGCGAGAGCGCGCGATCGTCGAAGTTGGCCTGGGTGCGCGAGCGGAGGAAGAGCACGCCCATCGGGCGCCCTTCGAAGAGCAGCGGGACGATCGCGAGTGAGGCGAAGGGGTTGACCGGGCGGTGGCTGCCGGGGGCGCGGAGGCCCTCGAGGAGCGGGTGCGTCGCCACGTCTTCGATGACCAGCGGCTGCTTCTCGGCGAGCGCGCGCTGGATCTCCGGATACGCCGCGAGATCGATCGGCCGATCGCGCATCTCGTGATCGTCGGAGGTGACGACGACGAAGCCACGATCGTCGTTCTCGCGGACGAGGACGATGCTGGCGCGGTCGACCTTGACCACCTCGGCGATGCGGACGACGACGGTGAAGAGGATTTCGCGCAGATCGAGCGACGAAGCGAGCGCCTGCGTGAGATCGACGAGGAGCTCGGCGTCGCGCGAGCGTCGGGCCAATTCGTCGAGCGAGCGACGCAGCCGAAGCTGGTTGCGAACGCGGGCGACGATCAGCCAGGGCGCGAAGGGCTCTTTGCGGACGAAGTCGTCGGCGCCGGCGACCGTCGCGCGCGGGACGTCGTCGGGGGCGCTGTCACCGTGGGTGAGGACGATGATCGGCGTGCGCGCGATGTCGACCGACTCGCGCAGTTGCTTGAGGATGTCCCAGCCCCGCGAGGCCTGATTGGCGAGGTCGAGGAGGATGACCGACGCCTGTTCGCTCGCCAGCCAGGCCAACGCTTCGGGACCCGACGCCGCGAGCGCACAGGGGATGTCGGCGTCGTCGAGCGCCCCGCGGATCGCCTCGCGGACACTAGGGTCGGCGTCGATGACGAGGACCGGCTCGTTCGGTCGACTCGACGCCGAGCGGTGGCTCATCGGAGCCGACGAGGGGCTCGAGCCCGTGGTCGAGATGGGAATCGACGACGGTGTGGAAGAAGGGGGCCTCATGACTACTTCCCCCGACGGCTCACGGCCGCCGCCGGGGCGGGAAGCCTCGAGGGACGACGGACGTTTCACGAAGGTCGAGCCTAGCAGTTTTCGCTCGGACGACGAGGTTTGTGGCCGATCGGCCAGCCGAGAACGTTCGATTTCTGTGCGTGGCGCACGTTTTCGGATACCCGGGGAGAGGGCGCGCCCGTGCCGAGGTCCTCTCGTGTGTTGCGCTATGGTGAAGGAGGAGGCTGCGAGCTCGATGCCGCGTACGCGCGTCGTTGCAGTGAAGGCGGGGAAGACGCTGGGGCGCTCGGTGAGCATCCCGGCGCTCGCTGCTCTCACGCTCTTGATCGCGCCCGACCGTTACCACGCGAGCGGCACCGCTTCGGCCTCCGCCAAGTCGCCACCGAGCGCGAGCGCCTCGCCTCCCGCGGCTTCGATGGTCGTGCCCATGCTGCCCATGCTGCCCATGCTGCCCGTTTTCGAGCTCCCGTTGCCGCACGAGCTCACCGCCAACGGGCCTTCGTCTGCTGACCCGCGTGACCTTCGTGACGTGTTCGCCGATGGCTCGGTGCTCGGCGTCGCCGGTCTTCCCCTGCCCACGGCTGCCATGACCTCGACCGCGGGGCCGATGCGATGGGCCGCGCTGGCGCTCGATGGCCGCGTCGAGACGGCGTTTCGTGGCGTCGAGGATCCAGCGGGAAAACCCTGGGAATTGCGCGTCGCGCTGCGCACGCCGAAACACCTCTCGCTCCTCCGCGCGCAGTTCGGCGACAGCGTGACGAGCGGCGTGCCGACGAAGCTGCACTGGGATGCGATCGCGCCCGACGCGACGACCAAGACCTGCCCCGAGCCACACGATGGCCGTGACGAGCTCTATCGCCCGATCCCGCTCGCGGAAGATCAGCTGTGGAAGGCGCCGCAGCCGACCCGCCGCTCGTGGTTCGTCGACGTCGACGCGTGCGCGCTCCGGCTGGTCATCGAAGAGACCAACAGCGGGCCTCCGGTGGTGCGCGAGCTGCAAGCGATCGAAGGCGCGTCCAACGTGCTCGCCGGCGCGCAGGCCAAGAGCGACGGCGATCACCCAGGCGGCGAGGCCTATGGCGTCGCGCTCGGGGGCCAGGCGACCGACGCGATCGACGGTAGCTACGAGCGCGCGTGGGTCGGAACCCCGGGAAAAGGTGCCTGGTCGCTCACCTTCGCGTTGCCGACGACCGCCGCGAACACGCCGATCGCGATCGATCGCGTGCGCGTCGTCCTCGGCCTCGACGCCACGAGCGTGCCGCGCGACGGCGGTGACGAGGGGAAGGCGAAGAGCGGCCGCAACACCGTCGGACGTGACTACGCGGTGATCGCGATGCCGGTTCGCCATCGCCTCGAAGGCAGCGAAGACGGCGTCCACTTCTCGCTACTCTCCACCGGAACGTCGCTGCCGATTCGTCGTCGTCTCATCACCTTCCCCGCGCGCAAGCTGCGGGCGATTCGGCTCGTGATGGAGGGCGCGACCGGCCCCCTCGGAACGGTGGAATCGGCTGCGTTTCCCGTGGTCCGCGAGGTACAGGCGTTCGCGGCCGACGACGCGAGGCCGCTGCTCTTCGCGCCCTTCATCCTCGCAGTCAACGCCAACCCGGCCGGTGAGACGCACGATCAACGCGGCGGCGAGCTCGCCAACGACGTCTACTGGGCGAAGTTCCTCCAGATTCGGTACGCGTCGTATCTCCCGCAGCTTCGTCGGGACGATCGCGCGAGTCGCCTGCTCGGTCCGACCGGCGCGCTCCTCGACGACGTGCCGCGCACCGATGCTGCAGGTGCCGCGCTCGAGATCATCGAGGCCGACGATCGAAACCTCCGACGCGAGCTCCTCGAGGGGAGCTCTCCGCCGCCCATCGTCATCCTCAGCGGCGCCAATTCCTGGGATTTCGCGCGTCTTTCTGGGCCCGACGCGAAGGACCGCGCGCGGTGGCGATGGGATCCGCTGCGGCCAGCAGACAAGGGCGGCGTGGGCGGGCTCGCCGACGCGGTGCACGCGCGCGTCGCTCCTTTCATCGGCTACTGCGGTGGCGCGCAGATCCTCGCGCTCCTCGAGGCGCGCGGTCACGCCGTCGAGATCGGCAAGCGCACGTGGTTCACCGGTTGGGACGACGTCGCTTTGATCGACGCCATTCTGAGGCGAACCACGGGAAGGCCGATTCGCGGCTTCGCGCCCGATTGGGCGGTGCTTCGTTCGTGGCCCGGCGATGGTAGGCCGCGCGCCGAGGTCGTCTTCGATCCGGACGATCCGCTTTTTCATGACGTTTCCGGCGTCGGTCGTCGTCGCTCGACGCACGCGTTCCCCGAGTGGCACTCCGACGTCGTGCGTCCTTCGGCGTTCCTTCCTGGTGCGCCGCTCTCGGCCTTCGCGCTCGTCGCGACCAGCGTCTTCTGCGCGAAGGAAGTCGTCGACGCCGGCCCCCACGACACGTCGTTCCCCGATCCGGCCGGCAGCGGTCGATGCATCACCGTCGCCGAGGTCTTCCGCAGCAAGGGCCCCGGCTATCCCATCGTCGGGTCGCAGTTCCACGCCGAGCAGTACGATTTCCCCGCCGCCGCCTCCGGCGATCCCCCGGAATCCACGGCCGACGCGCGCCTTTTCGTCGCCGCCGAGCTCGAAGGCATCGTCGACGCCTATGTCGCCCACGCACGATGAATTCGCAATTCGCCGCCGAGAGATGACGCGCCTCCGTGGCTTGGCTAGATCGCGACCATGCGTCGTCACCTCGCCCCTGTCGCGTCGTTGGTCCTCTCGCTGTTCGCAGTCGGTCCGCTCACGCTCATGGGCTGCGGTCCCGATGCGACGCCCGAGGTCGAGTCGCCCGTGTCCCGCGCGCCCGAGAAGCCGGCGCCGCTCCCTTTGCCGCCGCCGGGGCCGAAGGTCGCGCGTCCGTGGCCCGACACCGACAAGAAGTCGGTGACCGAAGAGTTCCACGGCACCAAGGTGATCGAAGACTACCGCTGGCTCGAGGATTCGAAAGATCCGGCGGTGAAGACCTGGAGCGACGCGCAGAACGCCTATGCGCGCAAGGTGCTCGACGCCGCGCCCGAGCGCGCCGCCATCCAAGCGCGCGTGACCGAGCTCCTCGGCTCGGCGTCGGCCGATTGGTTCGATCTCCACCACGCCGGCAAGACGCTCTTCGCGCTCAAAGATCAGCCGCCGAAGCAGCAGCCGTTCCTCGTCGCCATCAGCGACGTCGACAAGGCCGACAAGACCGAGAAGGTGGTCCTCGATCCGAACGTGCTCGACGCCAAAGGCGGCACGGCCATCGATTGGTACGTCCCCTCGCCCGACGGCAAGCTCGTCGCCGTCTCGCTCTCCCAAGGGGGCTCCGAGAGCGGCACCGTGCACGTCTACGACGTCGCCACCGGCAAAGAGCACGAGGCCGACGCCGTCCCGCGCGCGCACGGCGGCACCGCCGGTGGAAGCCTCGCCTGGCGCAAGGACGGGAGCGGCTTCTGGTACACGCGCTATCCGCACGAGGGCGAGAAGGCCGCGGCCGATCTCGACTTCTACCAGCAGGTCTGGTTCCACGAGCTGGGCAAGAACAGCAAGGAAGACGTCTACTCGATCGGCAAGGACTTCCCGCGCATCGCCGAAGTCGAGCTGCACGCCAGCGAGGACGGCAAGTACCTCCTCGCCCGCGTCGCCAATGGAGATGGTGGCGAGTACTCGTTCTTCGTCCTCCCGGTGCTCCCGAAGGACAAGGCGAAGGCCAAGCCCGTCGCGGCGAAGACGAAGGACGGCAAGGACGTGCTCCCCGAGGCCAAGGGCGGCGCCGGCGAGAGCGCCGAGACGAAGGCGTGGAAAGAGATCGCCGGCTTCGGCGACAAGGTGAAGTCGGCCACCTTCGGCAACGACGGCGAGATCTATTTCCTCTCGCACCGCAACGCACCGCGCGGAAAAATCACCCGTTCGGTGATCGCCAACCTGATGAAGCCGGGGCTCGCAACCGCGCACGTGGTGGTCGACGAGGGCGA
>JANYDK010000118.1 GCA_025363655.1 Deltaproteobacteria bacterium | reverse complement strand
TGACGACGCCAAGGTTGTCGGTGCCGCAGGCTGCGCCCGCTGGATGGGACGAGGCCGCGACCGTCAGCCAGGTGCACGGACAGCATCGAGAGGTCGCGCCAGCCGGGTGGACGCAGAGCGAAGGCTCCGACACGGCGGCGTTCGTTGGCGTGAACGCGCAGGCCGCCGCGCCGGCGCCGATGCAGGGAGGCGCGTCGTCGGCACCATCGCATCAGCTCCCCGCGGTCGTGATGCGCGACGACCTCACGGGAAAGACAGCGTCGACGAAGCAGAGCCGCGCCGGATGGGTCGCATTCGCCGTTGTCGTAGGACTCGTCGTAGTTGGCGGCGGAGCCACGCTCGCCGTCTCGATGACTCGTCGCGCTCCGGAACCGACGCCCGCAGCGACAGGGACCGCACCGACAGCGGAAAGCATGCAGAGCAAGAGCAGCGACCTGCCCGTGATGGCAGTTCAGACTGCGCCCGTCGTGGCCTCTGCACCGACCGAGGCATCGAGTGGTGCTTCGGCTACCGCGCCTACCTTCTCGTCTACGAAGGCGACCCTCGCAGCGCAGCCGACGGTAAAGCCGCCCGCGCTAGGGACGACCGCACCGAAGCCCGCCGAAACGGTCGCCGCAAAGCCGACTTCCACGAGCGTCGCCGTGCCAACCGTTGCGGCGCCGAAAGCAACGAGCAACGCAACCGCGGCGTCGGCCCCGCCGAATACGGGTACCGCCATCGACGACCGACTCTGACTCCGCGCCCTGTCACCGGCCAAGGACACTGATGAACACCCGAATGCACACCCTCGCCGCCGCCACGTTGGCAGGCGTTCTCTTCGCCACGACCGTCGCGCCCAACGCGCTTGCCGACAACAAGACCGTTGCGACGCAGCTCTTCGACGACGCGAAGAAGCTGATGGACGCGGGGAAAGCCGCTGAGGCCTGCCCCAAGCTCGAAGAGAGCATGCGGCTCGATCCGGCCGACGGCACCGAGCTACGCCTCGCCTACTGCTACGAGCTCATCGGTCATACGGCGACGGCATGGACCCTCTTCAAAACGGGCCTCGAAAAGGCCAAGAAAGCCGGGAATCAGAAGCGCATCGAGTTTGCGACCGAGCACCTCGCGATCGTCGAGCCGAAACTGTCTCGCGTGACACTCACGCTCGATCCGGCGGCGAAGGTCGCGGGACTCGAAGTGAAGTGGGACAACGAAGTCGTCGGCGCGGCTTCACTTGGGACGGCACTTCCCGTCGACCCGGGAGCGCACAAGCTCGTCGTCACCGCGCCCGGCAAGAAGGCGTTCGAGTCGACCGTGACCATCAGCGGTGACGGCAAGCAGGAGACCGTGAAGATCCCGCCGCTCGCGGATGCACCGGTGGATGCGCCGCTGGAGGCGAAGTCGGGCGGCCCCGGCGCGATGCCTTGGATCATCGGCGGCGTCGGTGTCGCGTTCCTCGGAGCGACGATCTTCTCTCGTCTTCAGGTGTCGTCGGCGCAGAACGATCGGCAAGACGCGTGCACGGCGCAGCGCACGATCAGCTGCGATGACACTGGCGTCTCGAAGATCCAGACCTGGGACAAGATGTCGTTCGTCTTCGGCGGACTCGCGGTCGTTGGTATCGGCGTGAGTGTGGTGATGCTCACGACCTCAGGCTCGAAGACGGCGCCGAGCACGAAGGTCGGAGCTGGGCCCGCGACGATTGGCGGAGCACCCGGATTTCAGCTGCAGGGGAGTTTTTGATCATGCGCTCTTGGATGAAGCTCACGGGTTGCATTGTCGTGATCGTGGCGATTGGTTGCGCGAAGACGGACTACAGTACTGGCTGCGTGGATGACCAGACGACGTGCGTCGACTACGAGGGCGGGGTCGATAGCTCGGCGGACGAGACAAATGTCGACTCCGGGCATGACGGCAACATCGACACGCGTGACTCGAGTGGCGAGGTCGGCGACGTGGGTGAAACCAGCACCGACGCAGACGCGGATGCGGGCGACTCGCGAGACAGCTGCACCCCGATAGCTTGCCCTGCAACCGCATGTAGCTCGTTGGACGACGGATGTGGTGGCAGGATCACGTGTGCGGACTGTACCGGCGGCAAAACCTGCGACGCGACCACGCACACGTGCGTATGCAAACCGATCACGACGTGCCCCAGTGGGCTCGAGTGCGGCAACGTGCCTGACGGCTGCGGAGGAACGTTCACGTGTCCGAGCTGCACGGGCGGCAAGACCTGCAACACGACCACGAACAAGTGTGAGACGACCTGCACGCCGGCAACGACCTGTCCGAGCGGCAAGTGTGGGTCGATCGACAATGGTTGCGGGACGGGCACGTTGACGTGCGGGGGCTGCACGGCGCCGCAGACATGTGGGGGCGGCGGCACGGCCAACATCTGCGGGTGCACGCCCACTGGATCGTGCGGAGCTCGCGTGTGCGGCACGGTTCCCGATGGGTGTGGAGCGAACGTCACCTGCGGCACGCTTGGCGGCGCCTGCCCCGGCGGTCAGGCCTGCAACCCCGCGGGAACGTGCTTCACACCCAAGTGCGCAGTCGGCGAAACGCGTTGCGCCGGTACGATCTCTCAAATATGCAATGCCACCAGAACTGGATTCGACGACGTGAAGACCTGTGCAGCCACATGCATTGGCACTGGCAGCTGCAACGACGTCACCTACGTGACGAATTCTTGGACCTTTACCTGTTCGGTGATGTCTGATTCGACAGTCGACTGCTGGGGCTCAAACACCGACGGCGTCTTCGGAGATGGCTTCACCTCGAGTGGCCGCTCGACGCCGGGCGTCGGCCCGATGTTGACGAGTGTCGGCTCGCTTGCCGCGGGCGCGAATCACGTGTGTGCCTTGCTGACCGACGGCACGGTATCGTGTTGGGGTCGAAATGCGAGCGGACAGCTTGGCGACGGCACCTACTCCGATCACTTCACACCGAAGGCGGTTCCAGGGCTGAGCGGCGTAGTCGAAATCAGCTCGGGCGATGCTCATACGTGCGCTCGTCTGTCTACCGGTGGCGTGAAGTGCTGGGGAAACAACGACTTCGGTCAGCTCGGTGACTCGACAAAGCTCAAGAAGAACGTGCCGACGTCAACGACAGGATTGTCATCGGGAGTGTCGAGCCTTCGTTGCGGCTTCAATCATTGCTGCGTCGCCACCGCCGGCACCGCGAAGTGCTGGGGTTACAACAACGGCATGCAGGTCGGGAATGGCTCGACGGTCGACCAGACATCGCCGCTCACGGTTGCAGGCCTCAGTACGGTATCGGTCGTTCGAGTGGGTGGCGCCTCCTCCTGCGTGATCCTGACCGACAAAACGACTCGGTGTTGGGGAGGCGACGGAGATGGAGAGCTCGGCGATCTGGGAACCGCCGATCTCGCCGTGCCCGCCAATACGCTTGGATTGTCCAACGTAACGGACATCTCGATTGGTGAGTTTTGGGGGTGCGCGACGATCAGCGGCGGAACGGTTCAGTGCTTCGGAACACTTCCTGGAACGCCAGGCGGAGCTCGTCCTGCGGCTCTCGCAGGTGTGGCCGGGGCCACTCAAGTCGCCAACGCCGATGCCGACACGTGCATAGTCGCGAGCGGCGGCTTGCTGTGCTTTGGACGAAATGCCGAAGGGCAGCTGGGGGATGGTAGCGCCGTTCAGCGAGTGACACCCGTGTCACCGAAGTGGTGAATCCTCATTGGCCTGCGATCGCGGCTCCCGCCCGCGTGTCCTCGTATCCTCCGGCCAACCACATCGATACGGAGCGCTCGCCCGATGGGATACGAGATGAGCGCGATCGCCGTCGGTGCTGCCGCGTGCAACGAAGAGGACGTCGAATTCGGCGCCGCCGTTGCACACCACTGACATCACTGCGCTTAGCCAGAACCCTTGGGAGGCTCGTGGGCGAAGTTGCCGGCGACATGTTGGGAGGACCGGCGCCGGGGCGAAGAGCGTCACGACGAAGGCGAGGATCTCCGTGATTCGCTAAATCAAGGGCAAGCGATGTCGACGTTCGGCTTGGTCGGGCTTCCGTAGAGCGGAAGCGTGTCACCGCCAGCATCGCCGTACTGCGAAGTGCTGACCGTGGGCGCGTCTTTCCACGTCGCCGACAAGGGCCCGCCGGCGCTCAGGCGGCCGCTGGCCGGACATGCCGTGGACGGCACGGGATATCCATAAGAACGGCCCAAGCCCGGCCAACTCCCACCGCCTCGAGAGGGAATCAAAGCCGCCTCGAATGCCGTTCCACCGCCGCGACCGTAGAGCGAGACGGTGATGTTGCCGCCGTTGACGAGCACGTCGCCACCCTTCACGAGGCTGAATACCGTGCCGAGCGTGTAGCCCGGAATGAGATCGGCCTTGAGGACGGCGTCGTTGTCGGCGAGGACGACTGCCTGGCCGGCGGCGATGGTAGTTCCGTCGGGAAAAATGAAGACAGCTTTCTCGCCGCCAGACGAGACGATTCTCACGGTCACGCCGCCGATGTCGAGATCGCACGAGCCGTAATTGGTGAGCTCGATCCACTCGTGGGCGTCGCCCGTTCCCGCAACCGCTCGCACCATCACCTCCGACAAACCGAGCGCGGTCACCGGGCACGACGCGTCGCCGACGTCACCGAGCGAGAGCGCGTCGAGCGTGTCGGGGCCGGTGTCGAACGGCGTGGTGTCGAGAGTGTCCGGGGTGTCGGCGGTGTCTGCCGTGTCGGCGGTGTCGAGGGTCGCGTCGCCGCTGTCGCGCGTATCGGGTGCGACGCCGGAGTCGAGCGTGTCGTCGGTGGCGGTGTCGAGCGCGTCGAGTGGGGACGAGGTGTCCTTGGCGTCGAGCGCGCTGTCGGTGGTGGCGTCTCGTCCGGTGTCGGAAGGGCCCGTGTCACCACCGCCGCTCGTGTACTCGTCGAGGTTGGTCAGCGAGCACGCTGCGAAGCCAGCGAAGCCGAGAGCACCTAGACCGAGGACGGCGAGCTTTCGACGATTCACCACTGAATGATACCTCAGTGCCCCTTGGGCGCTTCGCCACCATGGGCCGGCGCGCCCGACGCGGAGCCGGAGGCAGAGGCCGCCCCGTGCTCGCCGCCGTGACCGCCTTCGTGTCCCGTCGCCGAGCTGTAGACCGCGAAAAGGAAGCCCGCGAGGACGATGACGGTGAAGACACCGGCGATGAGACCGGGATGCTTGATGGGCGCGTTCGACTCGGACATGGGGCAAAGAGCATACTGCGGATCGGCCCGGAACGAAACCTGGGACGGGAAAAAGCGTGCTTTCAGCGACACTCGACGGCGGTGACGTCGAGCTGTCGCTCAGCGTGATCGACGCCCGGAGACGGGCCTTTGCCGGGGCCGGACACCTGGATCACCTTGCCGGTCAGTCGCATCGTCGCGCTGCAGGTGGGTGTGGCGGTGACGTACCCGACGAAGTCGACCGTGCTCCCGATCGGCGTGAAGTAGAAGCTGTCCTTGCCAGGCACCATCGACATCATGTGCTGAGAGATGCTCTTCGCCTTGGTGACGTCCATGCGCACTGTCTCGCCGACATGACCCTCGAGGGAGGTGACCAGCACCGGCCCCGCTTCCGGAGCAACGGTCGGCGCAGGTGTCGGCGCGGTGACGGCCGACTCGGCGGAAGTCGGCTTCACGGCCGGGTCGGGGGTGACGGTCGGCTCCGACCCGCGGGTACATGCTGCACCGGCGGCGCAGGAGAGGAGGGCGAGCGCTGTGAGGAGGAGGGGCCGCATTTCGGCAAAGTAACATTCTCCTCATGCGAAAGAATGCGACCGCAACTTCGCCACGCCGACGTCGGGTGACCTTGCGCTCCTGACGCGCATCTGAGCAGCTCCGCTGCTCTCATGGGCCCGAACCCCCAGAAGCGAAAGATGCGCTACGTACTCGCCATCGTTGGAGTGTTCCTCATCGTCGGGGCGCTCGTCTTCGTCAAATTCAAGCAAATCTCCTCGCTGATCGCGATGGGGAAGAAGATGGAACAGGCCGGACCACCTCCCGAGGCGGTCGGAACGTCCCTCGCCAAAGAAGAGACGTGGGGCGGCAGCCTCACGGCCATCGGCACGGTCGCGCCCGTGCAGGGCGTCACCATCAGCAACGACGCGCCTGGGGTCGTTACCCGCATTCACTTCGAATCGGGTGATCTGGTGAAGACGGGCGCCGTGCTCGTCGAGCTCGACACCAACGTCGAGTCGGCGCAGCTCGCGTCGGCGAAGGCGCGCAAAGAGTTGGCGACGCAGACGCTCGAGCGCGACAAGAAGCTCGTCGCCGGCGGCGTCCTCGCGGGCTCGCAGCTCGACGCCGAAGAGTCGGCGCTGAAGACGGCGAACGCCGACATCCAGGGAATTTTGGCGCAAATGAACCGCAAGGTGGTGCGCGCTCCCTTCGCGGGAAGGCTCGGCATCCGCACCGTCAACGTCGGGCAATTCCTCAACCCGGGCACGGCGTTGAGTGTGCTCGTGGCGGTCGAAGCGGTGTTCGTCGACTTCTCCTTGCCGCAGCAAGACCTCGTCACGGTCACGGTCGGCATGCCGGTGCACGTCACCGTCGACGGCAACCCGATCTCGGTCGACGGCACCATCGCGGCGCTCGACCCGACCATCGATTCGATCACCCGCAGCCTCAAGGCGCGCGCGAACGTTCCGAACAAAGAAGAGAAGCTCCACCCCGGCATGTTCGCCAACGTCTCGGTGCAGCTCCCGGCTACGAAGCCGCTCGTCACGGTGCCGATCACCGCGGTCGTGCATGCGTCGTACGGCGACTCGATCTTCGTCGCCGAAGAGGGCAAGAACGAAGACGGCACGCCGGCCAAGGACGCCGAGGGCAAGCCGTACAAAATCGCGCGTCAGCAATTCGTCAAGGTCGGCGTCGCCCGGGGTGACTTCATCGCCATCCTCGACGGCGTGAAGGCCGGCGACGAGGTGGTCACGTCGGGCGCGTTCAAGCTGCGCAACAAGGGAAAAATCGCCATCGACAACAAGGTCGCGCCGAAGCCGGAGCTCGCGCCCAAGCCCGAGAACCACTGACAGAGACGGCGACCGAGCGGAGCGACATCGATCGGCTGGGCAAAGGTGCCTAAGGCACTTTGCGAAAACGTACGGAGAACTCGTCGTGAAATTCACCGACATCTTCATCAAGCGGCCGGTCCTGGCGATCGTCGTCAACCTCATCATCCTCATCGCCGGCTTCCAGTCGATTCGCTCGCTCAACGTCCGGCAGTATCCCAAGCTCGAGAGCGCGTCGGTCACCGTGCGCACCGCGTACGTCGGCGCCAACGCCGATCTCGTACGCGGCTTCATCACGACGCCCCTCGAGCGCGCGATCGCCGCCGCCGACGGCATCGATTACATCGAGTCGCAGAGCGTCCAAGGTCTCTCGACGATCAACGTCCGGCTCAAGCTCAACTTCAACGCCGCCTCGGCGCTCTCCGACATCAGCGCGCGCGTGAACCAGGTCCGCGCCGACTTGCCGCCCGAGGCCGAAGTTCCGGCCATCAACATCGAGCCATCCGACGCGCAAATCGCGGCGATGTACCTCAGCTTCGGCTCGACGATCCTCGAAGAAAATCAGGTCACCGACTACCTCATACGCATCGTCCAGCCGCGGCTCTCGGCCATCGAAGGCGTGCAGCGCGCTGACATCCTCGGCGGTCGTACCTTCGCGATTCGCGCGTGGCTCAAGCCCGACCGAATGGCCGCGCTCGACGTCAGCCCGGCCCAGGTGCGCGCCGCGCTCGCCGCCAACAACTACCTCGCTGCCGTCGGTCAAACCAAGGGCGCGCTGGTGCAGGTCAACCTCACCGCGGCGACCGATTTGAAGTCGGTGCAAGAGTTCAAGCACCTCGTCATCCGTCAATCGGGCGGCACGCTCGTGCGTCTCGAAGACGTCGCCGACGTCGTCCTCGGCGCCGACACGTACGAGCAAGACGTGCGTCTGTCGGGTGACAAAGCGGTCTTCATGGGCGTCTGGGTCCTCCCCAACGCCAACTCGCTCGACGTCATCGCGCGGGTCCGCAAAGAGGTCGAAACCATCAAAAAAGAGCTACCGACGGGCATGTCGGCCGAGGTCGCCTTCGACTCGACCAAGTACATCGACAGCGCCATCCACGACGTCGTCGAGACGCTGATCGAGACGGTCGGCATCGTCGTCATCGTCATCTTCCTCTTCCTCGGCTCGCTCCGTTCGGTGCTCGTGCCCATCGTGGCGATTCCGGTCTCGCTCATCGGCGCCATCTTCCTCATGCAGGTCCTCGGGTTCACCGTGAACCTCCTGACGCTGCTCGCCGTCGTCCTCGCGGTCGGGCTCGTCGTCGACGACGCCATCGTCGTCGTCGAGAACGTCGAGCGAAACATACGAGAGGGAAAGACACGCTACGACGCGGCCATCGCCGGCGCACGCGAGCTGGTCGGGCCGATCATCGCGATGACCATCACCCTCGCGGCGGTCTACGCGCCCATCGGGTTCCAGGGCGGCCTCACCGGCGCGCTCTTCCGCGAGTTCGCCTTCACGCTCGCGGGTGCCGTCTTCATCAGCGGCCTCGTCGCGCTCACGCTCTCGCCGATGATGGCCAGCAAGCTGCTGCCCGAGGGCAACAAGCACGGCTTCCTCTCGCGCCTCATCGATCGCGGCTTCAACGCCTTCAAGGGCCTCTACGGGCGCATCCTCGGCTGGACGCTGCGCGGCCGCGGGGCCGTGTATTTCGTGTGGATCGTCCTCACGCTCTGCGTCTTCCCGATGTACTCGTTCTCGCCCGGCGAGCTCGCGCCCAACGAAGATCAGGGCGTCGTCTTCGGCGCCATCGACGTGCCGGCCAACGCCACGCTCGAGCAGGTGACGACGTACACCACCGAGGTCGGCCGCATCTTCAAGACCACGCCCGAGTTCGATCACAGCTTCCAAATCTCGTTCCCCACCGGCGGCTTCGGCGGCATGTTGGTGAAGCCCTGGGAAGAGCGGAAGCGCAACATCTTCGCCATCCAGGGCGAGCTCTTCGGCAAGCTCACGAGCGTCACCGGCATCCGCGCGCCGGCGTTCCTCCCCTCGGCGCTGCCAAGCGCAGGCTTCTTCCCCGTCGAGTTCGTCATCGCCTCGACGGCGCCCCACGAAGAGATGCTCCGCTACGTCGATCAGCTGAGCCAAGAGGCGATGAAGAGCGGTCTCTTCGCCTTCCCGCCGATCATCGACGTGCGCATCGATCAGACGAAGACCGAGATCGTCATCGATCGCGACAAGGTCGCCTCGATGGGCCTCTCGATGCAACAGGTCGGCGCCGACGTCGCGGCGATGCTCGGCGGCAACTTCGTCAACCGCTTCAACATCGATGGCCGCGCCTACAAGGTCATCGCGCAAATCGAGCGCAGCGCGCGCCTGACGCCGGAGCAGCTCGAGCAGGTCTACATCGGCGGTCCGGGCGGCAAGCTCATCCCGCTGAGCTCGATCGCGACGTTGAAAGAGGGCATCGAGCCGCGCACGCTGAACCGCTTCCAGCAGCTCAACTCGGTGAAAATCTCCGGCCTCGCGCCGCGCGGTCTCGAAGGTGGGTTGAAGGTCCTCGAAGACGCCTCGAAGAAGATTTTGCCGCCAGGCTATCGCGTCGATTACACCGGTGAATCAAGGCAGTTGCGGCAAGAGGGCGGGAAATTCCTCCCCGCGATGGGCCTCGCGCTGCTGCTCATCTTCTTGGTGCTGGCGGCGCAGTTCAACTCCTTCCGCGACCCGCTCGTCATCCTCGCCGGCTCGGTGCCGCTGGCGATGTTCGGCGCCCTCATCTTCACCTTCCTCAAGTTCGCCGGGCCGCCGGGCATGGCGTTCAAGCTGACGCAGGGGTGGACGACGACGCTCAACATCTACTCGCAGGTCGGCTTGGTCACGCTCGTCGGGCTGGTGTCGAAGAACGGCATCCTCATCGTCGAGTTCGCCAACCACATGCAGGAGAAGGGGCTCTCCAAGGTCGACGCCGTCCGTGAAGCGGCGACGACGCGCCTCCGCCCCATCCTCATGACCTCCGTCGCCACCGTGGTCGGACACTTCCCGCTCACGCTCGTCACCGGCGCCGGCGCCGTCGCTCGTAACTCGATCGGCATCGTCCTCGTCGGCGGCATGACCATCGGGACGTTCTTCACGCTCTTCGTCGTGCCCTCGGTCTACGTGCTCATCGCCAAAGACCACCGCGCGCAGCAAGCGAAGAAAGACGCCGTCGCCAAGGACGATCCGAAGAGCGACGAACCGCCGAAGAGCGACCCCGAAGCGGGCGGCGCCGAGCCGTCGCCGGCAGAGTGAAGAGGCCCGCGGGTTTCCTACCCAAAATACCGCGCAAATACCTGCGCCATCATCGCCACGTCGGCCGATCCACACAGCTCGCGGGTGGAGTGCATCGAGAGCATCGGGCCGCCGACGTCGACGGTGGCGATGCCGAGCAGGGCCGCGGTGATCGGTCCGATGGTCGAGCCACAGGCGAGATCGGTGCGGGTGACGAAGTCTTGCAACGGCACCTCGGCGGCGCGGGCGAGCGTGCGAAAGCGTGCGGCGCTGGCTCCGTCGGTGGCGTAGCGCTGTTGCACGTTGGTCTTCACGACCGGTCCTTTGCCGAGGAGCGGCATGTGCTTGCCCTCGTGGCGCTCTGCGTAGTTGGGGTGCCCGGCGTGGGCCATGTCGCTCGAGATGCAGAAGCTGGCGGCGATCGCGCGCGCGAAGGACGAGGGCTTCGGGTCGGTGGCCTCGACGATGCGCGCGAGCACGTCCTCGAGGAAGGGCCCTGCCGCGCCGCTCGCCGAGGCGCTGCCGACCTCTTCGTGATCGAAGAGCGCGATGACTCGCGTCGCCGCGACAGGCGCGGTGGCAGTGACGAGCGCGACGGTGGCGGCGTGTGACGAGACGAGGTTGTCGAGCCGTCCGCCGAAGACGAACTCTTCGCCCTGTCCGCCGAGCGTCGCCTTGGTGACGTCGAAGAGGCCCAAATCGAAGCCTCGAATGCGCGCCGGCTCGACGCCGGCCTGCGCGGCCAACGTCTTCCACAGCGCCTCGGTCGCCTGCGCCGGATCGCCGAGCCCGAGGAGCGGCGCGAGGTGCTGCTGCTTGTTGAGGACCAGGCCCTTGTCGTTGACCTCGCGATCGAGGTGAATCGCCAGGCTGGTCACGCGGGCAATCGGCCGATCGATGCGCACCAGCCGATGCGCGAGCGTGCCATCGTCTTCCTCGACGACGACGCGACCGGCGAGACCGAGATCGCGATCGACCCAGGTGTAGAGGAGGACGCCGCCGTAGACCTCGACGCCGAGCTGCGCATAGCCGTCGCGTCCGACCGCCGGTTGCGGCTTGAGGCGCAAGTTGGGGCTGTCGGTGTGGGCACCGAGGACGAGGAAGCCGGCCTCGACAGGGCTCTTCTGCCCGACGCGAAATGCGATCACCGAAGCGTCACCACGCACCACGTAGTGCGCCGCGCCGGGCGTCAGCTTCCACGCGTCGATCTCACGTAGCGGTTGAAATCCCGCGCCTTCGAGGCGACGCACGGTCTCCTTCACCGCATGAAAGGGCGACGGCGCGGCGTCGAGATAGGCACAGAGATCACGCGCTGCGGCGAGGTTCGACATCGCCGAATCCTACCGCAGCCGTCGTGAAAGTCGTCGCTCTCAACCGCCGTCGGCAGGCGCGTCGGCGGCGTCTGTGCCGGCGTCGGACGGGCAGACCGTCGCCGGAACGACCTTGTTCACCGCGGGGAGCGTTCGCAAGTAGTCGATGATCGACTGGATGCCGCCATCGACGCCGCCATCGCGGAGCGTCGAGTCGCTGAACTTCGGCATCGTGCAGAAGATTTCGCCGTCGGGCCCGACGCCGGTGGTGATCGCCTTCACCAGCTGATCGTTGGTCAGGCAGCCGATGCCGGTCTTCGGATCGGGCGTGAGGTTCTTCGGGTAGACGCTGGTGCCGAGGGGCGACGTGGCGCCGGAGAGATCGGCCGTGTGACAGCCGCGGCAGCCTTTTTCAGCGATCAAATTGAAGCCGGCCTCGGCGTTGACGGCGTCGATTCCTGCGCCGTCGAACGGCGTGCAACCCGTGTCGGGCGGCGTCGTGTCGGGAAGCGCGCTGTCCTTGTTGGCGTCGGTGGTGTCGGCGCCGGAGTCGGCGACCGTCGTGTCGGGCGTGCCGGTGTCGACGCCGGTGTCGGGATTCGACACCACGTCATCGCCGCTCGACGAGCAAGCGCTGACCGCGACGCCCGCACCGAGCGCTGCGACTGCGCCGAAGACCACGACACGCGACCACGGCCGATGGATCCACTGAGTCATCCCGCCCCCTGATTCTGGATTGTTCCGGTCACGAAGAACCGAACGACATCGTGTGAGGCCAGCCAGTACTCGGTTCATCGACGAGCGCCAAGAGAACCGCCTTCAGCCGAGCCACGCGACGCCCGAGCCGGCGCGTGCAAACCTCCTCGCGCCATGCAGCGAAGTCGTCCCGTGCCCGCGTGGGCAGTGCTCCTCGAAGTGTTCGCCACGCTCGCCGTGCTTACGGTGCTTTCGATGACGGGCTGTGATCAGCACGCAGGGGAAAGGCCGCGGCCGTCGCCGGAGACGAAGTCGTCGGTAGGCACCGGAGGCGCCCCGACCGTGACGGCGACCGCACCTCCGGCGCCGACGCTCGCGCTCTGGAATCCCGAGCAGATCGAGTGGCACGACTTCGAAGCGGGCATGGCGCTCTCGCGCTCGACGTTGCGACCGGTGTGCCTCGTCTTCACCGCCGACTGGTGCCCGCACTGCAAGCGATACGCGCGGGTCTTCGCCAGCCCGACCATCGCCGCCGCCGCCAAACGCTTCGTCATGATTCGCGTCGACGTCGACGCCAACGAAGATGTATCGACTCGTTATTCACCCGACGGCGGCTACATTCCACGCACGGTGTTCCTCGATCCCGAGGGCAAGCTCGCCGACGTCCACGCGCCGCGTACGAGCTCGAAGTACTTTTACGACGAGAACGATCCGAGCTCGCTCCTCACCGGCATGCGCGCCGCCTACGAGCTCCTCGCGGTCGGCGCGCCGGGCTCGTTCTAGCGCGTGTCTTCGGGTCGCGACCAGATGCGCTTCGTCGTCGATCCGGACGTCCGGCGCGCCTCGACCTTGCCGGCCGAGGCGTATCGCGATCCGGCTTGTTTTCAGGCGTTGCGCGCGAATCTTTTCCCGCGTAGCTGGCAGGTCGTCGCGCGCGCGGATGAAGTCGCGGAGTCCTCGTCGGCAGTGCCGATGACGTTGCTCCCCGAGGCGCTCGACGAGCCGCTGCTCCTCACGCGTGACCCCGCCGGCGAGCTTCGGGTGCTCTCCAACGTCTGCACCCATCGCGGCAACCTCCTCGTCGAACGCGCCTGCGTGACCCCGAACTTGCGCTGCCGCTACCACGGTCGTCGCTTTCACCTCGACGGACGCTTCGCATACATGCCGGAGTTCCAAGACGCCGAAGACTTCCCGCGCCCAGCGGACGATCTCGCGCGCGTCGCCCACGCCACCTTCGGGCCGCTCGTCTTCGCCAACCTCGCGAGAGACGCCGCGAGCGCGCCGATCTCGCCGATCTCGCCGATTCTCGACGTCTTGCGTGCGCGCCTCTCGTTCCTTCCGCTCGACTCCGCGCGCTTCGACCCCGCCACCTCGCGTGACTACGAGGTGAAGGCCCACTTCGCGCTCTATTGCGACAACTACCTCGAGGGGTTCCACGTGCCCTTCGTTCATCCCGGCCTCAGCGAAGTGCTCGACTACGGCGCCTATCGCACCGAGCTCTTCGAGGGTGGCAACGTGCAAATCGGCATCGCCAAGGAAGGCGAGGCCTGCTTCGACTTGCCGCCCGGTCACCCCGATCACGGCGAGCGCATCGCCGGCTATTACTATTGGCTCTTTCCCACGACGATGATCAACGTGTACCCGTGGGGTCTGTCGATCAACCTCGTGAGGCCACGCACCGAGTCGAAGACGACGGTCGCTTTCTGGTCCTTCGTCTGGGACGAGCGCGCGCGTGCGTCGGGTGCTGGAGCCGATCTGCACACCGTCGAACTGGAAGACGAAGCAATCGTGCAGCTCGTGCAACGCGGCGTCCGGTCACGTCTCTATCCGGGCGGGAGATTTTCACGGAAGAGGGAGCCTGGCGTGCATCAATTCCAGCGGATGTTGGCGCCCTATTTCGGGTGAGCTAGCGACCGACCCTCACCCCGACCTCTTCAACCGCCCCCAGCACCTTGCGTTGCTCCCACGCGAGCACGCGGCCGAGACGAAGCGTTCGTTCCGCGCCGACGTCGACGATGATCCATCGCCGCGCGTGGCCGTCGACGTCGCCGAGCTCGGTGTCGGTCGTGCCCTCGCCGCGCTCGACGGTGACGAGGCGAATGGCCTCGAATTTCCAGCTCCCGATGACCTTGCGGCCATGCGATTGGGTGAGCACCAGCGACGACGCATCGAAGACGAAGACGCCGAGGCGGCGACGACGACGACGGGCGAGCTCGAAGGCGACGCCGGCGACGGTGAGCCAGACGATGGGGATCGTCATCAAGAGCGCCGGGATCATCTTCGTCAGCACCAACGCCGAGACGACCGAGGCGACGACGAAGGCGAACGTGCTGACCGCGCGCATCGCGAGCTGGAGATCGCGTCCCTCGCAGGCACAGACGATGGCGCCGTCGTCGCGCCGTACGATCGTGCCGTCGGCGTTCTCGACCAACACTTCGTCACCGGACGCGGGCACCTCGGCGGCTTAGCACCGGGCCTTCGAGGCCGGGACGAAGAGGCAGAAGCGCGCGCCCCCCTCGTCGTCTCGTACGGTCTCGAGCTCACCGCCGTCGTCGACGACGAGCCGGCTTGCGACGACGAGGCCGAGATTGGCATCGACCTCACGCAGGCGAATGCGATGGGCCGGGACGAGCGAGGCCTTGGCGACGCGTGGCGCGCGAACCGTGATGACATGCCGAGGTTCGCCGGGCGAGATCTCGAGCGAGACGTCGCCGTCGACGGGTGCATGCGCGATCGCGTGACGAAGCACGAGCTCGAGCGCGCGCGCGACGACCTGGCCCCGGCCCTCGCCGTGAAGTTCGGCGGAGGCGTCACCGACGATCGAGACCCGCGAAGGCCTGCCGAGACGGGTGACGACCTGGCCGACGAGCAAGCGCAGCGGGTACGACGCCGGCGAGTCCTCGAGCGGACGAATCCAATCTTCGAGCACGCCGACGAGCCCGTGCAGGCGCTTGGTCGTGAGGACGATGCCGCGCACCGCCTCGGCGCGCTCGTCGGGATCGGCATCGGCGATGCCTTCAGCGGTGAGCGCGAGCCCGAACGCCATGTTGCGCAGATCGTGGACCAGCCCGCCGAGCGTGGCCTCGCGCTCGGCGACGACGGCTGGACGAAGATCGACCAAGAGGACCAACGTCTCGCTCGCCGAGACACCGGTCGCCGAGACGGACCACGATCGATCGTGCGACGGGTCGCTCCAGGTCGCGCGGGCGACGCCGTGGAGTCTCGCCGACTCGAGGAGCTCGAGGAGCGGTCCGCGGCGCTCGGGCACAAACAGGCGATCGAGCACGCGAGCCGCATCGTTGCGCGCGACGATCTCGCCGGCGGCGTCGACCACCACCGCCGCCTCGGGCAACGAGGACAGCGTCACGGTGCAATCGGAGCGATCGGTCATCGGCGCTCCCGCCTTGCAGATGTCGCACCGCGCACTGAGCACGGGCGTCGTGAAAACCAAATGACAATGATTTTCGGAAGACGAGCGAAACCTGCGAGCTGAACCGACATTGTCAAATTCCCCAAATGAGCCCGGGGCGCAAAACGCCACACTGGTTCGGAAACTAGCTATTATGGAGGGCTCGACCGAGGAAACTCCGTCGACGTCTCGCCAGTTCATCCCAGCACAGGGCGGCCGGCGAATCGTAAATATCGTAGTGGGGAGGGGACGGGGGAATGGGCGTTTTGGTCCGGCAAGGTTCGGTCGTCGGGAAGAAAGTGTTGGTCGTCGACGACGACGTGGTGATCCGAAGCGGTCTGCGCCGTCACCTCGAAGGGCGCGGCTACGTCGTCGCGCACGCCGACAGCTGGGCCGAGCTGCTCGTACGTTGCGGCACGTTCTCGCCCGACGTGATCATCGTCGATCACATGCTCGGTGACGCCGAGGCGGTGACGAGGCTTCCCGAGCTACGACAGGCCGCGCCCAACGTGCCGGTGGTGATCCTCACCGGTCACGGCTCGATCGATTTGGCGGTGCGCGCGCTCAAGAGCGGCGCCGAGCACTTCCTGACCAAGCCGGTCGAGCTCACCGCCCTCGCCGAAGTGCTGCAGGCAGCCTTGGCGAACGACGCGCCGCCGCGTCGTCCGATCACCGGTCGTCGATCGGCCACGCGCAAACGCGCGCCCGATCCGTTCGTGGGGACCAGCGTGGCGATCGCGCAGCTGCGAGAGAGAGCCGAGCGGCTCCGCGAGGGCGATCGGCCCGTCTTGATCCTCGGTGAGACGGGCACAGGCAAGAGCGTGCTCGCGAGGTGGCTCCACGCCAACGGGCCGCGGGCGAGCGCGCCACTGGTCGATCTCAACTGCGCGGCGCTCTCGAAAGATCTCCTCGAGTCCGAGCTCTTCGGTCACCAACGCGGCGCCTTCACCGGCGCGCAGGCGCAGAAGGTCGGCCTCGTCGAGGCGGCCGACGGCGGCACCCTCTTCCTCGACGAGATCGGCGACATGGACCTCGCCATCCAACCGAAGCTCCTCAAGGTGCTCGAAGAAGGCGTGTATCGCCGGCTCGGCGACGTGCAAGATCGGACGTCGGACCTGCGCTTGGTGTCGGCGACGCACCAAGATTTGGCCGAGCAGGTCCGCGCCAAGACCTTCCGCAGCGACCTCTTCTATCGCATCAGCGCCTTCCCGGTGGTCATGCCGTCTCTTCGTGAGAGGCTCGCCGACGTACCGGTGCTGGCCGAGAAAATCCTCGAGGAGTTCGCCGACTCGAGTGGAAGGCGCCCGCCGCAATTCAGCACCGGCGCGCTCGATCGGCTCTGCGCCCACGATTGGCCGGGGAACATCCGCGAGCTGCGCAACGTGCTCGAACGCGCGCTGTGGATGGGCGAGGACGAGATCGACGCGAAGCACCTCGACTTCCACGTCAGCGAGCAACGCTTGCCCGCCGCGAGGCCCTCGGACGGGCCGATGACGTCGACCTCCAGCTCGACGCTCCGTTCGCTGGAAATCCAGACGATCGAGAACGCCTTGCGCGAGGAAGGCGGGCGGGTCGAGGCGGCCGCGCGCCGGCTCGGAATGCCGCGCAGCTCGCTCTATCACAAGATCAAAGCGCTCGGCCTGCGACCGAACAAGACCTAGGAAGACATGCGTTCGTCGTCGGGATCGCCGAGGCCGAGGCGCATCGTGACGAGCTCGCCGAGCAGAGTCGCCGGATCGACCGGCGCGCGCTGCGACGCGTATTCGAGCTCGATCGGGCGCTCTTCTCCCGAGCGAAAGATGACGACCTTCATTCCATCGGCGCGGAGCGCCTTCGCCTCGATGTACTCGCCGAAGTTGCGCGTGCGCCGTCCGTTGACCTCCAAGAGGACGTCACCGTAGCGAACGCCGGCGAGCGCGGCGGGCGTGCCCTGCATGCACCCGAGGACGGCCAACCCGTCGAGGGTCTTGGCCAACTGGAACAGCGCAGTCTTGCTGATCATCGAACCTCCGTCGCTTCAAGCATGACGGAGGGGCGTCGCGAGTGCCAGCAGCGCGCAAGCTAACAGGCTGGAATTCACCTGCGAAACGGGTGTCGCTTGCGCGCTGGTGAGCTCGCCCCCACCTCAGACCTGGAGCTCTTTCTCCACGTCGGCGAGGGCGATGCGGGCCATCGCCAGGTTCGCGCGCGTACGATCGAGCGCGACGTAGAAGAAGAGCGCCGAACGCGAGCGGAGCGGGCGAATCAGGTGGTACTGCTTCGTCAGCGTGATGAGGATGTCCTCGATGCTCTCCTTGAGGCCGAGGTTCGACATCGTCTTGCGCTTCGAGCGGACGACCTCGGTGTTGCCCGCAGCCGCGACCTCGAGGTTGAGCGTGCCCCCGCCCTCTTGGCCGAGCAGCATGCCGCTCTCCGAGTCGACGAGCGCGGCTCCGACGAAGCCGTCGATCGTGTTGAGCTTGGCGAGGCTGTCTTTGATGTTCATGGGAGTCTCCTTGGATACTTTGGGTTTCGGGTCGTCGGGCTTCGTGGCGAGTGCCGAGGCAGGTTCCTCGGCGATGAGATCGGCGAATGGGTCGTCGTCGGCAGGTGGCGGCGGGGTCAGCGTCCAGCCCTTGCGCGTGAGGCTGGGCGAGCTCTCCTCGCGGTCGCGCTCGTCGATGCGACGACAGCTCTCCATCAGCAGCTCTTGCCAGTTGGCCGACACCGAGCGCTCGGGCGGCATCGCGCGGAGCTGCATCGAGAACTCACCGTCTCGCCAGAGCATGATCTCGAAGAAAGCCTCTTCGCCCCGATTCTGATCGGTGACCGCGTGCGGAATCGCTCCGGCCTCGAACCAGAGCTTCCCTTCGCGACCGTCGTGGCGAATGGTGAGCGCGCCGGTGGCGTTCGAGAGGACGTAGAGCTGGACGACGTCGGGCAACGTCTGCACCGAGATCGCGCCGGAGAAGCCCTTCTGTCCGTGAGCCAAGGAGCGATCGACGAGGCCGAGAAAGCGCTCGAATTCGAAGGGTTTCTCGAGGAATTGAATCGACGAGTTGTCGGTGAGTCGATTGACGTCGGCGGTGCGATACGCGGTCATGACGATGACCGGGAGGTCGGGATTGGAGCCGAGCGCGGCGACGATCAGATCGAGCCCGCTCATCCCCGGCATGCGGACGTCGGCGACGAGGAGATCGATCGGATTCGCCGTCAGCTTCGCGAGCGCGGTCTCACCGTCGTGTGCGGTGTCGACCTCGTAGCGCGGACGTAGCTTCGCGAGTCGCGTCGAGAGCGACCACGCCAAGGCCTCTTCGTCGTCGACGATCAGCACGCGTTGTCTTTGGCCGCTGGTCGTCATCGAACGGCGACCGACTTTGCATCGCCCGTGCCGCTGGCGAGACTCTGCAATCCACGTTCAATCGGAGATCGATCGGGATCGACCGGGATCGATCGAGATCGATTGGACACACGTCGAGTCCGAGATCCGAGACGGAGCGTCCGAGAATTGGACGGCGACGGGGTCCGAGAATTGGACGTCGTCCGGATCGACTCGAAATCAGCGCTTCGTCGATGCTCGACGCGGACGTGGAATGCGCGTTGCTACGTCGCCGCCGCCGGAAGGAAGAGGAACGGTTCACGGATGGCGAATTTGAATCTGCGTGAGCGTGTGATCGAAACGACGATCGCCTACGTCAGCGCGCATGCGGACGGAGGGGCGACGAACTTCGCGCACGTGCAGCAAGAGGTGACCCGCGGGAAGGCGGGGGCGCTGGAAGAGACCGCGCTGACCGGTGGGCGAATGCTCTCGCTCGAATGGCGACCGCGCACCGGCACCAAGCTCAACGATTGCGACATCCGCGTCAAACTGATCGCGCCCACGCCCACGCCCGATGGCAAGCTCGAGGACGACGCCGTTCGTCACGTCCTCGTCGACGCCGATGGCTTCGTCCTCGTCCTCGACGCCGATCCGGCCGCCGAGGCCGCGAACCGTCGCGCGGTCTCGACGATCCACGAGGCGCTCTCACGTCGAGAAGGCAAGCCCTCGCCGGTCGTCGTCCAGGTGAACCAACGCGGCGAGACGGCGCTGCTCTTGCCGATGGAGTCCCTCGACGTCCACGCCGACTGGCCGCAGCTGCTTGCGTGCTCCGGCAAGGGAGAAGGTGTGATGGAGACGTTGCAACGCGCCGTCGACGTGGTCGTCGAGTCGATGCAGAAACCGAAGGACGGCGAGCCGAAGACGGTGCGTCCGCTCGATGACAAGGCGCGAACGCGGCCGCGGGTCGAGGGCAATCCGCTGCTGTCGGCGTTGCGACAAATCCTCGAGACGACCGTCAGCGAGCGCGTCGATACGCTGGAAAAACAGCTACTTTCGCGACTCGAACGAGCGAACGCACCCGACCCGACGATCCCGACCAAGCTGGCGGCGATCGAAGCGCGGCTCGGCCGCATCGAGGCCGCGGCGACGGCGCAAGCGCGCAGCAACACGACCCAACTCGAAGACCTCGCGGCCCGCATCAAGCGCGTCGAACCGGAGATCGTCCGCGCAGAGACGGTCGCCGAAGGACGCACGCGCCTCCTCGCGACGCAGCTGGAAGAGGTGACGACGCGGATGAAACGCGGCGAGCTCGAGAACACGCGACGTATCTGCGAATTGCAGGAGGCGATCGGTCAGCTCGGCAAGCAGCTCGACGCCGAGCTCGCGATCCACGTCGGCGAGCTCCAAGCCGCCGTCACGCAGCAGACCAAGCTGCTCGAGGCCTCGACCGCTCGTCGCGTCACCGCCTTGCAGGACTCGGTCACCCAACAAGGCAAGCAGCGCGAGGCCGACGGGGCTCGCCAGATGGCCGAGCTGCAGGAGTCGCTCGGGCTCCTCACGCAACGGCTCGACGGCTCGATCGCGCATCGCCTCGACGTCGTCCACGAGAGCGTGTCGCTCCAGCTCGAGAAGCTCGATGCGTCGTTGACCGTGCACGCGAGCGACTTGGAGACGTCGATGACGATCCTCGGCAAGCGCACCGACGGCGTCGCCGATGCCACCCGCGCAGCCGTCGAATCGCTCGCTGACGAGTTGAAGAAGAAGAAGAGTTGGTTCGGATAGACCAAACCCACGACACGAAAGAAGGTGCCCCCATGGCTTCGGAAAAAGAAATCGCCGACGCGTTCGATCACATCGCCGCCGACATCCCCGGCTTCATCGCTGCCTCGCTCGTCGACATGGACTCGGGCATGACGCTCGCCGTCCGCTCGAACCGGCCCGACTTCGATCTCGGCGTCGCCAGCGCCTACAACAGCGAGCTGGTGAAGCAGAAGCTGAAGATCATGAAGGCACTGTCGCTGAAGACGACGCTCGACGACATCATCCTCACGCTCGGCGACCAGATTCACTTCATCAAGATCGTCTCGCCGACGGTGTTCATCTATCTCGCCGCCGATCGTTCGGCGACGAACATCGCCATCGTCCGCACGGTGGTCTTGAAGCACAGCAAGACGGTGACTTGATCGCCCTTGCGACACCTGGCCTCGGTCGAACGGAGCGACGCGCCTTGGGGCTCCAGCGGGCGATGGCCGACGCGCTCGAGGCTCAGCCCGAGGTCGATTTCATCGCCTGCGTCGATCTTCCGAGCGGCCGGGTGCTCGCAGCCGAAGCCAAACATGGACGATCGTGCGACACGCTGGCGCTCTTGGCGATGGCGTCGTCGCAGCTCTGCCTCGCGCCTGCCCTCGACGGCCCCCTCGGAGGGCCTCTCGAGGGAGGCGACGACAGCGAAGCGCGATTGGCACGAGAAGCGTTGGTGGTGTCGAGCGCGTGTGTTCACGCGTTCGTCGTCTCCGCGCGGGCGAAGCATCTGGCGATCGTCGGCGCTGCCAACGCGCAGGCCAACGTCGCGCTCCTGCTCGCCCTCCTGCGATGTCTCGCCGATGCGGCCTACGACGCGGAGACGCCATGAAGCTCGTCGCCAGCTCTGCCATCGACGTCTGCCACTTCGTCGATGGGCTCACCGGAGACGCCACCGGTGAGCTCTCGCTCGTCGCCCACGGCGGAGAACGCACCGGCTCGGTGTTCGTAGAGAACGGGCGCATCTGCTGGGCCGCGGCGCGCGGGTTCGCGCGGCGACTCGGTGATTTGCTCGCCAGCTCGGCGAAGCTCGACAAAGTCGCCATGGAATCGCTTTACGCGACGTGCCAACGGGAACGCCTGCCGCTCGGCGAGCACCTCGTGAACGAGGGGCTGGTGTCGCCGGCTGCGCTTCGCGCGGCGCTCCTCGAGCACTCGACGGTGTCGCTCCATCATCTCTGCGGTCACAGCACGGTGCAGGCAGAGTGGCGCGCGCGGCGCTCGGGCGCATACAGCTCACGCTTCACCTTCAGCACCACCGAGGTCTTGGCGCGCACGCTCGCCGAGGGGCATCGTCCGCTCGTCGAACGAGCCGCCGTCGAGCTCGCCGAATCGTTCCCCGAGTCGTTCCCCGGATCGTTCGCCGGATCGTCGAAGGACGGCGAGCTCGGCGAATACGGCGCTGCGTTCGTCCGCTCGGCCAGTCGTTCGATGCCCGATCCGATCGCCGTGCGAGGCGGACATTTGACGGTCGAGCGTCTGCTCCGCCTCGGCACCTGGGCGACCTCCGCGCTCGACGTCGCGAGCGCGCTCCACGAGCACTCCGTCTTCTTCACCGCCTCGGTGGCGGAGGGCGCCTTCAGCGCCTGGCGAACGGGGGCGATCGTCTTCGCTGGTTTCACGGGCGCGCGCGGTCCTGCGCGTCTCTTGCACCGCCGCGCCAAAGCGCGACGGGCGGAGTCACACCATGGCGATCTTTGACGTCGGTCAGCAACGGATGTGCGTGCGCGTCGTCTACGATGGCGTCGCCAGCGCCGGGAAGACGACCAACGTGCGACAGCTCGCCGAGCTCTTCGCCACCCAACGCACCTGCGAGGCGTTCTCTCCCGGCGAGGCCGACGGTCGGACGCTCTACTTCGATTGGTTGCAAATCACCGCCGGGATGGCCTGCGGCTTTCCCCTTGTTTGCCAGGTGATTTCGGTGCCGGGGCAGCTCGTGCTCTCGGCGCGTCGAAGACATCTGCTCGCCACTGCCGACGTGGTCGTGCACGTCTGCGACAGCGACGAGACCGCCGTCCTCCGCGCTGCCTCTGGGCTCGCGCTCTTCGACGCCGTCGAGAGCGAGCGCGGCGAGCGCATTCCGCTCGTCGTCCAAGCGAACAAACAAGATCAGCCACGCGCCCTCTCCGGCGCGGCGATCCTCGCGGCCCTCGGTCGGACCGCGCCGGTCGTCGAGGCGATCGCGTCGGACGGCATCGGCGTCGTCGACACCTTCGTCGCCGCCGTCCGCACCGTGGTGCGATCGCTGGAAGCGCAGATCGAACGAGGCATTTGCCGCGTCGCCGTCGACGTCGCCGAGACCGCCGAGGCCGTGCTCGAGAAGCTCGAGGCGGAAGAGGTCGACCCCGAGTGGGCCGCCGAGATGTATCTCGAAGAGTTGTCGAACATGTTCACGTTCGGCGAGGAAAACAGCGCTGGACCGTCGATCGACGTCCTCGGGGTGGTCTCGGCGCGCGTCGATCCGCGTGTACCGGAGCTGCCGAGCGAGCACGTGCCGACGGGCTTCGTCTGGCCGGCGCACACCGGTCGCGCAGCATTGCGTACGCTCGGCGCCGAGGCCGCGAATGCTCGCTTCGAAATCGGCGCCGACGGCGGCGTGCGGGTGACCTGCGGCGCGCTCGTGCTCACGACCGGGCCCGAAGGTCGTTTCGACACCGCCGAGTCGGCGAGACAGGCGCTCGTCCGCACCGCCCGCGAACGCGCGAAGCTCGGGGCGTTGCTCGCGCCCGAGACGGTACTGGTCGCGCAACCCTCGGGAGCGGCGACGACCTGGCTCTGGACCATTCTCCCGCAGCTGCCGACCGTCGCCGAGCTCCTCGCGGCGGGAACGCAGGCTCCCGGAGACGCGCACGATCTCCTTGGTTCTTACGGCACTGCGCTCGTCGAGACGCTCGAGCTCGAGCTCGCGAACGGGGGCCCCCTCGACCTCTCGCCGCATGGCTTCGGCGTCCGCGACGGCGGGCTTTGCTACGTCGGCGCGCTCAACGCGCGGGACCTCGGCGACCAACGCCCGCGCGACCTCGGCCGCGCGCTCGAGGACGCGCTCGTGTCGCTGTCTCTCGTCTGTGACGACCTCGAACCGGCGGTGAGCGCGATCGAGGCCGCGCTCGTCGCGAGTCTTTCGAGTGGCGAGCTCGCCAAGCTCGCCGACGCGGCGACCTTTCGTGAGCCGACGACGCTCCCGGTCGCGGTCCGCGCCGCGCGCTCGCGTCTCGAAGAGCTCTTGGCGCGTGGCAGGCGTGCGGCATGACCGAGACGCGCATCAGCCAAGCACCAGGTACCCCGAGTGAGCGCCGACTCCAGTGGATTCGCGGCGTCCCCGACGACGTCCAATCTCTGGTCGAGGCGCGCGCGGAGATCGAACGCCTCTTCGCCCTCTTGCTGCAGCGGCAGACGTTCGATCGCGCGATCCTCGACAGCGTCGACGTCGCGATCATCGCCACCGACGCCGAGGGTCGGGTCAGCCTCGTCAATCCACCGGCGCGGGCCATCCTCGGCCGCGAGGGTGACCTCGAAGGCGAAGACGTCCTCGAGCTGCTCGCGCTCCCGCAGGGCACGTTTTCTCGGCAAATGCCTGGTCGTTGGGCGCACGCGCTGATCGTCGACGGACGCGAGATCGAGATCGATCTCTTGATGAGCCGATCGCAGGACGGCGAGCAGCAAGACCTCGGCTTCTTCCTCATCTTCCACGACCGCACTCGCGACAAGCAGCTCGAGATGGAGCGCTGGCGCCTCGAACGCTTGGCCGCGATGGGGACGTTGGTCGCCGGCTTCGCCCACGAGGTGCGCAACCCGATGGCGAGCCTTCGTTCGATCGCCGAGTCGCTCAACGACGAGCTCATCGAGGCCGGCGTCAAACTCCCGCACGTCGGCCGCATGCTCAAGGTGCTCGCGCGGGTCGAGAACCTCGTCCGCTCGTCGCTCCTCTTCGGTCGCCCTTCTCCCCCGCGCCTCGCCTTCCATCAGCCGTGGATGGTGATGTCGAGCGCGGTCTCGGCCCTCGTTCCGCGGACCAAGTTGCTCGGCGCCGAGCTCTGCATCGAGTCCGATCCCGATCTCCCCGACGTCTACGTCGACGACGGGCAGCTCGTGCAGATGCTGGTCATTCTCCTCAACAACGCGCTCGACGCCGCGGGGAATCCGTCGCGAGTGCTCCTGCGCGTGAGCTGCGATCGCCATCTAGGTCCGCCGACTGGACGTGGTCACCACAAAAGCGAGCCGCCGCCACGCCCGATGGTTCGCTTCGAGGTGCGCGACGAAGGGCCGGGCATTCCTGCAGAAATCATGGGTCAAATCTTCGATCCATTTTTCACCACGCGCGCCTCGGGGATCGGTCTCGGCCTCTCGATCGCGCAGCAGCTGGCGACGGAGAATGGCTCGCGCATCGAGCTCACCTCGCCCCTCGGCGGACCGACGACCTTCAGCGTGCTCGTGCCGATCACCGATCCCGAGTCGCCCTGAGGAGATCCGGTCCCGCACGAGGTGCGCGCGTTGCGAGAACGTCCTCGCGTGGGGCCGGAAACCGCTGGGGCTCGCATGGGGGTAGACTCGAAGTTTGTCCTCGGCCCTGAAACGCAGCACCGACAAGTACCGCGACATCGCGGCGCTCGGCTCGGGCGGCATGGGCGACGTCTTTCTCTCGGTCGCGCGCGCCGACGGGCTCGCCGGCTTTCGCAAGCTCCTGGTCATCAAGCGCATTCGCCGTACCGTCGCCGACGATCCGGACATCTTGAAGATGTTCCTCAACGAGGCCCGGCTCGCCGCGCGTCTCATGCATCCGAACGTGGTGCAGACGAACGAGGTCGGCTTCGACGGGAATCGGCACTTCATCGCCATGGAGTACCTCGACGGTCAGTCGCTGCTCACGGTGTTGCGGCGCGCCAAATCGGGCACGCCCTTCCCGCGGGCGATGCACCTGCGCGTCCTCGCCGACACGCTCAACGGACTCCACTACGCCCACGAGCTCGCCGACTTCGACGGCACGCCGTTGCAAATCGTCCACCGCGACGCGACCCCGCACAACGTCTTCATCACCTACGAAGGTCAGGTGAAAATCGTCGACTTCGGCATCGCCAAGGTCGGCCAGACGGGGGACACGCGGACCGGAGAGCTGAAGGGCAAGGTGCCGTATCTCTCCCCCGAGCAGGTCACCGGCGCACGGATCGATCGCCGTTGCGACGTGTGGGCAGTGGGCGTGATGCTCTGGGAGGCGCTCGCTCGAAGGCGGCTCTGGAAGGCGTCGACCGAAGCGCAAATCGTCCTCGGGCTCGGCCACGGCCACATCAGCAAGGTGACCGATTTCGCGCCCGACGCGCCGCCGAAGCTCCTCGCCATCGTCGAGCGCGCGCTCGCGCATCGCGTCGAAGATCGCTACCCATCGGCGGGAGAGATGCTCGCCGATCTCGAGGCGGCGATGCGCGCGCTCGACGAGCAGGTGAGCGCGCGCGACGTCGGCCAGTGGGTGGCGGAGTCCTTCGCCGAAGATCGAGTGAAGCTCCGCGCGCTGATCGATCAGCAAATCAAGAGCACCCACGATTCGCCAGCGCCGACGCGCGAGCTCCCGTCGATTCCTCCGCCACATCATTCGGTGACTCCGATTCGCACCGACGAGACGCCGTCGGTGAGCTCGACGCGATCACCGTCCATGGAAGGGACGCCGATCGAGGTGACGCCGGCCGTCGCGACGCCTCCTTCGAAGACCCCTCTCTTCATCGGTCTCGCGGTGGTGCTCGCGGCCGCCGCCGCGCTCGGGATCTTCTTCGGGACCTACTCACGAGCTCCGGCGCCGACCGACGCGCCGTCCACGAGCGAGCCGAAGGCCACGCCGGCGGCTCCCGTGACTTCATCTGCCGTCTCGCCGGCGGGCACGCCGATCGCGAAGGCCTCGCCGCTGCGGCTCGTCGTCAAGGTCGATCCCGAGGGCGCGAAGGTATTCGTCGACGACCTCGAGCTTCCACCGACCGGCTCCGAGCTGGTGCTGACGACGGCGCTCGACGGTCTCTCCCACCGCGTCCGCGTCGAAGCCCCGGGCCACGCCACCAAGGCCTTCTGGGTCGCCTTCGATCGGACGACGGTCGAGCTCGACGTCAAGCTCGAGAGGTCGGACAAACCAGGCGCTCCCATCGTCTCGACGATCGGGACGAGCAAGACGAGCGCTGCCGGATCGAAATCGACGACGCCGCCGACGACCGGAACCGCACCGGCATCGACGTCGTCGAAGGCGGCGCCGAAGAGCTCGATCGACACGACGGCTCCATTCTGAGGCTTGCCCCTTACCCCCCGACGAACTCGATCGTCTCCCGCGCACCCGCCTCACACGCCGCGTTCGGCATGTTGAAAAATCCGTGGGGCGCGCCCTCGTAAATCACGAGCTTCGTCGGAAGATCGAGGGACGCGCGGTGCGCGGCGAGGCGATGCGCTTGCTCCACGGGGACGAGACCGTCGGCGGTGCCGTGGAGGAGGAGCGTCGGCATCTTCGGTTGCGGCATCCCTCGTGGAGAGCGTGCGTGCCACGCGTCGCGATCGTCGGTCTGGAAGACGAGGCGCGGTACCAAGGTGGCGAGCGGACCTTGCAAGTGATCGAGCTCGTAGAGACCGAAGACGCTGACCAGTCGATGGAGCTCGAGAGGCTCGAGGCGCGCCGCCACCAACATCGACAACGTCGCACCGGCCGAGAGCCCGACGAGCGAGATGCGCGCCGCGTCGAGGCCGTAGCCACGCGCGCGAAGGCGCCAGAATTCGAGCGCAGAATGCACGTCGTCGGTCGCTTCGTCGATGCGCCCTCCGCGAAAGACGAGGCGGTAGTCGATGGAGCAGACGGCGACGCCGGCGTCGACCAACTGCGCGGCGAGATAGCGCATCGGCTTCATCGCGCGCGAGCCGATGACGAAGGCGCCACCGTGGACGAGGATCACCGAAGCGCCGGTCGCGAGGTTCGCAGGCGGCAGATAGACGTCGGCGAGCGGCTGCACGCCTCGTCCTCCGCGCGGGCGAAAGGCGACCCCGCGCGCGCTCGGTCGCGGCTCGACGAAATGGGACGGACCACGCAGGGAGAGCACCGAAGAGACGACCGCGCGATAGCTGAAACCACCTTGGGACACCGCTGTGAGCCTACCCCAGTCCCAGGGGGACACATCCCCCGTTGCCCTCGAAAGCGACGCGATTCACCCTCGTTTCTCGGTGATTCGTGCGATGGCATCGCCATTGCTGTCTACTGACCGAGACGAGACCCGTCGGGAGGAATCGGATGCGCGCACTTCAGGGTGTCTTCATTGGCGGAGTGTTGGCGATCTTCGCGGCGCCCGTCGCATGCAGCAGCAGCGATGGCGGAAGCGACCAGGACGCCACCGCGGGGAGCGAGACCGGCCCCGTCGAGGACACGATCGGCGTCGACACCATCGGACGCGACACCAACACGCCGCCGGGCACCGACTCGACCGTTCCACCAGGCGACGCACCACCAGGCACCGACACCAACGTGCCCCCCGTCGATGCACCTGGGCTCGACACGGCGCCGGGCACCACCAGCGCCGCGACCATCGCCATCAAGCTGCGCGGCAAGTCGAACTTCCTCATCGGCATGGGCAACGACCTCGCCGGCGATCACACGAAAGACGGCGTCTACACGCTCGGCCCGACGCTCGATCTCCACTACGCGTATCTCGTCGGCCTCCCCGGCAGCGGCGGCTGGCCCGATTGGAACGCCGGTGGATCGTTCGTCAATCTGATCGGCGACGTCGCGGTGAAGAAGGGCGTGACGCCGATGTACACGCTTTATGCGATGGCCGCCTGGGGCGATGGCAACACCGCCACCGTCACCGACGACGCGTTCATGAAGCCTTATTGGGACGGCGCGAAGCTGCTCTTCCAACGCGTCGCGCTGCTCGGAAAACCAGCAGTCGTCCACCTCGAGCCCGACTGGTGGGGCTACGCGCAGCAGTTCGCCAAGGGCGATCCGAAGAAGATGCCGGTGCACGTGACCAAGCACGCGCCCGACTGCGCCGGGCTCCCCGACGACGTCTCGGGCATGGCGCGTTGTCTCATCAAGCTCGCACGCACCTATGCTCCGACCGCCGTCATCGGTTTCGGCGTCTCCGAATGGGGCGGCGACACGGCGTCCGTCGTCGCCTGGCACAAGGCCCTCGGCGCCACCGAAGCCGACATCGCGGTGCTCGAGACGCTCGATCGCGACGCTGGTTGTTTCGAAGCGGGCACCGATCCGAACTGCAAACGCGGCGGCTCGTTCTATTGGGACGAGACCAACACCAAGAGCCCGAACCCGCACGAAGCCCTCGTCTTCGCCAAGGCGGTGCACGATGGGCTCGGAAAACCGCTCCTCTGGTGGCAGACGCCGTTCGGCGTGCCGAGCACGACGGCGGGTGGCACCGCCGGTCACTATCGCGACAACCGCGTCCACTACATGTTCGCGCACATCGACGAGTTCATCGCCGCGGGTGGGCTCGGCATCACCTTCGGCACCGGCGCGGGCAACCAGACGTACATCGACACCGACGGCGGTCAGTTCAAGACGGCCGTGACGAAGTACTTCTCCGCGCCAACGCCGCTGCCTTGAAACAAACCTTGAAGAGCAAGGTCACGTCGGCGGTCCCATCGGCACGTGCGAGAGGCCGCGTCGGCTGGCGATCCAGAGAGCTCCGGCGTCACCAGCGATCACCGCGGTGACGTCGAGGCCGAGCGCGGCCTTCGGCAAGTTCTTCCATGCGCTCGCCCCGCCGTCGGCGTCGAGCGCGCGCACCAAGAGGCCGTCCATCGTCGCCGCGTAGAGCGAGCTGCCGACGATCGTGAGGCCGCCGAGGTTGACGTAGCCGCCGCCGAGCTGCGTCGAGACGACGTCTTTGCCCGAAAAAACAAGCCTCGAAACGCCACCTGCGTAGGTGCCGACGAAGACCTCGTCGCCGCGCACGACGAGCGACGTGACCCAGTCGTCGGCGAGCTGACCTCCGAGCATCGAGAAGCGACGCCACTCTTTGTCCTTCGGTCCACGCGCATAGAGACCGGTGTTGGCGCCGACGAGGAGCATGCCCTTCGGCCCTTCGGCGACGGCCCACGCGGCGTCGATCTTGAGGCCCTGCTTCTTGCCGAACGAAGTCACCGTCTTGCCGTTCGTCTTGCCGTCGAGCCCTTCGAGGAGCACCGCGCCCTTGGCCGTGCCGACGAGGAGACGACCTCCGGAGAGCGTCGCGATCGCGTGCACGTCGTCCGCCGGGAGACCGTCGGCGACGCCGAAGTGAGTCTGCTTCTTGTCGCCGTCGATGCGCACGAGCCCGCGCGTCGTCCCCACCCACAGGCGCGTCTTGCCAAAGGTCGTCTGCGTCGCCAAGGCGTTGATGCGCTCGTCGAGATCGGGCCCGCGGATCGTCGTCCAGGTGCCCTTCTGCAAGAGCGCGAGACCGCGATCGTAGGTGCCGACCCAGAGTCGATCGCCGTCGCGCGCGAGGGCAGCGACGTCATTCGACGGGAGCCCGGCGTTGGGCATCGCGATCGCCGATTCACCGTAGTTTTCGCCATATTTCGCGACGAAGAGCCCGTCGGCCGTGCCGAGACAGCGCACGCTCGCGACGACGCCGGAAGCGACACCGAGCGCTTGGATCACCTTCGCCGAAGTCGGGATGCCAGACGCGGGGACGAGTGAGCCCTTGCTCGTGTGCAAGAGCCCGTCGCCGAAGGTGCCGGCGAGGAGCTCGGTCTTCGAGGCGACGAACGCGCGCACGTCGCTCACGCTCTCGACCCGCGGCGCGCCCGATTTGCCGAGTGAGTAGGCTCCTTCGACGGCGCCGACCCAGAGCCGGTCTTCGAAGGTGGCGAGGGCAGAGACGCTCGTGACTCCGGGGAGAGCGAGCGCCGCGAGCTTACCGTCGTCGAGTCGAAGGAGACCGGCACCGGCGGTGGCGGCGATGAGCTTGCCATCGAACGACGCGAACGCGGTGACGCGAGCACGTGCCGAGGGGCCCTTCGCATCGGCGAACGGCAAGGCGACGAGCTTGCCGCCCTCGCCGAGCTTTTCGACGCCTTCGCCGAAGGTGCCGAGATAGGTCGCGCCCTCGAAGCGAGCGATCGCGCGCACCGGCGTCTTCGTCAGCGTGGTCTCTTGAATCGCGAAATCAGCTTGCAGGCGAGCGATTCCGCGATCGGTGCCGACGAGGACGCTGTTCCCGTCGACGAGGACGCTGCTCGCCTTGGTGTCGGGGAGCCCATCGATCGAGGTGAGGACGCGGGTGACCTTCCCGTTCGTCACCAGCACCACGCCGCCCGTCGTCGCGGCGATGACGCTCCCGTCGGACGACACTGCACAGCCGCGGACGTCGTTCGTCGAGGTGTAGACCTCGGCCCGTGCAGCCGAGGAGCAGACGACGCCGGCGAGCGCGAACGCGAAGACGCCGGTCGCGCGCTTCACGGCTGCACCGAGAGCGTGACGTCGAAGGCGTTCTCGTTGACCGCGCGATCGATGGCGACGACGTGGACCTCGATGCCCTTCGACGGATCCACCGCCGCGCTCGGCGTCCAAATTTTCTCGAACTTCCCGAGCTCGAGCGCGGTGAGGAGCAGCTCTTGTCCGTCGGGCATCCGCACCTCGACGCGCTTCACGTCGGTGAGCACGCTGGCGAAGCTCTTCTTGTCGGCCTCGACGTCACCTGTGCGATCGGCCTCGGGGATGGTGGAGACGAGCTCGGCCATGGTCACCACCTGCGCGGCCATGACGCGAAAACTGCCTGGCTTTCCCTTCGCCGGCGTGATCGCCAGCTTCACCGTCGGCTTCTTGGTGTCGACGACGTAGGCGAGCTTCTGCACCTCGAGCGTGCCGTCGGCGCGGGTGATACGCACGACGATCTCGTAGGTGCCATCGGGCGTGCCCTTGTCGACGAGGAAGCGCACCGTCCACATCTCCAGCTCGTCTTCCCAGCGCGCGATCTTGGTCTCGCCGAAGGGGAGGACGACGATGACCGACTGCGCGTCGGCCGGCGCCGGGATGAAGACCTCGGGATCGCCCGGCTGCAGATGATTCGGCTCGAGGCTGGCGGTCTGCGCGGCGATCGACTCGAGATCGGCGCCGGTGATCGCCTGCGCGGCAGCGCTCTTCTTCGAGCGACGCTCGATGTCGTATTGCGCATATGCCTCCTCGCTCTCGAGCACGAGGAACGACGTGTGTTTGCACATGACTTGGTAGTCGAGCGAGAGCTTCACCGCCTCGTCCTTCTTCGCGTCGCCTTCGTGTTCGAGCGCGGCGATCTCCTGCACCGCCCACCGTTGGGCGACGTGCGGCGCGCCGGTCGCCTGCCCGACGGCGACGTCCTGCGCGTAGCCGACCGCCGAGAGCGCGAGCGAATTGGACGGAGTTTTCCCTTTCGGCGTGAAGATCAGCACCGTCAGCTCTTCGCCTTCGAAGAGGCTGGTCGGCGCTGCCGGGAAGACGACCTCGCCCTCGCCGGCCTTCACCGTCACGTTGGCGAGGTGCTTCACCTCGTCGACGTGCGCGAGCACCGTCGAGAGCTCTCTCGCCTCGAGCTGCGTGCGCGGCGTTCCGACGAGCCCACCATGCATCGAGGCGATCGCGCGCAGCACGTCACCATCTGCGCCCTTGCCGATCACCACCGCGTGCAATGGCGAGTCGCCGAGCTGCTCTTGCGCGATCTTCTCGAGCGCGAGCGGGTCGGTCTCACCCCACGTCGCGACGCCGTCGCCGAGATAGAGGACCTCGGGAGTGAGCGTCGGCTCCGCGGCCTTCGCCTTCTTCAGGAGCGCGCTCGCGCCATGGAGCATCGCCCCGACGTCGCTCGCGCCATCGGGCTCCACCGCCTCGACGAAGGCGACCGCGGCGTCGATCGTCTGCGCCGTCGGAGCGACGAGCTCGCCCGGCAGCTCTCGCACCTCGACGTCGGCGGTGAGCACGCGAAAGCGATCGATTGGCCGCAAATCCGAGAGGATCATGCGCAGCGTCTGCAACGCGAGGGGACGCTCTTCGAGCATGCTCCGCGAAGTGTCGACGACCACCACCAGGCGACGTCCTTCGTTCTTGCCATTCTTGCCATTCTTGCCATTGCTACTCGGTGCCGAGACCTTCGCCCAATCGGGACGCACCTTCACCACCGTGTAGACGCCGTCTTCACGGATCTCGCGAAACGTCTGACCGACCGCGACGCCGGAGACGGGCACGACCACGTCTTGCCCCGGGAGAAATTCCTTCGCGTCGACGACGCTCTTGCCGTCGAGCTCGACGTGGAAGCTCGGGATCGCCGTCTGCATGCCGGGCGCGGCCGTCGCGTAAATCCACTCGAAGCCGCCTGCGCCTTGGTGGAGCGGCGAGAGGTAGCGGAGTACGACGCGCTTGTCGCTCTTCGGCTCGATGGGAAAGACGCGCAGCTTGAAGGTCGTGCCTTGCTCCCACTGGAGGAGCGCCGGGTCCTGCATCTGATCGACGATGCGCTGGTAGACCTGCTGCGCCTTCTGCTCTTCGACGAGCTCGCCGTCCATCATCTTGCCGTCGATCTCCATCGAGAGGCCGACGAGAATCGCGCCTTCCGGCATGGGAAATCGAAAGGTGCCTTCGAGCCGGGCATCGCCCGGATTGTGGAAGGTGTGATCGACCGAGGTCTCGACGAAGTCGCCCGCGAGCCTGCCGCTGACCGCGAGCCGGGTGAGCAAGAGACGCGTCGCTGCGCTCGGTTTCTGGCTTGGCGCGGACGCGCTCTCTTCGGTCGCCTTCGCGTCGAGCGTGCCGATGCCGACGGCCGTCGACTCGGCTTCGAGCGCGAACGACCATCCGGCGGCGTCGAGGTGACTCCCGACGTCGAGCAACGCGAGGCTGCCCGACGACGCGGAAGACGCAGCGACCAAGACGTCGCGGCCGCTCAGCTCGGTGAGGCTCGAGCTGGTGACGAGCGCGAGCGAGGTGCGCGGATCGAGCGAACGGATGCGCGCTTCTCCGGCGGTGACGATCACCCGCACGTGCCCGCCCTCGTCCTCACCGAAGGAGATCGCGCCGGCGCCTTTGATCCATATTTTAGCTATGCGTTGGTCGCCGTCGTCGAGTGAAGCGGCCCCGCCCGAGCCCGTGCCACGAAGCTCGACCGCGCCGGAGATCGCCTCGCCCTGCTTCATCGGCGTGAAGGCGCCGCCGCTCTCGCGAACGGCGAGTGACCCATCGCCGGTGACGAGCGTCAGCGCGCGACCGAGCGGTTTGCCCGCGGAAGGGAGCCCCTGTTTGGGCCTATTTCCGCAGGACACGAGGACCGCGACGAACGAGATGACGAACGACGCGAGGACCCATTTGACGCTCGTGCGCCATGCGCGTTGCGACTTGGACATCACTTGACCTCGATCTCGGCGACGGTGACCGTCTGCTTGGGCGCGAAGAGTCGATAGGGAAGGACGTGTCGCTCTTCTTCGGCGGTGCCTTCGTGAAGCACGACGACGACCTCGCCGCGCGCCTCGGTGAAGGCCGTGCGACTGGTGCCGTAGTAGTTCACCTGCACCACGTATTTGCCGGCGTGCGCCTTCGGGGCGGTGAAGCTCTCGGGGCCGTACCCGTTGGTGACGTCGCCGTAGAGGCCTTCGCCGTACTTCCCCTCCTTGTGCTCGAAGAAGACCTTCTCCTTCGCCGGATTGGTCACCCAGAGATCGACGTCGGTGCGATCGGTGTCCCAGCTGAGGTAGATCTTCACGTCGTTGATCGAGCCACCCTTGAGGGCGAGCGCGTCGATCAGCGCTTGCAGTCGCTTCTCCTCGGCGACGTCGCCTTTGGCGAGCGCGTCGCGACGTTTTTGCGCGTAAATCTGCGCCAGGCGCTGCTTCGCCGGATATCCGACGGCGTCCTCGGTCTCCTTCGCGGCGACGATGTCTTCGAAGAGCTTCTGTGCTTCGTCGAGCCGCCCGAGGCGCTGGGTGACGTCGGCGAGCTCGAAGCCGATGCGTGCGTCGGCGGGCCGGAGCTTCATCGCTTGCAGCAGCCTCGCCCGCGCGCCGTCGAGATCACCGCCTTGCTTGAGCACGGTCGCGAGCGCGCGCTGCGCCTCGGGATCTTTCGGGACCAGCTCGACGACCGCGGAGTAGGCGCGTCGCGCTTTCTCTTTTTCGCCCAGCTCGAGATGGATGTCGCCGATGAGTCGGACGACGACCAAGTTGTAGGCGTCCTTCTCGCGCCACGCCTTCGCCTCGTCGAGGGCTGGCTGCAAGTCGCAATTGGCGATCAGCGCGCGCACCAACTCGAAGCGTTTTTGTCGATCTTCCGGCGACGTCTCGACGTCCTTGCGGAGGCTCGCCAGCTTCTCCTTGGTCGGCTTCACGCGACCATCCTTCGGCTCCTTCTCCTTGGCGACGAGGAGGAGCGACGGCGTGGCCTTCGGCGCCGCGCGACCTTCGAAGGTCGACGAGAGGAACGCCATCAGCGCGAGGCCGAGAGGCGCCAGCACGAAGCGGGCGCGAGGATGGCGAAGGGGACGATGACACGGACGAGGAGCGCGAGACGACATGGGAGCAATGCCTCCACGCACCGACACAGCAAGCCCTCGGCCAAGCGCCTCCGTACGCCATTCATGCTCGCATTCTCGGAGCGGGCGCGAGCTGCGACGTGGTGCGACCTCCACGGCGCGTGTCCTCGCAGACCCTGGAAAAACACGCCCGGAATGCGCTTCGAGCTTACGGCGTTGGGCGCCGCCTTCAGGGCTTCGCGAGCACCTGCGCGAGGTCGGCAGCCGTCGGTCTCTTCGTGGGATCGACGGCGAGACAACGATCGAGCATCGCGCGCACCGCGTCCGACATGCGACTCGCCGGAGCTGGAGGGAGACCCGGCGACGTGATCGTCTTCCCTGCCAACGCATCGAGCAGCGGCGGATGGGCGAAGGGGAAATTTCCCGTGAGGAGCTCGAAGGCGATCACGCCATAGCTCCAGACGTCCGAGGAAGGCGCCGCATACTTCGCGCCGCGGGCCAGCTCGGGGGCCATGTAGAGGGGCGTGCCCATCCAAGCGCCCGTCGCCGTCAGCGCCGGATCGGACGCTGCCGTCGGTGCCAGCGCCGGATCGGAGGGCTCCGAGGGATGGGAAGGCGTGACCGCGACGGTGTCGGCGATCGGATCGGGTGTCTCGTCGCCGCCGAGCCGTGCGATCCCGAAATCGGCTATTTTTCCCGTGCCGCCAGCGGTGAGGAGGATGTTCGCCGGCTTCAGATCGCGATGGACGATGCCGCGCGCGTGGAGCGCCACCAGCCCGCGCGCGACGTGCAGGAGAATCGGCAGCGCGAAGTCCGCCTTTCCGAACTCCGCTTGCCGATCGTTCAGCGGCGCGCCGTCGACGAGCTCCATCACCATGTAAAGGGCGCCGTTCTCCGAGACGTCGACGTCGACGATGGAGACGAGGTTCTCGTGCGAGAGCTGCGCCGCTATCTGGGCCTCGCGCGCCAGCCGAGCGAGCGCGACTCCGGTGGTCGCCGCGGTCAGCACCTTGAGCGCGAAGTGTTTGCCATCGCTCGTCCGCTCGACCTCGTGGACCGCGCCCATGCCACCGGCGCCGAGCCGACGCACGACCAGGTAGCGACCGTGGATGCGATCACCGGCGGTGAGCGTGGTCGGCCGCTCGGGGACCGCACCGATGCGCGCCAGCGCCTCCGAGAGACGCTGCGATCGATCGGCAATTTGCCTGCGAAGCTCGTCACTGAGGAGCGCGTTCTCGCGCGCGCCGACCTCGAGCGCACGCACGCGTTCGGCGAGCTCGGCGTTGAGCGCGTCGGCCGATCGCAACGAACGGATGTGATCGCGCCCGAGCACCGAGCCTTGGGCGACGGCATAGAGACCGAGCCCGAGGACGAACGTGTGCGCGCCGCCCGCGAGATCGCCGAGCCCGAGCGCATAGGCGATGTCCGGCGGACAGGTGGCCGCGAGGATCACCCAGGCGACGAGGAGGATGGTCGCGCCGAAGGGATCGCGCCCTTGGTGCCGGAGCCGCGCGAGGGTGACGATTTGATGACCGACGACGACGCAGGCGATGACGATCGCGACCATGAGCGAGAGACCGCTGCTGCGAAACGGACCGTGCAGAGCCGCCGCGAGCACCACGTCGACGACCAGCGCCACCCGAAAGAGGACGTGTGGTTTTCCCAGCTCGAAGTACGCATGAACGAAGTAGACGCCGGCGATCGCGGCGATGCCGACCGCGTTGGCGCCGGCGTAGATGCCCATCGACTGCGGAATGAAGAGGCACTCGAGGAGAAAATACGCCGCACCCGAGGCCTGCAGCCCGAACCAGAGGTGCATCTTGCGTCGTCGATCGAGCCAATGGAGCACGAAGTAGGTGAAGCCGATCATCGAGAGAATCGCGAACGCGGCGACGGTCACTGGTCCGTGGAGCGTCCGTAGGAGGACGAAGCGCGTGTCACCGTCGTTCGTCGCGAGGCGCGGCACGGTGTCGATCCACGCGCCACGCGCGCTCTCTCGATGGATGTCCACCTCTATGCGCAGCTTGCCGTCGAGCGTCGTCTCCGCGCCGATGCGAAAGCCGAGCGTCCCCGCGCGTAGGGCTCCCGGCACGACGGCATGCGCCGAGGGCTCCGCGACCGTCCCATCCACCATCACGCCCGCCGACGCCTCGAGAAATGGAAACTCCAACATCAGCGGCACGCCGCGCATCGCGTCCGGCAACGCGACGTCGGTGATCAGCTGTACGTCGGTCGGCCCCTGCGGCAGGTGCTCATCGAAGTGCGCGGGCAGCGTGAGCTCGATCGAGCGCGATTCGAGCGTCGAACGAAGCGTCCATCTCGGCAACTCGATCGAGGTCTCGTCGCGACAACCACCGAGCACCAGCACGCACGTCGCCAGCAGCCACAGGGCCACCAGGCGCCGCGCGCGGACGAAGGACATTGCGCGATGGTATCCCGCTGACACAGGGTGGCACCGCAAAGGCGAGCACGGTTCTTGAACTGTCTTCCGCCATGAGCCGTCTTTCGTTCGCCTTTTCTTGGATATCCCTCACGACGGTGGCCTTCGTCGCGTGCGGTGGCGCAGTCGAATCCGGCGGTCCGTCGCCCTCGCCGAGCGGCACGACTTCACCGACGAGCTCACCGACGAGCTCACCGACCGGGTCGCCGACGAGTGCGCCAACGAGCAGCCCGACGAGCGCGCCGAGCGCCACCTGCAGGCACACCACCGACGGCGTCTTCATCCAAGTGTCCGGTAGCTACCGGCTCGCCGAGTGTCGGCCGCTGACCAAGCCGGGTCCGCTGCCGACCAGCTTCGACGCGCTCATCACGCGCGCGCACGTCGACAGCGTCGAGCTCGATCTCTGCTCACCCGCGGCCGACTGTGTCCCGGTGCCGCTCACGATCACCGCCGCCGCACCGGGCATCGACCTCTCGCACCTTCGCCTCGGAAGCTACGTACACGTCGAGCTCCAACTCGACGAGAACCCGTTCGCGTGCACCCGGGCCGTCTACGTCACCAGCATCGCGAGCTGGGGCGGCATGAAGAACCCAGTCGACGTCGGCGGCCGCCTCTACTTCGCCGCCACCGACGGCAGCATCGGCAACGGGACGATCCTCCCCTTCTCCGACGTCCGAATCATGCCGACCGGCTGCGCCAGCCTTCCCCCAGGTACGCCGGCCGGGTGCTCGACCGCCATCGCCATCGATGACTACTCGATCCTCTTCGGCAGCACCGCGGTCGGAATGGGCAGCACCGTCGACGTCGTCGCACGAAGCGAGCTGTACCGAGTGCGCAACCTCCGATCGTTCCAGTCGAACTTCTGCGACGCTTCGTGGGATTGGGCCTGGTGGGCCGTGGTGCAGGACGGGCTGGGGGCGTTGTAGAGACTACCGCCGAAACACCAACACGAAGTTGTTGGCCGGCATCGCGATACGGCGCTCGAAGACCAACCCGCAGCGCGCGGCCTCGGCGCACACTTCTTCGAAGTCACGCACGCCCCAGCGCGGATCGCGTTCGCGCTTGAGCCACGCATCGAAGTCTTCGTTGCTCGGCGAGGTGTGACGACCGTCGATGCGATAGGGGCCATAGGTCACCAGCAGACACCCCGCGGGGAGCACCGACGCGGCGCCCTCCATCAATCCCGGGAGCGTCTCGGGCAGCGACGCGTGCAACATGTTGATCGTGAGAACGGCGTCGGCGCGCTCGACCGGCCAAGGCTTCTTCGTCACGTCGAGCACCTTCGCCCTCTCGACGCGCGGCGCTGCGGACTCGAGCACGCGTCGGTCGATCTGCGCACAGGCCTCGGCGGTCGCCTCGGTCGGCTGGATCGTCCATTGGGGTAGACGTTCGACGAAGTGCACCGCGTGCTCACCGGTGCCGCTCGCGATCTCGAGGAGCGTGCTGGTCTCAGAGATACCAGTGAGACCCGCGGGGAGTATCTCGGCGAGCGCGTCGGCGATCACCGCGCGGTTGCGGAGCGCCGAGGGCGAGGAAGGGAGCGGAGCGAGAACGGACGACATCGGTACGTTCGTGCCTCTCTCGTGGCGGCACGACAAGACCGGACGAGCTCACGTACGCCCCACCGTCGAATCGGCATACGCCCCTGGCGTGCACCCGACGATGCGCACGAAGTGGCGATGCATCTGGCTTTGATCACAAAACCCGAGACGTGGGGCGAGCTCGGAGGGGCGCACGCCGCGGCGAAGGAGCACGCGCGCTTCGGCGATGCGTGCTTGCGTGAGAAACGCATACGGCGGCAGACCGAGCTCGGCGGTGAAGGCGCGGCAGAGGTGGAACTTGTCGGCGCGGGCGTGGTCGGCGAGCGCATCGAGAGTGACGTTCTCGGTGAAGTGATCGAGGAGGAACGCGCGGGCTCGCTGCACGCTGGCGCGAAGGCGTGACTTCGATGAATTGCCGTATTTCGTCGAGGTTCCGACGTCGGCGAGGAGCGAGGCGTAGGTGTCGATGGCTTCGGCGACGACGGCCTCGGTGGTGAACTCGTCGGGCGGCGAGAGCACGTGGGCGCGGGCGAGGACGAGGTGATGAAGCCGGCGAAACGCCGCCGCACGTGCGTCACCTGGCTCGAGTTGCAATGTCGAGAGGCGCGCGCGGGCACCGAGACCTCGCGCCTGGCACGCGCGCTCGATGAGCTGCGCATCGAAGGAGACGATTTGAAACGACCCGGGCGTCGCGCGACGAAGCACGCGATGGATCTGACCGGGCTCTTTCAATTGCATCGAGCCTGGCACCTGCTCGCTCTCGTGACCGTCGACCCGAGAGACGGAGTCACCTCCGAGCGTGAGGCTCACCGCGTGGAATGGCTTCATGCCGGCGTAGAGCGTGGTGGTCTCACGCACGCGCATGTAGACGACGCCCGGCGCGATACTGCCAGACGCGGACGTCTTCGACTCTCCCACCTGTAGCGCTCTCGAAGCTCCCACGGGAGAGAGGATAGCGCGCAGCCAGTGTCTGTCGCTTGGGCGATCTTGGCGGCCGCAAGATTGCCCAATCGGCCACCGCGTGCGCGCCTCAAGTTGGCGCCATGAACACCCCTTCGCAACGACGAATCGTGCTGATAACAGGCGCAAACAAGGGCATCGGCCACGCGACCGCGGCGCAGCTGGCGAAGGCGGGGATGAAGGTCCTCGTCGGCGCGCGCGATCGGGCACGCGGCCTGGCTGCCGTCGAAAAGCTCCGGGCGGCAGATGCGGATACTGACGTTCATTTCCTCGAGCTCGACGTCACCGACGACGGGAGCGTCGCACGCGCGGCGAAGCACATCGAGGTGGAGCACGGTGGGCTCGACGTGCTCGTCAACAACGCCGGCATCGCCACCGGCAGCACGGCGCCGAGCCAAGAGGAGGTGACGACGATGCGCGCGATTTACGCGACCAACGTCTTCGGCTTGGTGGCCGTGACGCGCGCGATGCTCCCGCTCCTGCGCCGCGCCAAGACCGCACGCATCGTCAACGTCTCGAGCTCGCTGGCGTCACTCGGACTCGCCCCTCGACGTTCCGCGGCGATGCCACATCAGAATCGCGTGTTCGCCTATTCGAGCTCCAAGAGCGCGGTGAATCACTTCACGGTACGCCTCGCGATCGAGCTCCGTGATGCAGGGATTCTCGTGAATTCGGCGTGCCCTGGATATGTGGCGACGGATTTGAATCGCTTCAGTGGGCCGCGGACGGTCGAGCAGGGAGCGAAGATCATCGTCCATCTCGCGACGTTGCCGGCAGGTGGACCGACGGGCGAGTGCTTCGATGACGAGGGAGTGGTGGAGTGGTGAAATCAGTGCTCGCCCGTGACCGTGATCGCGAGGCTCGCCTTGTCGACCGTGAACTCCTCGGCCCACAGGTCGTTGAAGCCGCTGACGAAGCGCGACGTCGTCGCCGTCTCGCCGTCGCGGCCGATCCAGCGCGAGTTGCCGTGCGTGTTGCCGAAGGCCTCGGCGGCGGCGCGGGTGTCGAACAGGCGATAGACGTAGCCCTTGTCACGCGACGGCCAGGCGTGCGCCTCGGCGGCGGCGACCACTTCCTTGTCGGTGTGCAGCTTCACGCGGTGGAAGGACTCGACGACCGTCTTGTCGTCGCTCTTGGTGAGCGTCAGCTTGTCGCCCGACTGCTTCATCGAGTAGTCGCCGAGGACGGCGCCGAACTCGCGCGAGGGCTTGTCGTAGGAGTTGAGGGTGAGCTTCACGCCGCTCGTCGTCTTGTAGACGCCCGAAGCTTCGATTGAGGACGGGCACGGCGTCGTGATGCAACGGATGCCGGTGTCGATCGTCGCCTCGAAGCGGCGGCCCTTCATGTAGCCGCCGAGCGTCTCGGCCTTGTCGGTGGTGAAGCTGAGCGTGATGAACTTGCCGCCCTCGCCCTGCCAGGTGCCGTAGAGCGCCGCGAGCGTCACCGCGTCTTCGGCGGTCTCGGTCGCCTCTTCGGTCGCGCCGTCGTGCTGGACTGCACAGCCGAGAAAGGTGGTGGCTGCAGCGGACGCGAGGAGGAAAGCCTGGAAAAGACGCATGTTCGGATCTCCGTGGGGGATCAGTGAGGTTGGGGTGGGAGGATGTAGTCCAAGTTGGGCACTCGTGCAAGGTGCACGACCCATCGAGGTCCGATTGCAAGAAGTCGCGAAAGTTCACCGACATTTCAAGCAAGCAGGTCGGATGTCTTAATTTTATCAATCTGGATCTTGATTAATTCAATCTCGGGTCTATGGTGGCAGGATGAGACGGCCGGCGCCGACGACGTGTCCTGCGTGCTCTGCGCGCATGCGCATCGCGCGGCTCCTCTGCGACTCGTGCGGGACGGCCATCGAAGGCGACTTCGACTCCGGTCGTCTCGGAAGGCTGAGCCGCGAGCAAATCGCGTTCGTCGAGGTGTTCCTCGAGTGCCGCGGAAAGATCAAAGACGTCGAGCAGCGCCTCGGCCTCTCGTACCCGACCGTCGTCGCCCGCCTCGATCAAGTGGTGGAGGCGATGACGGGGCCCACGCGTGAAGCGCCGCGCGAAGGCGACGATCCTCGCGGTCGTCACAATGCGCACACCGAAGAAGTCCTCGACGCCCTCGCGCGTGGAGAGCTCACGCCTGCAGAGGCGGCCGCGCGCATGCGCAAGAAGAAATGACCTCAGCGGCGAGCTGATGGGCAGTTGGCGAAGTCTCGAAAGTCGCGACCGAGAGGAGAGCAGGCCATGAAGCACGACCCTGATGCCACGATGGCCCGATGGGAGCTCCCGCTCGCCGAGCACCCGACCCTCGAGGTGACGGCGGAGATGGCGATGATCACGCTGGTGCCGACGCGCATCGGCGAGCGGCCGTTCGTCGAGGTCATCGGCGAAGGCCGCATCAGCGTCAACATCCGCGGCGAAGGCGGCACCACGCACGTGCACCTCGAGCAAGACGTCGGCTTCTTCGGCTTTGGTCGCGACAGGTCGCGCACCGTGTTGCACGTGCCCTCGAACGTCTGTGCGCGCGTCCGCGCCGAAGCAGGCCGGCTGCGCGCCGAGCGGCTGCAAGGCTGTCAGTTGACGATCGAGACCGACGCCGGCGAAGTGGTGCTGAAGGACGTGCACGGCAAGCTCCGCGTCGTCACGGCGGCAGGGAAAATCGAGGGCGAAGGCGTCGCTGGCACGTTCCACGTCGCGACCACCGCGGGCGCCATCTTCCTCGACATCGTCGGCCTCGATGCGGGCAAACATCGCGTCACCACCAGCGTCGGCTCCGTGAAAATCGATCTCGCGCGCGGCATCATCGTCCAGGTCGAGGCGCGCACGACGATGGGCTCGTCGCGCGTTCTCTTTCCCTCGCAGCGCGATGCGCCTGCGGTGCTCGACATCGAAGCCGACGTCGGCGCCATCAAGGTCCGCGAGTCCTCGCGCATCGGCATCGCCATCGACGACGCCGACCGCGGCCCCTATCGCACCGCGCAGGCCGCCGACGTCTCGAGGCCCCTCGAGACCGCCGAGTCCGTCGGATCCGTCGGATCCGTCGGATCCGTCGGGTCCGAGAATTCAGCTGTAAACTTCGCACACGACGACGGGCAGCTCGACGCCATTCTTCGCCGCGTCGCCGATGGCTCCCTCTCCCCGCGGGATGCGGGCTCGCTCCTTCGCGCGCTCGGTCATCGATGATGCCGGTCTCTCGTGCGACTGTCCGGCGACCGAGCGAAGCGAGATCGACCGGACGGCCGAAGTTGCGCAGCAATCTTCGGCGAAACGAGACTGTCTCGGGGGCGCCGGCCGAGGTGCATGGCCGCGGCGTGGTCGAGCTTCGCGGCCTTCGCTACCAGAGCCGCGCGATGCACGAATTGGTGAACACCGCGCTGCGCGTGGCGCGCTCGGATGCACCGGTGCTCGTCACGGGTGCGAGCGGCGTCGGCAAAGAGCTCCTCGCGGAGATCCTCCACGCCAACTCGCGACGTGCGCATCGCCCACTGGTGCGGGTCAACGCCGGAGCCATCCCCGAAGCACTGATCGAGTCCGAGCTCTTCGGCGTCGAGTCGGGAGCCTTCACCGGCGCCGCTCGCTCACGTCCGGGCCTCTTCGCCCGCGCACGCGGAGGCACGCTCTTTCTCGATGAAATCGCCAACCTCTCGCTCGCCGGACAGGCCAAATTGCTCCGCGTGCTTCAAGGCGGAGACTACCAACCCCTCGGGGGTGGAGCCCCGCAACGGGCCGACGTGCGCCTGGTCGCCGCCACCAATGCCGATCTCGCGGCGGCCGTCGACGTGGGAGCCTTTCGCGAAGATCTCTACTATCGACTCGATGTCGTCCGCCTGCGCGTGCCCTCGCTCGCCGAACGTAAAGAAGACATCCTCCCCATCGCCGAAGGCCTCCTCGCGTCGTCTCACGATGAAGGGCCGCGCGCGCTCAGCGAGGCTGCACGCAGCGCGCTCGTCGCCCACGACTGGCCGGGAAACGTGCGCGAGCTACAAAACAGGCTTATTCGTGCGCAACTCCTGGCGGATGACGCGCGCATCGAGCCCCGCGACCTCGGGCTCGCCGACGGAAATTCGACCGTGACGCCGTTGCGGCTCGCGCTGGTCAGGGCGCCGGCATCGACGCCGGCACCGGAGACTCGGGGGCTCGTTCGCAGTGTGCTCGAAACGTCACTCCGCCGCGCTGCAGGCAATGTCACGCAAGCTGCGGCGGAGCTAGGGGTGAGTCGGCAATCGCTCTATCGGGCGATGCAACGCCTAGGAGTGAGGCGTCGCTCGACTTGGGACGCGCGAGCCTGAGCTCGGACACTCACGGATAAATATCCCACTGCTCGCTCGAGGTCGTCGCACTACAACCCGTCAGCGTGATTGCCCCCGAGGTCGACGGAGCCGTGTTGATGGTGTCGAGACAACGGTTCGTCGAGGTGTTGTAGATCTGCCCACTGAGGTTGAACTGCTGATTGAGTCGGCCATTGCAGGCGTAGATTTGGAGCAGCTGGCCGTCGAAGACCGGGAGATTCCGCGGGTTGGTCCCGTCTCCCAAGGGCGCCGCCTGGACGTCGAGGCACATGTTCGTACCCGTCAGTTGGACGGCGCCGCCGCGGAGGAACGTCCAACGCTGGGCAGCTCCGCCGCTGCAGGGCCAAAGCCAGACCGCCGCGTTGTTGGTGAAGGAGCCCCACTGCACGTCGAGACACATACCGCTGTCGGTGCCGTCTTCGGCGAGGGCGCGAATCGATTGGTCGGCTCCGTTGCTGATCTTGAATTGCGTGGCCACGGTGCCGGTGACGGCGTTTCTTCCGCTGACGTTCTTCGACACCGGCTGCGTGCCAATCATCAGCTCTTGGGTGTACGAGACGGGATAGGGAGCATTGGGAATCGGGCCGCCGATGGCCATGCCGCCGAGACCGCGGATTTGCACGTTGTCGAGGCGCCAGACGGTGGCGGCGCTCCCCTTCCAGATGTCGACGCCCCAGCGGGCGGTGGTGTTGTTGAAATAGGCCTCGAGGTAACCGGCCGAGCCGGTCATTCGGTCGGCGATTCCCGCGAAATTGGAGAATCCGAACTCGTACGTCTGGCTACCCCCGTAGTTGGTGGAGCACTGGCCGGTGCTCGTCCAGCTGCCGAGCGCGCTCGCCGACGTCAGGCAGTTGGAGCCGGCGCCGACGGTCAGTGTGGTGCTGCCAGAGGGCGCCGGGGTCCCGGCTCCCGAGATGGTGCCCGCGGGCTTTCGGCCATAGAGCGCCTGCAAACCGTAGATGTCGCCGCTGCTCAAGGCCGGCCAAGGGCCAGTGTGACCGTCACACGGATAAAGTCCATTGCAGATGCCGCTGTCGGTCATTCGTCCGAGGGTGTTGGGACGGCCCGACGCGTCGGCGCCGTTGCCGAGATAGCCCGTCGTCCCCGGCCCGCCGAACTGCGGCGCACAGTAGTTCATGATGCTGTTGACGTCCCAGAGCCCGAGACCCTGGCCGGCGGCGGCGACTGGATAGTAGCCCTCGGGCGCGTGGCACCAGCTCGGTGAGTCGGCGCGCCCTTGTTCGTGCTCGAAACCGAGCACGTGCCCGAACTCGTGGGTAGTGGCGCCGGCGGTGTTGGTCTCGCCGCCGCCGCAGCTCGGATCGAGCGGAACTTGCAAGCCGCGGGGAGCACTCGCGCTCGCCGGGCCCATCATTCCGCCACCGCCGTTGCCCGCGCAATTGTGAGAGATCTTGAGCGTCTCGCCGGCAGTGCCCTGACACGTATTGGGATTTTGGTTGGTGCCGGGAACGCATGGGCTGCACTTGCCCCATCCGTACGCGGCAATCGGCGCGTAGCGAGCCCACGTGTCCTGAATCGCTTCCTGGGCGATTCGACGAAGGCGCGCGTGCGTCGTGGAGTCGTAGTTGCCATTCGCCAGGTAACTCGAATAGGCCGCGGGGGATGCCGAGCTGGTCGCGGTCGGCTCGACGAAGCAGGCTTGCATGACCGTCCAGCCGCTCGTGAGCCCCCAGAGAGGCGCCGTCGAACAAGCGCTCGCGCCCGCGGGGCCGCAGGCCGGGGAAACGGGCTGCTCCGTGGCTTGCACGTTCTCGCCCGGAACGCCCTCGCCGGCCACGACGCATCCGCCGGCGAAGGGAACGACGACGAGCAGCGCGAAGGGACCGAGACGAGCGGCGAAGGAAGTGGCGAGGGAAGTCGCGAAGGAAGTCGCGAAGGAAGTCGCGAAGGAACGGCGGGATGGGCTCATACCTCGTAGACACTCGCCGCAAAGGTTTTCTTACCCCCTCACTCTTCGAACGGTCCAATGGCCGTGTTTCGGAGACGATTTGCTCGTGCGGCCGGGCGAGGTACACCCGCGCCATGCACACGCTCGAGCTCTCCCGAAGGTACACCCTCGTCACCGGCGCCTCTTCGGGGCTCGGCCTCGAGATGGCGCGGATGATCGCGCGCGATCATCACGGCAACCTCGTGCTCGTCGCGCGGAGGCTCGATCGGCTGGAGGCGCTCGCCGAAGAGCTGCAGAAGGCGCACAAGGTCGACGTCGTCTGCATCCAGGCCGACATGACGAAGCGCGAAGACGTGACACGTACGTTCGAGGAGGCGACGGCTGGCCGGGTGATCAACGCCGCGATCCTCAACGCCGGCGTCACCTATTTCGGTCGCGGCCTCGATCACGACTTCGAGCACTTCGAGCAGATGCTCGCGACCAACGTGACCAGCGTGGTCTGGCTGACGCAGAAGTTCGCGCATCACATTCTCGAGAAGAGCCCGAGCGGCGGCGTCATGATCGTCTCCAGCCTCGCCGGCACCACGCCGACGCCGTATCAGGCCGCGTATTCCGGCACCAAGGCCTTCCTCAACAATTTCGGAATGGCCTTCGCCGAAGAGCTCGTCGACGAGCCGGTCTCCCTCACCGTCTTCGTCCCCGGCGGCATCTCCACCGAAATGGGCGACAAATCAGGGCTCTCGCGCAAATTCAAGAAGGGTGACGTGGGGATGATGGACGTCGACGTCTGCGCCCGTCGCGCGCTCGAGGGCTTCATCGCCCGCGAACGCTTCGTGGTACCGGGCGCCCTCAACGTCTTCAACGACTTCATTTTGCGCTTCGCCCCGCGTGCATTCGCCGCGGCGATGGCAGCGCGCATCTATCGCGACGCGCTGCCGCCGAAGGAGTGAATCAGAAGTACTGCACGTCGAGCCGCACGCCGTCGAAGTAGGTGCGGCATTCCGCCGATTCGCGCGCCCAGCCCTCTTTGGTCGAGCGGATGATGAACCCGTTGTTGGGGTTCAAGTTCGACACCCACGGACGCACCGTCGAGGTGACGTCGATTTCGACCGTCTCGTCACCGGGAATGCCCGTCACCAGCCCGCCTTCGGGGAGCGTGTTCGACGACAATCCGCTGGTCCAATCGGCGTTGGCGGCGAGGAGTTGATCGACGCAGGTCACCGCCGATACGTGCGCGGTGGCACACCCCGCGGGGTTGTCATTGCAGGCGCCGTCGATGGTCCCGGAGTACCCAGCTGCGCGATGCAGGTGGAGCGTCGCCTTCCACAATCGGCCGATGCCACGCAGATCGAAGCGCACGGCACCGCGAATGGCGGCCCAGGCCCAATCGTCTTTCCCGATGACGTTTCCCGAGAAGGCATGTTGATAGCCAGCGACCATCTGTCCGGCAGGAGGCGCGCCGAAGGTGCCGACCGTGGTGAAATACCCAGTATCGGAGTGCTCGAAATGGGTGAACTGCGTCTCTTGCATCACTGGCGCCGAAGCGAGGGTGAGCGCCTGGGGGCTGGCGTCGACGCACACTGGGTTGGAGTCGACGGACTCGACCGCGCCCTTGTACGAGTGCACGACGTAACAAGGGCTGAGCTCGGGCGAAGGCTCGATCAAGCCGTAGGCGGTCGTCGTCGGATCGGTCTGCGTGGCCACCAGCTGCAGCGGAGTGCGACCACTGGAAGTGTACCGATTGGCATACGAGACGTAGATTCGATATCCCTGCGGCGGTCCGATGTACACCTGCGTATCCCACGGCGGGTGCAGCACCGTGCCGCAAGGATCGGCGACCGGACAATTCCACACCAACATCTGCGTGCGTGGATTGGAGAGCGCGCCCGCGCAGATGAAGCCGCCCCAGAAGCTCGGAGAGTGCTTTCCGCAGAGGGCCGGATCCTTGGTCAAAGCCACATTCTGTGGCGCGTCGATGGCGTAATAAATCGGATTTCGGATCATCATGTCGGCGGCGGCTCTTCCCGTCCCCTCGGGGTCATCGGGAGAAGCCACCGCGCACGCAGAGAGCGCGAGGGACAGCAGCGAGAGGACGACGGCGGGGCGGGTGAGCGAGAAAGCGACGCGCATGATGGGGCCGCATCGCAAACCGAGTGCCGCACGAAGATCGTGAAAAATCCCATCGCCGACGTGCGCTACGTCACCCGTTCGGGCTTCCGCGCCGTGCTCTCGAGAGCACAGTGCGCCGGCGATGAGCTCGTGAGAGCACGCGCGGGATCAAAGTTCGAGAAAATCGACGGGTGCTAACGTACTCGAATGCGCACTCTCCGCTTCGTCGTCCCCCCGAGTGCGACTGCGATCATGACGCTCGCGCTGTTGGCCTGTCCCCGCGAAGCGCAGACGCCCAACTCCAGTCCCAGCTCGACGACTTCCGCGGCCTCGGCGACAGCCTCGGAAGCGAGCACACATGATGTGGTGACGACTTCCTCGGCGCTGCCACCGGGAACGCCCGGCCTGGTTTCGAGTGGGAGCGACCCCTGCCAAGCCGACGCCGACTGCGTGGTCACCAACTACGCCGGCTGCTGCGCGTGCCCGCAGTGTTCGGTAGCCGCTCCCAGAGCACGCAGCCGCGCTGCGCTGCATGCCGAGCAAGCGCAGTGCAACTCGGCGAGCTGCGACCTGCGAATGTGCGACAGCGGCGGGATGTGCCCGCCCGGAGAACCGGCAGCCCACTTCACCGCGTTCTGCCAAGCGGGCACGTGCAGCCAGAAGAAGAACTGACTCGGCTCAATCCTGCGGAATGGGGCCGAGCTTGCCGCGGTGAACGTCGTTCATCGCCTGTTGAATCTCTTGCATGCTGTTCATGACGAAGGGCCCATATTGGACGATCGGCTCGCCGAGGGGCTCTCCCGCGAGCAAGATCACGTGCGCGTCTTCGTCCGCGACGAGCTCGAGTCCGGCGCCGTCGTTGGCGAAGAGGACGAGCTCGCCGGCGCCTGCGGAGATGCTACCTGCGTGCACGCGACCCTTCGCGACGACCGCGATCGCGTTGTACGAAGACGGGAGCGCGACCGACAGGCGCTCGTTGGGCTTCAACGACGCGTCGAGCATGGTGATCGGGGTGAAGGTGTGGGCCGGACCACGCACGCCGCCGAAGTCGCCGGCGATGACGCGCACGTGGCCTCCCTTTCCTGCTTGGCCGAGCGCGACGCTCGGGATGTCGGCCGCGGTGATCGGCTGATAGCCGGGCTTCTGCATCTTGTCTTTGCGCGGGAGGTTCACCCACAGCTGCATCATGTGCATGCGGCCGCCGTCGCGCGTGAACGACTCGGCGTGGAACTCTTCGTGGAAGATGCCGCCTGCTGCGGTCATCCACTGCACGTCACCGGGCCCGATGGTGCCTGCGTGACCGGCGTTGTCGCGATGGGCGACGGAACCTTCCCACGCCAGCGTCACCGTCTCGAAGCCGCGGTGCGGATGCCAACCGACGCCGCGCTTGCCCTTGGCGAGCGGCGCGAAGTCCGTCGGCGGACCGTAGTCCATGAGCACGAAGGGGCTGACGCGCTCGGCGGGTAGCTTGGCGCTCGGGAAGTAGGTCGAGACGTGGAAGCCGTTGCCGACCCAATGGAAGCCGGTGCTTCCGTGCACCGCTTCGACGCTGCGCAGCAGACGCTGGGCGTCGCTCGAAACGGCGGCCTTCGTGGTGACTTGGGTTTCGGGGGTCGTGTGCATGGGGATCACTCTAGCGACGCAAAAAGCACGGGAAAGCCCTGGGGACGTGATGGGATCCATCACATCGTGTGAAACGTCGAATGCGGGCTCACTTCTTTCCGGACACCGCACGCCGGCACAGATGCGTGAGGCGCTCTTGGGCCCACTGGGCGACGGGCCCCATGCGCGCGCCGGGACGCGACACCATGAGGAGCGAGCGAGCAGGAGGCGCGTCGCCCCACGCGGCCAGGTGAAGCTCCACGAGAGAACCCTCACGCAGCGAAGCGCGCACGAGGTGCTCGGGCATGTGACCAAAGCCGAGGCCTCCCTCGAGGAGAGCTTGCTTGGTCGCGAGATCGAAGACGCGCCAGGTCTTCGGCGAGAAGACACCTTCGTCTTTCGAGTCTTTCGAATCTTTCGAGTCTTTCGAGGACTCCGCCGCGTGGTGCTCGCCGAGCACGATTTGCACGTGATCGGCGAGCGTGGTGGCCTCGATGGGGCGATCTTCGCGACCGAGCTTGGAAAGCGGATGGGACTTGCCGGCGACGGGCACGAGCCGCACGGAGGCGATGGCGCGGTGATCGAGGCCCTCGAGGTCGGCGTCTTCGATGGCGATGCCCCAGGTCGAGCGCTTGTCGCGGACGTGCGCGGTGACCGCCGAGAGCACGTCGGTGAAGAGGACGAGCTCGACGCGTGGGTTTGCCCGGGCGAAGTCACAGGCGAACGAAACGAGCGATGCCGTAGGAAAAAAGACGTCGACGACGATCGAGAGGGAGGTCTCTTCGCCGCGCTTGAGGCTCGTGACCAGCTCGTCGAGGCCCTCGATGGCACCCCCGACCCGTGCCGCCGCAGCGACGATCGCTTCGCCGTGACGGGTGAGACGGGGGACGCGTCCCGAGCGATCGAAGAGCCGAAGCCCGAGCTGCGCCTCGAGCCGATCGATCGCTTGCGACACGGCGGCCTGCACGCGCCCGAGCTTGCGGGCTGCAGCAGAGAAGCTCCCCGCTTCGGCGACCGCCCGAAGGGTGCGGAGCTGTTCGATGGTCACGCCTTCGAGCACGCATCGACTGTAGTTGATTTTTCCGAGCCTCGCGTCGATCGGCGCGCGACTACTCGACGTGGCAACGCAACTCCCTCGATGCGATCGACTCGTCATCTTCGCCGCCCTCTTCGCCGCCCTCACTGCGCTCGCGTGCGCACCGAGCACGGGAACCGATCCCGACGAGATGCAGGACGCGCGCTCCGACGCGAACTATGACGACGCGCGTTCTACCGAGGTGACGGACGTGGGTGAGGTGGCGGACGCGGGTGAGGTGAGGGACGTGGGGAAGGAGACGGACGCGATCGACGCGATCGACGCGAGCCCTGGGCTCGATGCTGCGCCGAGCGCTCGGTGCGGCGATCTTCCTCTCTGCGATGATTTCGAATCGAGTCGCGCGGGCGATCCTCCGACGAGCGCGACTTGGAGTGTCGTTCATCCCGATTGCAGCGGCACCGGGAAGGTGAGCGTCGACGAGTCGCAGGCGCACTCGGGAAAGCACTCGCTGCGCGTCGATGGCGGCGCAGGGTATTGCGATCACGTGTTCGTCTCGTCGAGCCGCGCGGTGCTCGGCGTCGCGGGCGATCAACTCTGGATTCGCTTGTTTTTCCGGCTCGACAGCGCTTTCGGGGATGCGCACACGACCTTCCTCGCGATGAAGGACGAGCACGACGGGGGGAAAGATCTGCGCGTCGGCGGTCAGAAGGGAATCCTCATGTGGAATCGCTCTTCGGACGACGCGACGCTGCCTGCGCTGAGCCCCGTCGGAATCGCCGCCAGCCTCGCGCCGACGCCGGGCGCATGGCACTGCCTTGAGCTGCACGTCGATCGCAGCGTGGGGCATCTCGAGACGTTCGTCGACGACGTCTTGGTGAAGGGACTCGTCGTCGACGGCGCTGCGACGGCCGATCTCGATGGACCTTGGATCACCGCGAGGCCGTCGTGGCGCCCTTCGCCGGTGGACTTCAAGCTCGGCTGGGAGAGTTACTCCGATGTGACACGCACCCTCTGGTTCGACGACGTCGCCACCGGCGGCGCGCGCCTCGGATGTGCGCTGTGACAATGCTCGGCCATCTGACCGAGAAAAGTTGAGCCTCGGAGAGAGCCTGGCCGCGACAACTCGATAGGAGCCGCCATGCACCTCTCTCGACGACAGTTCGGTCTCGCTGGATTGCTCCTTGCTGCGCCGTTCGCGGCGATGCTCGGAGGAAGGCGTGTTTCGGCAGGACCGGCGACGAAGACGGCGAAGCGCGTCGTCTTCTTCTTCACGCCCGACGGCACGGTGCCGAATCGCTATTGGCCAGTGCTCGGTAAAGGCGGCGAAGGCGAGTTCACCTTCGCGCCGGGGAGCATCCTCGAGCCGCTGGCGACGCAGAGAGATCGACTGCTGATCCTCGATGGCCTCGAATTCGAGGGCTTCGACAATCACGAGCCGGGGATGCGTGGCATGCTCACCGGGATGGGCGCGGCCGGCTCGCCGACCCAAGGCGCGAGCGTCGATCAATACCTCGCGCGTGCGATTGGTTCGGCGACGCGGTTTCCTTCGCTCGAGCTCGGCGTCATGACCGCCGACTACGGGAGCAACACGCAGACGCGGATGTCGTATGCGCGCGCGGGCGTCTTCGCGCCCCCGGAGGACGATCCGACGAGCGCCTTCACGCGTCTCTTCGGCGACGTCGCCGGCGATCCAGCAGCGACGGCGCGCCTCCTCGCACGGCGAAAGAGCATCCTCGACTTGCAACGCAGCGAGCTCGCGCTCTTGCGGGCCCGCGTCGGCGTCAAAGAGCGCGCCAAGCTCGATCAACACCTCGAGGCCCTGCGCGACGTCGAGCGTGGCCTCGGTGGCACGGGCGGCGCGTGCGCAGCGCCGGTGTTGGGTGCCGCCGTTTCGCCCTATTCACAAGCCGATTTCCCCGCGATCGGAAAATCGCAGCTCGACGTCTTGGTGGCCGCACTCTCCTGCGATTTGACGCGCGTCGCCTCGCTCCAGTGGTCGCACACCGTGAGCCCGGTGGTCTTCTCTTGGCTCGGCCTCGGGGAGACGCACCACGAGCTCTCGCACAAGGGAGACGGCGACACCGCCGGCGTCGCGTCCTTCGTCAAGGCCGAGCGATGGTACGCCGAGCGCTTCGCCGAGCTGCTGACACGACTCGTGAACACGCCCGATCCCGCGGGCGGTACGCTCTACGACAGCACGCTCGTCGTCTGGTGCAAGGAGCTCGCGGACGGACGGTTGCACGACGCCAAACGCGTACCCTTCGTCCTCGCCGGCGGCGCCAGTGGCGCCATTCGGACCGGTCGCTATCTCGACTACGGCGGCGTCACCCATCAGAAGCTTTTGGTCTCGATTTGCAGCCTGATGGGCGTCGGCGTCGAGGCCTTCGGCGATTCGACCCGCGACGCGGGCGGCCTCGAGAGGCTGTCGTGAGCAAGCTCGACGAGAACAGAGGAAGACAGGCCTCGCTCCTCGCGTCGGTCGTCTTCGCCGCGGCGACGTGGGCCGCGTGCTCGCACGAGACGACGCCAGGGCCGACCGTCGAGGTTCCACCCTCGTCGGCGAAGGCGTGCCCCGACGACGCTGCGTTCTTCGAGACGCGCATTTTTCGTCGCTTCGTCGGCACGCAGTGCATCGATTGTCACGTCGACGGTGGGCTCGCCGAAACCTCGGGCCTCGTCTTCACGGCATCGAACGAGCCCGGCGCAGAAGAGAAGAACCTCGCCGCGCTCCGAAGCATCGCGCTCGTCGACGAAGGCGGTGAGCCGCTGCTGTTGCGAAAGCCGACGGGGCGCGCGACCGAGGGGCACGGGGGCGGCACGCTCCTCCGCGTCGGAGGCCCCGAATACCTGGATTTACAGGCCTTCATCGCGCGCGCACGCGGGACCATGCGCTGCGAGGACGCCACCGGATCGGCCTGTGACGGCAAGACGGCCGCGGTGAGTCGACGTCTCTTGCGACGGCTCAGCCGATTCGAATACGACGCGTCGTTGCACGATCTCTTCGGCGTCGCGCCGACCTGGGGTCGCACGTTGCCACCGGAAGACGTGGTCTTTGGCTTCGACAACGCCGCCAGCGCGCTCACCGTCGGCACCCTCTTCGCAGACAAGGCCCGACTCGCCGCCGAAGCGCTCGGACCGAAGGTGACGACGGCGTCGATGTTCGCGTGCGACGTCAAAGTGCCTTCCGCGATCGACGATACGTGCGTGCGCAGCTCGATCGCAAAGCTCGGGCGGAGGATCTTTCGACGGCCTCTCGTCGCCGACGAGATCGCGCGCTACCGCGTGCTCTACGATCTCGTGCGACACGACGAGCAACCGCTCGCCGCGCTCGCGAGCGTCGTGACCGCGATGTTGCAGTCACCTGGCTTTCTCTATCGAACCGAGCTCGGCGCTGACGGCAAGGGCGACCTCGTCGATCTGACGCCGCACGAAATCGCCGCGGAGCTCTCGTATTTTCTCTGGGGCTCGATCCCCGACGCCGAGCTCGATGCGGCGGCCGACGACGGCTCGCTGGCGCGGCCCGAGGTGATCGAAGCGCACGCGCGACGAATGCTCGCCTCGCCGAAGAGCGCCGCCGCGCTCCGTCACTTCGCCGAACGTTGGCTCGATCTCGACAAGCTCGATCAAGCGGCGAAAGACGCCACCCTCTTCCCGACGTGGACGCCGGACGTGCAGGCGGCGATGCACCTCGAGACGACCTCGTTCGTCGCGCGCGTCGTGCAAGACGGCGGCGACGTGCAGACGTTGCTCGCCGCGCCGTACTCCTACATGAGCGACGATTTGGCTAAATTTTACGGCATTTCGCCGTCGAGCGGGCTCGCCGATGCGAGCGGCCTGAAGAAGACCGACCTCGGCGCGGCGCGGCTCGGACTCCTCACGCAGGGCAGCCTCCTCGCCGGGCAAGCGAAGCCGACGACGACCGCGCCGATTCAACGCGGCAAGTTGGTGCGTGAGAAGCTCTTCTGCCAGCCGCTCCCGCCGCCACCGCCTGGCCTCGCCGTTCAGCTCCCCGTCGTCGATCCGAAGACTTCCAACCGCCAGCGCTTCGCGCAGCACGCGACCGATCGCAAATGCTCCTTCTGCCATCAGCTGATGGATCCGATTGGCTTCGCTTTCGAAGGCTTCGACGCCGTCGGGCGGGTGCAGAGCGTCGATCACGGCGTCTCCATCGACACCCACGGGCAAATCGTCTCGACACCGCGCACCGATGGCACCTTCGACGGCGTCGCCGAGCTGGCGAAGAAGCTGGCGGCGAGCGAAGACGTCCAAGATTGCATCGCGCTCGAGTGGACCCGCTTCGCCACCGGCCTCGCCGTCGAAGCCAACGCGCAGTGCGTGATCGAGGCGGCGCAGGCACATTTTCGCGAGAAAAAGCTCGATTTGCGCGAGCTCTTGGTCGGGCTCACGCTCGGTGAGCACTTCCGACGTAGGCGCGCCGACGATCTCTCCGCGCTCCCGCCCGGTCCGACGCCGACCTTCCCCACCACCGACGATGCCGGTCCTCCCGCAGAGACGCCGACGCTCGACGTCAGCATCGTTCCCGACGTCTACGTCGGCGGGTATTGCGATCGGGTGACGGTGACCAACCTCTCGACGACGACCCAGACGTGGAGCGCCCGCGTCCCGGTCAAGGGCACCATCACCAGCTTCTACAGCTCGACGTACACCGTCGACGCGGCGAGCTGGGTCTTCGTCGGGGTCGACTTCAACAAGACGCTGGCCCCCGGTGGGGAGGCGACGTTCGGCTTCTGCGCGAAGACCTGACGATTTCGTGATCGATCCTCGTGATGGCGGGGATTCCTGAGTCGATGCGCAGTTCAGAGCCGCCGCACCTCCCCCACCTCCCGCACCTCCCGCACCTCCCGCACCTCCCGCACCCGGATGAAGAACTGGTCAAGGACGCCACGCGCGGTGAGCCTCGTGCGACCGAGGAAATCTGGCGTCGTCACGTCGGTCTCGTGCGCGCGACCTTGCGACGCACGAGCGCTCGCGACGAGGTCGACGACGCGACGCAGGACGTCTTTCTCCACCTCTTCGCCGCCCTGCCCCGCCTTCGACAGATCGGGTCGCTGCGCAGCTTCGTCGTCGGCATCACCCTCCGCGTCGCCGGCACGAAGGCCCGTCGTCGTCGTGCGCGTGCATGGCAAGAGCTCTCACCCGACGGCGAAGTGGCTGAAAAGGCCGAGGCGATCAGCGCCGACCTCGGGACGCTCGAAGCGTTCGGTCGTCTCCATCGGCTCCTCGATCGCCTGAGCGCGCCGTCGAGACGCGTGTTCGTCCTTCGCCACATCGAGGGCATGGACGTCGCCGAGATCGCCGTCGAGATCGGCGTCTCACTTGCCACCGCCAAACGTCACGTCGCCCGCGCGACGACGCACGTCTTCACGTCGGTGGAGCGAGATCCGGTGCTCGGCGTGTACCTAGCGAGCGCCGGAGCACCCGGCGAGCTCAGGGAAAGTTCACGGCGCGCTGCATGACTCGCGCAGCGGCATCGAGCAGGTTCTCCGCCCCGAGCTTGCGCAGCATGGTGCGGATGTAGAGCTTCATCGTCTGGATGGCGACGCCGAAATGCTTCGCCAGCTCGGCGCGCGTCGCACCATGGGCGGTGCGGAGAAGCATCTGTTCTTCGCGCTCGGAGAGCGAGTGTTCTGCCGCGATTTCGTGGGCGGCGCGGGCGATACGTGCAGCGCCGGAGCGCGGCGTCGGGGACGCGACCGCCGCGGAGGATGCGGGGAGCGTGCTTCCACCATGCAACTTCACGTCGGGTCGAACGCCCGCGAGGCTGGTGATGGCCTCGACGCGCGAGGCGCGAACGGCTTGCATCAGGTCGCGTGCAAAGCGCTGCGCGCTGGCAGCAAGGGTGGCTTCGAGCGAGGTAGGCATCGGCTCTAGGGTAGCTCCCCGCAGGGAGGGTTGGCCATGACCCGCGCACAACAAAATTGCTCGTGCCGAGCGCGATTTCTCGTCATGCAGTCTGCTCTGAGGCAATCGCCCGACGCACTGCCCAGACCAACTCACGCAAGCTCGCGCTGCGCGGAACCACCGCGACGGGAGCGAGCGAGAGGCGCTTGAATCGCTCCATCACGACCGGCCTCGTGAGCGTCGAGCGCACCACGATCGTCGGCGTCGCCCGCCGCAGCGACGAACGCCCAACTCGAGCTAGCAGGCGAGACGCTCGTGCACACCACGTCACTCGCGCTCCTTCGCCAGCTCGTAGTCGCGCGTCTGGATGCGGCCATTTTGCCCCAGTGCGGGTCGGGAGATCTCGCGCTCGACTCGCTCGAGACCCGTCGCGAGGACGATGCGTGCAGAATCGCGGCGACGGACGAGCAGCGGCGCGAGGAGCGCCCGATGCCGTTCGATGGCGGCGAGGAACTCGTCGATCGGTGCGTGAAAGTGCGCGAGAGGAAAGAGCGGCTCGCGACGCCCGTTGACCTCGACGACGACCTCGATCGCCGTGGCGACGCCATCGGCGACGAGCTCGACGACCAAGTTGCCGCGAAGCCAGTCTGCATGAAGCATCCGCGCGAAGAGGACGAGCACCTTCGAGGCGCCTTCGCCCGGGCGAGAGATGCTCGCCATGTGATGCAAGAGCGCCGCCGCATCGTGCTTCGAGCCGAGCGCCGTGAGTATGTGACGCATGCCGAGGTCGGAACCTCGCAAAGGTCTCTCGATGGTCATCGCCCCCCTGCTGCCGAACAGACGCCCGGCTGCTCCTTCAAGTGTGAAGGAGCGCTTCGAATGTGACCGCACGACGGGTCGCTTTGTACGAATTAATCTTGGCGAAAATCGGCATGAATCAGGGCACGAGCGAGCAAGCGCGTGGTCGCGCGCGGCTCGCATGACACCCGACGTCGTCATTCGACGAATGACATGATTCGGAGAGAAGATCGACGCCCCGTCACCGCAACGGCCACTCTCCACCCACCAACTCGTCGGCCTTCTTCCGCGCCTTCCCCCGCCGCTTCGCTTCCTTGCGCAACGCGCTCGCGTCCATCGGGCTCGCGGCAACCTCGAGCGAGGCCTTCACCAGCGCCGCCGAGACGCGCGCGGCGTGCTTCTTCACCAGACGTCGTCGACGCGCGTTGCGGCCAAAAATCCAAGGGAACGCGCGCCAGAAGGTGAGGGAGAGGATGCGACCGTAGACGCTGAGCAGCGTGAGCGTGGCCTCGGTCGGCGCGAAGGTCGCGGGCTCCTTCTCGACGGCGTCGGCGATGGCGCCGAGGGTCGGCATGTCCTCGCCGGTCTCGAAGTCGACGAGCGCGTCGGCGTCGAAGGTGGTCGCGAGGAGGTCGAGCATTCCCAGTTTGACGTCCTCGGCGGTGGGGAACACCAAGCCCGCCTTGCGGAGCGTGCGGCCGATGAGCGCGAGGCGTTTGCTCGTCGGAAGGACGCAGAGGACGGCGAAGAGGACCGCGAAGAAGCGCGTCGTCGTCGGCACCTCGGTCGCCTCGCGGGCGTCGATGGCGTCTTCGCCGATGGCGCTCGCCGCAGCGTCGGGCACCGAGAAAAGACGGCTTCGGCGCGCGATCCGACGATGGATGGCCGCGGTGCCGTACGACCAACGAAGGAAGCCGAGTTTCTCCGGCGAGCCTTCGACCGTGACGAGGTAGCGATGCGCCGGGTCGTCGCGTTGCAGCTTCTTCACCAGCTTGCGCGCGGCGGCGTCGACCTTGTCTTCGGTCGGTTCGCCGAAGTGCAGGCCGGCGAACTCCGCCGGCCTTCGGCGCAAATGCACGGGCGGGTGCAGCCGCGTGCGAACGAGCTTCTCTTTGGCGCCGAGAATGACGGCGCCCGATTCGAAGACCTTGGCGTCGCCACCGCTCTCTCCTGCGGGCGCGAGCTCGAAGTGACCGTTGAGATCGGCGCCCTCGAGCATCGACAGCGGCGTGTGCGCGGTGACGGGGAGGAGGACGATGCCACCACGATGACGATCGACCCAACTCGCCTGATGGCGCGCGCCGGTCTCTGCGTCGATCGAGAGCCCGTGGTAGCGCTGCGTGTCCCAGTGATCGGCGCGCAGATCGAGCTCTTCGAAGATGCGTTGATAGAGCTCGAATTCTCGTCGGCCAGTGGTCTCGTCGGTGACGAGGAGGACGTCGGCTGCCTCGCGCGTGACGACGTACGACGGGCACACGCGAATCGCGCCCTTGAAGAACTCGATGTGCCGACCACGAAGGAAGAGCTCGGCTTGCCAGGGAATGCGCGCGTAGAGCTCGGCGCTCGCATCGAGGACCACGGCGTGGGAGTGCGCCTTCTCGGCTCCCTGCTCGACCTCGTCGACAGCCAGCCGCGCGCGGCGATCGAGGTCGAGCGTCGTCGTTTTGCCCGGAGAAAGCAGCGGATCGAGGTGCACCCCGAGCTGCACGCCGCCTTCGAAGGCTTCGCCGTAGGTCTTGCTCGAGACGTTGCGCACGCCGAGCCGGAGCACGCCCTCTTCGCCGTACCCGAGCTGCTCGGGACCTTCGAGGGCGCAGAGCTCGACGGGCCAACGCACCGGCAGCTCGACGTCGAAGAGCGTCTGCTCGAACGGACGACCGAGGAGCTCGATGCGCGTTTGAAAGCACGCTTTTCCCTCGAACGCGCCCGGCGCGACGGGGGCGCCGAGCGTCGCCAGCTTGGCGCGAAATTTCGTCGGAAGCTCGAGCGAGACGTTGCGCGCGAGCTCCGGCACGTCGAACGAATCTCCTTCCGAGATCACGCTCGGCGTCGACGGAATGATCGCCCGCGCGCCGGAAGGGAGCGCCATGCCGCCGATGCTCTCGACTTGGACGTGCGAGATGGTGATCGCCTCGCCGGGCTCGAAAATCTCGTCGTCGTTGGCGTTGTCGACGCGGAGCGATCGCACCGCGAGATCGAAGCGATCGCGTGCGCGTGAAATGGCCGTGCCTTTGGCGTCGAGCACGACGAGCTCGACCTCGCCGTCTGCCGCCGCGTTGCCGTCTTCACCGTCTCGGCCCTCGCTGCCGCTGCGGCCGGGAGACCCGCTACTGCCGCTCGATCCCGACCAACCGCTGGAACCGCTCGAGCCACTCGAATGGTTGGCGTCGGAAGGACCTCCGCTGCCACCGCTACCACCATGACCGCCGCTCCCCCCGGAGCCGCCGCTGCCACCCGAACCAGCGCGTCCTCCGAGGCCGCCTTTGCCTGCCTGGCCCGCGCGCGCGTCGACCTCGACGAGCATGAAAAGCCGGGGATCGCGCGTTTCGACGATCACCCGTCCGCCGCGGCCCGCATCACCTCCGCGAGCTCCATCGCCGCCATCGCCGCCGTCGCCGCCAGGTCCGCCGGCGCCGCCGCTGCCACCACGTCCGCCATCGCCGCCGCGCGCGCCGACCGAGTGCGCGTCGGAGCCGCTCGAACCACGACCTCCATCACCACCCGAGCCGCCGTGACCACCGTCACCGCCGTCGCCACCGCTGCCGCCGTCGCCGCCGTCGCCGCCCTTGGCGTCGATGAAGAGGACCGCGTCGCGTGCGCCGAGATCGATCGTCGAGTGGCCGCCATCTTCGCGGACCACGAGCGCTTCGGGGAGACCTTCCAAAGCGACGCGCAGGTCGCGCGCGTCTTTGCCGTCTCTGCCTGGCGTTCCCGCAACGCCTCGATCTCCGTGAGATCCCGCGCTTCCGGAGTCGCCGCTCCCGCCATGCCATCCGCCGCCGGAGCTGCCACTCGCGCCCGAGTGACCACTGCTGCCGGAGGCGCCTGTTTCGCCGCGTCTTCCACCGTCGCCCGAAGCATCGAGCTTCTGCGCGGACGGCCTTCGCCTGGCGCGCGCGGCGAGCGCGTCGACGTCTTCGATGCGCACGGGCGAACGGGCGAGCTTCTCCGTCATCGTCGACGGCAGTGCTATCCGACTTCGCCTCGGGTAAACAGGAGCACATGCCGCCGCTGGCCGACGACGAGCTCGCGCGCGATCTGCATCAGCTCTCGCACGCCGAACCTCGCGGACGCGAAGACGCCGCCCACGCGCTCGGCCGCGCCCTCGATCCGCGCTCCCTCGGCGCGCTCGTCCGTGCGCTCGCCGACGAGTCTCCGAAGGTCGCGTGGGCGAGCTCGACGGCGATCGCGAAATTCGGCAATTCCGCGCTCGATCCGCTGTTTGCCCTCCTCGCGACGAAACCGTCCGGCCTCGCCGCGGCCTCGGCAGCACGGGCGCTCGGTGAGCTGGGCGATGCGCGCGCCATCGAGCCCCTCGTCGCGCTCCTCGGCGCCGCAGATCCTTCGACGCGATCGACGTCGGCACGCGCGCTCGTTCGACTCGGTCCGTCTGTCGTGACACACGTCGCCGCACGACTCGAGAGCGGAAGCGACGATGAAGTGGGGGCCGCTGCGCTCGCATTGACTGGCCTCTCACGCGGAGCCGAGCTCGCCGCCCCCGCACTCGCCGCCGCGCTCGCGAGGCCCGATCGACTGGCCGAGCCACCGACCCTCGCCGTGGTCGCCGCGCTCGGCGCGATCGAGAGTCCACTCGGAGTGGGCGCGCTCCTCACCGCGCACGAAGACGACCGACCCGCCGTTCGCGACGCCGCCCGACGTGCGCTCGAACGCCTGGCGGTCTCCGACGAAACCACTTGGCAAGCCGCGACCGAGGGCATCGCGTCGGCGCGACATCGCCTGCGCTGGTTCGAATGGGCCGCACGCGCGCACGTGCCCTGGCTCCGCGCGGTCGGCGATCGCGCGCTCGCCGACGAGACCCATCTCGCGTCCCTCGGCTGGCTCACGCGGTACAAGTACCGTCATGCCGTCGCGCGCCTGATGAAACGTCAGGGCTCGATCGCGCCGCGCACCACGCGTTGGGTGCTCCCCGCGCCCAGCGAGCCCGCAGCCGAGAATTTTCGGCTCGTTTCACGCTATTGCGCGCTAGGCGAGGGCGAAGGCGGCGACGTCCACGAGGTCGTCGGCACGTTGACGGCCTCCGACGTCGAGCTGACCGCCGTGCGCGCGGGCATCGTCGAGTGGTCGATCGATCCGAGCCAGCCCTTCACGCTCACGCTCACCGTCGATCGTCTCGACGAGGCCTGGTCGTCCCCGCCGCTCGTCTCGGTGCACCTCCGCTTCGAGCAGCAGCGCGATTACCGCACGCAGGTCGAAGGCGGCGTCAGCTTGCACGTGCTCGCAGGACCGGAGGTCGAGGGCTTGGCGGCGGGGCGCGCAGCGAACGGGTACGTGGATGATGCGCAAGTGAAAGCGTTCTCGACGTGGCTGGCTTGGGCGAGTGAACGGAGCCGAAGGTGATCGAAGCCCGATGCGACCCGCGCCGCTCGGCTATCTTCGATCGATGCTCTGGTTCCCGTGGGCGCTGACGGCGATCGCACTCGCAGCCGCGACGGCGTACGCGCTCGCCATCGGCACCGCGCTCGTCAATCTCGACATGCTCTTCCACGTGAGCGTCAAGGTGTTGCGCGACCGGAACCTGAATCGCATGCGTAAGCTCCTCGTGGCCACGGGGCGATCACCGGTGCCGATGGCTCTGCGCATCCTCGTCGACGAGAACTTCGCGCCCACGACCAACGAGGCGCCGGCGGCAGTACGCATCGAAGTGGCGGCCGAGAGCGAGACCGACGCGGCCGAGAGGCTGACGAAGAGCTTCGACGAGCTCCTCGCGGCGGCCCTCCGTGACGTGCGACGCCGACATTTCGCGCCGATCGCGCTCTTCGCGCTGCTCGGCGCGGCCTCCTCGGGATACATCTCGGCGAGCTCCGCGCAGACGAGCGTGCCGACGGCGATGCTCATCGCGTGGCTCTCGACGGGGCTCGCGCTCGCGTACGGAGAATGGAAAGGACATCGCGTCGCCGTCGAGGGACCGCTGTTCTTTCGACGTCTGCGCTCCGAGCTCTTCGCGCGCCCGCTCACGGCAGACGCGGCCGAAGGTGGCGCCTATCGTTCGCCGCTCACCGAGCTGGTCGCCGCACCCGAGCCCGCGAGCGACGAATTGCGCGTGGTGGTGCAGACGCCAGACACGCCGCCGCGAAGCCTCGTCCTCGCCGGCAACATCTTCAAAATCGGTACGCAAGAGAGCGCACACATCCGCATCGAGGGCGACGAGGGCGTGAGTCGCATCCACGCGGTGATCGAACGCACCGACGAAGGCATGACGATCATCGACTTGGGGAGCGCAGCCGGCACGCTCTTCGAGGGCACGAAGATCCAGAAGCGCGCCCTGCGACACGGCGACAGCGTCACCATCGGTTCGACCACGTTGACCTTCGGGATCGGCAGCCGCCCGCAGCTCGCCCTCGCCCGTGCGTCCGACGAAACGATTCACGCTTTTGCCTTCGACACCCGCGCGCCCGACCTCTTCTTCTCCATCGCCGAAGCCCTCGCCCGCGCGACGCCGGCAGCCAAAGGCATTCGCGTCCTCAAGCTCCGTCGCGCCGGCGGGAGCCCAGCGTTCCTCGTCGCGCTCGTCGGGGACCCGTCTGCGGTGAAGGCCGCGCGCATCGCCCTCGAAGAGCACGCCGAAGATCATTACCGCCGCTGCGCGACCCCGGTGGAGGAGATCGCCCCCGACCTCACCTATGGCGTGTCGCGCAATCGTCAGCTTCGGCAAGAGATGACGACGGGTGAAGCCGAGACGTTGGATACGGCGACGATTTGAGGGCGCGGGCGCGGGTGAAATGGGCGGTTTTTTGCCCCCTATTTGCGTCCCCGGCCCCTCGGGCTACCTCACTCCGGCGATGCCCCTCCGCACCCAAACCCACCCGATGCCGGCCATCTCCGCTCCCCGCGCTCCGCTCTCCGAGCTGCTCGTCGCGGGGCTCGACAAGACCATCGACGAGACCGCCTTCGATGCCCTCGGGCACAAGTACGAAGGCAAGGTCCGCGACAACTACACGACGGCCGATGGGCGTCGGTACGTCGTCGCGACCGATCGCATCAGCGCATTCGACCGCGTGATTGGGACGCTTCCCTTCAAGGGGCAGCTGCTCACCAGCATGGCGGCGTTCTGGTTCGACAAGACGAAGGACATCGCCGAGAACCACCTCCTCTCGGTGCCCGATCCGAGCGTGATGGAGTGCGTCGAGTGCGTGCAGTTGCCGGTCGAGATGGTGATGCGCTCGTACGTCACCGGCGTCACCTCGACGTCGATTTGGACGCACTACGCCGCCGGCAAGCGCGAGTTCTGCGGGCACACGCTGCCCGAAGGGATGAAGAAGAACCAGAAGCTCCCGGCGCCGATCCTCACGCCCTCGACCAAGGCCGAGAAGGGCGATCACGACGTCAGCGCGTCGCGCGAAGAGATCCTTCGCCTCTCGAAGATGCCGCCGGCGCAGTTCGACGAAGCTGCCGCGCTGGCGGCGGCGCTCTTTCGCGCAGGCCAGGCCCACGCCGCGGCGCAGGGGCTCATCCTCGTCGACACCAAGTACGAGTTCGGCGTGCGGCCCGACGGGAAGATCGTCGTCATCGACGAAATCCACACGCCCGACAGCTCGCGCTACTGGATCGCCGACACCTACGAAGAGCGGTTCGGAAAGAGCGAAGAGCCGGAGTCGTTCGACAAGGAGTACGTTCGTCGATGGCTCGCGTCGGTCGGCTACAAGGGCGATGGCCCGACGCCGCCGATCCCCGACGAAGTCCGCATCGAAGCGACGTCACGCTACGTCGCCGCGTGGGAGCGCATCTGCGGCATGCCCTTCGTCCCCAACCTCGACGAGCCGCAAGCGCGCATGCGCAAGAACCTCGGTTTGTGAGACGATCAAGGAAAGGGAGACGACCGTGAAAGCGACCGTGATCGTTCGGCTGAAGCGCGAGGTGCTCGATCCGCAGGGTGACGCCGTCCGGCGTGCGCTCGGCACCATGGGGTTCACCGGGGTCGGAGGCGTGCGCATCGGCAAGATCGTCGAGATCGAGCTGGCGGCGGGCGATCGCGCAGCCCTGCAAGAGAAGCTGGCGAAGATGGCCGACGAGCTCCTCGCCAACCCGGTCATCGAAGACTACGAAATCGTCCTCGGTAGCTGACGACGGGCGTTGCCAGAAGGGCGACGTGAGGCGACGATGATGGTCGGCACTCGATGAAGCTCTACGTGATGCGACATGGGCCGGCGGAAGATCACTCGCCGACCGGCCACGACGACACGCGGGCGCTGACCCCCTCGGGACGTGAGCGCGTGCGTGACGTCGCTCGCACGCTCATCGCCCTCGGCGAGGTGCCCAAAATCGTCGTCGGGAGCCCGCTCGTGCGCGCGCTGCAAACCGCGGAGATCGTCCACGCGCATGCAAAGGTCGACTCGCCCCTCGAGGTGCACCCCGCGCTGGCACCGCGAGGCCTGGCGCTCGAGCTGGTACGCGCCGCCGCCCGCGCCGGTCGCAAACGGATGATGGTCGTCGGCCACGAGCCCGATGTGTCGATCCTCATCGCCTCGCTCCTCGGCAATCCGCTCCCGAGCCCATTTTCCAAGGGAATGGTCGTCTCGCTGCGTGTCCCGCCCGAAGAGCGCCTCGACGCGACGATGCGCTTCGTCCTCGATCCGAAGAGCCTCCAGCTCACGACCGACACGCGCGTCGCCAGCGGCTGATGCGCAAGTTCTCGAACCTCGATCCGTTCGAGCGTCGGGGGCCACTCGACATCCTCAAGTGGCGCATCACCGACACCCTCGCCGGACGTCGTCGCAAAGATCGCGACGCTCCCTTCGTCACCCCTCGCGTCGAGAACGACGGCCGCGCGCTCGCGTGTGACGAGCCCTCGCTGACGTGGATTGGACACTCGACGTTCGTCCTCCGGCTCGGCGGGCAAGTCATCGTCACCGATCCCGTCTGGTCGAAGCGCGTCGGGCCGGTGGCGCGGTCGACGGCGCCAGGCGTCGCGATCGCCGACTTGCCGCCCATCGACGTCATCACCATCTCGCACGCGCACTACGATCACCTCGATCGTCCTTCCATCGAAGCACTCGTACGCCACAACCTCGCCCATGGTCGCGCCAAGCCGACGCTGATGGTGCCGACCGGCGTCGGTCGCTACGTCGAAGATCTCGCGCCCGTCGTCGAACGCGGCTGGTGGGAGTCGATGACGCTGCAAATCCCGGGGCGCGACGTCACCTTCACCTTGGTGCCGCAGCAGCACTGGTCGATGCGCGTGCCGTGGGATCGCGACACCGCGCTCTGGGGCGGTTGGGTGATGCGCGGCCCCGAAGGCGCCGCCTACCACGCAGGCGACACCGCCTATTTCTCGCACTTCGCCGAAATCGGTACCCGCGTCGGCCCCATCGATTGGGCGATGCTCCCGATCGGCGCTTACGATCCGGTGTGGTTCATGAAGCCGCAGCACATGGGCCCGGAAGAGGCCGGCCGCGCCTTCCTCGAGCTCGGCGCGAAGCAGCTCGTCTGCATGCACCACGGCACCTTCAAGCTCACCGACGAACCCCTCGGCGAACCGCCCGCGCGCATCGAGGCCTGGTGGAACGCGCAAGGTCCAGGTCCCGCGCAGCGAGCGCGCCTTTGGGTGATGCCCATCGGCGAGACGCGCAGGCTCTAGAGCGGGCGCACTACCGACAAGCGTCGGCTTGCCAGTAACCCTTCGACCATCCCGTGGCCGCGGTGTCGTGGAGCACGGCCGCCTCGAAGTAACACTGGTTTCTGAACGTGCCCGCCGCCCCGAACTTCACGCCGCCGCACACCGGCAGGTCGTCGTCGGGGCAGGCGGGGACGTGGGCGCAATCATCGCCGACCACGAGCGGGCTCGAGACGCCGGGGCTGAGCTGGAGCCACGCGTTGGCTTCGAAGGTCGAGCCGAACGTGTGGGCGAAGTACGTGAAGGCCCCGCCGCCGCTCGAGCGGTAGTAGGTCGCGCACGACGTGACGTCGGGTGCGCAGGCGCCGGCGTGGGTGATGCCGATCGCATCGTCGGTGCCGGCCGCGTCCATCACCGCGCGCATCACCGCGCAGGCCGAGTCGTAGGTCACGGCGTCGTCGGCACCCGAGATGAGCGCGCATGTCGTCACGGTGACGTCGCTGCACGCGGTGGTGGACACGAGGTACGAACAAGTGCCGAGGCCGATGACGTAGCTACCGCCGGCGGCGGTGGACGACGCCCACGTCGACGCTGCGCCGTAGGAACCCGCGGGGAAGTTTCTCGCGCGGACGACGCCATCGGGTGTGGTGAGCTGGACGCAGAGCGGGCTCGCGACGCACGAGCCGCCGCTGATGCACTGCTCACCGGCTCCGCACTCGAGCGACGAGGTGCAGCCGCCCGGCGGGGTGATTCCGTGGAAGTTGCCGAGGGTGCCGGCGATGCCGACGAGGAGCGTAGGAGCGACGCCATCGATGCGGAACCAACGCGCGACCGTGCCGCCGCTGCCGCCGGTGCCGTGTGACGCGAGGAGCTTGACGTAGTTGCGACCGTGGCCGTCGTTCCAGAGAGAGAGTGTGCCGACCTCGCCCGACGAGGAGGATGAGTCGTCCCAGGCGTACGTGCCGTCTGCGCGAATCGAGAAGCGCGGGTAGAGATCGCCGCTCCGGTAGTCGCCGACGAGCTGCTTCGCGAACGACGAGCCCGCGCCGTTGGTCGATCGATCGGTCGACGCGGTGAACGTCGAAGGGTCTTCGCGACCGTCGTGCGTCGGCTGGGCGGCGCAACCGAGGATTGCGACCGACGAAGCGAACCAGACCACGAACACGGACCGTACCGAGCGAACAGAGCGAACAGAGCGAACGGAGCGAACGACCACGCGGCACCTCTTCCGGAAAAGGGATGTCGAGGAGGTACTCCTACATTTCCCCACCAGCAATTTGCCGCGGTGAAAATGGCGCACATACATGTGCGTGCGCATGCCGTGCTCGTCGGTTCGAGAAAACTCTGCTGGGCCCGAACGGTGTCGGTCGCGACTCCAAACGCGAAAGCCCGCGCGACGTCGACGCGCCCCACGGTCATCCCGTGGAAGGCGTCACGACGTCGTGCGGGCCCTGCTGCTTTTTTTCTAGATGCGACGAACGGCGACTACTTACAGGCGCCGGGCTGGCCGTAGCCCTTCGAGGAGCCCGTGGCCTTCGTGTCGGCGCGGACGGCCGCCTCGAGCTGGCACTGGTTGCCGAACGTGCGGGCCGTGTCGGACTTCACGCCGCCGCAGACCGGCTTGTAGATCTCGGTGCACATGAGGAAGCTCGTGCACGTGTCGGCGAGGACGACGGGGTTCGAGGCGCCGGGGTTGAGTTGGATCCACGCGTTGGCTTCGAACTGCGAGCCGAACGTGTGCGCGTAGTAGGCGAACGACGGGCTGCCGTCGCTGGTGCGCTGGAACGTCGAGCAGTAGTTGGCGCCGGTGGTGCAAGCGCCCTTCTGCGTGACGCCGATCGCGTCCCCACCGCCGGCGGCGGCGATCACCGCGCGCTTGGCGTCGCAGGGAGAGGTGTACGTCTTGGCCGCGTCGGCGCCCGAGACGAAGGCGCACGTCGGCTGGTAGACGTCGGTGCAGTAGAAGCCGGTGGCGACTTCCGTGCAGGTGCCGATGCTGATGCCGTAGCCAGCGCCCGCGGCGGTGGACGAGGCCCACGCGTCGGCGTCGGCGTACGAGCCAGCGGCGAAGTTCTTGACGTGGATGACGCCGTCGGTGCCGACGACCTGCGCGCAGAGCGGACGCGCGGTGCAGACGCTGCCGACGCACTGTTCGCCGCTTCCGCAGTCGTTGTTCGCGATGCAGGTGCCCGCGGCGGCGATCGTCTTGAACGTGCCGGTGATGCCGCTGACGCCGACGAGCGTGACGGGCTTGAGCGCGTCGACGCGGAACCAACGCGACACCTTGCCGTCGGTGGAGAAGAGGTTGACGTACTTGCGAGCGCGGCTGTCGTTCCAGATGGAGAACGTGCCGGCGTCGCCCGAGGGACACGGCGCCTTGATGCAGCGGATGCCGGTGTCGAAGGTGTACGAGCCGTCTTTGAGGAGCGAGAAGCGCGGGTAGAGCGCGTCGCTCTTGTAGTCACCCACGAGCTGCTTCGCGTAGGACGAGAGCGCGCCTTCGGCAGCGGTGAAGGTCGAGGGATCTTCCTCACCGTCGTGAGAAGTCTGCGCGGCGCAACCGGCGAAGACGAGGGAGGAGGCGAGGAGAACGATGGAAATGGAACGAGAAAACACGCAGCACCTCTTTGTAGAAAGGGATGGCGCCCATGTACTCCCACACCGCCCCACATGCAACCGTGCACGGTTGCGTGAGGTCGCGTGAGGCGTGAGGTATCTCTGCTCGGTGGTCGAGCCGCTCGTGCGCGTTCTTCGCTCTCGCCTCGACGCCGCCGTCTGTCACGCGTTCGTCCGAGGTGTCTACGCTGGGCGCAGCGAGTGGAACGCCGACTTCGGGGGCGAGCAATTCAGCCTCGGTCGCGCGTTCTACACGCACCTCGAAGAGGGACGCAGCGAGGCCTATTTTCGCGACGCTGCCGGCTCCGATGCGCGCGTCGAACGATTCGCACCAGGACTGCAACGTGTGATGCGTGAGCTCGTCGCCGAGGTCGTCCCCACCCGTGATGCCGTCGTGCGCGCGCGACGCGGTTGGGCGGGGCCCGGGGTGCACATTTTTCCCGCGGGTGGTCACGTCGCCGAGCATGGCGGCGTCGTCCACTTCGACACCGAAGGCCTAGCAGCGTCGCACCTCGAACGTCGACGAGCGGCGATCACGATCGTGGCGATGCTGCAGAAGCCGGCGGCCGGCGGCGGCTTGCGCCTCTGGGACGTGAGTTACGACGGAGAAGATGGCGAGCATGAAGCCTCGGAAGAGCATCTCGCGCGCGAGAGCACCACGATCGTCTCCGAGGTCGGCGACGTCGTCGTCCTCGACAGCTATCGGCTCCATCAGATTCGACCGTTCGAGGGCGCGCTCGATCGCGTCTCGGCGACGGTGCACGCTGCGGAGATCGATCGCGGCGTCTGGGAGACGTGGTTCTGATCAGCCGGTGATGATGCGCAGATACTCGAACTTGTCGTGCTGCAGATCTTCCGGGGTGAGCGCCCAGTCGTCGGCGCCGGGGATCAGGTAAATCACGTCCGATTTCACGGTCGTGAAGTTGAGGACGCCGAGGCCGCGGAGGATGCGCTCGTAGCTGTCGCGTCTCCACAGGTTGGCCTCTGGGATGTTGCAGAGCTCGAAGACGCCGCGATCGCAGGCGGTGTTCTGCTCGAGGAGGAAGGCCATCGTGAAGGTCATGAAGCGCGGCGCATCGCGGTAGGCGTCGCTGGCGCCAGAGGGGCTGGTGCGTGCGCCCTCTTCGGTGATCATCCCTTGCGACCACATGTTGTAGTCGTGGCGCGCGCGAGCGTCGTCGTTGAAGTAGTCCCAACAGCCGCGCTCTGCCGAGGGAAGCATCTCGAGGAGCGTGCGCGTCACCTCTTGGTAGAGGCACCACTTCGCGTGGTGTCCGACGATTTCCGGCTGCGTGACGATCGACTGATGAAGGCGCTGACGTACGGAAGCCTCGTGCGGCAGGCAGAGCTCGAGGGCGAAGATGGAGTGGAGCATGGCTATCCTCCACACCCGCTGCCGGTCGATCGGTTCCACGACCCGCTGCGCACCGGCACTGCCGGCGTCGACCCGTTGTGTGCGCCGAGCACCGCGTGTTGGTCGTCGGCGAACACCGCCACGGTGGCGAACTGATCGGGCCGCTTGAGCGAGCCACCGGGGCCGCTCGAATAGGGCGAGACGCGAGGCCGAGGCACATAGCGCGCGCCGGGCGGCTCTGCGAAGGCCAGCGCACAAGGCGGAGGCGGCACGACCCACGGATAGTCGTGCCAGAAGCAGAGGTGCGTCTCGGCGGTGCCTCCGTAGAGATAGTTCTCCCAGAGCGGCGCGAACGCGGACACCGGCAAGACGCGGACGTCGATCTCGGCGGCCTGGTAACCGACGAAGGCGTCGGTGAGATCGTCGAGCTCTTGGATGACCGCGCCCTCGGGCACCACGTAGAGGACGTGACGAATGCCCATTTGGGTCAGCGCTGCGGCGACTGGCAACTTGGCGACGTGTCGATTGTCGAATTGCGTGGCGTCATCGCCGTAAGGATCGATGCGATGGCGATCGAGCACGAACAGGGGCGGCGCGTTTGGACCTGGTTTTGTTTGAGAAAATCGCCGTTGATAGTGAATCGCGGCGGCGAGGGTTCGGTGAGCTGGGACCACCCCGCGGGGGTGGGGCCAATTGTCGACCGTGAAGACCATCGCCATCGTCCCGGCGGCGCCGGCAGCGAAGGCGACCGACTCGGGCCCGGACAAATCGACGACCACGGCGACGTTCTCCACCTTCGCTTCGGAGAAGAGCCCAGCGAGCGCGAGGCCACGGCGATAGGCGACCTCCATGTCGACGGTGATCATCGGTCGGATGATCTCGGGGAGCTTCACCGCCGTGAGGGGATCGGACGCGAGCGGGGTGAGGGGACCCGCGGTCGCCGACTGGAGCACGGTCGGCACGTGGTAAGGCGAGTAGCGAGCGTCCTTCGGCGCGAGGTCGGCGACCAACGTGCTCAGCTGCGCGGCGCTGAACGGCTGCGGGTCGATGCCGTCGACGCTCACGCCCTCCCCGCGATAGCCGAAGTTCCAGCCATGATTTCGCTGCATTTCGAGCGCGTTGCGCCGTTCGGGGACGCCGCTAGCGCCGTCCTCGTCGTCGTCGCAGTTCTTGATCGCGAGGACGCCGATTCCGAAGACCACCGCGCCACCGATGAGGAGGCCACGGAGGGAGCTGCGGCGCGTGATGACCTCGTCGCGCTGCAAGTGCTTGTTCCACCAGCGCGCGCCGACGATGCCCTCTTTCTCGAGGAACTGATCACGCTCGTAGGGCTCTTGCTCGCTCATGACCGAAGACGCTCGAGGAAGTCGGGGCGGAAGACGCCGTCGATGCGAAGGGAGTATCGGAAGAACGGATCCGCGTCGACCCCGTGGTGATCGTGGTCGTTGAACCAATAGGCGCGTCCGCGCACGTACGTCTTTTCCTGCGCGGCCTCGTCCCAGAGAAAGAGGCGCTTGTTCGCCGCCGGGCAGAGCGTGATGAAGGGGTCGGGGGGCGCGTCGAGGTCGCCGTCGCAGTGCACGGTGCCGTGATCGTTGGCCTCGAGGCCCATCACCAGGCAGCGACCGATGGAGACGAACGGGAGGCTGCGCACCAGCTCGAGCGTCTTCGGAAAGAGCGCGCGCGCGGTCCTCGTGAAGTCTTTGCCGGCAGGGTTCGTCTTCTCGTCCCAGTATCGATTGGGCATCAGCTCGAGATAGACCTTCCACGGGAAATAGACGCCGAAGCGGTATTTCAGCCACAACATCTGCCTGCGCGAGAGCGGGTGCTCGCTCTCTTCGCCGAGCGTGAGCTGACGCATGCGCGCAGGGTCGAGCGAGGAAGGATCGTCGGCGAGGCTACGCAGCGTCGAGAGCTCGGCGTCGGACATCGCCGCGATCACTTCGCCGTAATCGACGAAGACTGCATCGCGATGCGACGGCGGGACGATGCCCATCGATCGGTGGCTGCCACCGGTATAATCGACGGGCACGCGCGTGAGCCCGAGGCAGATCTCGTCGTGCACGTCGGCGAGCGCGCGCAGATCGAGGTGGGGCTCGAGGTCGAGCCATGGACGGCCGAAAATCCCACGAAGGCCCCCCATCGCGCCATTGTGCCAGGCGCGGCCGACGAGGTGTACCCTCCCGTGCATGGAACCGAGGCCCTTCACCCTCGCCGCCTTCGCCGTCGGCACGACGTTGCTTTTGCTCATGCTGCTTCAAGTCGGCGCGCGGCTCACCGGCTCTCGCCGCTCGCTCGCCAAGGACCTCGGGGAAGGGAACCCGGCGCAGCGTCTCTTGCGCGTCGGTCAGGTGCTGACGGCGTTCCTCATCGCGGCGGCGGCGGTGAAGAGCTGCGTCCTCGGCGTCCTGCTCCGTCACGACCTCGTCTGGACGGCAGCCTCGAGCGTGATCGCGCTCGTGCTCACCACCGCGGCCGGCGAGGCTGGTATTCGCCTGCTCCTTCGTGGACGTTTGACCGCAGAAATCGAGCGTGGAAACGTCGCCGCTGGGCTCGCGGCAGGGGCGCACTGGGTGGCAGTCGGCGTCATCACCTCGCGCTCGATCAGCGGCACCGGCATCCACGATCTCGGCATCTCGCTCGTCTTCTTCGTCCTCGCGCAGGCGACGTTGAACGGCTTCGTCACGCTCTTCCGCGCGCTCACGACCTACGACGACGCCGAGCAAATCGCCGGGGAAAACCTCGCCGCCGCGCTCAGCTATGCCGGCGTGGTGCTCTCGATCGCCCTGGTGGTGGCGCACGCGGTCGACGGTGAGTTCACGGGGTGGACGAGCTCGCTGCGCGGCTACGGCATGGTGCTCATCGCCATCATCGCCTTCTATCCTGTGCGTCAGCTCTTCGTGCAATCGCTCCTCCTTCGCGCGCCGCTCAAGCTCCGAGGCGGCCCCATCGATCACGGAATCGCCCTCGAGCGCAGCGTCGGCCTCGGCGTGCTCGAAGCGACGACGTACCTGGCGACGGCCCTCTCCATCACCCATCTCGCGTGAGCAGCTCGAGCCACTCGAACTACGACGCGTTCGCCAGGCGCATCGTCGACGCGGGCGTGATCAGCGATCCGTGGTTCGACGGAAAGCCGCGTTTTCGTGAAGATCCGCTGATCCTGCCGGCGAAGACGCAACGCGCGATGTACCTCGCCGCCGAAGAGATCGGCGCGGTCTACGACGAGCTCTGCCACCTCGTCGCAGATGACGACGCGCTCCTCGACGACTTCTTCTGTCTCACGCCCTACCAAAAATTGATGTGGCAGGCGTCGAGGCCGCTCTGGCATGGGCTCGCGCGCGCCGACGTCTTCGTCACCTCCGAGGGGCTGGCGATCGCCGAGCTCAACTGCGACACGCCGACCGGTGAGGCCGAAGCGGTGACGCTCGGGAGGTTGGTGGCGCCGAATCATCCGGGCACGCGCGATCCGAACGCCGAGCTCGAAGGCCGCTTCGTCGCGATGGTCGACGCGCTCGCCGAGGGTGAGCTCGAGCCCGGCGTGGGGCGCGACGTCGGGCTCGTCTATCCGACCGAGTTCACCGAAGACCTCTCGCTGGTGCGGCTCTACAAGCAGTGGTTCGAATCGCGCGGACGTCGCGTGGTCCTCGGTTCGCCGTACAACCTGCAACACGACGAGGGCGCGCTCAGCGTCTTCGACGCACCGTTTCAGGTGCTCGTCCGTCACTACAAGACCGATTGGTGGGCCGAGCGTGCCTCCCCGTGGACCGACGAGACGGTGCCCGACATCGAGCCGCTGCGCGAGCCGCTCGCCGCCGTCTTCGCCGCGCAAGCCGAAGGCCGTTGCGTCGTCGTCAATCCCTTCGGCGCCGTGCTCCCACAAAACAAGCGCTCGATGGCCTTCATGTGGGAGCACCTCCATCGCTTCTCACCGCACGCGCAGACGGTGATCGAGCGCTACGTGCCAATCTCGGCGCGCCTCGAGACGCTCCACGAAGAACAGCTCCGCGTGCAGCGCGCCGAGTGGGTGATCAAGAGTGACTACGGCGCCGAAGGGGACGAGGTGGTGATCGGGGCGACGGTGAGCGATGCGACGTGGCGCGAAGCCCTCTCGAAGGCGCGCCCAGGTCGCTTCATCGCGCAACGCTACTTCGCCGCCGAGACCGACGCCGCCGGAGCGACCATCAACTACGGGGTGTACCTGGTCGCCGGCGAAGCGTGTGGCCTCTACGCGCGCGAACAGGCCGGCGCCACCGACGCCCACGCGCTCAGCGTGCCGGTGCTGATCGACGGGTGACTCGTTCGACGTCGCGCGCGAACGAAGGCTCGAAAACGCCGTCGACGCGGATCGAATAACGAAAATATGGATCGGCCTCGACCCCGTGGTAGTCCATGTCGTTGAACCAATAGATCGGCGTCTCGACGACGGTACGCTGGGCGCCTTTGGGATCGGCGAGATAGAAGCGCTTGCCCTTGCGCGGCGCGAAGGAGATCGACTGCGCGACCGAGGGCGCGACGCCTGGCTCGGAGTCACGATGCGCCGGGGCGTGCTGTCCCGCCTCGAGCCCGAAGAGCACGCAACGACCGATCTCGCGGAAAGGGAGGCTCTTCACGAACTCGACGGTGCGCGGCATCTCCCGCAGCGCCTCGGGCTCGAAGTCTTTGCCGGCCCCCGAGTGCTTGTCCTCCCACCGATCGTCGCTGAGCAGGTGGTAGCAAACCGCCCAGGGAAAATAGACCCCGTGGCGATATTTCAAATAGAGCATCTGCCGACGGTTCAGCGGATGATCGGTCTCGTCGCCGAAGCGCCGTGGCCCGTCGAGATCGACCGAGGCCGGGTCGTCGCCGAGCGAGACGAAGCGCGCGAGCTCGTCGCGTGAGAGCCCTTCGAGGACGTGTCCATAGTCTAGATATGGATCGTCGTGCACCCATGGCGCGACCACGCCCATCCACTTCAAGCTGCCGCCGGTGCCGTTGCACGAAGGTTCGAGCCGCGCGAGGGCGTAGCTCAGCTCGTCGTCGAGCGTGGGAAAGCAGGAGGTGTCGATGAGCGCGGAGAGGTCGGCGTAGGGCGCGCCGAAGAGGCCGACGAGCTTGCTCATGGTGACTCCTGCGTCACGTCGACGGCATAGGCGCGGGCGATCAGTTTTTCGAACGCGTGGACGCCGTCCTCGACCGCCGCGTAGACGCTCGGACGATACGCCGGCGAGGCGAGGCCTCGTTGTTGGCGTTCGCAGATCGCGCGATCTTCTTCGTTCACGCGCGACCAGAACTCGACGACGTCCTCGAAGGTGCGCGCTTGCGGATGGACGAAGACGTCGGCGACGACGCCCGTGTGCGCGACGCTGATCGGCCGCAGACGATAGGTCAGGAGATAGTCGGGCTGGAGGCTGGTGAGGAGGGTCGGAAAGAGCATCGCGTCGTGCACCTGCCGGCGCCTCGCAGCATCGACGAGAAAGGGACGATCGCCGCGTTTTCCCGTGGTGGAAACGGTCTCGACATCGCCTCGCAAGTCCATGGTGCCACCGAGCCAAGGTCCGTCGCCGAGGTGCGAGGTCGCGTGCACGTTCGGCGTCAACCGTTCGAGCGCCGCGTGCACCTGCGTGAAGTGATGCGACTCCTGGAAGTTGGCGACCAACGATTTCCAGTTGGCGTGGACTTCGTACGTACTGCGATGCGCCCTGACGAGCGCGCCGAGCGGAGTCTCGACCAGCCACGGCGGCGCCGAACGAAGGGGCAATTCTGCGTCTTTCGGCGCGACGTCTCCGCGGACGAAGACGAAGCCCTGGAAGCAGGCGACGCTCGCGGGAAAGAGTCCGTGCGCGGGGAGATCGAGCGTCGAATGGGCACCGGGCGCACGGCGGAGCAGGCCCGAAAGATCGTAGGTCCAACCGTGGTACGGGCAGCGGAGCTCACGCACGCGACCACAGGGCGCCTCGAGGATCGGCGTCGCCCGATGACGACAGACGTCGTGAAAGGCGCGCAGCACCAGATCGTCGCCACGCACGACGGCGATGCCGTCTTCGACGAGGAAGCGTCCGGGGAGCGCGACCTCGTCCTCGCGTCCGATGCAACGCCAGGCGCGCGCGAGGATCTCGCGCCGTTCGAAATCGAACGCAGCCGGCTCGGTGAAGAGTCGCGCAGGGAGCGGCGTCGCCGTCGAGAGTGGGGCGAGCACCGCGTCGCGTTCACTCGCATCCATCAGACCGTGCGAGCTCACCATTGCTTGCGCACCCAGGCGAGCTCGGCGCCGTCGTCGTAGGTGACGGTCTCGCCCTTCTCGCCCTTGACCGACACGCCGAGCTTGCGAAAGAGGGCGTCGACCTCGAATTTTCCGGGCGATTTCGCGTAGCGATCGAAGTGCTCGTGAAGCACGCGAAGACCGGTCGCCTCGTCGCCGACGTCGAGCACGCGCGCGAGGTCCCACTGCACCGCCACCGAACCATGCTGGTGAGCGATGGCACGAAACACGTCGACGATCGATTTCTTGCCTTGGGTACGCACGCGAATTTCGACGTCGGCCGAGAGGAAGAAGAGCGCGCCACCCCAATAGGTGCGACCCCACGTGTGCGTGCTCTCGAGCCCTTCGTCACCCGCCTGCGGCTGCCCTTGCGGTGCCGAGGTCACGAGCTCGCGAAAGCGATCGTCGGCGGAGAGGCTCCCCGCCCGTACGCGGATGAGCGGCTCGAGGTAGGTCGCCATCCCCTCCTCGAACCATTGATGCGGAAATCCGAGGTTGGGAAAGCCGACGTGCACCATCTCGTGCGTCGGCACCCACGCGCTGCGCAGCTTGGTCCCGCTCGCGTCTTTGGCGATGGGAAGAAAGATGCTGGCGCCACCGCCACCGAGCGTCTTCGCCTCGAGCGACTCGTTCTTCGGCACCACGACCACCAGCATCGAGGGATAACTGCCGAAGAGCTCAGCGACCGGGCGCGCAGCATCACCGAGAATTTTCGAGAGTCCGTCGTCTCCGAGCGAGAAGTCGGTCTGCGAGATGGCGAGCGTCATCGTCGCATCCCCGAGCGCAATCGGATGCATCCGAAAGTCGCCGAGCGCAGCGAAGGGCACGAGCTCGAGCGCATTTCCGAAATAGGCGCCTTCTTTTTGCGGAAGACCGATCGCGAACTTCCCGCGGACTCTCAGCGTGTACGGATGCTCGAGCCCATCGCGTGGATGGAGCAACCACGCCGACGGCGGCGAGACGTATCCACCCTCGACCGCGAGCGCGACGTCGGCCGACGCGAACGACTTCGCGGCATCGGCGAGGGCGAAGCGATAGTGGAGCGCGCACGTCTCGGACGTGCAGTGGTAGGGCGGAGTCAGCTCGCCGCCGAGCGCTGCGAGATCGACGACGTACTTGTCGGCGTCGTCTTCCACGCCGAGCGAATCCCACGGGCCACGCGGAAGGACGAGGTCGACGTCGAGGAAGCGGAGATCGGAGGAGAGGACGACGTCGTAGTGGAATGGGGTTTGTGCGTTTTTTCCCGGCCATGGCGCGTAGGACGGACTGCACATGAATCCCGAGGCGAGGAGGCCGAGAAGGCCGAGGAGGCCGGGGAGGATCGCGGAGAGAGAGCGGCGCCGAGGCATGTCGAGGGGGAGTGTACGCGACGGGCGGGCGCGGGCGCGGGCGCTCACGCCGCCGCCACTCTCTTGATCAATCCCCTCAACCACACCACTCCCCCATCCCTCATCGCCCTCTCCCCCGTCGCCAACTCCAACCCATACCCCCCCATCTCGATCGGACACTCCACCGCCACGACGCCCATCGTCGGCGCCAACGCAGCGACCACCCTCGACGGCGCCGTCAAAATCAAATCCGACTGCGCGACGACGAAGGGGGCGACGAGGAAGTGCGAGAGCGTGATCACGATGCGCCGTTTCTCTCCCGCGGCGGCCAGCGTGCGATCGAGGGCGCCGATTTCTCCGCTGTGCGGCGAGATGGCGAGATGCTCTGCGGCGAGGAAGCGTTTGCGGGTGAGGCGGCGGCGCAAGGCGGGGTGGCCGCGGCGGAGGAGGCAGACGAACGATTCGCGGACCAAAAGCTCGCGCACGATGCCCGGCGAGGGAGGGCCGCTGCGGCCTAGTTTGATGTCGAGGTCTCCACGGCGGAGCTCGTCGGCCCAGTCGGCGGCGAGGTTGCGGCAGCGGAGGTCGATGTGCGGAGCTTCGCGGGCGAGGGCGTGGGCGAGGCGAGGCAAGACCACCAGCTCGAGGTTGTCGGTGGCGGCGACGTGGAACGTGCGGGCGTCGCGCGCGGGGTCGAAGGGGCGCTCGTCGGAGAAGACGCGTTCGAGCCCGGCGATGGCTGCGGTCACGGCGGGTGAGAGCGCGATTGCGCGCGGCGTCGGCACCAGCTTCCGGCCTTCGACGACGAAGAGAGGATCGTCGAAGCAGGCGCGCAGCCGCGAGAGCGCGTGGCTCATCGTCGGCTGGGTGACGCCGATGCGCTTGGCTGCGCGGGTGACGCTCTTCTCGAGGAGGAGCGCGTGGAGGGCGACGACGAGGTGGGTGTCGATCGAGGAGAGCCGCATGTCGATGGAAGATGATCATATCCATCGATGACGTCGATGCATGCGGCGCCGACCTTCGATTGGCTGAGATCGTCGGCTGTGCCTAGAGAACGTGCATGGAAAGTGATCCAGCGCCTTCCGCCTTCTCTCGGCGAAGGCTCGTCTTCGGGCTCGGCGGAGCGCTGCTCGCCGTCGCCTGTCATCGTGTCGGCGCGCCACGGCCCGCCCAAGGAGCCCCCATGATCGTCGAATACGTTCGCTATGAAATCCCTGCCGACCGCGCTCGAGCCTTCCTCGACGCCTATCGTGACGCCGGCCTCGAGCTCCGCGGTTCACCGCACTGCCTCCGCTACGAAGTGACCCAGTGCAGCGAGGAGCCGACCAGCTTCGTCGTCCGCATCGAATGGGACTCGGTCGACGGTCACATGAAGGGCTTCCGCAAGGAGCCCTCGTTCCCCTCGTTCTTCGCCAAGGTGAAGCCCTTCTTCGACCAGATCGTCGAGATGCGCCACTACGACCTCACCGATCTCGTCTTCGCCCGCACATGAGCCCGCCCACGCTCTTCGACTGGATCGGCGGCGCGCCCGCGCTCGCGACGTGGTTTCGCATCTTCTACGACCGCGTCCACCAAGACCCGGAGCTTGCCCCCATCTTCGCGCACGCTCCGCCTGATCACGCCGCCCACGTCGCCGCCTTCGTCGGCGAAGTCCTCGGCGGGCCTGCCGTGCACTCGCAGACGCTCGGCGGCCACCCCGTCATGATCCGCAAACACGTCGGCCGATCTCTCACCGAGGCGCAACGAAGGAGATGGATCGGCCTGCTTCTCGACTGCGCGGACGAGGCCTCGCTGCCGAGCGATCCGGAGTCACGCTCGGCGCTCGTGGCGTATCTCGAATGGGGCTCGCGGCTTGCGGTGATCAACTCGACGCCGAGTGCGGTGGTGGAGGAGAACCAGCCGATGCCGAAGTGGGGATGGGGGGTGCCGGGAGGGCCGTATCGGAAATAGAAGCGCGCTCGCGTATCCTCTTCGTTCGATGCGTCGCTTCGCTCTGTCCCTCCTCCTCTCGCTCACCGCCTTGTCTCTCTCCGCCCCCGCCGTGGCCGATGACGCCGACGAGGCCGATCTCGAATTCCAACTCGGCGCCGAGCGCTACAAAGCGGGCGACTACACCCTCGCGCTCGAGCACTTTCTCGCGAGCAATCGCCTGGCGCCGAATCACAACGTCGTCTTCAACATCGCGCGCGCGTACGAGCGGCTCGATCGCTTCTCAGATGCATACAAATACTATGTATCTGCGCTCTCGCCAGAAAATACGGCCGAGAGACGCACGGCCATCGAGGAAGCCCTGGCGCGCATCAAGCCGAAGATCGCGGTGCTCGAGGTGGTCACCGATCCGCCGGGGGCGACGATTTATCTCAATCGCAAAGAGTTGGGGGCGCGAGGGACGGCGCCGCGGTCGCTCGGGCTCGGGGCGGGGACGTATACCGTCATCGCCGAGCTCGCCGATCACGAGACGGTGACCTCGGCGGCAACGGTGCTCACGGTCGGCACGACGACGACGTTGCAGCTCAAGCTCGCGCCGCTGCTGGCGACGGTCGAAATCGGCGGCGAGTCGGCGTCGGGGGCTGCGGTGCGGGTCGATGACGACAAAGGGCCGGCGGCGTGCGTGGCGCCTTGTGCGTTGAAGATCACGCCGGGGCATCACACGCTCTACTTCGCGCGGCCGGGGTGGGTGCCGATCGATCTGCCTGTCGACGTGGCGCCGCGGGCGACGGTGACGGTCCATCCGAAATTGACGCCGCTCTCCGGGAGCGTGGTCATCGAGTCCGACATCAAAGATTCGCTCATCGAGATCGACGGGAAACCGGCCGGATTCGCGCCGGCGGTGCTCTCGCTTCCGCTCGGCGAGCACGAGGTGCGAATCTCGCACGTGGGATATCGCGCGCACCTCGAGATCGTGAAGGTCGCCGTCGATGCGCAAGTGAAGCTCGACGTCGAGCTCACCGAAGCGCTCGAGGTCGGCGCCGCGTCGCGACGCATCGAGAACGTCGAAGATGCGCCGGCGTCGATCTCGATCATCCCCAAATACGAGCTCGTCGGCATGGGGTACCCGACCATCGCCGAGGCGCTGCGCGGCGTGCGTGGCATCTACGTCGACGACGATCGGAGCTACCAGAGCCTCGGCATCCGCGGGCTCGGTCGGCCGGGCGAGTACGGCAGTCACGTCCTCGTCCTCGTCGACGGTCATCCGACCAACGAGAACGACTCCGGCGGCGCGGCGGTCGGCTTCGATGCGCGCACCGATCTCGACGACGTCGAGCGCATCGAGGTGGTGCGTGGCCCCGGCTCGGCGCTCTATGGATCGTCGGCGTTCTTCGGAGTCATCAACCTCGTCACCCATGGTCGCGATCGCCCGACCCACGTCGAGGCGGGCATGTCGGCGGTCGAGTACGGCGTGCTCCGAGGACGTCTACACGCGACGTACAAGATCGACGACGACGCCGGCTTCTGGGTCTCGCTGAGCGGCGCGCGAAGCCCCGATGGCCGCGATTTCACCTTCGCCGAGTTCGCCGTCGATGGCGCGACCGGCGCGTCGATCGGCAACGACGGCTTCAACGCCGGCACGCTCACCGGTCGCGCGTGGTGGAAGACGGTGACCGCGCAGTGGCTCTACACCGATCGCAAGAAGCACATTCCCACCGGCGTCAGCGACACCGGCTTTCCCAGTCGTCTCACCAACTACGAAGATCGCCACGGCTTCTTCGAGCTGAAAATCGAGCCCAAGCTCGGTGACGTGCTCTGGACCACGCGCGCGCACGCGAACGTCTATCTCTTCGACGACAAGCTCGACTACGCCTTCGACACGGGGCCCACGGGCGCGCCGACCGGCGGTCCGTACATCGACAGTTTCCGTGGCGCGTGGTTCGGACTGGAGGAGCGGTTTCTCATTCCGGTCGGCAAGACCTTGCAGCTCACCGCCGGCGCCGAGGGCCAATATCACGCGCTCACGCGCCAACACACCGAGACCGCGGCCGGCGAGGTGCTCCTCTCGCGCAACGATCCGTATACCGTCGGCGCCGGCTACGTCGTCGCCGATTGGACGCCGAGCCCGGTCGTGAAGCTCTCGCCTGCGGTGCGCCTCGACTACTACTCGACCACCGGCTTCTCGCTCAATCCGCGCCTCGCCATCGTTCTTCATGCGACGCCCGAGACGACGACGAAGCTGCTCGCCGGCAAGGCGTTTCGCGCGCCGAGCATCTACGCGCTCTACTACCAATCGGACAGGCAGCGTGCGCCCGAGTCACTGAAGCCGGAGAACGTCTACTCCGCCGAGCTCGAGCTCTCGCAGCGCCTCTCCAAGGTCCTCACCGCGACCGTCGCCGGCTACGCGAGCTACGTCCGTGACCTCATCGAGCTCACCGGCGGCGGCAGCGCCGCGGACCCGAGCTTCTACGCCAACTCCTCGCAACCGATCCTCGCCACCGGCATCGAGGCCGAAGTTCGTCGCGACTTCCGTCGCTGGATGTTCGCCGCCCAGATGTCGGTCCAACGCACGCGCTACCTCGCCCCCAATGGCAGCGACGGCCACGATCCGCGCCTCGATCACGTCGGCGAAGTCCCCAACTCCCCCAACGTCCTCGGCTCCCTCAAAGCCTCCGTCCCCATCTCCCAACGCACCCTCGTCGTCACCTCTCGCCTCACGTACGTCGGCCCGCGGTGGGATCGCTCCGACCGCGCGGGGGATCCGCCGCAACAAAAGATCGACGGCGCCGCGATTTGGGATCTCGTGTTCACCGGCGAAGCAGAGCGATTGTCACTTCGCTATGGGATTGGCATTTACAATCTCATGGACACTCGCTGGCATTCACCGATCAGCCCGGAATATCGGATGAAGACGATGGTGCAGAATGGGAGGACCATTTACGCGTCGTTGGGAGTGACGCTCTAGACCCCGCTCAACCCACCACACTCGACACCACCTCCCGGAGCCACCTCTGCCCCTCGTCATGATGCTGCCTCTCATGCCAAAACATCCGCACCTCGAACCCCGGCAACTTCACCGGCGGCTCGACGATTCGCACCGGTAGCAACTTCTCGAAGGCCTCCGCCACGCGCGCACCGACCGTGAGCACGAGGTCGGAGCTGGCGACGACGTGGGGGGCGACGAGGAAGTGGGGGACCCCGAGGGCGACGCGGCGCTTGCGGCCGAGCTGCGCGAGGGTCTCGTCGACGACGCCGCCGGGGGTGCCACGGGGGGCGATGAAGACGTGGCGCATCGTCGTCCATGTGGCGAGGTCGAGGGTCTTCTTCACGAGGGGGTGACCCTTGCGGACGAGGCAGACGAAGCGTTCGCGGTAGAGCGCGCGCGAGCGAATGGCGACGGGGGCGTCGGCGTTGCGGCCGGGGGAGATGACGAGATCGGCCTCGCCGAGCGCCAGTTGATCGTGGAAGTCGGTCGCGACGTTGCGGATCCAGAGGTCGACCAAAGGGGCTTCTGCGGTGAGACGGTCGAGGATTTTCGGGACGAGGACGAACGAGGCGTAGTCGGCGGTGGCGATGTTGAAGGTGCGCTCGGCGGTGCTCGGCACGAAGACGTCGGGCTCGCCGAAGCAGCGGGACATCGCGCGCATCGCTTCGCGCACGGGCTCGCCGAGTCGTTCGGCGCGGGCGGTGGCGGTGAGGCCGCGGGACGTGCGGACGAAGAGTCGATCGCCGAACACCTGGCGCAAACGGGCGAGCGCGTGGCTGGTCGCCGATTGGGAGAGGCCGAGCCGCTTGCCGGCGCGCGTGAGATGGCGCTCGGCGAGGAGCGCGTCGAGGACGCGGAGGAGGTTGAGATCGATGCTGGCCAGGTCGTGGACGTCATGCGCCTCATGCATGATGATTATGACTATCATGCATTGGATCGATGTCGAGGGAGGACGCATCTTGATGGGGTCGACGGCGAGTCGCCTCGACGGTCGACACTCGACGGTCGACACTCGACGATCACAGAGGAGCAAGCACATGGACTACGTCATCGCAGGTGTCTCGGGGAACACGGGCTCGGTCGTCGCCGATACGCTCCTCGCGAGTGGTGCGAAGGTGCGTGTCATCGTTCGTGACGAGGCGCGCGGCGCTTCGTGGAAGGCGCGTGGCGCCGAGGTGGCGGTGGCCGATCTGAGTGACGCCGACGCAGTGGCCAAAGCTCTCACCGGCGCCAAGGGGGCCTATCTGCTCATTCCGCCGAACATGGCGTCGCCGACGCCGAAGGCCGAGCTCGCCAAGGTGCGCGAGGCGCTCGTGGCCGCGGTGAAGAAGAGCGCCATTCCGCACGTCGTCTTCCTCTCGTCGATCGGCGCGCAGCACCCGGCAGGCACCGGTCCGATCGCCAGCCTTCACGACGCCGAGAAGGCGTTCGGTCAACTCGCCGGCACCAAGTTCACCTTCGTCCGCGCCGCGTACTTCCAAGAAAACCACGGCGGCTCGCTCGGCGGCTTGGCGCACGGCGTCTTCCCGACGTTCAACGATCCCGGCTTCGCCTTCGACATGGTGGCGACCAAAGACATCGGCCTCGTCGCCGCGAAGGCGCTCCGCGAGGGCGCCACCGGCAACTCGATCATCGAGCTCACGGGGCCGCGTCGTTACAGCGCGAACGACATCGCCGCGTCGCTCACCGAGATCACCGGAAAGCCGGTCGCCGTGGCACCGGCGCCGCTCGCGACCATGGCGACGACGCTCGTCGGGTACGGCTTCCAGCCGGAGCTCGCCGGCATGTACCAAGAGATGACCGGCGCCCTCGAGAGCGGGCATGTCGCCCATGAAGGGACGCACCGTTCGGTCAAGGGCAGCATCGAGGTGTCGACCACCTTGCGAGCGCTCCTGGCGCCGAAGCCGTAGTCAGGGCGACGGATAGTCGTGCCTGATCGCGCAGAGGCCATCGGAGTTGAGGTGGCCCTGCGTGCTCTGATCGTAGGTGACGAAGTCGGCCAAATCGCGGAACGCGAGGTTCGGCGGCTTGCTCGGATCGACCGGAATCGACTGCGAATCGAAGCTCATCGTCCCGCTCTTGGCAGGATAGGTCGGCAGGCACGAGCGCCACGGAAGCCCGACGCCGTCGCCACCCGTGATGTGAGTCGGGTCGACGCCGATCACGTCTTCCATCGTCACCGTCGCCTCCGCGCTCCCGAGCTTGCGCGCCGCGAACTGGTCGAAGTGCGCAGGCGAGTCGTGCACCACGCTCTCCCAGAACGGGTGATCGGTGTGAATCGTGACTTGCGCGACGACGAAGCGCGTGGCGTCGACCTGAATGCCGCGCTGATGCTCTTCACCCTCGAAGGGCTTGGCCGGATCGGCGTCGGGGTTCTGGCAGTTGAGGTACGTCGTCGGTGATTTGAAGCCAAGCTTGAAATGCACGGTCTTCGGCAGCTTGCCGAAGTCGTAGCTGGCGTCTTTCGTCGAGCAATCGGAGCCGCCGCGGAAGGTCGCCGTGCCGACGTAGTAGACGGCGTAGCCCTTGGCGATCATCTCTTGGTAGTCGCCGAGCGCCGCGCCATCGAGGTTGACGTTGCGGGCACTCGAGCTGGCGACGACGGTGGCGAAGCCGAACGCGTAACGCTTGGTCGGATCGAGATCAGCCGAGGCCGAGGCGATCGGCACCGCGCGTTCATCGGTGCCGCCTTTGCCGACGAGCGAGCCACCGGCGTGGAGATCGACCGCGAAGGGGCCATCGACCTCGACGACGACGCCGTCGGTCTTCGAGGGATCGCTCGGCACCTTGTCGGGGTTCTCCGAGAGCGTCAGTCGGTCGAGCGTGACGAGCACGCGCGTGAACTGCACCTCCCATCCATCGACGAACGCGGGCGCATCCCCGGCCGGCGGGAAGCCGTAGCCTCCGAGCGCGAGGACCTCTCCCGATGCGGAAAACAAGACCGATTTCGCGCCGGGGTCCGCCGGTGGTGGCGTGAAGGGCTGCAGCGCGAAGGAGCCGCCGTCGGCGTCGTCGCTGCCGCTGTCGCGTCCTTTGCCGGCATCGACGTAGACGCGATTGTCGATTGGGCTGGGGTTCGTGCCATCGTCGACGGCGCACGCCGCGAGGACGCAAGCTGCGAAGCCGAGGCAGGTGAGGGCGCGCGACGTCATGATGACCTTCATGGCTCGAAGCTGAAGCTGTACGCGCCGATGGAGGCACGCACGCCTTGGTAGAGGTTCTTCGACGCCGCATCGGAGTCGTCGTCGGCGAAGCGATAGAGGAGCGGCGACGTGCTGCTCGCGGTCAGCGTGGTGAAGTCGACGTTGCCGAACCACGCCCGCGGATCGACCTCGAGGTTGAGCCGTGCGCCGGCCTTGGGGACGATCGCCGGGACCGGAATCGGCGAGACGATGCGCTGCTTGCAGATCGGCGCGCTCCCCGGCAACGCGGGGTTGGTCGGCACGGTCGCGCGGTTTCTACCGATCGTCAGGTGCGCTTCGAAGGGGTACTCGAGGCCGTCTTTTTCCGCCTCGCCGACGATGTCGACGATGGGTGTCGGGTCGTCGATCGCGTCGACGTCGCCGCCGGTGAGCCACACCTCGCCGCTGCGAGCGGGGTCGGCGGTGCCGCTGCCGAGGGCCGGGAAGATCTGCGGCGTCGGCGAGAGCACGTCGACGTCGAGCCCGTGGACGTCTCTCGGCGGCACCGCTTGCGCGACGTAGAGCCCAGGGAGGATGCAGCTCGTCGCCTGCGCGCCGGCGATCGGCACCGAGCGATTGAGGTAGAGCGCGCCGACGTGGAGCGTCGCGCTCGTGAGCTTGACGTGGAAGCCGCGCCCGCTGTCGAACTCGTAGCTCGCGGAAGGATCGACGTTGCGCCTTCCCGAGATGGTGACGCCGAAAGTGACGATGTCGCCACCGGTGCTGCCGACACATGCGCTGGTGATGCCGAGCAGAAGAAGCGCGATCGTGCGAGAAATCATGCTCATTTCTTCGCTCCTGCTTCTTCGCGTGCGGCCGGCTTGGTGTCGCCGCCGAGGGTGACCGCGAACGAGACGTAGAACGCGCGCGGAGTCCCGGCGCTGAACATCCGCGTCGGCACGAGCGTCGGTTGTCCTTGCGTGTGGAAGTCGCTGGCGAAGTCGTACTCGCCGAGCCGATAGCGACGACCGAGCAAGTTGGTCGCCGTGAAGCCGAGCTCGTAGCCCTTCCAGGCGAGCGTCGCCGTGCCGTCGAGGGTGAAGATGACGTCGCTCCGTTGTCCGTAGGGGAGCGCGCGTCGACCGACGTAGGTGATGCCAGCGCCGAGCGCGCCGCGCACCTTTTCGCCGCCGATGGTGAAGAAGGGGAGCTCGCGGAAGAGCGCGCTGTCGGAGCGGAGCACGACGTCGGGCACGTACGGCACGAGCAGGTGCGTGTCGTCGATCTCCGAGCGCACCAGCGTCACGTTCGCCGCTTGATCGAAGAACTCGCCGGTGATTCGCAGTGCGCCGACCCAACCGGTGCGCGTGCTCCCGCCGCCGAGCGTGTTGCGCCCCGCCGTCTCGCTGAAGATCAAATCGCGATCGACCTTGGTCTGGAAGAAGATCGAGCGCGCGGTGACGGTGAGCTCATCGGTCGCGTGCACGTACCCGACGCCGCCTTCGTAGGCCTTCACGCTGGCGAAGGGCGTGTCTTTGTCTTGCGTGATGTAGATGGGATCGATCGAGCGGATGCCCTTGCCGTAGCTGAACGAGAACGAGAAGCCGTCGATCGGTCCGAAGATGAGCGTGCCGCGCGGAAGGAACGCCGCCGACGACGTCGAGCTGCGCTGCACCGGCTCGCGATGGGCGCCGAAACCCTGCTGCGAGAGGCACGAGGCGTCGCCCGGAGGATTGCTCGGCGACGGGTGCGCGAGGCCTTGCACCGCGCAGTTGTCGAGCACGTCGTAGGTGAAGAGATCGGCGCGGAGCCCGCCGCGAAATGTGATCCACTTCAGCGGCCGCAGGCTCGCCTCGGCCCAGAGACCGAGATCGCCGATGCGCGAGGTGAGGTCGGTGTCGAGGTGATACGGATGTCCGGTCGCCGTCTCGATGCGATACTGCGTCGAGCTCACCTGGTCGCCGCGCGCGAAGTATCCGAGCTCCAGCTCTTGCGGCAAGCCGAACAATTTGCCGTGAAAACGAGCCGATCCGCGCGCGCCGACGGTCACCGCCGAGTCGTGGAGATCGAGCATGTCGCCGCGCTGGGCGTGCGGGTGCTGCAACGAATCTTGCCCGTCGAGGAGATAGCCGGTGAAGTTCTCGCGCAACCGCATCGAGCGATCGATGAAGAAGAAGAGCTGCCGAAACCCGACGTCGTCGCTGCGGGTGTCGAGATCGGCAGAGAGCGAATAGCGCGAGATGTCGCCGCCCTGCAGCGGATCGTAGGTGTCGTAGAACTTCTTCGCGCCGGTGGCGTAGTCGTCGTCGCGCAAGAGCCCCGCCGAGTGGAAGCTCGTGGCATACGCCGTCGCCGTCAGTCGATAGCTCCCCTTCTCGCCGAGGTCGCCTTCGTATTGCCCCATCGCCGTCGCCCGCTTGGCGTCGCGATTCTGACCGAAGCCGTCGGTCTTGTAGATCTCGGCGCCGCCGAACGAGTGATCGCTCGTCTTCCCGGGCCCCCAAAGGAGCAAGAGCCGCTGCGTGTTGAACGAACCGGTCGTGAACTTCGTGGTGAGCCCGCGCTTCTCGAGCCCGAGCTCGAAATCGGCGCTCCCCGCGACCGCATAGTTGCCTTGCGACGGCGCGAACGGCCCCTCGAGCACGCGCAGCGCAGTCACCAACTCGGGGATGATGAAGTGCGTGTCTGCATACCCATTGCCATGCAGATTTCCACTGTCGTTGATCGGCACGCCGCCGACCGTGAGCTCCATGTCCTGCCCCTCGCGCGCATCGAACCCGCGAAGGAAGATCTGCTCCGCGTGCCCTTCGCCACCATCGTTGGTGAGCAAGATGCCCGGAGCGAGCTTGAGGAGATCGCTCGCGTTCTTGCGCGGAACGATCGAGAGCTGACCGAGGTGAATGTGAAAGTCGGAGAGGCCGTGACTGCGAGGTTGCGTGCGACCGACGACGGTGAGCTCCTCGGCGTGCTCGGGGTGGCGGTCGCCTTCTTTTTCGTCGCCGAGGGCGGCGGAGGCCTCGGAAGGCTTTTTTTCGGGTTCAATTGCGCCCGCGCCTGCACCTGCACCTGCACCTGCACCCGCGACCGCGCCCGCGACCGCGCCTGCGCCTGCGCCTGCGACCGCGCCTGCACCCGCGCTCTCCTCGAACGTCACCGTATACGGAACCTTCGCCGCGACCGCCGTCCCATCCTTCATCGCCGGCGCAAACTTCAGCCCCTTCGCCCACGCAATCGCCTGCGCGACGAACGCATCATCCGCATCCTCAGGCTCGCGCCCCCGCACCTTCGCGCTGACGACGGCGCCTTGCTCGTCGATCGTCACCGAAAGAAAGACCTTCACCGGCACATGCGGTTGCCCGGCGGGATATTCGAGCTTGGGAGCCGAAATCTCCTTCGGCGCCACGGCCTGCGCACGCGCCGGCGACGTCGCCAGAAGCGCGACGAGTGCGAGCGGTGCGAAGGGGAGAAAACGGCGGAGGCGCGTCACGGACTGTGGAGTACGACGCGCCCCATATCCATGCAAGGACTATGTATTTCGACGAAGTGACGAATCGTCCACTTCTACAACTGTGCAACTGAGGTGTGCGTCACTGCGCACGCCCATAGATTCCGAACGACTGCCACACCATGTCCATCGTCTCTTTGTTCGCCGAGTAGCGATCGGCGTCGGTCTCGACGAACATCATGTAGTTGTCGCTGACGTCGGTGAAGACGAGGATGTCGCCCTGGCGCGCGACGCCGGCCTTCGAGGTCACGGTGTAGTCGGCCATCTGCGAGTAGCTGTTCACCTGCTGGAGATTGGTGACGCTGATGTTGGTGTCGCCGCCGAAGAAGAGGAAGTCGTTCGCCTTTCCGACGAGCTCTTCCTGCGTCAGCGACTTGTCTTTCCAGGCAAAGACGTAGGCGTTGAAGTCGTAGGGCTGCGGCGGGGTGACGAACCAATTGTCGTAGCCGTTCTTGACCTCGAACGTGTCGGTCGAGCCGGACGGCATGTAGAACTCGTAGAGACGCACCGAGTCGAAGTAGCGGTCCCAACTGCTCGGCGGCGCCGTGATGGTGTCGCCATCGGGAAGCTTGCTCGGCAGCGTGCGCGGCTTCGTCGTCGGCAGCGCGTCCGACTTGGTGACGCCGAGGGTGTCCTTGCCGAGGCTGCCTTTCTCCTCGTCGCCGTCGTCGTCCTTGGCGGCGACCTTCGCGCCGGGCTTGTCGTCGTCGTCCTCGTCAGCCTTGCTCTTGTCTTTGCTCTTGTCCTTGCTCTTGTCCGCCGACTTCTTCTCGTCCTTCGACGTGCTCGACGAGCTCTTGTCCTCGGTCTTCGGCGGGTCTTTCTTGCAGCCGAAGGCGCCGACGACGATCAAAAGGGACAACGCGCAACACGACGTGACGACGTGAGCAGTTCGCATGGGTCTTCCTCCGCGACGAGCAGGTGGGTGCAGTACGCCCATCGCATCGTCCCTGCGTGAACGACGCAAGCCCCAAGGTGCCTTCCCCGCGGGATGGAGGTGCGAGATTTCCTGACGTTCAGCTCCCGAACGCCGTTCTCGCGCGCCTCGCTTCGCTCGGTTGCCGAAGCTTCTCGTTTCGCCAAAGATTGCTGCGCAACTTTGGCCGCTTCGGTCAATCTCGCTTCGCTCGGTTGCCGAAGCTACGAAGCGCCTGGATTCTGCAGCGCGCCGATGACGACGACGACGGCTGCGGCGAGCGCGATGACGCCGCCGGCGAGTTGCATCCCTCGCGTCGCGCGCATTCCGCGCTTGGCGATGGCCGAGAGCGGGCCGGCGAGGAGAGCGCTGAGCACGCTCATGGAGACCAAGGCGCCGAGCGAGAAGAGGACGAGGAAGCTCATCGCGCCGAGCGAAGAAGCGAAGCGCCCGAGGCACAGCAAGGTGATGGCGGCAGTGCCCGAGGCGCCGTGGATGAAGCCGACCAGCGTCGAGCGCCAGGTTCGACCGAGCTTGGCCTGATCGTGGTCGTGAGCGTGAGCGTGATGCGCGCGCGTGCCCGACTCGCCGGAACGGGCGCTGCGAATCGCCTGCACGCCGAGCACGACGAGCATGGCGACCACGGCGAGATCGAGCACCATTGCCAGCCCCGGCGGAACGCGCACGCCGAGCGCGAGGACGACGCTACCGAGGAGCACGATCGCCACCGCGTGTCCGAAGCCCCAGGCAGCGCCCGTCCGTGCAGCGGCACGCGGGCTTGAGCCGGCGACCATGGTGGTGATCGCCGCCAGGTGATCGGGCTCGACCGCGTGACGAAGCCCGAGGGTGAGCCCGAGGAGCAGCGGCTGCATCAGCGACACGACCAACGTGTAGCACGAAGTCTAGCCAAGTAACACGCACACGCGCCAAATCCGGCGGCCCTCGGGCGGCGTACTCAGGGAGCGAGCGCGCGGAGCCGGTGCCAGATTGGCGGGAGAAAACGGGCCTCAATCCTGAAATCTGGCCGGTCGTGAAATCCGAACGCTGGCGCCTCTCGTAGAGAATCGTGGCACGGAATACTTAATTGGTGCTACTACTTCGTGTCACCGGGGGAATGAATCGTGCTACGACATCGCCTCGCGCCGCTGGCGCCCTTTCTTGCAGCCACCGCCGCCGTCGCCGCCAGCATCGTCGCGCGACCGTCGCGTGGTCACGAGAACGAGCCCGGTGAGCCTGCCTCTTCCAGCTCGGCCTCGGCAGCGGCGGCCAGCGTCGAGCCCCCGCCGACGGAGGTGACGGTCGTCGCCGAGAAGGGCTACACCGCGGCGTCGGCGGACGAGGTCAGGCAGCGCGATCTCGCGCTCAGGCCGCGCACACGTCCCGGCGACATCGTCGAGGTGGTGCCCGGCCTCTTCGCCGTGCAACACGCTGGCGGTGGCAAGGCCAACCAATACTTCCTCCGCGGCTTCGACGCCGATCACGGCACCGACATCGCGTTCTTCATCGACGGCGTGCCCATCAACCTGGTCTCGCACGGCCATGGGCAAGGCTTCACCGACCTCCACTTCATCATCCCCGAGCTGGTCTCGACGCTGAGCTCGCAGAAGGGCCCCTACTCGGCAAAATATGGCGATTTCGCGACCGCGGGCGCGATCGACATGAAGTATTACGACCACCTCCACGAATCGAGCGCGACGTTCGCGGTCGGTCAGTACGGCATCGTCCGCGGGCTCTTCATGGTCGCGCCCGAGCTCGGTGACGACTGGTCGACGATCGTCGCCGGCGAGGTCTACGCCGACAACGGGCCCTTCCTCAATCCGGAGAAGCTGCGTCGCTTCAACGGCTTCGGACGCGCCACGCGTCACGTCGGGCCGGGCGCGCTCTCGTTCACCTTCATGACCTACAGCAGCGGATGGAACGCCTCGGGGCAAATTCCGTCGCGCGCCGTCGGACAGCTGCCGACGTTGCCCGACGAGTTCGGGTACGTCGATCCGACCGAGGGCGGAAGCACGCAGCGTCATCAGGTGAGCGTCTCGTATGCCTATCGCCACGACGACGACGAGGCGCGCGCGCTCGTCTACGCGACCAAGTACCGCTTCACGCTCTTCTCGAATTTCACGCTCTTCCAGCACGATTCGACCTACGGCGATCAGATTCAGCAAGACGACGAGCGCACGATGCTCGGAACGCATTGGTATCTGCGACGCAAGCGCGAGGTGGGGCCCTTCACGACGTCGACGACGTTCGGACTTCAGGCGCGGAGCGACAGCATCGAGAATGGTCTGCACCACGACTACGGACGAAAGATCATCTCGACGGGCGCCGATACCGGGGTGACCGAGACCTCGGTCGGCCTCTATGGCGAAGAGGACATCAAGCTGACGCGCTTCCTCCGTCTCGTCGCCGGCTTGCGCATCGATCGCTTCGACGTGGCGGTGAAAGATCGCCTCGAGGTGCTGGGGCCGACCACGGCGCAGACGAGTGGCATCGCCGGCTCGACGCTCGCTTCGCCGAAGCTCTCGATGGTGATCTCACCGACGCCGATTTGGGACGTCTTCCTCAACTTCGGTCGCGGCTTCCACTCCAACGACGCGCGCGGCGCGACGAGGCGGCTCGACCCGGCCAACAAGACGGTGACTCTGCTCGCGAAGGCGACGGGCTGGGAAGTGGGCACGCGTCTCAAGCTCTTCGAGAAGCTCGATTTCGCTGCCGCGCTCTTTCGTCTCGATCTCGAACACGAGGTCGTGTGGTCGGGCGACGACGGCACCACCGAGTCGCGCGGGCCGACGCGGCGCTACGGCGTCGAGCTCGAAGGTCGTCTCGCGCTCACCAAGTGGCTCTTCCTCGACGCCGATGCGACGTTCACCAAAGCGCAATTCATCGGCAACGCGGGCAACGGCGACGCCGTCGCGCTCGCCCCGACACGCACGTTTTCCGGGGGAATTTCCGCCAAACATCCGAACGGCTTCTTCGGCGCCCTCCGCGTGCGGGCGATCGCCAAGCGTCCCGCCAACGACGGCGCCGAACGAGCCAGCACGCCGCTCGACGCCGAGGGTTGGACCCTGGTCGACGCGATGGCCGGCTTCCGTTGGAAGAGCTGGGAAGCCGCGCTCGACGTGCACAACCTCCTCAACACCAAGTGGAAGGAAGTGCAGTTCGCCAACACGAGCCAGCTGCAAGGAGAGGGCGCGCCGGTGCGGGACATCCACTACACCCCGGGCTGGCCCTTCACCGCGACGGCGCGCTTGACCGCGTATTGGTGAAGTATGGGTGAAGTATGGGTGAGCGGGCGACGGTGCTAGGGTGCGCCGGTGTCGCGTGAGTTCCGCATCAAACTGGCGTTATTTCTCTCGTTCTTCGTCGCCCTCGCCCTCACCGCGCAGACCTGGAGCAAGGTCCGCGGGCGCGCTGCTTGGGTGACCGCGCCGAGACGCGCAGCGTGGACGGGCCCGTCGAACGAGAAAATTTGGATGGGCGCGCCGTACGCGACGTGCACGCCCGTCGAGGGGCTGACGTCGATCGTCGATGGCGAGCGCGTGTGGATCACCTGCGCACCCGGGACGACGACGTTCCCCAACGGCGCGCTGGTGCTCGTCGATCCGAAAGAGAACACAGCGGCCGCGAAGTGGGTGTGGGAAGCAGGCACGCAGCCGAAGCGAGTCGAGCGTCTCCTCTTCGCGAAGGACGGCGCGCTGGCGATCGTCACCACCACCGTCGGCGTCGGGCGCGTCGCTGGCGTCGCGGGAAAAGACGGCTGGATTCGCTCGCCGGTGCCGCTCCCGACGGGCGAGGTCTTCGGCATGTTCTTCGACGAAGGCGTGCTCGAGGTGGCGGTCGTGGAAACTCTCCCCGAGCCGCGCGCCGTCGTCGTCCGTCTCGCGCCCGGCGCCGAACCGGAGGTTCGCGACGTCGCCAAGTCGGCGATCGTCTCGGTCGTGGCGCCGACCATGATGTTCATCCGCGCCTATCGAAGCGCGGCGCCGCCCTCGTGGCACTTCATCGTGCAAACCGGGAGCAACGAGTATCGCGAGCTCGGCGAAGACGGCACCGACGTCGTCCGTCTGAGCGACGGCGAGCTCGAATACGGCGACTTCGACCCCGATCGGGCGCGCTTCGTTCGTGACGGCGGACGCGTCGTACGTACTCGGCTGCAGCAGGTCGTCGACGGCGAGGCGTTCGTGCCCTTCGCCGGACGCGATCTCGTCCTCGGCCGTCACTCGGTTTACGGTGACGTCCAACTCTCGCTCGAAGATCGCACCGAAGGCATTCACCTCCGTGAGGCGACGCCGACGCGCCTCTTCGATTGCGCCGATCTCGTCACCGCGACCTTCCTCCCGCGCGCCACCGGCGGCTTCACGCTCGTCAGCGCCAGCGGTTGCTACGCGTCCTTCGACGCCGACTTGAAGCGGGTCGATCCGCTCTCCATCGGCGAGCACCTGCGCTCGAAGGGCTCGCGCGATCTCAACTACGATTCGAGGTGGCCGGGCCTCGCGCTCGGCTTTCTCCTCCTCGGTCTCCCGCACGCGCTCCTCTTCGCGATCATCCTTCGCCGTTTCGTTGGGAAAAACAGGCCCTATTTCACCGCCTTGGTCGGCGGGTACGCGGCGCTCGGGAGCGTTCTTCTCGGGCTCATCTGGCCGCTCTTGCGTTGAGACACGCGCACGCCGGGCCTAGCCTTCGGGTCATGTGCCGGAACATCCGCCTGCTCCACCACTTCGAGCCGCCGACCACCGAAGCCGAAATGCGCGACGCCGCGCTCCAATTCGTCCGCAAGGTGAGCGGCACGCGCGCACCGTCGGTCGCCGATCGCGAGGCCTTCGAGCGCGCGGTCGACGAGATAGCGGCGAGCACGCACCGGCTCCTCCACGCGCTCCATCCGCGCGGCGACGCCCACACGCGCGAGCACGAACGCGAGAAGGCGCGGGCTCGCTTCGCCCAACGAGAGAAGCGAGCGAAGTAGGCGCCGATTGGATCGACGAGTGACGACGCGCGTCCCGCTCCGCGAGCTCGCGGTGCTCTTTCTCCGTCTCGGCCTCACCGCCTTCGGTGGGCCGGCCGCGCACGTAGCGCTGATGGAGGACGAGGTCGTGCAGCGACGAAAATGGCTGGATTCGCAGCGATTTCTCGACATGCTCGGCGCCGCCAACCTCATCCCCGGTCCGAGCTCGAGCGAGCTCGCGGTCTTCATCGGCTACGAGACCGCTGGCGTCCTCGGCCTCCTGGTCGCCGGCGCCTGCTTCATCCTCCCCGCAGCGCTCCTCAGCGCCGCCCTCGCCGCGGTCTACCTCCGCTACGGCAGTCTGCCCCGCGTAGCCGGCGTGCTCTACGGAATCAAACCGATCATCATCGGCGTCGTCACCCAAGCCATCGTCGCGCTCGCGCCCAAGGCCTTGAAGACGTTCGCGCTGATCGCGATCGCCCTCGCCGCCGGCCTCGCCGCTGCCTTCGGCTTCGACATGCTCGCGGTCCTCGTCGTCGCCGGCCTGGTCGCTTTGGCATTCGCGCGTCTCGGCGTTCGCAAAGATACGAATCCACCGTCTCCATCCTTCCTGCTCTTCGCGCCCCTCGCGGCAGCCCCTGCCTCCGTCGGGCTCGTCGCCCTCTTCGTCACCTTCCTCAAGGTCGGCGCCCTCGTCTTCGGCAGCGGCTACGTCCTCCTCGCCTTCCTCCGCGAAGATTTGGTCACGCGCCTCCACTGGCTCACCGAAGCGCAGCTCGTCGACGCCGTCGCCGTCGGCCAGCTCACCCCCGGCCCCGTCTTCACCACGGCCACGTTCATCGGCTACCTGCTCGCCGGTCCCCTCGGCGCCCTCGTCGCCACCTTCGCCATCTTCCTCCCCGGCTTCCTCCTCGTCGCCGCGATCAAACCGCTCGTCGCCCGCGTCCGAAGCTCCCCCGCCGCCAGCGCCTTTCTCGACGGTGTCAACGCCGCATCCTTCGCCCTCATGACCGTCGTCGCTTTCCAACTGGGCCGCGCGTCGCTGATCGACGTGCCGACGATCGCGCTCTCGGTCGTGAGCACGGTGGTGCTCGTGAAGTGGAGGGTGAATCCGACGTGGCTCATCGCGGGTGGGGCGCTGATCGGCGCGGTGGCGAAGTAGCGACCGGACGAGATCGCGACGCGCACGGCCCCCGCCACTTGCATTGTGCACAATCATGTTGTACACAATCCATATGCTCGACGCGGCCCTCCGTCTCGATGCCCAGCTCTGCTTCGCCCTCCACGCCACCTCGCGTGCGGTCGTCCAGGCGTATGGGCCCATCCTCGCCCCGCTCGGCATCACCTATCCGCAGTACCTCGTGCTCCTCGTCCTCTGGGAAGAGGGCGAGGCCACCATTTCGCGGCTCGGCGAGCGGCTCATGCTCGACTCGGGAACGCTGACGCCGCTCGTGAAGCGGATGGAGGCGCGGGGCCTCGTCGTTCGCGAGCGTGACGGCGTCGATGGCCGCGTGGTCCACGTGCGGCTCACGGCCGCGGGGAAGGGCGCGAAGAAGCAGGCGCGGGAGATCCCGAAGAGCATGCTCTGCGCGATGGGCCTCTCGGTCGACGCGGTGGTGCGGCTTCGAACCGACGTCCTTCGCCTCTTGCGATCGATGCCCGCTGCGATGCCGAACGTGGAGAACGCCGGCGACGACACGAAGCTCACGAAGACGAAGTCGAAATCCAAAGCCAAAACGAAGAACAAGAAGGAGAAACGATCATGAGCGCTCTCTACCAGACCACCGTCAGCGTCACCGGTGGCCGCGAAGGCAAAGCCACGTCGGCCGACGGGAAATTCGTGCAGCAGCTGTCGATGCCGAAAGAGCTCGGCGGGCCCGGCGGCGAAGGCACCAACCCCGAGCAGCTCTTCGCCGCGGGTTATGGGGCGTGCTTCGAGAGCGCGCTGCGGCTCGTCGCGCGGATGCAGAAGGTCTCGCTCGGACAAGCGAGCATCACCGCCACCGTCTCGCTCAACAAGGGCGCCGACGGCGGGTTCTTCCTCTCGGTCGAGCTCTTGGGGAAATTCTCCGACGTTCCGCCCGAGGTCGCGAACAACCTCATGCAGGCGGCCCACTCGGTCTGCCCGTACTCACGCGCCACCAAGGGCAACATCGAGGTCACCCTCAAAGTGGCGTGATGTAGCGAGCGGACCGAGCCGCAGGTGAGATCGATGAGCTCGATCAACCGTAGGTGGCGTTGGCCTCGAAGATGAGCACGCAGGTGCAGGGGCTCTGCGCCGAGCCGAGGGTGCCGTTGCACGGGTCTTCGCCGGTGATGGTGGCGCGCTTCTGGTGAAGGCCGTCCATCATCATGCGGGTGACGTCGTGTCCGCCGTCGCGGCACTCTTTGTCGGCGCAAGCGATGAGAAAGAGGGACGGGGCGCGCGGAACGACCACGATTTTCAGGTGCGTCGCCTCGTCGGCGCGGATGTCGCCGCGGCGATATCGCAAGTTGAGACGTAGGGTCTGCAACGACGGGATGGAGTCGGACAATCGGGGGGCAGAGTCTTCGGCGGCTTGACGTCGCTTCATGCGCTCTGCGGCTTCGCTATTTCGATGAAACATGGACCCTCCGGGCCTGCGACGTGCCGCCCAGGGTGGACCGTAGCACCCCGGTCCAGCTCAAGCGAGCAGGTCGAGCAATCGATCGGCAGGAATTTTCGGCGATCCAGCGCGCGCCGTTTCAGCCTGCTTCACCAGAGCCGTGATCGTGCGATTGACCGGCGCCGGGACGCCGTGCGCTTCGGCCAAGCGGAGGATCTCACCGTTGAGCCAATCGACCTCGGTGATGCGACGACGATCGAGATCGTCGAGCATCGAGGAGCGCGCCTTGTCGTCGACCGAGACCATACGCGCGGCGATGACGCGAAAGAGCACGTCGGGGAGCCCGAGCACGAACGGCGCGACCGATGGAAGAATGCGCCCCACGCGCACCGGCTTGATGCCCGCCGCGCGCAACACCGTGAGCCCCTCGCGCACGCACAACGCCATCGCGCGTCGATAGCGACGATCGTCGAGCTGCGCCCGAAGAGGGATTCCCGCGAGCGCGTTGACGGCATTGTTGAGGTTGATGACCAGCTTGGTCCACTGGATGCGCGTGAGATCGTCGTGCAGCTCGACCGCGAAACCGGCGCCGCGCAGCGCACCTTCGAGTGCTCCTTCGGCCCCACGCCGTTCGAGCGAAAGTGGCCCGCTCGTCCCATTGTGAAACTTCCCCTCGCCACCGTGCGCGACGTTGAACGGCACCATCCCCGCGACGACGACATGCCCCGGCAAGACGCCGCGCAGACGATCGGGATTGGAGACGCCGTTCTGAAGGCTGACGAGGGTGGCGCTCTTCTTCAGCAGCGAAGCGAGCGGACGCGCTGCGTCTTCCGTAGCTGCCGACTTCACCGTGACGAGCACGACGTCGACGTCCGAAAGCGCACTCGCCTCACTCTCGTAACGCACGCGCGCCGCCTCGAGCACCGCGCGCGCGCCCGTGTAGTCGGTGAGCGTCAGGCCGTGCGCACGTATCTCGTCACCGAGGCGTCCGACGAAGATCACGTCATGGCCGGCGAGGGCCAGCTTGCCGCCCAGATAGCAGCCGATGGCGCCAGCGCCGAGGACTCCGATGCGCATGAGAGAGCCGTAGCATGTAGACCGCGGACCTACTCGCGTTACTCTCCTTTGCATGATCAACAAGAACGAGCTTCTCGCCAACCTCGGCGTCCCCGCCGAAGCCCCCGGCGCCTGCACCGGCAAATGGCTCCCCACCACCGGCGAGATCCAAACCTCCATCAACCCCAACAACGGGCACGTCCTCGCCAAGTTGCATGGGTGTACGCGCGCCGAGTACGACGCCGTCGTCGAGAAGGCGAAGGCTCGATTTCTCGAGTGGCGGATGCGGCCGGCGCCGAAGCGTGGAGAGCTCGTGCGGCGGCTCGGCGAGCTCTTGCGACATCACAAGGAGTCGCTCGGCGAGCTGGTGTCGCTCGAGATGGGGAAGATTCGCGCCGAAGGGCTCGGTGAGGTGCAGGAGATGATCGACGTCTGCGAGCTCGCGGTCGGGCTCTCGCGGCAACTGCATGGACTGACCATCGCGTCGGAGCGGCCGAATCATCGGATGATCGAGCAGTGGCATCCGCTCGGTCCGGTGGGAATCGTCACCGCGTTCAATTTTCCGATCGCGGTTTGGGCGTGGAACGCGGCGCTCGCGGCGGTGTGTGGTGACACCTGCGTGTGGAAGCCCTCGCCGCGGACGCCGCTGTGCAGCCTCGCGGTGCAGACGTTGTGCAATCGCGCGATGGACGAGCATGACGCGGCGGGCGTCTTCTCGCTCGCGACCGGGGGAGCCGACGTCGGCGGGTGGATGGCCGACGACCCGCGATTTCCGCTCGTTTCGTTCACCGGTTCGATCGAGGTCGGGCGCACGGTGGCGACGCGGGTGGCGCAGCGGCTCGGTCGGAGTCTCCTCGAGCTCGGTGGCAACAATGCGATCATCGTCCTCGACGACGCCGACGTCGACCTCGTCGTGCGCGCGGTCACCTTCGGCTCGGTCGGCACCGCGGGCCAACGGTGCACGACGACGCGCAGGCTGTTTCTCCAGCGCAAAATCGCTCCGCAGGTGATCGAGCGTCTGATTCGCGCGTTCGGTTCGGTGTCGATGGGAGACCCGCTCGATCCGCGCACGCTCGTCGGGCCGCTCGTCGGTCCGGCCTCGGTCGCGCGCTATGCGTCCGCGATCGAAGCGGCGAAGTCGCAGGGGGGGAAGGTCCTCTGCGGCGGCAAGGTGCTCGATCGCCCGGGGTACTTCGTCGAGCCGACGCTCATCCAAGCGACGACGCACGACGCCTTCCCCATCGCGTGGGAAGAGACGTTCGCGCCGATACTCTACGTCTTCCTCGTCGACGATCTCGAGGGGGCGATCGCCGCGCAAAACGCGGTGCCGCAAGGACTCTCGAGCGCCATCTTCACCGACAGCGTGCGCGCGTCGGAGCGTTTTCTCTCGGCTGCGGGCTCCGACTGCGGCATCGCCAACGTCAACTTGGGCACCAGCGGCGCGGAGATCGGCGGCGCGTTTGGCGGTGAGAAAGACACGGGCGGTGGTCGCGAGTCGGGCTCCGATTCGTGGAAGACGTACATGCGCCGCCAGACGTGCACGATCAACGGCGGGAAAGATCTCCCCCTCGCGCAAGGCGTCGAGTTCGTTTGAGACGCTAGGCCTTGCCGAGCACACGCAGAACGAACCAAACGCAGCCGGCGACGACGATGGCGGCGTTCGCCAGCGTGGTTCCGAGGCCGCGAACGATCGCCCAGCGACGCACGTAGACGAGCAGCGGGAGGACGACCGCGAGGACCGCGAGCTGACCGAGCTCGACGCCGAGGTTGAAGGCGACGAGCGCGCCCGGAATGCGCGCGCGCGGGAGGCCGATTTCGGCGAGCGCACCGGCGAACCCGAAGCCGTGGATGAGGCCGAAGGGGAAGGTGAGCATCCAACGTCGTCTCGCTGGATCGAGCGATTTATCCTCGTTTTTGTGATGCTTTCGCGCCTGCCAGAGGTTCTCCAGGCCGACGTAGGCGATCGAGAGCGCGATCGCCGGCTCGACGATCGACGAGCTCGGGGCCCACACGCCGAGCACCGCGAGCGCGAGCGAGATCGAGTGCGAGACGGTGAACGCGGTGAGCGCGAAGGCGAGCGAACGGAGGCGTCCGCCGGCGACCACGAGTCCGAAGATGAAGACGAGGTGGTCGTAGCCGGTGAGGATGTGCTCGACGCCGAGGAAGAGGAGCGAGCGAAAGGTGGCGTTGCCTTCGGTCGGTGCGCCGACGTCGAGGGTGACGTCCATGTTCGCGAGCACGGTCACGGCTTCGCGCGCGCCTTTGCCATCGCCGGTGTCGAAGGTGACGAGATCGCGATGGGCGGCGGGGAGCACCTCGAGGAAGCCGTTGTGCAACGTGAGCTTCTGCGGGCGGGAGGTGCACGTCGCTTCGAGCGCGACGACGACGCCGTCTTGCTCGGTGAGCGACGCGCCCTTCGAGATCACCGGGCAGGCCGCCGCGTCTCCCACGAGCGTCGTCCGCGCGGCGATTTCGCGCGAAAAAATGGCGCTTCCAGCGTCGAGCTCGGCGGCGGAGAGGGCGCCGTCGTGATCGCCGTCGAGGTCGGGCAAGGCGCGCGCGAGCTCGGCGTTGGCGAAGACGATCTGCGCGCTCGCGACGACGCCGTGAAGACTCCAACGGCTGCTCGAGACGCCGGCTTGATGCGCCGACGCCGGAGACGCGAAGCACACAATCGCGAGCACGAGCGCGAGCA
>JANYDK010000043.1 GCA_025363655.1 Deltaproteobacteria bacterium | reverse complement strand
TCGGCGCGCTTGCGGTCGGTGATGTCGCGGATGAACGCGGTGCATATCGGCTCTTCCGCGGTGGCCACGCGCGCGATCGACATCTCGACCGTGAGCTCGGTGCCGTCGCTGCGCAGCGCCGGGAGCTCCAGCCGACGCCCGATGAGGGTCCCGGCACCCGTGGCGAAGTAGCGCTGCATACCGCGCAGGTGCTCCTCCCGCAGTCGCTCCGGAACGATGACCTCGGCGACCGTCCGGCCGAGCACCGCGTCGCGCGAATGTCCGAACGTGCGCTCCGCCGCCGGGTTGAAGGCCACGATCTTCCCTTGCGCGTCCATGGCGATGATCGCGTCGAGCGCGTCGTCGATCATGCCCGCCTTCAGGCTCTCGGAGATGCGGAGCGACGCCTCGACGCGCTTTCGCTCGGTGAGATCGGCGACGAACACGATGCATTCCGGGTGGTCGAGCATCGCCACGCCCATGAGGATGGGCACGCGGCTCCCGTCTTTGCGAAACATCTCGCGCTCGACCAGGTGCGAGACGCCGCGCGTCGCGAGCATGCTCAGCGTCTCCGCCGCCTGGTGCTGCCAATCGGGCGGGACCATGTCCGGCCATTTCACCTTCAACACCTCGTCTCGGGCGTAGCCGAAGAGTTGAAGGGCGGCGTCGTTGGCGTCGTGGATGTTGCCGAAGAGGTCGGCGACGACGATGCCGACGATGCCCGATTCGGAGAGCCGACGAAATCGGTCGTTGCTCGCGCGCAGGGCGTTTTCCGCCTGGCGGCGCGCCTTCTTCGATGCGTGCTCTCGCAGCTCGCGTTCCACGGCCGGCGGCAAGCGCTGGAGGTTGTGCTTGAGGACGTAGTCGGAGGCGCCGGCGCGCATGGCCTCGACGGCCAGCTCCTCACCGACGGTTCCGGAGACGATGATGAACGGGAGATCGGCGCCGCTCGCCTGCATGACCTTCAACGCCGCGGGGCCGCTGAACTTCGGCATCGACCAGTCACTGATCACCAGGTCGAACTCCCGGCTCGCGAGCGCGGCGCGCATGGCGTCGGGATCCTCGACGCGCAGGCTCTCGAGCGGACGGCCGATCGCGCGCAGCGCCGCTGCGACCAGCTTGGCGTCGCTCGGCGAATCTTCGACGTGCAGCACGCGCAGGGTCGTGGTCATGGAGCACTGCCGGATTGCGGGGGCTCATTGAGCTCGAGCCAAAAGCCACTGAGCGTCTTGGCCGCGTCGACGAAGGCGCTGAAGTGGAGGGGCTTCCGCACGTAGGCGTTGGCGCCGAGCGCGTAGCTACGCGTGACATCTTCGTTTTGCTTCGACGAGGTCAGCACGACGACCGGAAGCAGCCTCGTGCGGCGGTCGAGCCGGAGGCGGCGCAAGACCTCGAAGCCGTCGACGTAGGGCAGGTTGAGGTCGAGGAGCACGAGCGCTGGCGGCTCGTGACCCTCCGAGGCGAAGCGCCCCTCGGCGAAGAGGTAGTCGACCGCGTCCTGGCCGTTGCGCTGGACGACGATGTCGGCGTCGATGCCGCCCTTCTTGAAAGCCATGAGCGTGAGCTTTTCATCGCTCGAGTTGTCCTCGAGGAGCAGGATCTTCTTCGGCATCGGTAGGGTCCGTAGGTTGGGTGGGCAGTGAGAAGTAGAAGGTGGCGCCGGCGCCGACCGCGGCCTCCGCCCAGATGCGCCCGCCGTGGCGGTGGACGATGCGCTGCACCGTGGCGAGACCGACGCCGATTCCCGCGAACTCTTCGTGGGTGTGAAGGCGCTGGAAGGGAGTGAAGAGCTTGCGCACGAGCGACATGTCGAAACCGGCTCCGTTGTCGCGGACGAAGAAGATAGAGTCACCGTCGCGCGATGTCACCCCCAGCTCGATGCGGGGCGAAGGCGTCTTGCGGGTGAACTTCCACGCGTTGCCCACGAGGTTCTCGACCAAGACGCGCGCGAGTCGCGGATCGATGTGCGCGAGCAGAGGCGACTCCCGGGCGATGACGACCTCGGTAGCTCCGACCTTCTCGGCGTCGTGGCGCGCGACGCACTCACGCACGAGCTCCCCGAGGTCGACGAATTCGGCGCGCATGTCGCTACGGCTGACGCGCGACAGACCGAGGAGGGCGTCGATGAGCTCGCTCATGCGCACCGCGTTCTGATGGATCTCCTGAAGCCAGTCTTGCCCCTCGGCATCGAGCGCTGGCATGTGCGTCGCCAGCAAGAGCTGCGCGAAGCCGTTCATCGCGCGCACCGGCGCACGGAGGTCGTGGGCGACCGAGTAGCTGAAGGCTTCGAGCTCGCGATGCGCCAGCTCGAGCGCCGCATCCGCGCGATGGCGTTCCGTGACGTCGCGCGTCACTTTCGCGAACCCGATGAGCTCGCCCTGCAGGTCGCGGATCGGCGTGACCACGACATGGGCGACGAAGCGGCGGCCATCCTGGCGCACGCGGATCCCCTCTTCCTCGAAACGTCCGTCAGCCGCGGCGATCGCCAACTCGGCAGCCAGCTTGTCGAGGGCCGTCTCGTCCGTGGGGTAGAAGCGTGAGAAGTGCTGACCGATGATCGCATCGCCCCGGTAGCCAAGCAGGCGTTCGGCGCCGGCGTTCCAGCTGACGACGCGCCCCACCCGATCGAGCATGAGGATCGCGTAGTCACGTACGTTCGAGACGAGGAGGCGAAATCGCTCCTCGCTCGCGCGCAGGCGCTCCTCGGTCGCCTTCCGCGAGCTGATGTCGCGGATGTGTCGCAAGATGAGGACCTGCCCGTCTTCACGCCGCAGCGGGCTCAGCGTCACCTCCACCGGGAACATGCGTCCGTCCTGGTGAAGCGCGACGATCTCGAATCCAGGCGTCGAACCGAGCTCGGGCCGCCCGCGGAAGTGCGCGACGGTGCACTTCTCGTCGATGCGATCTTGCTGCGGGCCATAGAGCATCGTCACCGGCTGGCCGAGCAGCTCGCGGCGCTGGTGTCCGAACAAGCGCTCGGTCTGCGCATTGACCAGGACGATGCGGTCGTCGTCGCCGCTGATGAGCACCGCGTCCGGGGCGGCCTCGATGAGCTCGCGGAATTGAGCCTCCGAGGCGCGCTCCGCCCGAACGCGCGCCATGGCGGCGTCGGCCTTCTTGCGCTCGGTGAGGTCGAGCACGAACGAGATCGTCTCGTTCGTGGTCCCCGCGTCTTCGAGCATGGCCGAGCCGATGAGGACGGGCACCCGCGTGCCGTCCTTGCGCAGGTATTCCTTCTCCCGCAGCGACGCGACGCCTGCGCTCTGCAGCTCGTGAACGGCGCGCCGGTCCACCTCGGCCCACTCGGGAGGGCTGAGCTCGTGCCAAGGCACCTGGCCTTGCACGATCTCCTCGCGCGAGTACCCGACCATGCGCAGGAGCGTGTCGTTGATCTCCGTGACACGGCTGCCGAGGCTGGCGACGACGATGCCGATGAGGCCGGCGTCGGAGAGGCGGGCGAACCTTCCTTGGCTCGCCCTCAGTGCCTGCTCGATCGCGACGTGATCGTCGATGTCGGTCGCGGTGCCGTACCACTTGACGATGCGCGCCTCGCCGTCACGCGCGGGGAGCGCGCGCACGAGGTGCCACCGGTGCGCTCCATCGGAGGCGCGCTTGAAGCGACACCGCAGCTCGTAGGGGTCGCCCCCGCGAAAAGCCGCCGTCCAGCCCGCTGCCACGGCCGCGCGATCGTCCGAATGAATCACCGACTCCCACCCCCATCCTTGCGCCTCGGCCGCGGTCAGACCGGTGTACTCGGTCCAGCGCGCATTGCAGTAATCGGTCGCGCCATCCGCGCCCGCCGACCACACCATCTGCGGCATCGCGTCCGCGAGCTGCCGGTAGCGCGCCTCGCTCTCCTTGGCGCGCACCTCCGACTGACGCCAGCGGGTGATCTCGAGAGAGAGGACACACACCCCTTGCGACACGGGCAAGAAGCGGAGCTCGAACCAGGCGCTCGAACCGTCGGCGAAGTGGAACTCGTTGTCGAGGCGCTGCATCACGCGCTCGCTCATGCACCGGCGCAGCACCGCGAACATCGGCGTCTCGTCGATGCCCGGGTAGCACTCCATCATGGTGCGCCCGACGAGCTCTTCCTTGGCACGTCCACCCTGCTGCGCTGCGACGTCGTTGAGGTAGACGTAGCGCCACTCGAAGTCGACGACCTGACAGCCCTCGGACAGGCTCTCCAAAACCTTGTCGATGAGCGCGCTCCCCGAGAAGCCGCTCGCCTGCCCCATCCCCATGCTCCACTTTCCCGGAAATTTCGAAGACCTTCAACCCCTCATCGCGAAGATTCCGCGAGGCAAATCGCCCGAGCCGCCCGCAACGCCGCGCTGCAGAGCACGGCACGAGTAGAAACGATGCAAACACGGCGGCGCAAGGAACTCTGGCGAGAGTTTCGGCGGCGAGGCATCACGGCAGCCGGGCATGTCTCAGCCAATCTCTCATGCCGCCGATGCCTCTCAACCATGCGTAATGGTCGATACCGCAGGCTCTGCATCCGCGTGACCGCACTGGAGGCACAGGTGTGGGCTCTCTCGCATCGAACCACTTCGCCGCAACGTCGGCAGGCGAACGCGCCGGGTTCGGGGGGCTGCAGCTGGCGGAGGTCGTCGTCGCTCGCCGGCAAGAGCGACAAGCCCACGCCTGGACGCTTGTCTTCGACGAGGCTGAACGTGCCATTGGCTTCCATGTACAGCGGTGAACCTGTCCGAGGTGCTCGAGGCCCATGGTCCGAATCTGCGCGAACACGCGTTCGGGCGCGACCAGCGCGTGTGCCATGAGGTCGAGACAGAGGTGCCCGTCGGCGACCACCGTGAGCACCGACCCTTCGAGCATCGCCTCGATTCGCGCATGGCGCGCGGCGGCGTGCGCCAAGACGCGCTGAGCGGCGACCACGACCGCGACGATCACCGTGGCGCCGAGGGCCCCGATCGGGTGAGAGCAAGGGAATGCCGATCGCCGCGGCGACGGTCACCAACGCCGCGAGCTCGATAGCAAGAGATAGAGAAAGACCATGCGCGCGCGGCCTCGAGGAGGAAGCTCCAGGGCACGTCTCCGAGCACGATGCGCTGGACGTCGGTGATGCGCGGCTCGGGCTCGACCGTCATGACACTGCCGAGGCCCAGTGGCGATGCCACATACGGAGCCATGATGGTGCCCGCGCGCCTATGCAGCTCCACCAGTGAAGCAGCAACGGGCGTGCCGCGTGCGGCTTCACCCGCTCTTACCAATCTGCCCATTCACCTGCGAGGGTGGCAGTTCAGCTCGCCGCGCGACCGCCCGGTCGATTCCACCGGTGACTTTGATCGCAGCGAGGCATTCTGCCGCCACGGCCTGACCGCGAGATGCTCGAACTTTAGGCCGATTCGAGATTTCGCTGTGGCATGTGCGCTGCAAGCGCAGCTGCCATCCACAGACCGAACGACCTCGGTCTTCAGCAGGAGAGCCGTCATGCTTCGAGCTGCCATCGTCTTTTTCGTTCTCGCTCTCGGTGCCGCCATACTCGGTTTCGGTGGTATCGCCTCCGACGCCGCATGGATTGGGAAGGTCGCGTTCGTTGTCTTCCTCATCGGGGCCCTCGTCTCCTTCGTCATGGGCCGCCGTGTCGTCGCCGCTTGAAGCATTGCTTGAAGCATTGAGGCGCCTTCACGGATGCAAGTACGGACCTGGGAGGGCGCCTCGGGCGTCAGTTCAAGCGCAGGGTCGGCCTCGAGACGCGAACTCGGCAAGGCTGAGGTCAGCGCTGCCATGGAAAATTGGACAGACTCGGGGGGCGCACGCGCAAGCCCTGAACTCGCCAGCTTTCCCTGCAACGCGGCGCGCCAGATGACCGCCACGAACTCCCCGATGCCCACCGGCATCTCGCAATTGGATCACGTCCTCGGCGGAGGCCTCCCTCGCGATCGCATCTACCTGGTGCAGGGTGACCCTGGCTCGGGTAAGACGACGCTGGCGATGCAATTCCTTCTCGAGGGCGTGCGTCGCAAGGAGCCGGTCTTCTACGTCACGCTCAGCGAGACCAAAGAAGAGCTACTCGGCGTCGCGGCGTCGCATGGCTGGACGCTCGACGGAATCGACGTGTTCGAGCTCGGCAACCTCGAAGAGTCGGTCAACCCCGACGCGCAGTACACCCTCTTTCACCCCGCCGAGGTCGAGCTCGGAGAGACCACACGGCGTCTGCTGGAGGCCGTCGAGCGCGTGAAACCCACGCGCCTCGTCTTCGACTCGCTCTCCGAGCTACGCCTGCTCGCCCGCGACCCGCTCCGCTATCGTCGACAAATCCTCGGGCTCAAGCAGTTCTTCGTCGGCAAGAGCTGCACGGCTCTCTTCCTCGACGATGGGACCTCCGAGGACGGCGATCTACAACTTCAGAGCCTCGCGCATGGCGTGTTGGTGACCGAGCAGCTCGCGCCCGAGTATGGCTCCGAACGGCGGCGCCTGCGCGTGGTGAAGCTCCGAGGGGTCAAGTACAGGGGCGGGTTCCACGACTTCACCATCGAGACGGGGGGAATCTCACTCTACCCGCGGCTGGTCGCCGCCGAGCACAGGGAGCTGCTGCCGAGCGAACGCGTCACCAGCGGCTTGCCCGCGCTCGATGCGCTGTGCGGCGGCGGCCTCGATCGGGGCTCCAGTACGCTGGTGCTCGGGCCGGCAGGCACCGGCAAGTCGACGATCTGCTCGCAGTTCGTGTTGGCCGCCGCCGAGCGAGGCGAGCGCTGCGTGATCTTCGCGTTCGACGAAGGAGAGGCGACCTTGCTCGCACGCACGGGCGGCATGGGCATGTCCCTTCGGCAGTACATCGACGCCGGCACGCTCCGGATCAAGCAAGTGGACCCCGCCGAGCTGTCGCCGGGGCAATTCACGAACCTCGTCCAGGAAGAAGTGAAGCGCGGCGCACGGATGGTCGTCATCGACAGCATCAACGGCTACATGAACGCGATGCCGGAGGAGCGCTTTCTCCTCATTCAGTTGCACGAGCTGCTGAGCTTTCTCAGCCAGGCCGGCGTCGTGTCGCTGATGACGATGGCCCAGCACGGCCTCGTGGGCGACCGAATGGCATCACCCATCGACCTCAGCTATCTGGCGGACACGGCGCTGCTGCTCCGATACTTCGAGGACGACGGCAACGTGCGTAAGGCGATGAGTGTCATCAAGAAGCGCCGGGGGAGCCACGAGGCGACCATCCGCGAGTTCCGGATGACCGCCAAAGGCATCGAGGTGGGGGAGCCCCTCGCCGGTTTCCAGGGCGTGCTCACTGGCGTTCCCATTCTCACTGGCGCCAGTCGGCCGCTCGATGGCGATGGAGCCTAGCCCGAAAAGCGACATCGAAAGTCGGGTGCTGGTGCTGGCATCCGTCGGCCGCGATGGAGAGCTCGCGTGCAAGGTGCTGCGCGACAACGGCATCGCCGCCCTCCGTTGCTCGAGTGTCCCCGACCTGCTCCGGGCCCAGCACGAGGGCGCCGGCGCGCTCCTTATCACCGACGAAGCGCTCTCCGAGTCAGCGGTCGCCGAGCTCGCGACGGCGCTCGGCGGGCAGCCACCGTGGTCCGATGTGCCCATCGTCCTCGTCGCCAGTCAGGACGCTTCCCCGTTGTTGGCCAAGCGAGCGCTCGCCCGTGTGGAGCTCCTCGGCCATGTGACGCTGCTCGACCGGCCGCTGCGCCTGCAGTCCCTCTTGACCGTCGTACGCACGGCGCTTCGGGCGAGGTCACGCCAGTACGAGGCACGAGACATGGTCGCGCGCCTCGAGGAGGGCTTGGCGCAGCTCGCCCATAGTCGCGCACGCGCCGACTACGCCGCGCGGATCTCCGGCGTGGGCTTCTGGTACTGCGACTTACCCTTCGAAGAGCTGGTTTGGGACGCGCGCGTCAAGGAGCACTTCTTCTTGCCGCCCGACGCACGCGTGACGATCGACACCTTCTACGATCGCATCCTTCCCGAAGACCGAGAGAGCACGCGTGCTGCGATCGAGGCGTCCATCCGCGATCAGACGCCGTACGACATCATCTACCGCACGAGCGACCCAGCCAGCGGCGCCGTGAAATGGGTGCGGGCGCTCGGCGGAACCTCGTACGACGCGGGCGGTGCGCCCGTCCACTTCGACGGGGTGACGGTCGATGTTTCGGTACAGAAGCGAGCCGAGGAGACGCAGAGACACCTCGCGGAAGGGGCGCGCGCTGCGATGCTCGCTGCGGCACAAGCTGGCCGTGCCGAGCGGCGGCGGCTCCTCAGCTTGCTCGAGCAAGTGCCGGCCATCGTCAATTTCTTGCGCGGCCCCGACTTGATCTTCGAATTCGCTCACCCGATGGCCATCGCCGCCCTCGGCGGTCGCGAGCTCATCGGCAGGCCCCTTCTCGAGGCCATGCCGGAACACCATGGGCAGCCCTTCTACGCGCAGATGAAACGCGTCTTCGAGACGGGAGAGCCCTTCCAGCAAAAAGAGGCGAGAGCGCGGCTGGTGGTCGATGGCAAAGAGGTCATCAGCTACTGGGATTCGATTTATCTAGCCGTGCGCGACGAGTCGGGCCGAATCGAAGGGGTCATGACCTTCGATCTCGACGTCACCGAGAATGTGAAAGCGCGCCTGCAGATCGCAGAAGCAACGGCGGAGCTGGAGGCCGTCTTCGCGAATGTTCCCATCGGCGTCAGCTTCATGGACCGCGATCTGCGATTTCGCCGGGTCAACCGTGTACTGGCGGAAGAGATCAACGGCTTTCCCATCGAAGCGCACCTGGGAAACAGGGGAGCCGATCTGATGCCGAGCGTGCGCGGCGACCTCGAGCCCACCCTGAAGCGCGTGCTCGAGACAGGGCAGATCGTGGAGCAGGAGATCACGGGAGAGACTCCGGCGCAGCCGGGCCGGACGCGGAGCTGGAGGACCGTTCACTTCCCCGTCATACGCGGAAGCGGCGAGGTCCTCGGGATCGGTAGCGTCGTGCAGGACATCACAGCCCACAAGGAGCTCGCCGAACGAGAACGCGTCGCGCTTCTCACGGCACAAGACGCGAGCCGTGCGAAAGACGATTTCTTGGCTATGCTCGGCCACGAGCTGAGAAACCCCCTCGCGCCGATCGCGACGGCCGTGCACTTGCTCAAGCTTCGGAGCACGGACGGTCTCGCGCGGGAAATCGGCGTCATCGAGCGTCAATCGCAGCACATTGCGCGTCTGGTGGAAGACCTGCTCGACGTCTCGCGAATCGCTCAAGGCAAGGTCGTCTTGGCCAAGGACACCCTCGAGCTCGCCGAGCTGGTGGCCGCTGCCATCGAGACCGCCAGCCCTGCGATCGAGAACGCGAGGCACAACCTGATCGTCGACGTTCCCAAGCGTGGTCTCGTCGTCGATGCCGACCGCGGACGCATGACGCAGGTGCTTGCGAACCTGCTCACCAACGCTGCGAAGTACACCCCCCCGGGTGGACGAATCCACGTCACGGCCGCACTGGAGGAAGCCGAGGTCGTGATCTCCGTCGAAGACTCGGGCGTGGGAATCTCCGCCGAGCTCTTGCCGCGCGTGTTCGACTTGTTCGTCCAGGCTCGTCAGACGATGGATCGCTCTCAAGGCGGCCTCGGCCTCGGCCTCGCCTTGGTCAAAAACCTGGTCGCCATGCACGGCGGCACGGTGTCGGCACGCAGCGCTGGGCTCGGTCGGGGGAGCACGTTCACCGTGCGCCTTCCGAGGAGCGACGCGGCGACGAAGGAGCGGGACGTCTCGTCGCGGCCAGCTGTCGCGGGGATGGCCCACCAACCACGCGTGCTGATCGTCGACGACAACGCGGATGGCGCGGACCTGCTCGCCGAGGTGCTCGAGCGCCTCGGCTATCGTTCCGTCATCGCCCACGACGGGCCTGAAGGGCTACGGCTCGCGGCTGACTTCGCGCCGCACGTGGCGCTGCTCGACCTCGGCCTCCCCGTGATGAACGGCTATGAATTGGCCACCCGCTTGCGTGCCGAATGGCCGGAAGTGAAGCTCGTGGCGATCACCGGCTACGGCCAAGAGAGTGACCGGCTACGTACACGGCGTGCGGGCTTCGAGGCGCATCTGACGAAGCCCGTCGACTTCGAGAATCTCGCGAGCCTGCTGGCGACCTTTTCGAGCGCGGGAGTCGACTGAGACATCGATGGGCAAGTCGACCTCCTCGATCGAGTCACGGCTACCGATCTCCCCCGCGGAACGCGTGCCGCTGCTCGTGGCGCGACGCGAGGCCAAGATGACCTCCAGCGCGCACGCCTACGTGCGAGGAAGCACCAAACGCTTCTACGAGTGGCTCGCGAGCCGTCGCGGCCGCTCGCTGCCGCGCGCGCCCAGCATTTGGATAGGCGGCGACTGCCACGTAGGAAATCTCGGGCCGCTGGCGAAAAAGGAAGGCGACGTCACCATCGAGCTGCGCGATCTCGACCAGGCGGTCATTGGTTCGCCGGCGCACGACGTCGTGCGGCTCGCGCTCTCGATGGCGATGGCGGTACGTGCATCGGCGCTGCCCGGTGCGGTGACCGCGAAGGTCGTCGAGAGCATCGCGCGCGGGTACGAGCTGGTGCTCGAGGCCAAGGCCGCGCGACGCGAATTCCGGCTCGAAAGGCCGCCACCGCAGGTGATGAGCGTGCTGCGTGAAGCGCGTGGGCGATCGAGGCAAAAACTATTCGCCGAACGCCTTGGCAAGGAGCAGGAGACCATTCCGATGGGTCGCCGCTTCTGGCCGCTCACGGGGGAAGAGCGCGCCGCGGTCGAAAAGCTCGTCGACTTGGCCAAGGTGCGAAAGCTCGTGACGAGCCTCGCGTCACGTCCGGACGACGCGGAGCTCACGCTGCTCGACGCGGCGTACTGGGTGAAGGGTTGTAGCTCGCTTGGACTCTGGAGAGCGTCGGCCTTGGTGCGTGTGGGCAAGCGACGTGATGGCTCGACCGCACTCATCGACATCAAAGAAGCGACGGCCCCACTCGCACCGCGACGGGCACGGGCGGCGATTCCGACGCATCCCGGCGAGCGGGTGGTAGCAGGAGCGCGCGTGCTCTCACCGGCGCTCGGCGAACGGATGGCCGCCGCGACGATTCTCCAGCGGCCCGTCTTCGTGCGTGAGCTACTGCCCCAAGACCTGAAGTTCGAGCTGGACTCTCTGGAGGAAAACGAAGCCGTGGCGGTCGGTCAGTACCTGGCAGGCGTCGTGGCCGTCGCGCACGCAGAGCAGCTCGAGGCGGAGGCCGCCAGTACGTGGCTCGAAGCTTTTCGCAAGACGGACGCGAAGAACATGCGGGCGCCGGCCTGGCTCTGGGCCGCGGTCGTCGACTTGGTCGCCCTTCACGAGGGGGCCTACCTCGAGCACTGCCGCGAGCACGCGCTCTCCTCGGTCCTGACGTCGTCGGTGAGCGCGAACATCGTGTCGCATCACGTGTCGGGAGACTGACGCCTCACTTTGCCGCGGAGGATGCGAATGCCGACACGCGACTGCACCTCGTCGATCTCGTCCCACTGGCGTCGCAATCGCTCGGCGTCGAGTCCATTCGCGTAGTGTGCCGACTTCGAGTGATCGGTGATCGTCAGATAGCTCGCCCCGCGCAGCTCGGCAGCGCGCGCCATCTCTTCGATCGAGCCCTTCCCGTCGGACCACTTCGTGTGACAGTGGACGAAGCCGCGCAGGTCCCCGACCTCCACGAGATCGAACGGCTCGCCGCGCGCCGCCCGCTCGATCTCTCCCTCGTCTTCTCGCTGCTCGGCCGGCACGAACGAGAGGCCGAGCGCAGCGTAGAGGTCGCGGTCGTCACGCAGCGCGGGAGCTTCACCATGGGTTGCGCGGAGTGCGCGCTCATCGAGTTGCAGCTCGCGCGAGGTGGCGATCGATTGAAGCTTCTTCCAGTGAACGGACGACGACGCATGCGCCACGCGCACCGTGGGGAGCTCCGTCGGCGTGCAGGCGACGATCTCGATCCGCGTTCCATCGCCGAGGCGAAGACGGCAGCCTCGTTCGGTGCGAGCTTCGACGCGCGCGGCACGCGGCAGCGAGGCGACGTGATCCATCGCTCCACGCTCTTCGGCGATCGACGAGGTGACCACGACCAGCGCCACCGACTCGGGCCGCTCGACGCTCCGCGCGACGTCGCCGACCACCTCGACCTCCCGCACGCCCGGCATCGCCCGGAGGTCTTCCTCGATTGCGCGCGCGAGCCGCCAGGCTTCTCCGAGCGAGAGCTTGGTGCCGCAGCCCGAGCAACTCGTCCGCCGTCGCTCGAGTCGAGCAAGCTGCAGCTCGAGACGGCTCGCGCGCGCGCCTCGGGCGAAGGCGCGCGCCTTGAAGCGACTCCCGCCATGCGCGGCGAGCAGATCGGCGATCTCGCGCAAGCGGGCGACGACGGTAGGGCGATCGAGCATGCCCCCGTGGGAGCAGGTTGCGGACCAGGTGAAGGAGACCCGTTCGGGCGCGGACCCCGGCGCCGGTCACGGCGGAGGTCGCTGAGTGCTAGCGGCAGACCCCGGGCTTGCACACGTACTCGGTGCAGGTGCCCCACGAACCGCTCGGAAGGCACGTGCTACTTCCGGCGCAGCCGCAGCCGCCTGCACAGGGGCAGCACGATTGCGTGGTACCGACGGCGCACCCGGAGGCCAGCGAGTAGACGAGCCGGTTGGCAGCGCCAGACGGTGCAATGCCGGTGACGACTCCAAGGGTGGCGCGTGCATTCAGCTCGTTGGTCACGGCTGCGGCGGACCAGGTCGGATTCGACTCGAGAATGAGCGCGGCGACGCCCGCGGCGTGGGGCGCCGATTGTGAGGTGCCGCTCAGTGACCCGTAGACGCCTCCCCGCAACGACGATTCGATGCCCGCCCCAGGCGCAAAGGCGTCGACACAAGGTCCGCCCGCGGAGAACGACGTCTCGGAATCGTCGGTGCCGGATGCGGCGACCGTGTACACGGTGGGCACGCGTGCAGGTGAAAACTTGCAGGCATCCTGCGGTTGCCAGTCAATCAGCCGATTGCCGGCAGCGGCCGTCACGAAGAAGCCTTTGGCCACGAGCGCGGTGAGCGCTGCGTCCAGAGATGGCGTGACCGACGGCAGCTGCAGGCTCAAGTTGACGACGGCAGGGCGAACGCCGTTCGCGGAAATCCAGTTCACGCCGGAGAGGACGTCGCTGGCATTGCAGTCGTCGACCCTGCAAACGCGCACCGAGTGAATGCGCACGGCGTGCGCAACGCCGTGCGTGCCACCGCCGAGAATGCCTGCCACGTGCGTCGCGTGTGAGCTGGTGGCGACGCCGCCGACGGCATCGAAGTCGATCGTGGCGCGGCCGCCGAACTCGGGGTGGGACGCGTCGACACCATTGTCGACCACGTAAGCGTTCACGCCGGCCCCGGTGAAGTTGTAGTGGTACGACCCGTCGACGGGGAGTGCACGCTGATCGATTCGATCGAGTCCCCAGGGCGCGCCGGTCTGGGTGGCGCTGATGTGGCCGACCGGATCATCCGTCACCTCGGCCACGCCTGGGAGCTCGGCAATGAGCTCGGCCGCCGCCGTGTCGACGTTGCTGACGACGGCGCCGTGTAGCGCGCTTCTCCAGACCTCGCGCAGCTCGAAGTGCTCGCGTGCGGCGAGTGAACGAAGCCCTTCCTCCGCCTCCGAAGCAGCGGCGTCCGTGAATACGACGATGTACTGCCGCTCGACGGTCGGTCCGCCGAGATGGTGGACGCGTGAATCGGGCGCGCCATCGTCCTGAACTTGGCCACCGCAGCCGACGACCACCAACGACCCGACGACTCCGACGACACGTGAAAGGCTTCGCATTTCGAGCTCCTCCTGAGGATCTTGGGACCGTCTTCGCGGCCGACGAGGTAGCGCGGCGCATGGCCGTCGACTACGCGCTTCGCTAAGGGAATTGTGCGTGCACAACTCGCAAGTGCAGTGGAGAGATCGAATGTTCCACAGGGGTAGGAAAATCTGTCTGGATGCACCGTCAAGATGACCCCGCGGGCCCCGCGGGGTCATCTTGGCATGCGCTCAGCGCATCTTCATGCTGAGGTGCCTCGTCTGCTCGGCAGGGAAGCAGCTCGGTTCGAAGTCTGGCGCCGGACGGGTGTGGTTACGGGACAGGACGCCTCTCACTAGCGAGGTCGCCGATGCCCACCACCCACTACTCGCGTACCCAATACGCCGATGAAGCACGGCCACCGTTGTCGAAATACTCACGCGCGACGAGCGTCACTACCTCGAGGGACACGAGCTGTGCCCCTGTGTAGTCACCCTCCTGGCCACCCACCATCAGCCGCGTGAGCTGCGCGTCGCCGCCCGGAGTCTCCGCGTTCCAGAACGTCACGTTGTCCGAGGTCAGAGGCGAGGTAGCGACCGTTGCCGCCGCCAATGCTCATGTGCGCCTCGCCCGCCGGCGCACCGGCCGGCGATGCCGGCGCCAGCACGACAATGGTGTTCTCCTTCGCATCCAAGGCACGCAGCGCATGGAGCATGTCTTCCCAGGCGGGCAAATCGATCGCGACTGAGTCCGTTGCGAGGGAGGTCACGTGCGGCATTGGATGTTCATTGTGATTCTATTTTTCATCAACAGCGCGGTGCGCGCGATCCCACAGCCGCCGAATCCATTCGTTGTCGTCGCCAGACGGGGCCGCCGCGATGGGTGCGCCACCCGGAGCGGTCTCGATGAGGTGGAGCAGCATCCAGGCGAGGCCGTAGCAGTCGTCTGGACCGAAGCTCCCCTGCAATAACGCGGCTTCGGCGGTAGTGATAGGACCGTCGATTGCTCGGAGCGCCGCTTCATGTCGCGCGATGACCTCCTCCGATGCGGTGCTCGGCGGAAGAACGCCTAGGTCGACGAAGGCGAGAATGGACGGTCTGATTGTCATCGCGCTAGCTCCTCACGAAGCCGTTCGAGAGTTCGCGGGCGATTCACGATGGTTCTCCAATCACGCGCCCCGGCCGGCGCGGTGGCTCCAGGTTGAAGACCACATCGGTCGATCCGACCGATTGCAGATGCTCGACCAGCGTCGCCCATCTTCAAGTCAGCCGGGTAAGCGAGCTCCTCGGGGATGCACACGAGGGCACCCGGCCATTCCGTCGCGAACGCGTGGGGAGAAAGCGCCTTCATCACGCGGTTAGGCGCCGCGCGGAAATAATCGCCCGGAAGAATGAATTTTCGGATGGCCCGCCTCGTTCCACGCTTCGATGGAGAACGTGGACTCGATTCGTCGGAAGTTTCTCGCCCTCGGGCCGGTCATGGACGAGCGCCTGATGCG
>JANYDK010000026.1 GCA_025363655.1 Deltaproteobacteria bacterium | reverse complement strand
CGGGAAAGTCGGTATCACCCGTAGTGGTCGAATAGGATTGAACGCTGAAGGGGCGGAGATCGAGCGTCGTCGTGCGCGCGGTCTCGCCGCCGTCGGTGAGGGTCATCGTGCCGGTGTAGCTGCCGGGATCGAGCGAGAGCGAGGTCGACATCGCGCTGCACGGGGCGCTCTGGTTCGCGACGATGCCACGACCGTCGTAGATGGCCAGCTCCATCGTGTACGCGCGATGGCGATCGCACTGCGAAGGGTCGAACGAGCCGCTGATCGACCAGCGGACGGCGAAGGTGCCGGCCGCCGGACCTATCGGGCGCGAGCTCGTGTCGGTGCTTTTGATGGTGCACGCGCTGCTGCCGAGGGTGACCAGCGCGAACGCGCCGAGGCACCGGAGCGACCGGAGGAAAGTCTGCTTCATGATGACGAATCTCCTTATTTTCTTGGCCAAATCGACGCGGGGCGTTCAATACGCCGGTGGCGCGTGCTGCACCCCTGGCGACCCGTAGGGCTGCGGAGGTGCGTACGCGGGCGGCGCCTTTTGCGGATGCGGACCGGGATTCGTGTGCGTGTAGTAACCGCCGTAGCCTTCGTCGCGCCACCGGTGCAGGTCGCGCGGCTCGTCGTCGAAGGCGTACCAGCCCGTCTCACCACGCCAGTACCAGCGCCCCTCGATCCAATAGACGTCGCGATCGCGATAGCGAGTATGGGGATATCGCTCGTAGGTCGTCGGCCCGTCGGTGCGGACGTAGGCATAACCGTCGATCGTTCCCTCGCGGATGGTGCAAGCGCTACAGAGGAGCAGCGCACCGCTCGCGAGCAATGCTGCGAAAATGGACGTGTGCAATCGATTCATGATCGGGCTCCGTGTTGGCTGAGGACTCACTGGCAAAGCAACGGGCGCGCCATCGAGAGGGCCGACTTCGGCACGAGCGATGCTTCCGATACGGGCACCATGCGCACCACACTCAGTCAGCACGGAGCATTGGTCGCCGTCTCCGCGCTCTTCATCGGCGCCGCGATCGTCAGCATCACGTGCTCTGCCCAGGCCGAGCCCGCCGTCTACGCCGCCCATGGGCCTCCCGACGAGAGCACCGACGAAGAGCCTGATTTCATGCGCCCGGCGGCCTGGGTGCGCGGCGTCGTCGGTCTCCGCGTCGGGCAGACGTCGCTTCCGAACAGCGACGGAGCGCCGAAGGGGACGAGCTTCTCGTTCTCGGCGCGCAACGAAGGGTTCCTCTTCCGTAACGGATTGACCACTTACCACGATACCCACCTCGCGCTCGGCGGCGGCGGATTCGGGCTCGATGGCATTCTCCAAGGCGCCTTCGGTCTCGGCGTGCGCATCCCGGTCGCGGAGACTCACGGACCCATCGCACGCGTGGCATTCCTCGGCGCGCTACGCGGCAATGACGCGTATTACTTCTCGCTCCTCGACGCCCCACAGGGGCAATTCGGTTATCAATTCTTGCGCGGCCGGGTCGGCTTCGAAGTGGCAGCGACGGTGGGCTGGGCGATCGCCGGCCGCGCGAGCGTCGATGGCATCGAACGAAGTCGCCTCGGCGGGCTCGAGCGAGGCCTGATGGCGACGCTGGCCGTGCGCCATCTGGAGGTCAGTGCTCGTGCCTGCCGCGTCGATCTGCGTGACGAGGCGCGCACGCTCGACGTCGGCCAAGGCTCGATCTGCGCCAACGCGCTCGCCCTCGCCCTCTGCGGCGACCTCGCGTGGATGCGCTACTCGACGAGCCTGATGCCGACGCAACCCGAGGCGCTCTACGCGGGATTCACCATCGGCTTCGCGACCATCGCCGCGACCAAGAGCGGAACCTGACACGCACGAGAACAGGCAGCAGAACCACGGAGGAATCGCCATGGATACCAAGAAGACTTCCGAACCGAAGAAGAGCCCGGACCTGCAAGGCGAAGGCAACTACGACGCGACGAAGAAATACGACAACGGCCTGACGGACTACCTGAAGAAGGGCACCTCGGACGAAGCCGCGGAGAAGGCGCGACGCGCGATCGACGGCCCCGAGGGCGAGGAGCTTCGTCTCGCCGAGCAGGAGGCGAAGAAGGGCCCGATGCCGAAACGAGCCAAGCCGACTGCCAAACCGAACGGCAAGTCGCGCTGAGCCCATCGAGGTGAGCGCGGGCGCGGGCGCGGTCCTTCAAACCTTCCCGGTCACCGGATCGCCCCAGCGCCCCACGTTCAGCCCGCCACCCGCAGCGCGCGTACGCCCTGCGGGTACACGCGCTTCCGCTTCCTCCGCCTCCAAACCTGTGACCTTTTTCCCGTTCACGGTGATCGACAGCTCACTGCCGATCACGCGCTTGACGACGATGTGCTTCACCACGTCACCATCGCGATAGTCGACCTCGAAGCCAGGCCATTCGTCAGGGATGCAGGGGGCGATACGGAGGCCCCCGGCGACGCGCTGGATACCGAGGATGTGCTCGAGGGCGACGGTGTACATCCATGATGCCGAGCCCGTGTACCAGCTCCAGCCGCCGCGACCGAGATGGGCCGGGGTGTCGTAGATGTCGGCGGTGATGACGTAGGGCTCTACCTTGTAGCGTTGCATCGCTTCGGGGGTCGAGGCGTGATGGACGGGGTTGAGAAGGGAATAGAGCTTCCACGCGCGATTGGCTTCGCCCGTGAGGGTGAGGGCGAGAATGGTCCAGCTCGCGCCGTGGGTGTATTGGCCCCCGTTTTCACGGATACCCGGCGGGTAGGCCCGAATGTATCCAGGATCGGGATCGGCGCCGGAGAAGGGAGGCGTGAGCAGTCGCATGAGGCCGGCGTCCTCGTCGACCAGTCGCGCTTCGGAGGCGAGCAATGCACGCTTGGCGCGGGCGGGGTCGCCGAGGCCGGAGATGACCGACCACGATTGGGCGATGGCGTCGATCGAGCACTCGGTGTTCACGTGCGAGCCGAGGGGCAGGCCGTCGTCGAAGAAGGCGCGGCGATACCACTCGCCATCCCAGGCTTGCTCGTCGACCGCACGCGCGAGTTGCTTCACGTGGGTCTCGAGGAAGGTGACGCGGGCCGAGTCGCCGCGCGCGCTCGAGAGCCGGCCGAAGTCGCGGGCCGTCTTCGCCCAGAACCAGGCGAGCCAGACGCTCTCGCCTTTGCCCGCCTTTCCCAGGCGATTCATGCCGTCGTTCCAATCGCCGCCGCCGATCAGCGGGAGCCCGTGACCACCGACCGTGGCCGAGACCTGCAACGCGCGCACGCAGTGCTCGTAGAGCGAGGCCTTCTCGCCGGCGGGCTTGGGGACGGCGAAGAGATCGTCTTCGTTCGGCGCGAGCGGACGCTCGCCGAGGAAGGCGACTTGTTCGTCGAGCACGCCGAGGTCACCGGTCGCGCGCACGTACTGCGCGGTCACGTAGGGGAGCCAGACCATGTCGTCGGAGCAGCGCGTGCGCACGCCTTGTCCGCTGTCGTCGTGCCACCAGTGTTGCACGTCGCCCTCGACGAATTGATGGGCCGCCGCGCGGAGAAGTTGTTCACGTACCAGATCGGGTCGGGCGTGGACGAGCGCGAGCACGTCCTGCAGCTGATCGCGGAATCCGAAGGCGCCGCCCGATTGGTAGAAGGCACTTCGACCCCAGAGTCGGCAACTGAGCACTTGATAGGGCAACCACTGATTGAGCATCAGGTCGAGCGCCGGATCGGGCGTGCGGACGACGACGGTGTCGAGGACTCGGCGCCAGGCCTTTCGCGTCTGCTCGAGCGCGGCCTCGGCTGCTCCAGTTGCCATGTATTTCCCGGCGAGCTGCGAGGCCTGCTCGTCGTCTCTGGCGCTGCCGAGGATGAAAGAGAGCTCGACCGTCGCGCCCGGCTCGATCGCCAAGGGGACCGAGATCGCCCCGCAGGGGTCGAGCCCGGCGCCGGTTTTGTTGGAGAGTGCCGCGCGTGCGAGCGCTGCTGGCCTCGCGCGCGTGCCTGCAGTGCCGAAGACCTCGCGGCGATCTCCGGTGTGGCTGCCCCCTCGTCGACTGGCGGCGAGGAAGGCGCGACGTGATGCATATGGACCCAATGGATTGTGCGCGAGAAGGACGCCGCCCGTCGCATCCCAGGAGGTGACGACGGTGCTGCGCTCGGTCTCCCGGCTGCCGCCGAGCACCCATTCGACGACGTTCATCGCCGAGATCTGCCGACGACGCTGGCCGCGATTGGTCAGCCGAAGACGCGTGAGCTTGACCGGATCGTCGGTGGTGACGAACGTCGTCAGCTCGCATTCGAGCCCACCGAGCGAGTGCTCGAAGCTGGTGTAGCCCTGACCGTGACGCACGCGGAAGGTGGTGCCGCCCCCGGCAGGATGCGGCGTCGGCGACCAAGTCGTGCCATCGTCCTCGTCGCGAAGGTAGAAGAGCTCGCCCGAGGGATCGCCGACGGCGTCGTTGCTCCAAGGCGTCAGCCGATGACGTTGGCTGTTGCCGAACCAGGTGAACGACGAGCCCGATTCGGTGACCAAACTGCCGAAGGTGGCATTGGCCATCACGTTGCTCCACGGCGCGGGAGTACGGGAATTGGGGCCGATCGTCATCACGTACTCGGAGGTCTCGGCGGAGAAGCCGCCGATGCCGTTGTCGAAGGCGAGCTGCAGGGGAGGAAGAAGCGCCGATTTCTCCGTCGATGCGACGATGGGTATCTCGAGCGGAAGCTCGGCGCCGTGGCTGCCGCGGAGTTGCCTCGTGAGTGAACCGCCCGAGGCCGTGAGGACCACCCGCGCGGCGCCGAGCAAGAGGGCGCGATCGCCTTCGGAGAGGTCGCCGGATCGCCGGAGGAAGACCCCGCCCCGTTGATCGCGATGCGCATCTCCTGGGCTCGATCGAATCACCGCCCGCACGCCCTCGCCCAGCGGCTGCTGATAGCCGGCGGGCTCTTCGTTGAGAATCACCAGATCGACGCTCATCGAGTTGAGGCGCCAGAACTCTTGCGCGAGCAGCACCTCGCGGAGAAGATCGGAGAAGTCGGGATCGTCGATGCGAATGAGGAGAATCGGCAGATCACCGGAGATTCCGTGGGTCCAGAGCGCATCACGGCCCCGCGGGTGATCGCCATGGACGAGGTCGCGCGCGCGGAGCGAGGGCTCGGTGTAGATCATCGCGGTCAAGAGACGTTGAAAGCGATGCGACTGCGAAGCGGTGATGCCGAGGTGCTTGAGCTCGACCCGCGCATCGGCCCAACCGAGTTCGAAGGTGCGCGGCACGCTGTGCGGCGTCGCGAAGGTGTGGACCAGATCGATCGCTTCCGCGCGTGACGTCGCCAGCGCGGTCGCGAGGGTGATGCGAGCACGTGCACCGGGCGCGAGACGAACACGACGTCGCATGACGAACGCCGGATCGAGCACTGTCCCCACTTCGCCGCCGAGCGGGCCCTTCATTCCCTGCGGGTCGGACGTCGTCCGGCCACGACCGAGGAAGCCGGGGCGCGAGGTGTCGAACTCGAAGCCCTCCCAACCATCGCCCTCGGGCACGAGCACTTGGACGACCCAACTCTCGGGCTCGCCCTCCGACTTCGGCCGACGTCGCGCGATGAGCGCGTTGCGATCGACGAGCACTTCGGTCTCGATGAACATGCTTCCGAAGGCGCGATGCGCGACGTCACTGCTCCGCGCCGCGAGGACGATTTCGCTGTAGGTGGTGAGATCGAGATCGCGCGCTTGCGACCCATGATTGGCGAGCGTGATCCGACGGACCTCGGCGGCGTGCTCGGGCGAGACGACGATCTCGGTGACGGTCTCGATGTCCCCGTCGCGCCGGTTGATCTCGACGCGGTCGATCGAGAACGCGGCGTCGTAGTGATCGGGGAGCGCTCGACTCGGCAGATACCCCGCCGACCAGGCTCGTTTTTCCGTGTGATCGCGGAGATAGACGTAGATGCCACCGCCCTCGAGCGAGGTGTCCTCGCGAAAGCGCGTGACGTCGAGCCCCTTCCAGGTGGTGAAGCCCTCGCCGAGCGAGGTGACCATCGTCGCCAGGTCGCCGTGCCCGAGCAAGTGCGCGCGCGGGGATGCTGCGCCGAGGCCCGCGTGGTCGACCGCATCGAGCTCGGGCTCGACCGGCGTCGGCCGCAGCTCGGCGTTCTTCACGTCGACGAGGAGGCCCGACACCGGGCGACGCTCCTGGAGCATCAGCTCGCTCGCCTTGATCCGCGCATCGGCATGGAAGCGCCTCTGCATCGCCGAATCGCCGAGCACGTTGGCGAAGGCGACCACGGTCATGCCCTGGTGGTGGGCCATGAAGGTCTTCACCACCACGCTTCGCCGGCCGGGCGGCACGTGCGAAGGAGTATAGTCGACTGCCTCGTAGTAGCCGAATTCACCGACTGCACCTTCGTCGGCGAGCCTGCGAAGATTCTCCACCGCTTCCCGCGGCGTCACCAAAGTGGCGAGCGCCGTCGCATAAGGAGCGATCACCAAATCGGCGCCGAGGCCACCTTTCAAGCCCAATCCGGGCACGCCGAAGGCCTGGTACTGGTAGGTGAGGCCGAGGTCCATCACGTTGTACGCCGACTCGGACACCCCCCAGGGTACGTCCCGCTCGGCGCCATATTCGATTTGACGACGAACGCAGGTCTCGTACGTCTCGTCGAGCAGGGCGTTCTCGTGGCGGCGCGTGACGAGCAGCGGCAGCAGGTACTCGAACATCGAGCCGCTCCACGAGAGGAGCACGCGCCCGCCGCCGGCCAGCGCCCGCGGACGACCCATGCGAAACCAGTGCTCTTCGGGGACGTCGCCCTTGGCGATGGCGACCAAGCTGGCGAGACGCGCCTCGGAGGCGAGCAGGTCGTAGTGCGAGTTGTCGAGCCGAGCGCTGCTGACGTTGTAGCCAATCGCGAAGAGCTTGCGCTGCTCGTCGAAGAGGAAGCGAAAGCTCATGCCGTCGGCGAGCGCGAGGCTGCGGGCAGCGATCGACTCGAGGTCCTTCTTCAAAAGCATGTTGGCATCGATGGCCTCGCGCGCCCGAGCACGGGCGAGCGTCGCCACCCGACTCGCCTCGGCGCGGTCGAGCTCGGGCAGATCCACGCTGAGAATGGCGGCGTCGAGCGCGTCGCAGAGGGGCTCGACGCTGCCATCGAGCGCAGCGATCTCGTCGATCGTCCTCGCGCCTCCGAGGGCCGCTTCGAGCGCGACCCACTGCGTACGCAGCGCATCTCTCCAAGCGTCCGGCGCCGTGCCGAGGTCGGAGGACGGAAGGAACGGATGGAGCTCGATCTCGTCGCTCGCGTCGTCGAGCGCCCGAAGCGCACGACTGAACCACGGGTCGTCGATCATCCGCGGCGCCGACTGACGGAGCTTGCGCACGGCACCGACGTCGAGGAGCGCACCCTTGCCGAGGGTCGCGCGCACTTCGCCGACGCGCTCGGCGAAACGCTCGACCTCGCCCCCGGCCGGGCGCACCGCGACCAAGCCGAGTGCGTCCTCGGCGGCGCGGAGCAGGTCGAGCGAGAAGAGCGGCTTGGTCACCAGCTCGGCGCACGCTTGGCGAATCGTCCACAGGTACGCCGCCAGATTGCCACTGTCGACCGTCGACACGTACCGGGGCTCGAGGGGCGCAGCGGTCCTCGTATCGTACCAATTGAGGACATGCCCCTCTCGTTTTTCCAGTAGTTCCAGCGTTCCGAGGGTGCTCTTCAGACGCTCGGTGACCTCGCGCATCGTGATCAACCCGAGATCGCGCGCCGAGACGACCGACATCAGATAGAGACCGATGTTGGTCGGCGACGTGCGATTCGCGATCACCCCTCGGGGGTCTTCTTGATAATTGTCCGGCGGCAGATGGTGCTCGGCCTCGGTGACGAAGGTCTCGAAGAAGCGCCAGGTGGCGAACGCGGTCCGACGTAGCAGCTGCCTGTCGGCAATCGTCAGCTCTTGCTTCGGATGCTCCGAGGGAGGCGGCCGACTGAGCCAGGCCGCGAACCAAGGTGCGGCCATCCAGACGACGAGCACCGGTGCGGCATGGGGCAAGGCCCCGGGCGTGCGTAGCGCCGTCGCGACGAGGGTCCCCGCCGCGATCAGCGCACCGAAGCCGAGGCGCAGACCCATTCCACGACCACGTTCGAGCTGCTTCTCGGCTTGGCTGGTGGTCGTCCATTCGAGCAGCTTGCGCTTGGAGACGACCAGGCGATGGAACGTACGGACGATCGCGTCGGTCGAGAGCATCGCCTGATCGAGCAGGAAAACGAGGCTGAAGAACGATTGCCGCGCGTTGTCGACGAGGTCGCCTCCGAGCGTGCCGGCGACGCGCGAACGGTGACCCGAGGCGCGGGCGGCACCGAAGAGGAGGCGCGCGACGATCGGCAGGACGAACATCACCACCAGCATCGACGTCACCAGCAGCGCGAGGGTCGGATTCGAGAGAAAGCCGGCGACGCAGAGCGAGACCATCGCGATCGGCAGGAGGCTGCGTCGCAGGTTGTCGCCGATCTTCCAGACGTCGAGGAGCCGGAGACCACTCTTCGGCGAGAGGAGCCAAGGGAGGAGTTGCCAATCGCCGCGGAGCCAACGATGCGAGCGCCCGGCGGCGACGGCGTACGAGACCGGCTGCGAGTCGAGCACCTCGATGTCGCTGGCGAGGGCGCTGCGGGCGAAGATGCCCTCGAAGAGATCGTGGCTGAGAAGTCGATTGTCGGGGACTCGGCCTTCGAGTGCTCTCATGAACGCGTCGACGTCGTAAATGCCTTTACCGACGAACGAGCCTTCGCCGAAGAGGTCTTGATAGACGTCGGAGACTGCAGTGGTATAGGGATCGATTCCCGGCGGCCCGGAGAGCAATTGCGCATAGCGCGAGCGCAGACAGCTCGGCGGATACGTCCCCACCCGCGGCTGGAGGACGGCGTGGCCCTTCACCACTCGATTGCCCTCGAGGACCGGCCGATTGAGCGGATGCGACATCGCCTCGACCAATTTCCGCGCCGCCGAGCGCGGGAGCTCGGTGTCGCTGTCGAGCGTGATGACGTATTTGGTCTTGGCGAGGAGCTCGACCGGCGCGCTGACCTCGACGAACGTGGTGCCTCCATCACCCCGCAGGAGTCGATTGAGGTCTTCGATTTTACCTCGTTTACGCTCGCGCCCCATCCAGCACGACTCGGCCTCGTTGTGCACGCGCTTGCGGTGCATCAGCACGTAGCGATGGCCATCGTGTCCGGGATGGCGGGCATTGAGCGCGGCGATCCCATCCTTGGCGCGCCCGAGGAGCGCGTCGTCCTCGTCGGTGTGCTCGGTCTGCGCATCGACGAAGTCGGTGAGGAGGGCGAAACGCAGGTGATCGTCGAGGTTGGCGAGCGAACGAATCTCCAGGCCTTCGAGCAGCCGATCGACGGTGTTTTCGCCGTCGATCAACGTCGGCACCACCACCAGGGTCGGCAGCTCGGCGGGAATGCCCGTCTTCTCGTAGTCCATCCGGGGCAGGACGCGCGGCGGCACGATCGTCGTGACCAGGCCGCTGAGCAGCGACACGGCCATCTCGCTCGCCGGCAGGACGAAGAGCGCGACGAGCGCGACGAGCGCCGGCCAATTCGAGAGCGACCGGCCGGCGTCGAAGGCGAGCATGCAGGCGGAGAGGGTGATCGCGCCGATGAGGCCGAAATAGAAGAGCTTCGGATGATGGAGAATCGCCGCGCGGGTGCGGGCCCAGAGGCGGGGGCGATGACCGACCGCGACCTCGAGGGTGCGTCGACCTTCGTCGACCAGGAAGTACCCGACGTGCGCACGCCGATCGCTCGGATCGACGCGATGACGTTCCTCGGCGAGCGTGATCGCCTCGGTGGCGACCGCTCGCTCGTCGTCGCGACGACAACGACGCGCGACGTCTTCGACCGCGTGCCGATATCGATCGCGCGTGTGGTCGCGCATCGAGGCGTAGACGCCGGCCGGGTCGCGGCGAAGCACCGCTTCGACGACGCTGGTCTGTTCGAAGAAGGCGTTCCAATCGAAGGCCGCGATGGTCCGCATGCTGGTGATGGCGTTGCCGACGGAGACCTGATCGCCGGCCTGTCGAAGGTGCTGCAGTCGCGTCAGCTCTTCGGGCGTGGTGTTCATCGCCGCGGCTTTTTTGCGCACCCATTCGGTGGCGGCGCCGAGCGGCGAGTCGTGCTCGCGGAGCTTGCGAAGGAGCTGTACGAGCAGCGCCGGGCTGACCGGAGGCTCGTCCTTCTCGAGCGACGCCAGGAGCGTGGTCGCGGCCTTCTTCGTCTGCCCTTCTGCGATGAGCTTGTTCGCCCAGTCTTCGGCGCGGGCGCGATCGCGGGCGCCTTCACGCGAGGTGGCGAGCGCGCCGACGGTGAGCACGAGCCCGAGGCGGAGCATGATTGGAATGGCCCACAGCTCGCCGATCGAGAGCGTACGCACGCTCTGGTACGCCTGCGTGTAGCTGGCGAGCGTCTCCATGTCGACCCGCGCGTCGGTGTGGCGCAGATAGTCGAGGCAAAGACCATAGACGCGGGGATATCCACGCATCGCACCGGAGGCGAGACGGGGAAGCTCGACGAGATACCCCCAGGGGAGATCTTCTTGAATCTCGGCGATCTGTTCTTCGACGACGTGCGAGTTCGAGAGCAGCCACTCTTCGGCGGGCGAGGGCTCGCGTTCACTCTTCAGTTCGCTCGCGAGAATTTCGTACGCCTCGCGAATGCGATGACGGGCAGTGGCGAAACGACCTCGAAGCGGTCCGGGCGTGACGTGCGACGAAGGCTCGCCGTGGATCTTCGCGACCTCGATGGCATGCTCGAGCAGCTGCTCGGCGGCCAAGATGTGGCCGCGCAGATGCCCAGCCTCGTCCCACTTCAATCGAGGAATGAGGCCTGGGCAGCTCGGCGACGTCACGGGCCCGTGCCCGTCATCGAGATTTCCTGGATCTCGTCGATCTCGTCGATCTCGATGATCTCGTCGCGCTCGGCCAGGATCCGATGGAGCCAAGCGCCGTTGGTGAGGGGCCATTGCGAGACGCGGCTCGCGCAGCACACCAGCGCGTCCGACAGGCGAACTCGACAACCTGCATCCGCTCCGCAAATCGGACAAGGCCTACGCGGCGAGACACGATCCCATTCGTCATCGACGATGCGCGAGCGAAGGTGACGGTTCACGGTCGATCTCCTCTTTTCAGCGCGCGCCTCACCAAACTTGGTGATGGCGCCGCGCCGGGGGCGTTTGCAGACTGCGTGCCGTCGCAGCTCGTCTCGAAGGGCCTACAAATGCGCGGCAACCCGCCGCGAGCTCGTCGCCGCGCCCTGCAGGATCGCCACGGCGGGACAATGTGGCCGTCACCTGATCTTGGTACGTCACGTGCGAAGGGAGTGACGATGATCGTCGCGCTGGTACTCGGATTCGTCGCCGCTTTCGTCACCTCGATCCCCGTCGCTGGTCCGATCGCGGTGTTGGTGCTGCAGGCGACCCTCGAGGGCAACCGCCGCAAATCCGTGGCGATCGCGCTCGGTTCGGCGATCGCAGAGACCATCTACGCGGGGCTCGCCTTCGCCGGCGTCACCACCATGCTCACCCGCGTGCCGCTGTTCCTCCCCGTCGTCCGCGCGATCGGCGCGGTCATCTTGGTGATCATCGGCGTCCACTTCATCCGCAAGAACGCCTCACCGGCGAACGCCGAGGCGAAGAAGGAGGAGCCGGCAGAGCGCGGTTGGTGGATGGGCGCGACGATCTCCGCGCTCAATCCGACGCTCTTCGTCTCCTGGACGGTGATCGTGGCCTTCCTCGAAGGCACGGGCTGGCTGCGCCACGATGGCGGGACGGTGCTCGCGATCCTCGGCTTCTCGCTCGGCGTCGGCGCAGGGATCGTCGCCTGGTACGCGGTGCTCATCGCCGGCGTGCTGCGCTTTCGCAAGCTGCTGGCGAAGCGGAGCATCGATCGCGGCGTTCACGTGCTCGGCTACGTGCTCGTGGTGATCGGCATCGCGATGGCGATCTTCATGGTGGCACTTCCCCTCGTACGAAACGCTTCGCACGCAGGCTGAAAACCGGACTGGGGCGGAATACCCCGGCACCCTGGGTCCGCGCCGAGTGCAACCACGTCTCGGAACAAAGCGCGCCCCTTGCGCGCTTTTCCCTTCATGGTCCGATTCGCGGTGCGCTCACGCGTCTTCGCCCTCGTCTTCGCGCTCGCCCTCTCCGTTGCCTCGGCTGCGTGCGGGGCAAGCGTGCGCAGCGACGTCGGCTATCTCGCGACGTCCGGGCACACGTTTCCTGCCCAAGACGAGAATGCCCTTCACGACGCGCTCGTCGCCAGCGCGATGTCGGACGCCCGATGCAAGCTCCGCGAGGACGTCCTCGTCGTCACCGAGTCGTCGCGCATTTCGGTGGTCGACGCCTGTGGGAAGCGGCTCACGTACGTGGTCGATCACACTTGGACGCTGGTGCTGGCGTCATCGATGCAGCTCGGGAAGTAGCGCCGTCACGGCTGGCCAATCGACTCCTCTTTCCCATCCTTCCCAAAGGTGGTGCAACCCGAAATTCACCAACGGCTCGATCGAGCGAAGAGTCGGCCATCCATCGGTGAGCCTCGTTGCATCCACGGTGCGGGAGAGACAGCCTCGTGACGATGGCCGCGCACCCCTTCGAGTTTCGACCCCTCACGCTCGACGACGTTCCGCGCCTACACGCGTGGTTCAACGCGCCGCACGCGAAGCCTTGGTTCGGCGAGCGCGGAACGCTGGAAGAGATCACCGCCGAGTATCGCGATTACCTCGAAGGCCGCGAGCAAATCCACCCGTTCGTCGTCCACTACGAGAATCGCCCGATGGGGCTGATGCAATGGTGTCGACTCGGCGACTTCCCCGACGTCCAGGGCTTCTACTTCGTCGAAGATCCCGACGCGGCCAATTGCGACGTCATCATCGGTGAGGCCGTGCTCGCCCATCGCGGCCTCGGCGCGCCGATGATTCGACGGTTCTTGCAGGAGATCGTCTTCGCCGATGCACGCGTGACGACCTGCATCATCGATCCCGAGCGAGAGAACGCGATCGCCATTCGAGCCTACGAAAAGGCCGGATTTCGATTTCTCCGGGACGTCGAAGACGACGGCGAGGGAAAGCCCGTGAAGTTGCTCGAACTGACGAGAGCGGCATTCGAGTCGACGAGCTCGACGCCGCGCTAAGCTCGGCTCGTGACCCGCATCGAGCATCGTCGACCCGCGCGCGATTGGCTCCCGGCGCTTCTTCGATGGCTCGCGTCATCCGCGCTCGTGCTGGTGCCCGTGGCCTGCGAGAGCGTCTGCCACGACGTCCCGCTCCATCAGGCCGCGATGACCCAGCACATCGCCAAGGATCATCCGGAGGTCGTCGCCGAGCTGTGGAAGCTCAGCAATCTCGAGTCGGGGACGTATGCCGTGTCGCTGACGATCTGCACGAAGGTCTGCGGCGACGCGGTGATCGAGTGCAGCTTCGACGCGAATTTCGCCAACCGCGAGCGGGCCGAAGGAAAGCTCGACTGCGTCTTCGCACACGACGATCAGTGCAGCTTGCAGATTTGGTCGCCGGTCGGTCACAGCGCCTGCGTGTATGGCTGCGGACGCCTACCCGACGGCGTCGTCGCCGAGCTCGGACGGAGACACCGTGATCCGGTCGTCCAGCACCTGGCCGAGATCGCGCTGCTCGAGGCGCTGAGCGTGTCGGCCTTCACCGAGCTCGAGGCCGATTTATCTCGTTTTCAAGCTCCGATCGAGCTGCGGCGACGAGCTCGAGTGGCCGCGAACGACGAGCGACGACACGCGAGGCTGGCACGCGCGACCTTGCGGCGACTCGGCGTACGCGCGTCGATGCCACCGAAACTTCGGCGGTGTGCGCGCACGCTCGAGGCCGTCGCGCGCAGCAACGCGATCGATGGCTGTGTGCGGGAGACGTTCGGTGCTTTGCTCGGAAGCGTGCAGGCCGCGCGGGCCGGTGATCCGAGCCTGCGCGCGTTCTTCGCTGCGATCGAGGTCGACGAGCACGCACATGCGGTGCTCGCCTGGGACGTGCACCGCGCGCTGTCGGCTCGACTCGGACCTGCTGCCCGCGCACGCATCGCCGTTGCGCAGCGCGCGGCACTCGAAGAGCTGCTTCGCTTCGACACCGAGGTACCGAAGGCCCTGCAAGCACGAGCTGGTGCGCCGACGACGCATGAGCGTCGGGCGCTCGCCGCTGCCTTCGCGCGCACACTTCCCTTCGAGGTCATGTGAGCCGGCGGGCGTTCGCGCGGGTCGCTTTGGCCGCGGCGGCTTGCTCGATGAGCGTGGCGTGCGGCGGCAATCCTGCCGAGAAGGCGCGCAGTCTCGCGTTCAAGGTTCCACGGGGGACGCCGCTCGAGCCGTTCGACGTCCGAAGCGTGATCGTCGAACGCACTGCCGAGGGGGTGATGGTGGAGAGGCCGCACGTCGGGGTGATCTTCACGCAGCCGGTGACGCCGACGCCTGCGAGCAAGCCACCGATTCGACTCGTCGATCAAGACGATCAGCCCATCGCCGGAACCGCGCGCTGGATCGATCCGCAGATTCTCGTCTTCGAGCCGGTCGACGGTTTGCCGATCGCCAAGATTCTCGAGCTGCAGCTGACCGCGCCGCTCGTCGCCGAAGGAGGCGCCACGCTCTCGCCCCGTCCGTTGCTCACCCTTCGCACGATGCCCCATCAGCTGGTGTCGAGCGGGCCGATGCACAGCCAATTGTTTCCCGTGTCGCCAATCCAAGTGCGCTTCGACGTCGACGTCGGCGCCGACGAGGTGGCGGCGCATGGCCTCCTCACGTTCACCGACGACAAGACGCCCATCCCTTTCACGGTCGCCGTCGACGGAGAGAAGCGCATCGTCATTTCGCCGAAGGTGGTCCTAACTCCCGGACGAACCGTGCGATTCGCCTGGAAAGAGGGGAGAATTCTCGCGAGCTCGGTCGGGACCCTCGAGCTTCCGCCGTTGGAGATTCCGGTCTCCGCCGTGCTGCTCGTGCTCATCGTCGGCGAACCCTCCGAGGACTGTAAGGAAAACTCATCAGGGTCGAGCCTGAAGCTGTTCACCTGCAGCAGCAACGTCGACTACTTCCATCTGATCTTGTCCGCACCGATCACCGCCGCCGAGCTCGAAGCGCACGTGCACGTCGGGAAGAAGAGCACCGTCGCCCTCGCCGGCGCCGTCGACGGGAAGAGCCCCCGCTTGCTCTTCCGCGGCTACGAGCCGAGCGGCCCCTCTCGATGGATCACGGTGACGATCGATCCCGAGCTCACCGACGTCTTCGGCCAGAAGCTCGATGCCAAGTCGATGCGGAGCTTGAAGGTGCGCGGGTATTGACGACTCACCCCTGACGGCGTCGCCGCCTCATCGACATCACGACCACGCCCGCGAGGACTACGAACGACGTGCTTACCGTCGTTTCGCCGCCGACGCTGCATCCGCCGCCCTTGGCCGCGGTGTCCGTCGCCGCCGAAGCCCCGGTGTCATCGGCGGGATTCGCGTCGCTCTCCGAAGGGAGTGCCCCGTCGCTCGTCGGAACGGTCGGTCCGCCATCGGTCTTTCCGGGACCAGCGTCGCAATCGACATAGTGCTCGGAGGTAATCGTCGTCCGGAAGTCGACCGCGCTCGTCGTCGCCGGAAGCTCGAGATCGTCGGCCGGCGCGCCAAACGACGAGAAGCCGATGGTCGTCTGGCTGAGGCGATCGCCTGCGAGGGCGATCCCGGGGAGCTTGCTCGCATCGGCGGCGGTGACTCCGCCCTCGTAGTCGAGTCGCACCGAAGCGAAGAACGCCGCCGTCTTCAGCGCCTTCGAGCCGTCCCCGGAAACACCGTAAATTCGCCAGAGAAACGGCCGTGAACCGACGGTGCTCGCGGCCGCGGTGGCGATGCGGGTCGGCACCACCGGCACCTTGGCCGGGAACTCGAGCGCGAGTGGACCGAACGTGTCGCAGGTGCCGGTCGCTCCGCGAGAGACCTTGAAGGCGATGAAGTACCAACCGCGCGCGACGTACGATTTGAAGGCGGCGGTGAGCGCCGGCGACGTGGTGTAGGAGTAGCCATTCGAGTCGAGCCAGGCGGTGAGCGCGGTGTCCGAATCGGCCTTCACTTGCGACCAATCGACGAATCCGACGGTGCCACTCGAGACGATGGTGGTGCCGCCTCCGACGCCCCCGCCGCCGCCGTCCGCGCCTGCATCGGAGTGGTAGTCACCGTAGCAACGATCGACGCTGACGTGCCGAGGCGCCGTGATGTCGGCGAGCGCCCCGAAGACCGTCTTGTCGACGATCGTCGGCGGCCCCGAGAGCGGCGCCGGCACGGGCAACACGACCGCGATGTCCTTCGCGGTGCCGCAAAACGTGGGCTTGAAGACGTAGGTCTCGATGCCGTCGCGATAGCTCACGACGATGTCTTGTTGCGGATCGACGGTCGCACCGCCGCCGAAGGGCATGCCACAAGGAAAGGCGGACGGCGCCCACATCGCTGCCGACGCGAGCGTGCCGACGGCAAGGAGCTTCTTCACGGTCTTCACGTTCACGATCTTCACGATGCACCTCCGTACACGCAGCGGAAGCCGACGTTGGGTGCCCACGTCTTCGGCAGCTCGGCCTTGCGGCACGTCGTTCGAAGCGAGTCGGCGCCCGCTGCCCAACAGCCACCGCGCATCACCTTGAGCGATCCGTTCGCCGGTCCCTTCGGATCGACGGTCGTCGTGTGCGCGTAGTAGCTCGCGTCGTACCAGTCGGCGGTCCATTCCCAGACGTTGCCGGCCATGTCGAGCGCGCCGTAGGGGCTCGCGCCGGCTTCACGCATGCCGACGCGATCGGTGTCACCGAGACAGCCCGCGAAGTTCGCCTTGGTGCAATCGGGCGCGCTCTCCCCCCAAGGGTACGTGCGCGGTCCGTCGGTGCCTTTCGCCGCGTGCTCCCATTCGGCCTCGGTCGGCAAGCGCCCCCCCGCGTAGGCGCAGTAGTCAGCGGCTTGTTGCCAGGCGACGAAGATCACCGGGTAGTCGGCGTACGCGGCGTCATCGTGATAGTGCGCGCGCAGCTTCGAGCTCGCGAGGCTCGGCGCGCTGCATTTCCCGGCCTTTTCGCAGGCAAGGTAGCCCGCGTTGGTGACCTCGTGACGATCCATCTCGAACGCCGCGCTCGTCACCGTGTGCACCGGCTGCTCGTCCTTGGCGCCCGTGGCCGAGCCCATCCCGAAGCTTCCGGCAGGGACCTTGACGGGTGATCGATCGATCTTCGGAGCCTGTGCCGTCGCCGTCGGGACGGCGGGGGCGGCGATCGGCTTCTGCGGCGCGGCAGTCGCCGAGCGATGGTTCGAGAGGACGAAGCCGGCGGCGGCGGTGGCGAGACCGAGTGACCCGATCAGCACGAGCTTGATTCGTTGGCGCATGATCGGGAGACCTCAGCACTCGGCGTACCAACTTTCAGGCACGACGAATGGATCATGTTTTTTCGACGTTCCACGTCGGCGCCGCGCATCGCCGCCCTCCCTCGGCACACCGCGAGTTGTGCCACCGAACGTCGTCTCGTCGCTCACGTGTCCTTGCGCAATAGGATCGCCGCCCGCCAATAGTGAACCCGACGAGCGCGGCCGAGATCGTGACTCATCGAGCGCGTGACGAGCGCGAAGTGACTTCCTCGACCCACGCGTCGATCATCTGGCGCGCGATGCTGATGCGCGGAGGCACGAGGGGAAGCGCGTCGACGTCGCACCAGCGGGCCTCGGCGATTTCGTCGCCATCGACCGTTACGTCGCCACTCCGCCAATCGGCGGTGAAGGCGATCATCAGCGAATGGGGGAACGGCCACGGCTGACTGCCGAAGTAGCGAAGGTTCTGCAGGCGAATGCCGACCTCTTCCAAGATCTCGCGCTCCACCGTCTGCTCGAGATTTTCGCCGACGTCGGAGAAGCCGGCGAGCGTGCTGAAGAAGGGAATGGGAAAACGAGCGTTGCGCGCGAGCAGTGCTTGATCGCCCTTGCGCACGAGGACGATGACCGCCGGCGCGATGCGCGGATACATGGTGAGCGCGCAGCTCGGGCACTTCATGCAGCGTTCGCTCTCGAGGCGCTCGGTCTTGGTGCCGCAGCGACCGCAGAAGCGACTGCTGGTCGCCCAATCGAGGACGTGGGTGGCGCGCCCGGCGAGGGCGAAGGTTTCTTCGTCGAAGGCTTGGACGAGCTCGCGCACCGAGAGCACTGCGTAGGGCGCTGGGAGGTCACGACGATCGGGCAAGCCGACCGCGCGAACCTCGGCGTCGTTCAGCTCGCCGAGGTAGTGCGCGTCGTCGAGCTCGATGCCGAGCGTCTGCAGCTCGTCTTCCGAGGGGAGCGCCGGCCTTTCACCCTTCTCCTGCCCACGACGCGCGAGGAGCCCGCGCGGCCCGACCACGAGCCAGACCCGCTGCGCCGAGGGCACGGGAATTTCAGGGATTTCGCGCGCCTTGGGGCGTAGTCGGGGAGTGAAGGTCATGATGGGTCGAGCCGTACGTAGTGTCGCCCGCTTCGAGGACCAAGAGTGTGCCCGCGTCACGCCAGCGTAAAAACGACTGCGAGATCGTGCCTCGGCGCCCGGCCTGCTAGCGTGCTCGGTCCGATGGCGTCGTCGTTCCAGTTCCTCCTCAACGGTCTCCCGGTCGTCGTGACCGGAGAATCGACCCATCGGTCTTTGCTCTCATTTCTCCGTGCCAACGGGCACACCGGGAGCAAAGAAGGGTGCGCAGAGGGGGACTGTGGAGCGTGCACCGTGGCGGTGGTCGAACGCAGCGCCTGTGGCAAGCCGACCTACCGCGCGATCAACAGCTGCATCGCGCTCCTGCCGAGCGTCGCCGGCCGCGAGGTCGTGACCGTCGAGGGCATCGGCACGCCCGAGGCGCTGCACCCGGTGCAGGCGTCGATGATCAAGCACTACGGCTCGCAGTGCGGATACTGCACGCCAGGCTTCATCGCCTCGATGTTCGAAGGCTACTACCGCGACGACCTTCGCGAGCCTTGGCAGCTGAACGACCAGCTCAACGGCAACCTCTGTCGATGCACGGGATATCGACCGATTCGTGACGCGTTCGCCGAGTCGCTGGCGAACAAGCCGAAGAACGGCGCGAGCACCGACCTCTTCCAATTGCGCCTCTCGAGGGACGTGCCCGCGGCCTCGTCGCTCGAATACGAGAACGTCGAACGCGCGCAGACGTTTCTTCGACCGACCACGCTCGCCGAGCTGCTCGACCTGCGTGCGCGCCATCCAGAGGCCGAGCTGGTGTGTGGCGCGACCGAAATCGGCGTCTACATCAACAAGGGCGGCAAGCGCTTCCCGCTTCTCATCTCCACCGAAGGGGTGCCCGAGCTCGGCCGCATCGAGAAGACCGACGACGCGCTGCTGGTCGGCGCCGCGGCTTCGCTGACCGCCCTCGAGGAGTCACTCGATGGTGAGTTCCGCGAATCCGCCGAAGGCGGCGGGACGCGGGTATGTGAATTCCCCTCGATTCAGAAGATGCTCCTCGTCTTCGCCTCGCGACCGATTCGCAATCGCGCGAGCCTCGCCGGCAACTTGGTGACCGCCTCGCCGATCGGCGACATGGCGCCCGTGCTCCTCTCGCTCGACGCGCAGCTCCGTCTCGCCAGCACCACGGGCGAGCGCATCGTGCCGCTCGCCGAGTTCTTCACCGGCTACCGCAAAACGGTGCTCGCGCGCGACGAGGTCGTCGTCGCGGTGATCATTCCACGGAAGAAGCCGAGCGCGTCGCGCATCGTCGAGTCGTACAAAGTATCGAAGCGTCGCGAGCTCGACATCGCCATCGTCGCCACCGGCTTCGTCGTCGAACGAGACGCCGGCGGACGCGTGACCCATGTCCGTCTCGCCTACGGAGGCGTCGGTCCCACCCCCGTGCGCGCGCTTCGTACCGAGGCATTTCTACTCGACAAAACCTGGGTAGACGTCGCCACCTTCGAAGGTGCCAAGGCCATCCTCGCGACCGAGTTCACGCCCATCGACGACGTCCGATCGGGCGCTGGCTTTCGTCGTGATTTGATCGTCAGCCTGTTCGAAAAGCTCTGGCTCGGCGAGACCAGCGCCGCGCAAGACGAACCGCTCGACTTCACGGCCGGCACGCCCTTTCCCGACAGTGACCAGAGCCGCACCCTCAAACACGAGAGCGCCGTCGGTCATGCCACCGGCACTGCCATCTACGTCGACGATCAAGCGCGTCGTCGGCCGATGCTCGACCTCTGGCCGGTCCTCTCGCCGCACGCCCACGCCAAGATCACGCGGCTCGACACCTCGGCGGCATCGGCGATGCCGGGCATCGTCACGGTGCTCACGGCGTCGGACATTCCTGGCGTCAACGACATGGGCGCGATTCGACGCGACGAGCCGGTGCTCGCCGACGGTGAGGTGAGCTTCCACGGACAACCGGTGGCGATCGTCGTCGGCGATTCGCTCGAGCACTGTCAAGCAGCCGCACGCGCCGTCATCGTCGAGTACGCACCGCTGACGCCGATTCGCGACATCCGCGAAGCGATCGCTGCCTCGAGCTATCACACGCAGCCGCACGTGATTCGTCGCGGCGATTGCGACGCTGAGTTGCGCGCGAGCCCGCACACCCTCGAGGGTGAGCTGGACATCGGCGGCCAAGAGCATTTCTACCTCGAATCCCAAGCGGCCTGGGCCGAGAGCGGCGACGACGGCGACGTCTACGTCTGTTCGTCGACGCAGCACCCCTCGGAAATTCAAGCGGTCGTCTCGCACGTGCTCCACGTCCCGCGCAACAAGGTGGTCGTCGAGGCGCCGCGCATGGGTGGCGGCTTCGGTGGGAAAGAGACGCAAGGCAACGGCTGGGCGGCGCTCGTGGCGCTGGCAGCGATGAAGACGAAGAAGCCAGTCCGCGTGCAGCTCGACCGTGATCTCGACATGACGATCACCGGCAAACGTCATCCGTTCTTCGGCGAATACCACGTCGGCTACGACGATGACGGGCGCATTCTCGCGGCCAAGGTGAAGCTCGTCTCCGACGGCGGCTGGGCGCTCGATCTCTCGGAGTCGATCTGCGATCGCGCGCTCTTCCATCTCGACAACTCGTATTTCCTGCCGGCCGTCGAGTTCTCCGGGCGCGTCGGCAAGACCAACAACGTCTCGCACACCGCATTTCGCGGCTTCGGCGGGCCGCAGGGCATGCTGGTGATCGAGGAGATTCTCGATCGCGTCGCCCGCCGCCTCCACCTCGCCCCCGAGGTCGTGCGTGAACGAAATCTTTATCGTGGTAGCGGCGCGACCAACACTACCCACTACGGACAAGAGCTGGGCGACAACCGCATTCCGGCGATTTGGAATCAGCTTCGGGGCGAAGCTCGCCTCTCGGAGCGCCGTGCCCAGCTCGAGACGTGGAATCGCGCGCATCTGCACAAAAAACGCGGCATCGCGATGACGCCAGTGAAATTCGGCATCTCGTTCACGGCCTCGTTCCTCAATCAAGCGGGCGCGATGGTGCTCGTCTATCGAGATGGCACCGTACAGGTCAATCACGGCGGCACCGAGATGGGTCAAGGCCTCTATACCAAGATGAAGGGCATCGCGATGCGCGAGCTCGGCATCTCCGCCGACTCGATTCGGGTGATGAAGACGCGCACCGACAAAGTCCCGAACACCTCGGCGACCGCGGCCTCGAGCGGCGCCGATCTCAACGGTGCGGCGGTGAAGAACGCATGCGACGCCCTGCGCGAGAGGCTCGCCGGCGTCGCCGCCAAGATGCTCGAAGATCGCACGGGAAAACCCGTCGATTTGGCGATGATGAGCTTCGCGGACGATCGCATCGGCATCGCCGGCGACGACGGGCGACGCATCCCCTTCGCCGAGGTCGTCGAGCGCGCCTACCTGACGCAGGTCTCGCTCTCGGCCAATGGCTTCTATCGAACGCCCGGCCTCGCCTACGACAAGGCCAAGGGCAAAGGCATTCCCTTCTACTATTTCGCGTATGGCGCCGCGGTCAGCGAGGTCGAGGTCGACGGGCTCAGCGGCATGAAGCGCGTGCTCCGCGTCGACATCCTCCACGACGTCGGCGACTCGCTCAACGACAACGTCGATCGCGGGCAAATCGAAGGCGCTTTCGTCCAGGGAATGGGCTGGCTCACCGGCGAAGAGCTGAAGTGGAACAAGGACGGTCGCCTCCTCTCGCACTCCGCGAGCACCTACCAAATCCCCTCCATCGGCGACACGCCCGCCGAGCTCAACGTCACGTTGTTGAAGGGCGCCGCGCAGAAGGGCGTGGTGCACGGGAGCAAGGCCGTCGGCGAGCCGCCGTTGATGTTGGCGATCAGCGTGCGTGAGGCGATTCGCGACGCGATTGCGGCCTTCGGGGCGCACAGCGAGGAAGTGCCGCTCGGCTGTCCGGCGACGCACGAGGCAATTTTTGCCAGCGTGAAGAGGCAACGCGAAGGGGCGCCGCGCGCGCCGAAGTGACGACGCGACGACGTGCGCCCTCGTCGCACCGTGTGTCCACTATCTCCAGTTCTCACATCGACGCTGCAATTCGAGGTGAACTGGCATCGCGGGTGCAATGACAGAGGGCATGAGCGTTCTTCCCCGCCCCACGCGCCTCACTTGGCCACAGATAGAGCACGACTGGCGGGTGTTCTCCGGACACGTCCGCGCCACATGGGAAAAGCTCACCCGTGACGACCTCGAGACGATCGACGGTCGACGCGACCATCTCGCTGGAAAAATCAGCGAACGCTATGGGCTCTCGCTCGAGGAAGCCGACGCGCAGGTCGAGGCCTGGGTGACCCATCTGCATGGTCGCATCACGGCGTCCGAGCTGAAGACGACGCCGATGAAGGCCGTCCGTATTTGAGATTCGATTCCGCCTCACCGGGGCAAGTAGGCGAGGCGAACGTGCGCGCCGTCATGCCTCGCTGGGGCGTTCCTGCGCACTCGCCGTTTTCACCCCACGGGTCGGAAGAAACACCGCAACCACCGTCCCTTCGCGTGCCTTACTGGTGATCGACAGGATCCCCCCATGCGCCGTGACGATGCGCTCGCAGAGCGCGAGGCCGAGCCCAGTCCCCTCCGCCCGCGTCGTGAAAAATGGCGTGCGCGCGCGTGACCGCACCGCGGTGTCCATCCCTTCTCCCGTATCGGCAATCTCGATCGACACCCCTTCGAGCCCACCTTCGACCGAAGCCACGATTCGCGCGCTGAGAGTTCCTCCCTCCGGCATCGCCTGACAGGCGTTCTGCACCAAGTTGTCGAGCACTTGCCGGAGCATGTCGGCGTCGCCGTGCACCTCCGGCAACGCGAGGCGCTTCTTCTCGGACGGCTCGGACGGCTCGGACGGCTCGGACTGTACGACGAGACGCACATTCGCATAGCCGGCGCCGAGCTCGAGCGCCCGGGCGAGCAGCGCGTGCACGTCGAGGAGCTGTCGCTCGAACGTGTGTGGCTTGGCGTAGCGCGAGAGATCGCTGGCGAGGCGGCTCAAGCGATCGACCTCCTCGTCGAGGATGCCGAGGAGCGAGCTTCGATCTTCCGGGGCGAAATTCGGCTTGCGCAGCGCCGCCACCGCGTTGCGGATGATCGCGAGCGGATTGCGCACCTCGTGCGAGACCACCGCGGCGAGCTCTCCGACCGCCGCGAGCTGTTCGCGATCGAGGAGCTGATCTTGCGCGCGCGCGAGCTCGTCATAGGCCTTGCGCAGTTGACTCGAGCGGCGCTCGATCTCGGCGCTGCGGACCGAGATCTCCTCGCTCACCCGAGCATGCCGCGCGAGGAGCGCGTAGGAGAGCCCGAAGGCGAGGGCCATCAACCCGACGTGCGAGACGAGGACGCCGCGATAGACGTCGTTGAGCACGAGCATGTCGCTGAGCACACAGGCGCCGCTGGCGAACGCGCCGAGCGAAGCGATGAGCGCCTCGCCCTTTCCTTCGAGGTACGCGCGCACGACGATGGTCGCGATGACGAAGAGCACGACCATCCCGCAGACCTCGGCGAGCAACATCGCCGGGCGCGGCGTGTAACTGTAGTCGACGTAGCGGAGCACCCCTCCCCCGAGGACGCGCGCGTCGATGTGCGTGCTCGTGAGCCAACCCATGCGCAAGGCGACGGCGACGAGCACCGACGCGACCGCGATCGGGGGCACCAGGCGAAGACGCCACGGGGTGCCGACCTCGCCGTAAATGCAGGCCGCCATCGTCGTGAAGGCGCCTCCGACGAGCGGAAAATAGAGCGCCCGCAGTGCCCAATCGGCCGACTCGGCCGGATCTTTCTCGTGCAGATGCATCGCGTGACAGAGCGCGAACGCGGCGATCGAGAGGCCTCCGCCGGCGAAGCACGCGTGCGCGCGCGCGGTGAGCCGCTTCTCGCCCTTGGCCGGCCCGAAGAACCGACGGCGAATCGCCAAGAAGACGAAGACGCCGGCGAGAAAAAAATAGACCACACCTGATGCGAACGAGGCACCGGCGAGCAGGTCCATCCCACCGAGTACCTAGCTCGGCGGCGCTGCGCGGGAAGGAGTCATTCGAAACGGTAAAAGTAGATCGACGCAGAACGTCACGAATCCACGAGGAATTTCTTCTCGTGGCGCGCTTTCTTGTTAGCCTCGGTCAACTCCGATGAACAAGAGCCTGAAGGTACTTCAGCCAAGCGAGATGATCGCGGGCTCCACCAACCGAACCGACGCGTGGTGGAAAGAGCCCTTGCTGGTGGTCATGGTCCTCGGCGGCTTCGCCATCTACGCGACGTGGGCGGCGCTGCAAAACAAGCACTATTTCGTCGCGCCGTACTTGTCGCCCTTCTACTCGCCGTGTCTCTCGGCGAACTGCGCCGACTGCACGCTGCCGCTGATCGGCAAGTGGTGGAATCTCTCGCCGGCGTTCCTCATCCTCTGGGTGCCGGGCGGCTTCCGCGCGACTTGTTACTACTACCGCAAGGCCTACTACCGCTCGTTCTTCGGCTCACCCCCGGGCTGCGCGGTGCGTGACGTGAGCAAGAGCTACAAGGGCGAGTCGGCGTTCCCCTTCATCCTGCAGAACATCCATCGCTACTTCTTCTGGATGTCGCTGGTGATTCTCGCCTTCCTCTGGTGGGACGCGCTCCACGCCTTCAAGTTCGAGGGGAAGTTCGGCGTCGGCGTCGGCTCGCTGGTCCTCACCGGCAACGCGGTCTTGCTCTCGCTCTACAGCCTCTCGTGTCACTCGTGCCGGCACATCGCCGGCGGCGGGCTCGACGTCTTCTCGAAGGCGCCCGCTCGTCACCGCATGTGGAAAACGTTCACCAAGCTCAACGAGAACCACCAGCTGTTCGCTTGGATCAGCTTGTTCGGAGTGGCCCTCACCGATGTGTACGTGCGCCTCCTCTCGATGGGCGTGATCAAGGATTTTCGGATTATCTGACATGGACAAGTACGAAACCCACGAGCATGACGTCATCGTCGTCGGCGCCGGCGGCGCTGGCCTTCGCGCCGCCATCGAAGCCTCGGCAAAAGGCGCGAAAACCGCGCTGATTTGCAAGTCGCTCCTCGGCAAGGCGCACACCGTGATGGCCGAAGGGGGCATCGCCGCCGCGCTCGGCAACGTCTATCCCGAAGACGGTTGGAAGGTGCACTTCCGCGACACCATGCGTGGCGGGAAGATGCTCAACAACTGGCGCATGGCCCAGCTCCACGCGCAGGAAGCGCCGGCGCGCGTCCTCGAGCTCGAAGAATGGGGCGCCCTCTTCGATCGCACCAAAGACGGTCGCATCCTTCAGCGCGACTTCGGAGGCCACCGCTACGCGCGCCTCGCCCACGTCGGCGATCGCACTGGCCTCGAGATGATTCGCACGCTCCAGCAGCACGCGGTGCACAAAGGCATCGACGTCTTCATGGAGTTCAACGTCCAGCGGCTGGTGAAGGACGGCGACAAGATCGCCGGCGCCTTCGGCTACTACCGCGAGACGGGGAAGTTCGCGCTCTTCAAGGCGAAGGCGGTCGTGCTCGCCAGCGGCGGCGTCGGCAAGAGCTGGAAATTCACCTCGAATTCGTGGGAATGCACCGGCGACGGCATCGCGCTCGCGGCGAACGCCGGCGCCGATCTGCAAGATCTCGAGTTCATCCAATTCCATCCCACGGGGATGGTCTGGCCGCCGAGCGTGCGCGGGCTCCTCGTCACCGAAGGCGTCCGCGGCGACGGTGGCACGCTCCGCAACAAGAGCGGCAAGCGGATGATGTTCGACTACATCCCCGAGTTCTTCAAAAGCGAGACAGCCGACACCGAGGAAGAAGCCGACCGCTGGTACGACGACAAGAAGGCCAACCGCCGCACGCCCGATCTCTTGCCGCGTGACGAGGTCGCGCGCGCGATCAACTCCGAGGTCAAAGCCGGTCGCGGCTCTCCGCACGGCGGCGTCTTCCTCGACATCGCGTCACGTCGCACGCCCGAGTTCATCAAGCGTCGCCTGCCGTCGATGTACCACCAGTTCAAAGAGCTGGCCGACGTCGACATCACCACCGAGCCGATGGAAGTCGGTCCGACGTGTCACTACGCGATGGGCGGCATTCGCAACGAGGCCGACTCGACCGCGACCAAGGTGCCGGGCCTCTTCGTCGCCGGCGAAGTCGCTGCCGGCATGCATGGCGCCAATCGACTTGGCGGCAACTCACTCTCGGACTTGGTCGTCTTCGGTCGTCGCGCCGGCCTCTACGCGGCCGAATACGCGGCCACGGTGAAGACGCAACCCACCGTCGACGCCGGCGAGCTGGAAGAGCTGGCGAAAGATCTGTTGGGTCCGCTCGACGGCGATGGCGACGAGAGTCCATACACCATCCATCACGATCTGCAGGAGTCGATGCAGGCCAACGTCGGCATCGTCCGTCGCGAGGACGAGCTCAAGGTCGCGCTCGACGATCTGCAGAAATTCAAGGCTCGTTTGAAGAAGGTGAAGGTCGACGGCAATCGACACTTCAACCCCGGTTGGCACCTCGCGCTCGATCTGCGCTCGATGCTCATCGTCAGCGAGGCCTGCGCGATGGCCGCACTCGAGCGCAAAGAGAGCCGCGGCGGCCACACGCGGGAAGACTTCCCCAAGACCGATCCGCACTTCGCCAAGGTCAACATCGTGCTCCAGCGCGTCGGTGACGAGCTGCAACGTCGCGAAGAGCCCCTGCCGGTGATGCCCGACGAGCTCAAACCGCTGTTCGAGGAGAAGTGATGGCCGCCAGCAACTTCACCTTCCGCGTCTGGCGTGGCGACAAATCGGGCGGCAACTTCGTCGAGTACGCCGTCGAGTCGGAAGAGGGCATGGTGGTCCTCGATTGCATCCACAAGATCCAAGCGACCGACGCGGGTGATCTCGCAGTGCGCTGGAACTGCAAAGCGGGAAAATGCGGCTCCTGCAGCGCCGAGATCAACGGCAAGCCGCGCCTCATGTGCATGACCCGCATGAGCACCTTCGAGCCAGGTGCGACCATCACCGTCACCCCGCTGAAGACCTTCCCCATCTTGCGCGACCTCGTCACCGACGTGTCGTTCAACTACGAGAAGGCGAAGCAGGTCCCTGGCTTCAAACCCGGTAAAAAAGAGGCCGACGGCACCTACCGGATGCAGCAAGAAGACATCGATCGCGTCCAAGAATTCCACAAGTGCATCGAGTGCTTCCTCTGTCAGACGGTCTGCCACGTCATTCGCGACCACGAGGACAACAAAGAAGCCTTCGCCGGCCCGCGCCTCTTCGTGCGCTACGCCTCGCTCGAGATGCACCCGCTCGACACCAACGATCGCGTGGCGCTCTTGAAGGAGAAGCAGGGCCTCGGCCTCTGCAACATCACCAAGTGCTGCACCGAGGTGTGCCCCGAGCACATCAAGATCACCGACAACGCGATCATTCCGCTGAAAGAACGCGTCGTCAGCCAGTACTACGATCCGGTCGCGTGGCTCTTGCGCAAAGTGCGTGGCAAGAAGACCGAGGCAGCCGAATAGACGAAACTCGATCCGAAGGGGGGGGCCTCATGCGTCATCGACATCAGTTGCGACGACTCGACGGACACGATCTCGGGGCCGCTTGCGAGAAGGCCGAGAAGTATCGCGACCTCAACCAACCGGACGAGAGCGACAGCATCTGCCGCGACGTGCTCGCGGTCGACCCGAAGAACCAGCAGGCGCTGCGCACGCTCGGGCTCTCACTCACCGATCGCTTCCGCGAGAACTCGATGCAGTTCCGAGTCGAGGCCATCGCCGTCTTCGCGCGCCTCGACAGCGAATACGAGCGCATCTACCTCACCGGTATCGTCTGGGAGCGATATGCCAAGACGCTTCTCCATCAAGAGGTGTGGCGCAGCGCCTTCGACGCTTTCCATCGCGCGCTCGACCTCTTCGATCGCGCCGAGGACCTCGCGTCGGGCGACGACCCCGATCCGATTCTTCGCTGGAACCGCATCGTGCGAGAGCTGACCACGCACCCGCGGCTGATCGCGGCCGAGCATCAAGAAGAGGCGAGCGAGATCGATTTCGGGGACGGACCGCCGGGGTGAAGTGGGCCTCGGTGCCACGCTTGCTCGGACCGAGCGACGCGCTTGCAACGGCCATTCATGACGGCTCGCGTTCCAGGTTCTCGCGCAGCCTGCTCAGTCCTTCGCGCGCTCGGCCGCGCATCACGCGGCGTAGGAGTGGGACCACGAGCCAGCGAAACCACCACCGCCGATTGCGGCTGACCATGCGCCACTCGACGCGCGTGTCGTCGTGGGAGAGCGCCGCGAAATCGACGCTCATGCGGGCCAAGACGAGGCCCCCACCTTCGGTCAGCAGACGCTCGCCGACGCGCGACTCCTTCACCTCGATGTCGATCGTGCCGGTGCGACCGAAGGGCATGTGCACGGTCTCCCGGTAGCGCTTGCCGACCTGCCCGTGCTCCAGCGTGTCGAGCGCGCACATGGACGCGACGCCCGGGAACCAGGCCGGGAAGTTCTCGAGGTTGGACACGTACGCGAACGTTTCGTGCAGAGGCCGGGCGATCTCCACCGAGCCCTGCGCCAAGAGCTCCGGCTGCGCGCCGCTCACGAGCGCCTCCTCGCTGCCGTCTCGAGCGTCTTGCTCTGCACGGGGTCGAGCAGGCTTTGCTCCACGCTCCGACGCATCGCGCGGACGTAGCGCGGGCGCGACCAGCCGCGCTCCTCGATGAGCTCCTGCCAGTTTCCGATCGAGAGGAGGGTGGCCAAGAAGTCCGCCGCGTCGGATGCCGACCAGTCGTCGGCCAATGCGCCTTCGGCCTCGAGCCGTGCCACGAAGCCCGCGCAGACGCGCGTGAAGCCGCCCATGCGGTCGCGCCAAGCGAGCGCCGCGTCCTCGTCCGTGGCCCCTGCCGCCCGCATCGCCCGCGCCACGTCGGTGATGCGGGCGACGTAGCCCGCCCACGCGCCGATGAACTCGGCGAGGACCGCGCGCCCGTCGGAGGCGCGCTCGCACTTTCGGAGCAGGGCGGCGAACCCATGCACCTCGTCGACGTGACGCACCAGCGCGACGAGCAGCTGGGTCCTGGTCTCGAAGTGGAGATAGACCGCTTGGCGCGACACCCCGGCTGCCGATGCGATCTCCGCCATCGAGACGCTGCGGCGCCCTGGCTCGGTCACCAGCCGGCGCGCGGCCTCGAGAATCACGACGCGGGTATCGCCGTCCTTGCTTGACATGGTGTCAACCTGAGGCATGCTTTACATACTGTCAAGCGCAACGTGCTTCTTGGCTCGCGGCGTCTCGGTGCGGCGTCTCGGTGCGCGTGGTCGGCGGCCTCTCCGTGCGAGAAGGCGTAGCTCACGCCGAGGCGAGATGGTGCGCGCCGGCGGGTGGCGTGAGCCCGAACCGACTCACCCGAGCTGCAGCCCTGAGCAGTGCTGAAGCCCGGCGAGGCACGCGTGGGCTGCCGGGCTCGCGTCGAGGCACGCCCGGCACTCGTCGCCCTGCGCGCTCGTCGGATCGCTCACCAGGCACGCCGGGCACGCCTTCTTCGCCTCGCGCCCGCACGCAGCCGAGCGACCCCAGCAGTCGGCGCACTCCACGGTCATGCCCTCGTCGTGAAAGCATCGAGAGAAGCAGGCGCCGATCGCCGCCTCGGCCCCGCATGCGCTATGGCACTTGGTCAGCGCCGCGGAGAAGACGGCGTCCTTGTTGAAAGCTCCGTCCGTCCCGTTGCGACAGGCGTCGACGTGGTCCGGGGGAGGCTCGACGAGGGAGCTGTCGCTCGTCGGAGGCGCGATGCTGGGCGCGTTCTTCGGACAAGCCATGATCGAGGCGGTCGACACCAAGAGCGCTGCCATGCGCGCGTCGAGCTTCATTGGCCGAGCATAACCGGAAGCCCACGGCGCTCGCCCGCGTCGTCGTCGTCGTCGTCGTCGGAGCGTGCGCGTCTTTCGTGATACGAAAGGCCGATGACGACCCCGGCAACTCACGTGTTTCGCGGGCTCTGCGTGCTCGTGGCGGTTTTGCCGATCGTCGCCACGAGCGTCCTCGCGTGCGAGCCGCCGCCGCCCTCCCCGGCTCCGCCGACGACGCTGGCGAACGCTCCCACGCCGACGACCTCGACGACGGCCTCGACGACGGCCTCGACGAGCGAGTCGTCTCTCGCGGCTGCGAGCACGATGGCCGAGACGCCGTCGGTCGTCGCGTCGGCACCGGCTCCCGAGCCGCCTCCGCCGAACCTGAAGGTCTCGTATTTGGGCACCTGCGGCGCGGCTGCGGCGTTCGCGAAATTCCTCGATGCCCATCGCGCCTGCAACGCCGATGGCGATTGCGCGGTCGAGCAAACGATGGGTGGGCTGCCCGGTGCCTGCGGCATCGGCGTGCAGAAGAGCGCGGTTCCCGAGGTGGCCAAGCGGACCAAGAGTGCGTTCGACGCTTGCGTCAAAGCTGGCGTGCCGATGCCGATTCCTTCGTGTCCGAAGGCGAAAGAACCGCGATGTGCGGCGAGCATCTGCCAGCCGTGAGGTGCATCATCACCTCATTCGCGGTGACCGCAGCGCTCGTCGCGACCCTGGCATCGTCCTCCGCACGTGCCGACGAGCTTTCGCCGAGCCTTTGGGATCCGGCTTGGTCGCGCGTGACGCCGCTCGAGGTCGGAGTCAGCGCGGGCGTCGCGGGCGGAGCGCTTCTCACGGCGGCGCTGGTCCATGCTGGTCCACCGAAGTGGACGAGCGGCATCCTCTTCGACGACGCGGGACGCGACGCTCTCCACGCCACCGGCAGCGGCCGTCAGCGGGCCTCGGATGTCTCGGATGCGCTGGAAATCACGCTCCTCGCCGCACCGCTGGTCAGCGCGGGCGCGACCTGGGGACTGCGCCATGACGGCCCCAGCGCGCTGCAGCTGGTGCTGATCGACGCGCAGGCGTACGCGCTCACCGAGGCCACGGTCGACTTGATGAAGGTGCTCATCCGCCGCGAACGACCGGACGCCGCGGCCGATCACTGCGAGGATCGGCTCGGCGAACCGGACTGCGCAGCGCGTGCGAAGAAGAGCGCGTTCCCATCCAACCACGCAGCCTCGTCGTTCGTCGCGGCTTCGCTCCTCTGCACCGAACACTTGCACCTCGGCATCGCAGGCGCGCCGTGGGACGCGACCGTCTGCGCGAGCTCGCTGGTGGCGGCGGCGACGGTGTCGACGCTGCGCGTGGTCGCCGATCGCCACTACCTGACGGACATCGTCGCCGGCTCGGTCATCGGTGGGCTCTACGGCTGGTTGATGCCGACGATTCTCCACTTCCACGGCGGGAGGTCGGCCGCCGCAGCGAGCGCGGGTACGCCGCGGCTGGTCTCCGTACGACCGCTGATCACGCCGAACGGCGCTTCGCTGGGGGTTGCCTTCACGTTCTGAGGGGCCGCGGACCGCCGGCCATTCGGCTGGGCACTTCGAGACGACGGCCATGCGCCTGGCCGACCGATGGTCGCGAAGGATGGTGAACTCCTCGCGCCGATCGTGCTCGACGGCATCGTCGCAGTCATCGCCTCGAGGCTCGGCCGAGTAGCGCGCGATACAGTCCGTGATAACGAACGCAATATCGCGATTTCGAAACAATCAAACGTCGGACAACGAGAAATATCGACGAGGCCTTCTTGACGCGGTGTCCACTATAGTGAACTCTTGGCTTCATGGCAGCGCCCGAGCCGACCGAGAGCCGACGAGATCAACTCGCCGAAAGCATCCTCGAGGCCTTGCGCGGGCTCCGCTTCGGTTCGGTGGAGATCGTGGTGCACGAGGCACGCGTCGTGCAAATCGTCCGCACCGAGAAGGTGCGCGTCGGGGGCGAGATTCCGGGAAACGGCCGCTGATCGATCAGAGCTCGAGGCGATCACCTCACCGCGCGCTCCTCCTCCGCATCATCCACGCAAATACGAAGAGCCCCATCACCCCCAAGGCACACAGCCTCCCATCGAAGGGCTCGCCGAGAATCGTCACCAGCAGGAACATGAGCGACGAGAGCAGCACCAAGATTTCGGTATCGAGCGACTCTCGCGCTCCTGGCCCGGGCCCTTGGGCGTTGGTCATGGCGTCGGCTCCTTTCCCGTCATCGGAAGCTCGCGATCGAGCGTGAGGTTCACGGCGAGGACATCGACGCGTGGCTCGCCGAGGAGGCCGAGCGTGCGGCCTTCGGTGTGCGCGGCGACGATCGCCTCGACGCGCTCTCGGGTCGTCCTCCGCGCCTTCGCGATGCGTGCGATCTGAATCGCCGCCGAAGCCGGCGAGACGTGCGGGTCGAGGCCGCTGGCGCTCTTGGTCACCAGATCGACGGGAATCGGGCCCTCGACGCCGGTGGCGCGGAGCAAGGCGACGCGTGCAGCGATTTCGTCCGCGAGCGCGGGATGCAAAGGACCGTAGTTGCTCCCACCCGAATAGGTGACGACGAGAGGAGACGCCCCGTCGCTGGTCACGGCGACGTCGCTCGCGGCCGAGGGTCTGCCCCAGAGGTACTCCGGGTGCGCGCCCTCGTCGGCGAAGGTCTGTCCGATCAGCGCCGATCCGACGACCTTTCCGTCGCGCATCACGAGGCTGCCGTTGGCGCGCTCCGAGAAGCCGAGCTGCGCGGCTGCCGTGACGAGCGTCGGGTACACGACGCACGTGAGCACGAAGAGCACGAGCGTGATCGAGAGACAGGCACGTAGTTGTCGCATGGGAAACCTCGTATTCGCGTTCGCTCATTCCACCGCGCGCCTGCTCACGCGAGGTGCAGCGCGTTGACCAGGAGATCGATCGCTTTGATCGCGGCGAACGGGAGGACGACACCGCCCGCGCCATACAAAAAGAGATTGCGTCGGAGGAGCGCGGCGGCGCCAAGGGGGCGATAACTGACGCCGCGGAGCGCGAGGGGAATGAGCGCGACGATCACGAGCGCGTTGAAGATGACGGCGCTGAGAATGGCGCTCCCCGGAGTACCTAGACGCATCACGTTGAGTGCCCAATAGAGCGAGCTCGAGGGCGCGCCGGAGACGGCTTGGAAGGCGACGAGGCCGGTGAGCATCGCCGGCAAAATCGAGAAATATTTGGCGACGTCGTTGGCGACCGAGAAGGTGGTGAGGGCGCCTCGGGTCATGAGGAGCTGTTTGCCAATTTCGACGATCTCGATGAGCTTGGTCGGATCGCTGTCCAGGTCGACCATGTTGCCGGCCTCTTTGGCGGCTTGGGTCCCCGTGTTCATGGCGACGCCGACGTCGGCCTTGGCCAAAGCGGGCGCGTCGTTGGTGCCATCGCCGGTCATGGCGACGAGGCGACCGCCCTCCTGCATTTTCTCGATGTAGGCGAGCTTGGTCTCGGGCGTGGCCTCGGCGAGGAAGTCGTCGACGCCGGCCTCTTCGGCGATTTTCTTCGCGGTGAGCGGGTTGTCGCCGGTGATCATCACCGTGCGAATGCTCATCGCGCGCAGGCGATCGAGCCGCTCGCGCATGCCCGGCTTCACGGTGTCCTTGAGGTAGACGACGCCGAGCGCGCGTTTGCCGTCGGCGACGACCAACGGCGTGCCGCCTTCCTTGGCAATGCGCTCGATCTCGAGCTCGAGCGCGCGATCGATGACGCCTCCGAACGCGGCGACGTGTCTCTTCACCGCGTCGCCCGCGCCCTTGCGCAACACGCGCTCGCCGACGTCGACGCCGCTCATGCGCGTCTGCGCGGTGAAGGGCACGAAGATCGCGCCCTCGGGCGATGGAGCTTTCGCGCCCAATTTCTCGGCCAATGCGACGATGCTCTTGCCTTCGGGCGTCTCGTCGGCGAGCGATGCCAGCCGCGCCACCTCGGCGAGCTCATCGAGGGTCACGCCTGGTGCGGGCACCAGCTCGGCGGCCTGACGGCTGCCGTAGGTGATGGTGCCCGTCTTGTCGAGCATGAGCACGTCGATGTCCCCCGCCGCTTCGACGGCGCGCCCGGAGGTGGCGATGACGTTCTTCTGCACCAGGCGATCCATCCCTGCGATGCCTATCGCCGAGAGGAGACCGCCGATGGTCGTGGGAATGAGGCAGACGAGGAGCGCCACCAAAGACGCGATGCCGAGCTCGCCGCCGAAGAAGCGCGCGAACGGCACGAGCGTGGCGACGGCGACGAGGAAGACGATGGTGAGCGCCGCGAGGAGGATCGTCAGCGCGATCTCGTTCGGCGTCTTCTGGCGCTGACTTCCTTCGACGAGCGCGATCATCCGATCGATGAAGCCGCCGCCCGGGTCCTGACGAATCTCGATCACGAGCCAGTCCGAGAGCACGCGCGTGCCGCCGGTGACCGCGCTCCGATCGCCGCCCGCTTCGCGCACCACCGGCGCGCTCTCCCCGGTGATCGCGCTCTCGTCGACGGTGGCGATGCCTTGGATGATCTCGCCGTCGGCGGGGACGATTTCCCCGGCCAACACCTTCACACGCTCGCCGCGTCGCAAATCGGTCGCCGCGACCATCTCTCCTTCGGCGTCGCTGGTCTCGCCTTCACGCAGGCGGCGCGCGGAGGTGGTCGTTCGCATCTTGCGCAAGGTCGCTGCCTGCGCCTTGCCGCGCCCCTCGGCGACGGCCTCCGCGAAGTTGGCGAAGAGCACGGTGAACCACAACCAGACGAGGATTTGCAGGTCGAGCTTGGGCGAGCGCACCTGACCGCGCGCGAGGCCGAAGGCGAAGAGGATCGTCACCACGATCGCACCGACCTCGACCACGAACATCACCGGGTTCTTCACCATCACGCGCGGATCGAGCTTGCGGAACGCGTCGGCGAGCGCGGGGCGGAGGATGGTGGAGGAGAAGATCGAAGGCGACGACGAGGCCTCCGTGCGAGACGAGCTGGAGCTGGAGCTGGTGCTGGACATGGCGGGTCACCTCGCCGCCGCGAGCATCGCGTGCTCGACGATCGGTCCGAAGCAGAGGACGGGGAAGAACGTGAGCGCACCGACGACGAGAATCACGGCCACCAGGAGGCCGACGAAGAGCGGCCCGTGCGCGGGGAAGCTGCCTGGTCCCGGCGGGGAGATCTTCTTCTTCGCGAGGTTTCCCGCGAGCGCCATCGCCGCCGTGATCGGCACGAAGCGCCCGAGGAACATCGCGAGCCCGAGGGTCAGCGAATAGAAGACGGGGTGATCGGTGGAGTAGGCGGTGAGCCCGGCGAAGGCGCTCCCGTTGTTACCGACCGCGGAGCTATATGCATAAAGCACCTCGGAGAGGCCGTGCGGATGAGGCTTCCACGGCGCCGCTGCATCGGTCGCGGCGACGTTCATGATCCCGGCGCGCCCGACGTCGGTCGTCAGCGCGAGCGCGGTGAATCCGAGGATGAGCACCGAGGGAACGAGCACGTAGAGCGAGGCGAAGCGCACGTCGCGGCTGTCGAGCTTCTTTCCGAGGAGCTCGGGCGTGCGGCCGATCATCAGCCCACTGAGGAAGACCGCGATCGCGACGTAGACGATCATTCCGTACATCCCGGTGCCGACGCCGCCGAAGACGATCTCGCCGAGCTGCATGTTCAGAATCGCGACCAGCCCACCGAGCGGCGTCAGGCTGTCGTGCATCGAGTTCACGGCGCCGCAGGAGGCGTCGGTGGTGACGACGACGAAGAGGGAGCTATCGGCGATGCCGAAGCGCAGCTCCTTGCCTTCCATGTTGCCGCCCGGCGCGACGCTGCTGAACGAGAGATCGAGGCCTTGGCTGGCGAGGATGGGTGTTCCTCGCTGTTCGAAGTGTCCGACGACGAGCATCGCGAGCACCGAGAGCACCGTCATCGCGAGGAAGACCGAGATGCCGTGCGCACGGCTCTTCACGCGCTCGCCGAGGGTGACGCAGAGCGCGCCTGGGATGGCGAAGATGGAGACCATCTGCACGAAGTTGGAGAGCGGCGTCGGGTTCTCGAACGGATGCGCGCTGTTGGCGTTGTAGAAGCCACCGCCGTTGGTGCCGAGCATCTTGATCGCCTCCTGCGAGGCGACGGGCCCTTGCACGATCGTCTGCGTCCCGCCGTCGAGCGTGGTCCACGACGTCGCCGGCAGGAAGTTCTGCACGACGCCCTGCGAGACGAGGAAGAGCGCGTAGACGACGCAGAGTGGCACCAGCACGTAGAGGTGCACGCGCACCAGATCGACCCAGAAATTGCCGAGGTTCGTCGTCTCTTTGCGCGCAAGTCCGCGGATGAGCGCGATCGCGACGCAGATGCCGACGCCCGCGGAGAAGAAGTTGTGCGACGCGAGCGCGCCGAGCTGCGAGAACGTGCTCATCGTCGTCTCGCCGCCGTAGCTCTGCCAATTCGTGTTCGTCGTGAAGCTGACGGCGGTGTCGTACGCGAGCCACGGCGCGACGCCTGCGAGTTTGGCGGGGTTGAGCGGCAATCGATCTTGAAAACGCAACATCGCGTAGGTCACGAGCTGGGTGACGAACGAGAAGAGGAGGATCGCCGAGAGGTACTGCTTCCAGTCCTGCTCCTTCGCCGGATCGACGCCGGCGAAGCGGTAGACGACGCGCTCGACCGGCCCGAAGAGGCGACGACTCATGTGGTTCTCGCCGGCCATCACGCGATCGAGAAGACGCCCGAGGGGCCACGCGACGAGCGCGACTACGAGGAAGAAGACGACGACGAGCGCGAGGTAACGGGGGGACATCAGAAGCGCTCCGGCCGAACGAGGACGTAGAAGAGGTAGGCGCCGAGGAGCACCGCGGTGACCGATCCGAAGACGAGATCGAGGGACATGACGGCTCCTTCAGATCCGATCGCAGACGCGGAGGAAGCCGAACGCGGCGACGTAGCTGAACGCCGACACGGCGAGGACGAGGAGCTCGGTCATGCGACGGAGTTAGCAGCCGACGTGCCACGCGGAGATCGCGGCCGCGCTTGAATTTCAGGCGATTTTCGCGCTGCAAGATTGCAGTGCGGAGCGCCCGTGCGCCGCCTTCATCGTGCGTTCCGGCAGTCGCGATCGTGGCCCCAGGTCTCGGCAATCGGAGATCCGCGTACGCGCGCGGGGTTGGCGTCGTTCCTGCTTCGTTCGTCGGTCGTGAGCGACACGTTCCTCGAGTTCCTCCGCGGCCAGCGGAGCGGTCGGCTCGAGATCTATCTCGGCATGGCCGCGGGCGTCGGCAAGACGGTGGCGATGTTGCGGGAGGGACGGCGACTACGGAGCGAAGGCGTCGACGTGGTGGTCGCGCTCGTCGAGACGCACGCACGCGAGGGAACCATGCGCGAGCTCGGCGAGCTTCCGTGCATCCCGCGCAGCACGGTGACGCACAAGGGCGTGCCGCTCACCGAGATGGACGTCGAGGCGGTGCTGGCACGCGCGCCCAAGGTCGCCTTGGTCGATGAGCTCGCGCACACCAACGCACCCGGCAGCGTGCGCGAGAAACGTTGGCAGGACGTCGAGGTGCTGCTGCGGGAGGGCGTGAGCGTGATCGGCACGCTCAACGTGCAGCACCTCGAGAGCCTCCACGAGATCGTCCAACGCGAGACGGGCGTCGACGTACGCGAGCGCGTGCCCGATCGCTTCGTGAGGAGCGCCAACGAGCTGGTGATCGTCGATCTGCCGCCGGAGGAGCTGCAGGAGCGGCTTCGCGAGGGGAAGATCTATCCCTCGCATCGGATCGAGCACGCGCTCGGTCACTTCTTCCGCGCGGAGAACCTCGCGGCTTTGCGACAGCTGGCGCTGCGCGAGGTGGCCAACGCGGTCGAGCGGCGTGGCACCATCGCCGTGCGCGCCGAGAGCGCGCGCACGGTCGACGCCGAGCGCGTGATGGTCTGTATGTCGTCGAGGCCAGCTGCGACGCAGCGTCTCCTCCGTCACGGCGCGCGGCTCGCAGGCGGGCCGAACAGCGTCTGGTACGTCGCCTACGTGCGTACCCCGAGCGAATCCGTGGAGCTCATCTCGAGCGACGATCTGCGATCGCTCACCGAGAACATGCGGCTCGCCAAGGAGCTCGGCGCCGAGGTCGTGCGACTCGAGGGCACCGACGTCGCCGAGGCGCTGGCGCGGTTCTGTCTGGAGCGACGAATCTCGCATGCGGTCTTCGGGCGGCCGGGCACCTCGACGATCGCGGCGCGCTTTCGCGAGCGTCTCCGCGGTAGCGTGCTCACGCGCTTCATGCGGCTCGTTCCCGACGTCGACGTCTTGGTCGTGGGTATGGGGGACGCATGAAGGGACGCGTCCTTCTCCTCGACGACGACGCGCACTTGCGGGGTCTCCTCGCGCGTCTTCTCCCGGCGGCCGGCTGGTACGTCGAGACCTGCGCCGAGGCGACCGACGCCTGCGATCGCGCGCGGAGCGGAGAGTTCGACGTCGCGCTCGTCGACGAGCGTCGTCATGGAGGCACGATCGAAGCCCTCCGTTCGTTGCACGCCGTCGATCCACGGCTCCCCATCGTACTCGCCGGTGCGGTGCTCTCGGCGTCGACTTTGATCGAGGCCGTCCGCGTGCCCATCGCAGACGTGCTGATGAAGCCATTTTCTCCGGCCGAAGTGCTCGCGGCACTGACGCGCGTGACGCTCCGGAGCACGCCCGAGCACATGATCGGTCTCGAGGTGGCGAGCGCGATCGACGGCGTCCTGCGCGCGATCCACCTCGGCGATCTCGAAGGCGCCCGCCTGCATCTTCGGAGGGCGCAAGTCGATCCATTCGACGGCGAACTGATGTCGATGGCGGCGGTGATCGCCGAGCTCGAGGGCCGCGACCACGACGCCGACCGTGGATATCGCGCCTCCCTCGCCCTTCAGCAGAGCGACAACAGCGCCGCGCCGAGCCCGCACGAAGGCCTGGCGCGTCTCGCGATGTACGCGGAGGCCCGCGCGAGACCGATCGAGCTGACGCAGTCGTCGGCTCTCGAGAGCGCGCACGAGGTCACCCTCCTCGGCCTCGGCCTCCCGCGCATCACCGGCGTCGACGTCTCGATGCACGCGCGACGCGGGCAGGCTCGCAGCTTCCTCGTGCTCTCCGGCTCGGTCGATGACGCCGCCGCGTTGCGCGCGCGATCGATCCTCGGCCACGACGCGCCCCTGAAGATGGCGCCGTGAGCCGAGAAACCAAGCTCAATCGTGACGCGATGTTCGCGCTCGCCCACGCGATCGGGACGCCACTCACCGCGCTTCAGCTCGGCATCGACATCCTCGCGCGGCCCGAGCTGGGCCCGCTGACGCCGTCGCAACGAGAGGTGGTGGAGACGCTCGCCGGCGAGATCGCGCGGCTCCATGCGCTCGTCGGACGCTCGCTCGATCTCGAAGCGCTCGGGAGCTACCTCGGTCCCTACGAGCGGGTGCGGCTCGAGTTGTCGACCCTCGCGCGTGAGGCGATCGCGCCGATCGCCAGCCAAGCGAAGGCGCGCAAGGTGCGCCTCGCCTTGCGCGCGCCCGACCTGGTGCCGATCTGGGGACATCGCGTCCACCTCGCGTGGGCGATCGCGACCCTGGCCGGCAACGCCCTCCGCTACGCGCCCGACGAGAGCACGGTGTCGATCGCAGTCGCCGCACGTGGTGACGAGGCCATCCTACGCGTCCGTGATCGCGGCCCCGGCATGCCCGCCGAGGTGCTCGAGCAAATCGCGCACGCGACCCTCGGCCCGGCCTACGCGCTGGTGATGATCTCCGAGATCGCCGCGCGTCACGGCGGCGCGCTCCGCATCCCGAGCGACGCGCGCGCGACCACCGTCGAGCTCCGTCTGCCGCTCGCGCCACAGCTCGCGGACGACTTGCACGACGTCGGCGTCGAAGACGATGCAATGGCGCATCGCGAGGGCGACAAGTCACGCGAACTACCGTGATTTTTCGCATGGAATGCGCGTTGCTCTTCAGCTCGCGCGATGCCGAATCGATCCCTCCTCCACCCCCTCCCGCATGCGCTCTTGGTCTCGCTCTGCGCCGGCGCGCTGCTGCTCGTCGGTGCCACGGTCGCGCGCGCCGACGACGCGCCAGTCGCCGATCCCGAGCTCTCGCCGCAGCAGCCGAGCGCCTTCCCTGGCGACTTCACCTGGCTGCCAGGCGGAGGTCGCACCAAGACGAGCCCGCTCGCCACGACCTATTTCACCGGTGAGTTCCGCCTCGACAGCACCTATCACTACGAATTCTCGCGCCCCGCCGACAACACGATTGGCGGCTCGAGCGAAGCCTTCAGGCACGGCGAGATTCAAGTCACCCACGTCGGCGTCGGCGGCGACTTCCACGTCGGCCCGGTGCACGGTCGCATCATGACCCAGTTCGGTCTCTACGCTACAGGCACCGCGCGCAACGACGCCAGCCCCTCGCGCGGCCAGTGGCAGCTGGCGGACGCCTATCGCTACATCTCCGAAGGCTATGGGGGATACCGCATCGACGTGAACGAGAATTCCTGGATCAACGTGCAGACGGGTATCTTCATGTCGTACGTCGGACTGTGGAGTTACTACCACGCCGACAATTGGAACTTCCAACCCTCGTACGTCTCGTCGAACACGCCGTGGTTCTTCAACGGCCTGCGAATTCAGTACTATTTGCGGCCGAACTTGAAAATCGAGCCGTGGGTGGTCAATGGCTGGCAGGCCTATGGACAATTCAACCGCGCGCCCGGGCTCGGCCTCCAAGTACGATGGAGCCCGACCGAGGCGGTGACGCTAGTGGGCAATCAGTACTATGGTGCCGACACCCTTGGGGTGCCCGATCGCACGCGCTTGCACACCGACGACAGCGTGATGGTGCGCCTCTTCCAATCGCCTGACGGCGCCGTGAGCAAGCTCGCGGCGTCGCTCACCGTCGACGCGGGGTGCGAGAGCGGCGGTGGCGTCACCTGCAGCTCCCAATACTTCGTCGGCTTCATGGCCTACGCGCGCGCCTGGTTCGTCCGCGATCTCTTCGGCGTCACCGTCGGCGGCGGCGCGATCACCAACCCCGGTCGCTACCTCGTGCTGATGCCACCGATCAATGGCGCCACCGCGACCAGCGGCACGCCCTATTTCTCCGCCAGCCCGGGCGATGCCTTCAAGGCGTGGGACATGCAACTCACGACCGACTGGATGCCGAGCCAGTTCTTCACCCTTCGCCTCGAGTACAACCATCGTCACGCCAACATCCCGTATTTCACCGGCCACGACGGCATCACGCCGCCCGGAGGAAATCAGGGCGCACCGGGCTCGCTCGTCGATGGTTGGCGCCCCGACCTGGTGCACGACGAGAATCGGATCACGGCGGCGATGTTGGTGAAGATGTAGGCGCGCGAGCCTCGCGCGGGGGGGGCCGGCTTTGCACGAGCGCCCGTTTCGCGGAAACCGGTGAAGCGCTACCTCGACCACCCCTGCCGGCTCGACGCACTATCTGGTACCGATGGCGCCATGCGCGCCGGCTTCCTCACCTCGCTCGTCCTCGCGATCGCCATGGCCATCGCCTTCTTCGTCACCAAACCGGCGATCGATCGCGACGCGCTCTTCCACGCGAGCCGCGCCGATCTCGAGAAGGCTTCGAAAGATCTCGCCGATTGGCCGGCGGTGCGGCTCACGCAAGAGACGTGGGTGCTGTCGGAGAGCTGGAAAAAATGGGTCGCCGAGCTCGAACCGTCGCCGACGCTCTCACAGCTCTCGAGCGGCTGGCACCAGTCGACACCGGAAGAGATCGACAAGCGGGTGGCCGGATACCGGGAAATCTTCGCCGGCGGCTCGGTGCGCATCGGGAGGGCGGTCGTCCAGCTGTCACTCGGCGTCGTCGGATCGGTGGTGCTCTTCTGGCTCGGTATCTGGACCGCCGCGAAGCTGCGCTTTCGGAACGTCTACGCGACGCGGCTGGTGCTCATCCTCTGCCTCGGCGCCGTCGGGTTGCCGGTGCTCATCTCGCAGGAGGTCGCGGGCCTGGTGCTGCTGGTGCCGATCTTCATCGGCGGGATCGTCGGGCTCGTCACTGCCCGTCGTGGCACGCCGCGCCCCACCCAGCCGTGAGGTCAGGCGGCCTGGATGCCCCGGCCGATGTGGGCGTGCGCCTTCTTCGCCGACAGGATCTCGCGCATCGCCGCGATGCCGCCGCCGCGGATGATGTGCAGCTCTTTGCCGGTCGCCCGGGCGTGCTTCTTCGCCAAGCTCATCCCGCCGTGGCTGATGATCGACGTGAAGACGAGGATCAGGTCGGCGCGGCCGATCTTCGATTCGAGCTCGCGGGCGCCGCGGCCGCGGACGTCGCCGTGGTGGGACTCGAGGACGTAGCCGAGCTCGGCGCCGAGCGCTTCGATGGCGCGTTCGAGGCGATCGAGGCCGCCCACGACCAGGACGTGTGAAGGCGCGATGTTCATAATAACGAACACTATGTCGCGATCGTGGATTGCCAAACGCCTGCGATGCGGCCTTCGTCATGATATTGCGACGCGGCGCCCTTGACGCCGCGTCTACTATAATGAACAGTCGGACTCATGGCAGCGAGCGAGCCGACCGAGAGCGGGCGCGAAGTCGCCTGCTCATGAGCACTTTCTGACATCTCTGCGCGTCGCGACGGAACCGCCGAGCGCGCGCCGAGACCACCTGCTTCTGGCGCTCGCCGACCGCACCACGGAGGCGAACGAACGCGAGATTTCCGCATGCGCGCGCATCGTCACGCCGTCACGTCCGTCGTCTTCGGGTCCACCCTCCTCACCACCCTCCTGATTTCTGCGTTCGCTTTCGCGGACACCGACGCCGTCGACAAGGCGCGAATCGAGGCGCTGGAGAAGCGTCTCGGGGAGCTGGAGACTCCACGACCGGTCGACGATTCCGGTCCCAAGGCGCCTCCCGAGAGCTCCGGGAAGGAGAAGCCCCCGGGGCTGCTCGCGCTGGAGAACGACGACGTCTCGATTCGTCTCCGGCCGATCATCCAGCTCGATGGGCGCTTCTTCGGGCAAGGCGGGACCAACACCTTCCTCGCGCGGCGCGTGCGACCGGCGATCGAGGCGACGTTCTTCGAGCGCTTCACCTTGCGCATCACGCCCGAGCTCGGCGGCGGCGCGGCGACCGTCGTCGACGCGTTCGCCAATTTGCAGATCATCCCGGAACTTCAGCTGCGGTTCGGCAAGTTCAAATCGCCGGTCGGGCTCGAGCGGCTGCAGAACGACGCCGACCTCGCCTTCGCCGAGCGCGGCCTCCCCTCGTCGCTCTTCCCCGACCGCGACATCGGCGTGCAGGTCCACGGTGAGATCCTCAAAGGCACCATCGCCTACGCCGGCGGCATCTTCGACGGCGCGCTCGACGGACAGCAGGTCGACGGCGACGTCGACGATCGCAAGGACATCGCCGGCCGCATCTTCCTTCGGCCCTTCGCGGCGACGGACTTCGATCTGCTGAAGCACATCGGCTTCGGCATCGCCGGGACCCGCGGTCAGCACAGCGGCGCGCTCACGACGTACAAGACCGCCGGGCAGCAGAGCTTCTTCGCTTTTGCGACGGACGCCGTGGCCGCCGGCACCGAGCGTCGGTTCGCGCCCCAGGCCTACGCCTACGTCGGACCCGTCGGCGTGATGGGCGAGTGGGGTCGCATCTACCAAGCGGTGCGTCGCGCGGATGCGGCAGGCACCGCCAGCGCCACCGCCGCGTCGGTCACCGTCAGCTTCGTCGTCACTGGCGAGAAGGCCTCGTATGGGACGATCAAACCGAAACACGTCTTCGCGCCGGAGAAGGGCACCTTCGGCGCGATCGAGCTCGATTTCAGGCTCGGACGTCTCCACGTCGACGACGATCCGTTCGCGCGGACGATCGCCGACACCACCAAGCAGGCGCGCACCGCCACCGAGCTGGCGTTCGGCGTGCAGTGGCACTTCGCGCCGGCGATCAAACTCGTCGCCAACTACGTGCAGACGACCTTCGAAGGCTGCGCGCCCGCCGGCGGTGACCGGCCGAAGGAGACGCTCTTCCTCGGTCGCTTCCAAGTCGCCTACTGAGCCGCGCGGAGACAATCATGAACCAGCACCGACTCGAGGCGCTCTTCGCACTCTTGGTCTCCGTCTTCGCGATCGCGGGCGTCTCGTGCAAGCGCACGCAGAACCCGACCAAGATCCTCAACGTCTCCTATGACCCGACCCGCGAGCTCTACCAAGAGGTCGGCGTCGCCTTCGCCAAGAACTGGAAAGAGAAGACCGGCGAGACGGTGACGCTCGACTCGTCGCACGGCGGCTCAGGAAAACAAGCTCGATCGGTGATCGACGGGCTCGAGGCCGACGTCGTCACCTTGGCCCTCGCCTCGGACGTCGACGCGGTGGCGGCGAGCGGACTCATCGATTCGAAGTGGCAGGCGCGTCTCCCCGACAAGAGCGTGCCCTACACCTCGACGATCGTCTTCTTGGTGCGCGCCGGCAACCCGAAGGGCATCAAGGATTGGGACGATCTGATCAAGCCGGGCGTCTCGGTGATTCTCCCCAACCCGAAGACCTCGGGCGGCGCGCGCTGGGCGTACCTCGCGGCCTGGGGCTACGCGCAGAAGAAGGCTGGCGCGGCAGCGCAGAAGGACGACGGCGACGCCGCGCGGGCCTACGTCGCGAGCCTCTACGCCAACGTCCCGGTGCTCGACACCGGCGCACGCGGCTCGACGACGACGTTCGTGCAACGAGGCATCGGCGACGTCCTCGTCGGTTGGGAGAACGACGCCATCCTCTCGCAGAAGGAAGCGGGAGCGGGGAAATTCGAGCTGATCGTGCCCTCGCTGAGCATCCTCGCCGAGCCGCCGGTGGCGGTGGTCGACAAGGTCGTCGACAAGCACGGCACGCGCAAGCTGGCCGAGGCGTACCTGCAATTCCTCTGGACCGACGAGGCCCAGCGCATCGCCGGGAAGAACTTCTACCGCCCCCGCAACGCGGCGATCGCCGCCGAGTTCGCCGGGCAGTTCGCCAAGATCGAGCTCTTCGACGTCGACACCGTCTTCGGCGGATGGACCAAGGCGCAGGCGACGCACTTCGCCGACGGCGGCGTCTTCGATCAGATCTACAAGCCGAAATCATGAGCCCGCCCGCAGCGGGTGTCGCGCGCGCGCCGCGGCGGGTGCTTCCTGGGTTCTCGCTCACGCTGGGCACGACGATCTTCTGGCTGTCGATCGTCGTCTTGGTGCCGCTCGCCGCGCTCGTCGCCAAGTCGAGCGAGGTCGGGCTCCACGGGCTGCGCTTGGCCCTCACCGATCCGCGCGCCCTCGCCGCGTACCGACTCAGCTTCGGCGCCTCGTTCATCGCCGCGCTGATCAACGCGCCCTTCGGCGCCGTCGTGGCGTGGGTGCTCGTCCGATACCGCTTCCCCGGCAAGGCGCTCATCGACGCCTTGGTCGATCTCCCTTTCGCGCTTCCCACCGCGGTCGCCGGCATCACCTCGACCTCGATCTACGCCGAGCATGGCGTCCTCGGGCGACACCTCGCGCACTGGGGAATCAAGGTCGCTTTCGCGCCGGCGGGCGTGGTGGTGGCGATGATCTTCGTCGGGCTGCCGTTCGTCGTTCGCACGGTCGAGCCGGTGATCGCCGAGATCGATTTCGAGGCCGAGGAAGCCGCCGCGTCGCTCGGGGCTTCGCGCCTGACGGTGCTTCGGCGCGTGGTCTTTCCCGCGCTCGTCCCCGCGCTCCTCACCGGCTTCGCGCTCGCCTTCGCGCGCGGCCTCGGTGAATACGGCTCGGTCATCTTCATCTCCGGCAACATGCCGATGCGCACCGAGATCGCGCCGCTCCTCATCGTCACGCGCCTCGAGCAATACGACTACGCCGGCGCGACGGCGATCGCGGTGGTGATGCTGGCGGTGGCGCTGCTCATGCTCGTCGCCGTCGGTTCGCTCCAGACCTGGAGCCGACGGCGACTCGGAGGCGTGCGATGAATCCCGCCAGATCATCGCCGCGGTCGAAGATGCCGCGCTCGAAGATGCCGCATGAGACCCAGCGAGAAGTGCAACGCGACCCGGGCCTGCTCCGAGGCGTGCTCCTCGCGACCGCGCTCGGCTTCCTCGGGCTCTTCGTGCTGTTGCCGCTCGGCGCCGTCTTCGTGCAAGCCCTCGGCAAAGGATTTGCCCACTATTTCGAGGCGATTTCCGATCCGAAGCTGCACGAGTCAGCGCTGCTCACGTTGCTCGTGGCGGCGATCGTGGTTCCCATCAACCTCGTCCTCGGCGTCGGCGCTGCGTGGCTGATCGCGCGCTTCGAATTCCGCGGCAAGCGTCTGCTCGTCGCGCTGGTCGATCTCCCCTTCAGCGTCTCGCCAGTGATCGCGGGGCTGGTCTTCATTCTCCTCTTCGGCCGACGTGGCCTCTTCGGTCCCCTCCTCGCCGCGCGCGACACACAGATCGTCTTCGCGGTGCCGGGGATCGTCCTCGCCACGCTCTTCGTCACCTTCCCCTTCGTCGCGCGCGAGCTCATCCCACTGCTCGAGGCGCAGGGCGTCGCCGAAGAAGAAGCGGCGCTGACGCTCGGCGCCTCGGGCTTCCAGATGTTCCGCCGCGTCACCTTGCCCAAATTGCGTTGGGGCCTTCTTTATGGGGCGATTCTCTGCAACGCGCGGGCGATGGGCGAGTTCGGCGCGGTCTCGGTGGTCTCCGGTCACGTCCGCGGTCGCACCGTGACGCTGCCCTTGCACGTCGAGATTCTCTACGACGAATACGATTTCACCGGCGCCTTCGCGGCCGCGAGCGTGCTCACGCTCCTCGCGCTTGCGACCTTGGTGGCGAAGAAGCTGCTCGCTTGGCAACTGGTGCGCGGACGACGCGCGGGAGGTGCTGCTTGACCGCACTCATGAACGCGCTCCTCGGGGCACTCACGTTCGCCGGCGCCACCGACGAAGCACGCGCCAAGGCGCGCACGACCGAGCGATGGCGCGACGAAAGTCACGGCGAGCTCGCGGTCGAGGACGTGACCAAGCGCTATCCACGCGGCGAGGCCCCAGCTGTCGAAGGTGCGAGCTTCGTCGCAGCGCGCGGCGGCGTCACCTCGCTCCTCGGCCCCTCCGGCTCGGGCAAGTCGACGCTCCTCCGCATCATCGCCGGCCTTGAAATTCCCGATGCGGGAACGGTCTTGCTCGGCGGCGACGACGTCACCGACTTGCCCGCGCAGCGTCGTGGCGTCGGGTTCGTCTTCCAGAGCTACGCTCTCTTTCCGACGATGTCGGTGCACGACAACGTCGCCTTCGGCCTCTCGATTCGCGGCGTTCCGAAGCGTGTGATCGACGAGCGCGTCCGAGAGCTCCTCGCGCGCGTGCAGCTCGGCGGCTACGGGAGGCGCTTTCCCGCCGAGCTGTCGGGAGGAGAACGTCAACGCGTCGCCTTCGCCCGCGCGCTCGCCGTCGAACCGCGCGTGCTCCTCCTCGACGAACCGTTCGGAGCGCTCGATGCGCGGGTACGGGTCGAGCTCCGCGCGTGGCTGCGCACGCTCCATCGTGAGACGCAGCTGACGACGATCTTGGTCACGCACGATCAGGAAGAGGCGCTCGAGGTCTCCGATCGTCTGGTGGTGATGAGCCGCGGCCGCGTCGAACAAACCGGCACGCCGGAAGAGGTCTACGCGCGTCCGGCGACTCCGTTCGTCGCCTCGTTCGTCGGCGGCGCCGTCGAGCTCGCGGGCGTCGTACGTCGCGGGCAGGCCGAAATTGGACCGTTTCGTCTCCCTCCGCCGAGGCACGTGGCCGAGGGCGACGGCCTGCGCGCGTTCGTGCGTGGGCATGACGTCGAGCTGGTCTCACCCGACGAGTCGAGCCCCGAGAACGCTCCGACCGGTCGCATCGAGTCGCGTCTGGCGATTGGACCTTCGGTGCGGCTGACGGTGCGGCTCGATCGCGGTCCCGCGAAAGACGCGAAGAGGGACGTCGAGATCCCGGTCACGGTGTCGCGCGACTCACCACTGGCGAGCGCGTTGGCGCGCGGAGACGTGGTGCGGCTGCGGCTGCGACGTGCTGCGCTGTTTGCGCGTGAGGCGTCGTGATGCGTCGCGAGCGAGCGCCGAGCCCTCACATTCGCATCATCAAGTCCCACGAAATCACGACGTTCTCGGGCCGCGTGGCGTCCACCATCACCGGCAGGGGGTGACCGCTCATGAGCCGTCCCATCATCGCCGCGGGCACCGTCTCTCGCCGAGCCACGACGTAGGACGCGTGCACCGGACTCGTGATCTGAAGCTGCAAATCGACCACCGGTTGGCCGTTCACGAGGAGCCCCGTCTGGTTCATGCCGACGATCGTCGCGTGCCCTTGAATGCCGCCGGCGACGGTCCCCGGCGTGCGCTTGCGCCTCACCCACATCACGATGCCGACGACGAACAAGACCACGCCGATCACCGCGAGGATGCCGCCGGTGGGGAGAAAACTGTCGTGAAGAATCGGCGTCGAATTGCCGATCGAGAAGAACGACACGCCCATGCCGACCAAGACCAGCCCGACGACGATCATCACCACGGCGTTGACGATGCCGCCGCCGACGATGACGGTGGTCGAGCCGCGATGATGGTGATGATGCATGTGCATGGGGACTCCGTCGTTCGTGCTCAGTAGTACTCGAGGTCCATCGTCCCAGGATTGAGGCCGATGAGCACGCCGAGCAGCTCGACGTTGGGAATCTGCGACGTTCGCACCTTGAGCGGCCTGCCGTCCCTCGGCGTCGCGACGAGGCGACCGTCCTTCACGACGACGTTGGCCACTTGTCCCCACGCCAGCCGTCGATTTCCGCTCTCGATGGCCTCCTTGCTCACGGTGACCGGTCCGAACGTGACGGGTTGTCCGGCGTCGTAGGCCTTTTGCAGCGGTGACAAGAGCGCCGCGGAGGTCTTGCTCTTGATGCGCTTGGCGAGCGCGCTCGCGTCGTCGAAGTGGTCGCCGAGGAGCACCACGGTTTCGCCACTCGCCTTCGAGACGTCGAGCCGATGCTCGTGGTGGAAGCTGCGCTTGCCCGAGATCATCCGGTCCTTGGTGAAGGTCGCTGTGATCTCGCCCCAAGGCCACACGCTCACCGCCTCGCCGACGCGGGCGGCGAATCCCATCGGATAGATCACGACCACGCGTGCGCCCGCGCGCAGTCGCGCCACGTTCCACATGCCGATCGGGAACAAGAAGACGCCGAGGGTGGCCGGCGCGATCGCCGCAGGGACCGCGGCGAAGATCGCGACCACGATGGCGATTGCGAGGAAGACGCCACCGACGATCATCACGATGCTCGCCGTGAGCATCACGCCCGACTTCGGTCCGTAGACCTGCTCGGCGCTTCCGAGCGTGGTCACTCCGGAGAACTCCGGCGGTACGACGAGCCCTCCGCCTTTCCACGCGGGTGCACGCACTGGGAGGGTCATTGTTCCATCCTTGGCCCCTCTACGATACGTTCACGAGAACGACGCCGTGCGCGCAATTTCGGCGCTGGCTCCCCGAAGATCGGGCCTGAAATCGATGATGGCACCTCGAGACGTGTTGCAGCTGGCGCCGCTCGTCCTCGCGACACTCATTCCGACGATCCTCCTCGTCGCCAGCGTCTTCGTCACCGAGCGCGCTCCGTTCCGAGTCCCGTCGTTCGTGACGGCGATGACCGCTGGGCTCTCCGGCATCGCGGTCATGCTCCAGGCCGTCGTTTCCTTGCTCGGTCATCCGACAGGCGGCTCGAGGCTCTACGGCTTCGTGCAGCTCGATCTCGCGTCGAGCGCGATGCTGGTCCTCGTCTGCACCCTCGCGGTCGTCGTCGTGCGCTACTCGCGGACGTATCTCGCCGGCGAGAGCGGGCTCGATCGGTACGCGCGCTCGATGCTCTTGACCATCGCCTCGGTGACGGTGCTCGTGGTCTCGAATCACCTCGGCTTCTTGCTCGCCGGTTGGGTCGCGACCGGAATTTTCCTCCACCAGCTCCTCATCTTCTATCGGACGCGACGACAAGCGGTGATCGTCGCGCACAAGAAGTTCCTCCTCGGGCGCGTCGCCGACCTCTGCTTCGTCGGGTCGCTGGCGGTGATGTCGACGAAGTTGGGCACGCTGCGCATCGACGAGCTCAACGCCTACGCGACGCGATCGACCGGGCCGCTCCCGCCGACCCTCCAGCTCGCGACGGTGCTGCTCGTCCTCGGCGTGCTCCTCAAGACCGCGCAGCTGCCGTTCCACGGTTGGATGTTGCAGGTGATGGAAGCGCCGACGCCGGTCTCGGCGCTCCTGCACGCGGGGGTCGTCAACATCGGCGGCTTCGTGATGATCAGACTCAGCCCGCTGATGGCCCACGCGACGATCGCGCAAGACATTCTCATCGGGGTAGGTCTGGTGACGGCGCTCCTCGGCTCGCTGGTGATGATGACGCGCATGAGCATCAAGCTCGTGCTCGCGTGGTCGACCATCGCGCAGATGGGCTTCATGCTCGTGCAATGCGGCCTCGGGGTGTGGCACCTCGCGCTGCTCCACCTCCTCGGGCACTCGTTCTACAAGGCGTACATGTTCTTGACCTCGGGCAGCGTGGTCGAGACCTGGCGAGGCTCGTCGCTGGTGAAGTCGAAGAAATCAATCTGGGCCACGCTGGCCGCTATCTTCTTGATGGGCCTCGTCGGCGGCGGAGGCTACTTGGTGATGACGCGCGGTCCGCTGCACGCGTCGTTGCCGCTGAAGTCACTGGCGCTGGCCCTCGTCTTGAGCTTCGTCCCGATGATCGCCAAAGCGGTCGCCGGGGGCCTCGGCGCACTCCGCCGCGCCGCGCTCTTCGCCATCGGCGCCAGCCTGCTCTATTTCGCAGGTCACGCGATCTTCGAGGACTTGATCCCGACGATGGAGATCGGACCGGCGCTGTCGCTTCGATGGTCGATCGTCCTCGGCGGGTTGGTTTTGCTCTTCCTCGCGCAGACCATCTTGCAAGCGGCGCCCAATGGCCTGCTCGCGCGCATCCTTCAGCCGTATCTTCACAGCGGTCTCTACATCGACGATTGGTTCACGCGGGTGACCTTCCGTCTCTGGCCGCCGCAGCTCGAACGATCAACCCCTCTGACCCCGTCGACGAGCGCTCGATCGTCGAGAGAATCCCGACTGTTTTGACGCCCCCCATCTCGACCGACTCCTCGAGGCATCTCTGGCTCGCTGCCGAGCGCGCGTGCGCCCGCATCTCGCCGACGTGGCCGCTCGATCGCTTCATCGCGGTCAATCCCTTCTGGTCGTGCACCGACAAGCCGCTGCCCCGGCTCGCCGGCGAGCTCTCGGCGCTGTCCGGCGCGCGGCTGCTCATTTCACGCGCGTGGTATGCGCAAGAGTGGCGCGAAGGGCGAATTCGTCCGGAGCATTTGCGCGAGGCCATCGCCGAGAGCGGCGTCGACGTGACCGAAGACGAGGTCACCGCGCTCTTCTGGATCCCCGAGGCGATGCCACCCCGACGTCCTCTCGTCGTCGACGTGATGGACACGCGCTATCGCGGTGAGGTCGAGGTCTCGTGGCGAGACTTCGTCGTCGAACGCGTGAGCCGCTTCTGCGCTTCGTATTTCGACGACGGACAGGCGCAGATCGGACCGGTGCGAAAGGGAGGTCTCTACGCCAGCTGGCTCGAAGGTGCCCTCGGAGATCGAGGGCCGAGCTTGTTCGTCGGTCTCACCGAGTATCGCGCCACGGTGGCAAAGCTCCCGCGCTACGCGGAAGAGATGATTCGCTACGCGGCGGCAGAGCTCGACGTGCCGGAAGCCGAGCAAGAGAGCTATTTTTGGGCGCTGCTCCTCGACATGAACGGGTGGGCGTCGTGGTGCGCCTACCTTCGCTGGACGGCGCGGCTCGTCAGCGACGAAGACGGCAACATTCGTGAGCTCTTGGCGATTCGTCTCGCGTGGGAGTGGATTCTCCTCCGCGCCGGCGGCGTCGAACTGCGCGCCGAGTGGCATCAAGCGATGGCGAGCTGGCCACTGCTCGATCGCGCCGCGCAGGCCGCGCGCGCAGACGATTGGATCCTCCAGCGCGCCGCCGAAATCGCCTGGACGTCTCAGGTGCGCAGGAGGTTGCCGCAGGGGTTCGAGCGCGCACGTCCGGCGACGCCGAGCGTGCAAGCGGCGTTCTGTCTCGACGTGCGCTCCGAGACCTATCGACGCGCGCTCGAAGGACAAGGAGAAGGCATCCAGACGATCGGCTGCGCGGGCTTCTTCGGTCTGCCCATCGAGTACGCGCCGCTCGCCGCCGAGGGCGCACGTCCGCAGCTGCCCGGGCTCTTCGCACCGAAGTTTCGCGTCACCGACACCGGCATGCCGGAAGGCGTGGAATCGAAGCGACGGTCGCGACTTCACGCGTCGCATGCGTGGAAGGCCTTCAAATCGACCGCGCTCTCGAGCTTCGCCTTCGTCGACGCGATGGGTATTTTCTTCGCCCTCGACTTGTTCGGCGAGTCGTTCGGCCGTAAATCGCGGCACAACGCCGAGCACGAGCACGCCGGGCTGCGCACCTCCGAGGAGAAGAAGCGCACGCCGCGCCTCACCAGCACCGTCGACGGCAAGCCGCTCACGCTCGAGGTTCGCTGCCAACTCGCCGAGGGCGTGCTCCGCGCGATGAGCCTCACGCGCGACTTCGCGAGCTTGGTCGTGCTCGTCGGACACGGCGCCGGAACGCGCAACAACCCGCACGCCGCAGGGCTCGATTGCGGCGCGTGCTGTGGCCAGACGGGTGAGGTCAACGCGCGGGCCGCCGCGGCGCTCCTCGAAGACGTCGACGTTCGCACCGGTCTCGCCGCGCTCGGCATCGACATTCCCGCGAGCACTCGGTTCGTCGGCGCTCTCCACAACACCACGACCGATCACGTCACGCTCTTCGACGAGAGCGCGATCGCGACGACCCACGCGCGTGAGCTCGCCGAGCTGCGCGGGTGCCTCGATCGCGCGAGCAACACGGCGAGGCACGAGCGGGCCCCTGATCTCGGCCTCGGCGACCTTTCGAACGACGCTCTTCGAGCGGCCCTCGTCGAGCGCTCCCTCAACTGGGCCGAGGTGCGTCCGGAGTGGGGCCTCGCCGGCAACGCCTCGTTCATCATCGCCCCGCGCGAACGAACGCGACTGCTCGACCTCGCGGGCCGCGCCTTCCTCCACGACTACCGCTGCGAAGACGATCCCGACTTCGCGATCCTCGAACAGCTCATGACGGGACCGATGGTGGTCGCGCACTGGATCAACTTCCAATACTACGCCTCGACGGTCGACAATCGGCGCTACGGCAGCGGAAACAAGGTGCTCCACAACGTCGTCGGCGGACACATCGGCGTCTTCGAAGGCAACGGCGGCGACCTCCGCATCGGCCTCTCGTTCCAGTCGCTCAACGACGGCGAACGCTGGATGCACTCTCCCTTGCGCCTCAGCGTCTTCATCGAAGCGCCCCGCGAGGCGATCGACCGCGTCCTCGAGAAGCACCCCAAGGTCGGTGATCTCGTGAAGAACGAGTGGCTCCACCTCTTCCAAATCGACGACACCGAACGGAAGGTCCTGATGCGCCGCGACGGCGAATGGGCCGACTGATCTCTCTCAGCCTCCTATTCCTTCTTGTCCTTCTTGTCCTTCTTCTCACTCCTCGCCTTCTTTTTTTTCTCGTCTCCCCCCACAGTCACCCCCCGCAACGCCACCACCGCCGCCCGAATGTGATCAGCAAAATCGCGCGGCTTCCGCTCCTCGAGCCAGCGCTCGAAGCCAATCTTGAAGACGGCAATGCCGGCCTCGGCAGTGAGGCTCGCGGCAGGCTCGTCGACGCCGCGCGCATGGAGCGCCGCCCTGACGGCGACGGCGAGGGAGGCGAGCTTGATCAGCTCGCGCTCACGAATCTCTGCGTGCTGCGTGACGAGGGCCCAACGCGCCCGCACGTACTGGAGATCGCGTCGCTCTTGCAGCTCGGCTCCCGCCGCCTCGAACGCAGCGGCGACTGCGTCGAATGGACTCGCACCTTTGGGGGCGCTCGCGATGCCCTCGACGATGCTCTTCTCGAGCCCTTTCGACCCGGAAAATAGCACCTCGCGCTTGTCTTCGAAGTAGCGAAAGAACGTCCGCTCGGTGAGACCGGCGCGCGCGGCGATCTCCTCGACGGTGGTCTGCACGTAGCCGCGCTCCACGAAGAGCTCCATCGCGGCCTTCTCCAGCCGTCCTCGTGCGTCGGGCTCCCAGCGCGCCATGCCTCCGAGCATACGTGATTGCAGTGACTGACATCACATGCTACCGCTCATGTCACTAACTGACATCAGGAGGTCTTCCATGCGTGTCTTCGTCACCGGCGCGTCCGGTCACATCGGTCTCCCCGTCGTTCGCGAGCTCTTGGCCGCGGGCCACACCGTCTTTGGTCTCGCCCGCTCCGAGGCCTCGGCGCAGACGATCGCATCGGCCGGCGGCGAGGTGCGACGCGGCACGCTCGACGATCTCGACGGGCTGCGCGAGGCAGCGAAGGCCGCCGACGGCGTGATTCACCTCGCTTTCAAGCACGACCTCGCCCTCGTCACCGGCGACTTCATGGGCGCGGTGACCGCAGATCTACGCGCGGTCGAGGCCATCGGCGAAGCGTTGGTCGGCTCCGGCAAGCCCTTCGTCAACACCACCGGCACGATGCTGCTCGCACACAGCGTTCGGGGTCGCATCGGCACCGAAGAGGACGTCGGACAAACAGGTGGCAACCCGCGCGTCGCGTCCGAGACCCTCTCGCTCGGCTTCGCAGAGCGCGGCGTGCGCGCCTCGATCATGCGCCTCGCCCCGACGGTGCACAGCTCGCTCGATCATCATGGCTTCCTGCCGATGATCGTCGCCGCTGCCCGAAAAAACGGCTTCTCGGCCTACGTCGGCGAGGGTGCCGCGCGATGGCCGGCGGCGCACACGCTCGATGCCGCACGCCTCTATCGGCTCGCCCTCGAGTCGGCGCCAGCCGGTGCACGCGTGCATGCCGCCGCCGAAGAAGGCGTCCCCTTCCGAGCGATCGCCGAAGCGGTAGGCCAGGGTCTCGGCGTGCCCGCCAAGAGCATCGCGCTCGAGCAGGCAGCCGAAATCTTCGGCGGCTTCCTCGGGATGATCACCCAACTCGACAATCCGACGTCGAGCGCGCGCACCCGGGAACTTCTCGGGTGGAAGCCGACGCACGCGAACCTCCTGGCGGACATCGCCGAGGGTCACTACTTCGCTCGAGCGAGCGAAGTCTCGCGTTGAAATCCTCCACGCGGCCATCAAGAAGCAAACCAGCGCGCGAGCGCCTCCTGCAGTCCTCTCGCGCCGCCGGCCCAAGCGACGCAACCGTCGGGACGAATCAACATCGAACGCGCCCCCACGGCCTTCACTCGACGCACGCGTGAGGACGACGAGAGATCGAGCTCTCCAACGCCGCCGTCGCCCTCGATCAAGAGCCCTCGTCCGTCGTGCATCAGCGAGTAGAGCCGCCTCTCCTCGCCCTCGTTCTCGACCAGCAGGTCGCCATCACCGAGCAAGCGCCCGACGAGCGGATCGTCGTCACCGAGGTCGTAGCGGTTCTCGACGCCGCTCGTCATCTCTCCGAAGTGGCGATTCACCTCGGGAAAGTGCGTCAGCAAATCGGCGATGATTTCCCGTAGCGCCGTCGTCTGCGGATCTGGACGCATGAGCGCGAGCTGGGCCCGGGTGTTGTCGAGCACACGCGCGGCCACTGGGTGTCGTTCACTGGCGTAGGTGTCGAGCACCGCGACGGACGCGTTGCCCATCGCTTCGCCTCGAATCGTCGCTGCGAGCTTCCAGCCGAGGTTGGCCGCGTCGACGAGCCCGAGGTTGAGGCCTTGTCCGCCGAACGGAGAATGGATGTGGGCGGCGTCGCCGGCGAGCAGAACGCGGCCTCGGCGATAGGCGGAAGCCTGCCTCGCGTGATCGGTCCAACGCGTGGCCGACCGCAAGGCGGTGATCCGCACGTCGGCACCGCTGACCCGCCGTAGACTCTCCTCGAGCTCGACCGCCGTGAGCGCCGTGAGCGGCCCATCGCGATCGCTCGGCGGGCGATCGAATTCGATCACGCTCAGGCGTCCGGGCCGAGGACCGTAGGCCATCATCCCGGTCGCGGTGCGACGCCAACCGAGCGGCAAAAGGCGCTCGGGATGATCGAGCTCGACGAGGCCTTGCCGGCCGGTGAGCGTCGGCTCGGTGCCGGGAAAGTCGAAGCCACCTCGTTTGCGCACCACGCTTCGAGCGCCATCGCAGCCGACCAAATAGGCCGCTTCGAGCACCCGCGGGCCGCCCTCCCCCCGCACTTCGACCCGCACGCACTCGCCATCGTCGACGAACGACTCGACGGCTTGGCCGCGCCAGATTTCGACGCCGACCGTCTGCGCATGCTCAGCGAGGATGCGCTCGAGGGCCGATTGGGCGACGCCGCGCATCCTTCGCGCGGGCTCTCGCTGGAGCGACTGCTCGATCAGGAAGAGCCCCCCGAAATTGCCGGCGATGGGGCGAGGTGCAGGCTGCGCACGGCCGTCGGCGCCGAGTGATTGGCCCATGGCCTTCACGGCCTGAAGGGCGGCCGTCTCCTCCGCGTCGAGAGCTGGGCCGAGCCCTCGGCGCTCGAGCGCTTCGGCGGCGAGAGGGCCGAGCCCACCCGCCTTGAGCGCCAGATCGGGCTCGGAATGCCGCTCGACGACGACGACCACGATGCCAGCCAGCCGAAGCTCGGTGGCGAGAAACAGCCCAGTAGGGCCAGCGCCCACGACTATGACGTCGACCTTGCGAGGTTTCATGGGAGGTCGTCTATCATTTTTATACCTTGGTACAACTTTAATCCAAGGTATACTTTTCCGAATGCCGAACGACGACGGTGAGAACGAAGGTCTCCGCGCGCGCAAGAAGAAGGCGACCCGCCAGCTGATCTCGGACACCGCGACCCGTCTCTTCATCGCTCGCGGCTTCGAGCAGGTCACCGTGGACGAGGTCGCGGTCGCCGCCCAGGTCTCGAAGATGACGGTCTTCAACTACTTCCCGCGCAAGGAAGACCTCTTCTTCGACCGCACGGGCGACGTCCAGCAGCTCTTGCGCGAGGCGATCGGCGGTCGTGGTCGTCACGCTCCGATCGCCGCCTTGCGGGCGCTCGCGCACCAGTCGGTCGCGGACGGGCACCCCATCACCAAGATCAATCGCGACGTGGCCGCCAACTGGAAGGTCGTGGTCGACAGCCCGGCGCTCCGAGCGCGCGCGTTCGATTTGCTCCAGGAGATCGAGCAGTCCTTGGCGCAGATGCTCGCGACCGACGTCGGACTTCCCGCGGACGACGCCACTGCACGCCTCGTCGCGGGGACGATCCTCGGCGCCTTTCGCGTCGCGTTCGCGGAAGGACTGCGTAGGCAGCGATCTGCCTCGGCCGCCGCCGTGCGCGAAGAATTTCTCGAGCTCCTCGATCGCGGCTTGCGTGGCGCGAGCGCCATGGCGCGGGGCACTCCCTACGCGGGGACCTCGACGTGAAGATTCGAGGCGAATTGGCGCCCCTCGGAAAGTCATCGAAGAGGGACGCCATGAAGCTTCGCCGCTCGCTCGCCCCTCTCGCGCTCGTCCTCTTCGCCGCCGCTTCGCAGGCGTGTAGCGGCCCTGGCATGGGACCGAACGGTCAGAGCAAGCTCTACGATCAGACCCTCGCCGGTCAGTCGAAGTGCAGCGCCAAGGGGAACGATCGTCCCTTCATCATCGACTGGGACGCGACCGATCAGTCTTCATTTCAAGCGCAATCACAGAACGACGTCGTCTTCGTCCACTACGAGGGCTGTCAGCTGAAGGTGCTCTACGGCTGTCGTGACGACTCGGTGAAGGGCACGTTCGGCTCCTACAAGTCGATCGAATGGACGAGCGGCGGCGTCGAGACCATCGACATCCACGACGAGGGCGAGCTCTACGCGAAGCTCCCGCTCGGCGCGCTCTCGCTCTCGGGCAAGGTGCAGGGCGGCGAGAAGCTGCACATGGAGTACTACGTGAGCGGTACGCGAACCGCGACGCGCGACAAGATCGCGCGCGGCGACTTGGCGAAGAACCCGGCCTGCGCGACCGCGACGCACTTCGTCTACCAGTACAACCTCGGGGCCTTCGCGCTCGCCTCGGCGTCGTCGCTCAAGAGCGAGGCCAACGGCTCGTACTTCGGCTTCGGCGGCGGCGGCACCAAGTCGAGCGGCATCGCTGCCGAGAAGAAGGGCGGCGAGCTCGGCGCCTGCACCGGCGCCGCGTCGAAGGAAACCGACGCCTGCAAGGTGCCGATTCGCCTCGCGCTGCGCCCGATCGTCGACGGTGAAGGCGAGAGCGCATCAGCGGCCAAGGCCCCCGAGACCGGCGCCGCCCTCAGCTTGGCCGGGCAGCTGAAGGCGACGAACGACGCGGAAAAACAAGCGCAAGAACACGTCGAGACGGCGAAGCAGAAGAAGGCGGCGAAGGATGGCAAGAGCTGCGTCGCCGAGCTCGATGCGCACGACAAGCTCGACCCGCGACCCGGCGGCATGTCGACCAATCCGCTCGCCTTCACCTCCGCGACGTTGCGCGCCGAGTGCCTGATGATCGCCGGCGATTGCGAGTCCGGGAAAGCGCTCTTCCGCAAGACCTATGCGGCGCGGAAGGGCTCCGATGCGACGGCGACCGACAAGGCCGCCGACGAGTCGGCGATGGCGAACTGCCAGGGTGGCGGGGCCGGCAAGATGTCGGATCGCGATCAGTACATTCAAGCGATCGACAACCTGCAGGTCGGCGCACTCGAGGCGAAGAAGACCCCGCAGTTCTGTCAGGCGAACCTCGATACGGCGATGAAGTTCCGCAAGACGGTGAAGCCCAAGGACGACACCGACTGGCACGTACCGAAAGAGGCGCTCGGCCCGCTCACCTCGATCGCGCCGGGCTGCTTCGCTCGCGCCGGTGACTGCGTGACCGCGTACAAAGTCTACGTCGAGATCGAGGAGCTCAAGGTGTAGGAAGGGATGAAAGATCCCGGCGCCGAGGAGATCGCCAAGATCACGGGGCAGAAGGCGAAGCCGCCGAAGATGCCGACCGAGTACGAGCTGAAGGCGCGCTTCGAGGCGATGTGCCCGACCTGCAAGAAGTGACGAGCGGCCTCGGTCGGAGGGGTTGCGGCGGGTTTCACTGAAACCATCCGGCAGGGAACACGCCGCGCGATTCCGGCAAAATTGGCTGGATCCGTGCGCGTGGGCCCGTCGCGAATCAGGCATGCGCATTGCTGGCTCTGGCCTCGGAATCCCATGCGCCCATCCACTCTCCTCCCCCTCGCGTTACTCCTCCTCGCCTGCAGCGGCGGCCACGCCGACGACGCGGTCACCGACAGCGGTGGACCGGGCCCAGGCCCCGACACCGGTGGCGCTGCGGACACGACGGCGTCCGACTCGAGCTCCGACACGAGCACGCCCGCCGACGCTCCGCCGACTCCCGATGCCCCCGTGCACACCCCTGGCCCATGCACCAGCCTCGGCGCCGTCGGCGTCTGGGAGCAAATCACTCCCAAGGCGGTCAGCCTCGACGAGAAGTTCGATACCCCCGCGGGGCTGAATTACGGCGTGCACTCGTTCGTCATCAACCCGCTCGACAGCTCGATGCTCTATCTCGGTACGAGCGCACAAGGCATTTATCAAACGACCGATTGCGGCGCGACGTGGAAACACGTGAACACCGGCAAAAATGGCGCGATGCTCGATCAAGGGCGGCAGTGGACCTTCGTCATCGATCCGCTGGAACCGAAGAATCTCTATACGAATACCGGGTACAGCCCCAAGGGCTCCATCGCCTGGAAGTCGACCAACGGCGGGGTCGATTGGGAGGAATTCATAAGCCCCGACGCCATCAAGGCGCTGCAATTCGGCAGCTTCGTGCACCTAATCTCCATCGATCCGACGAATCCCAAGCACCTGATCGTGACGCCGCACTTCGAGTGTGAAATCGGCGCCGGGCCGGGCGGTCTCCCGAAGACGAAGAATTGCCTGCTCGAGACGATGGACGCGGGCGCGACTTGGAAAATTCTCGAGGGCACGCCGGGCTCGGGCGAGGGCGCGGGACACTGGATGGCCGATTCGAAGACGTGGTTCTGGGCCGCGTATTTCGGTGGGATGTATCGGACCATCGATGGGGGCGCTTCGTGGCAACACGTCTACGACGGCGGGTACGCCGATCCTGCAGGATTCAGCCCCGGTGGCGGCAAGTGGTTCACGGGCGGCGAGTTCAACCTGCTTTCGAGCGCCGATGGCGCGACTTGGAAGAAGCTCGACCCCTCGCCGGGCGCATCGAACGTGACCGGCGACGGCAAGATCATCTTCGTGTCGCGTGGCGCTTCGTACCAATCGGCGCCAGTGGCAGATCCGACGAAGTGGACGAAGCTCGCAGCGCCGGCTTTCGCCAAGCCGGACAGCGCGCGCTCGTGGGCACTGAAATACGATCCTGATCACCACGTGCTCTATTCGCTGAACAGCACCGACGGGTTTTGGCGCATGCGTACGGAGTGACGATGACGCGCGTCATCGGTATCCCGCGATCAAGCCGCCCCTGCCACGCGTTTTCGCTTGATTCGAGCCAATCGGAACTTTCCCAACGGTGACGGGCTGCTCTGCCGGACGCCGGCGTCGAGTCGGACCTTGTGCGCCGTGAGTAGGTCGCTGCGCGTGACGATGCCGACGAGGCGGTTCGGATTGGCGTCGCTCACGACCGGGAGACGTCCGACGCTGGCGCGCACCATCTGATCGGCGACCTCGCGCAGCGACCAGCCTTCGCGCGCGACCACCGGTGGGCGCCTCACCAATTCGCGCATCGTCGCCGAGGGCGCGACGTCCTCGCGAAGCAAATCGCGACGCGTGAGCACGCCGACGAGCTCGTCACCCGCCATCACCGGATAGCCTTGGTGCTGCGCTGCCTCTTCCTTCGACGCGAGCCACGCCCGCACGCTCTCGACGTTGTCGCTCGCATCGAGCGTGATCACGTCGCCGTGCATCCCCTGGCGGACGAGCACCGATTCGAGAAAGTCGGCGGCATATTCGCTGGGAATTCGCGCTCCGCGACGGGCGAGCTTCTCGGTCATGATCGTGTTCTTCATCAAGAGACAGGACACGAGATAGGCGGCGGTGCACCCTCCGAGCAGCGGCACGAGGCCGAGCGACTCGCGCGTGGTCTCGAATTGGGCATGACGAAGTCTAGTCGCGAGCGACTCGAATTCGAGCGTCAATCGTGACACGATCGCGCGCACGATCGAGCCGACGATCTGTGGGCCCGCGACCGCTGGTCCACCACGACTCCGCGTTCGTTCCAGGTCGATGCGTCGCAGACCAAGCCGAGCGGACCTATCACCTGCGCCGATGGTACCCATCACGTCGGCATGCGTTTCTCCCTCGCTCGTCGGCCTTACGTTTGCTTGACTGGAGGTCACGATGAACGACACGACGACGCAGGAACGAGTCACGACGGCTGGCGGGACGAGCTCCGAAGCCAAACTTGCGTTTCGACTTTCCGGCGAGCGTGGGGTCGCCAATCACGGTTGGCTGCGCTCGCAGCACACGTTCTCTTTTGCCGACTACTACGCGCCGGCGTGGATGGGCTTTCGCAACCTGCGGGTCATCAACGACGATCGCGTCGATCCCGGAAAGGGCTTCCCCACCCACCCGCATCGCGACATGGAGATTCTCTCCTACGTCCTCGAGGGCGCGCTCGCGCACAAGGACTCGATGGGCACCGGCTCGGAGATCAAGCCGGGCGACGTGCAGCGGATGAGCGCCGGCACCGGCGTGCGTCACAGCGAGTACAACGCGTCGAAGACGGAGCCGGTCCACTTCCTCCAGATTTGGATCGAGCCCGCAGCCCGCGGAATCAAGCCCGGATACGAGCAGAAAAACTTCGCGCCGGCCGACAAGCAAGGGAAGCTCGCGCTCGTCGCGTCGAAGGACGGGCGCGCCGGAAGCGTGACGGTGCATGCTGACATCGCCTTGCATGCGGGCGTCTTCGCGACCGGCGAGCGCGTCGTCTTCGAAGTCACCGCTGGCCGTCACGCCTGGCTGCACGTGGCGCAAGGCAGCGTGAAGGTCGGCGGCAAGCGTCTCGAAGCAGGAGACGCCGCGTACACGGCGGACGATCGCGGCGGCGCTTTGATCATCGAAGGAGATGGCTCGGGCGAAGTGCTGGTGTTCGATCTGCCGTGAGGCTCGAGATGGTGTACCCGTCGCGCGGCGGTCGGACGTCGACTAAAAGGGTGCGTGCCTTTCGATTCGTACCTCAGCCGAGCACCGTCGTTCGCCGCGCTTCGCGAGCCGCTGCCTGTCGTCGTGGCAGAGAAACCGAGCTTATTTTCTCGGCTATTTGCCAAGCCTGCGCCGCTCGCGCCGACCGGGCCGATCACCCTCGAAGAGTTTCATGCCCTGTTGGCCACCGCGCCTGCCAGCAAGCAAAGCGACAGGCTGTATTGGGTTCGGCATCCCGAAGGCGATCCCTGGTTTGCCGCCGAGTGGAAGGACGAGGGGCTCATCCTCCTCTCCACGAGCTACACGCATCATCGCTTTCTCCGGAACCTCGGCGACCTGTTCGACCAAGGGCTTCGAATGGCCGAGCAACTGAAGGCGCGGCTCTTCGAGGAGGCCTCCGGCGCCGAGGTCACGGCGGCGAACGTCGACGGGCTGCTCTCGATCGACGGCGAGTATCTCCGACGCCACGTCGACGTCTGGCGTAAGGCGATCGAGGCGCTCGACACGCGGGTGAATGCGGCGCTCGAGTACCCGCTCGGCAGCGTCGACAGCGTCTCCGAGTTCTTCATCTTCCACGTCGCGCCTGCGCGGGAGGCGTCGGTCGAGTCGATGCGAGCCGTGCTCGACGCCCATCTGTCGGCGGCGAAGGCGGAGGTCATCAACACGGTGGCGATGCACGTCGTCGGCGCCGAGGACGAGAAGGGCCTCGCCAAGGTCATCGTGCGGCCGGACGGCGATTGGCAAATCTGGCCCTCGCACGGACAAGCGCCTTTTGCCCGAATTGCCACTGCCGTCGTCGAGGCCGCCGAGCGGGTGCACGGTGAAGTCGGTGGTGAGCTGCTGTTTCGCGGACGGCCGTACGACGATGCCATGAAACGCGAGGTGCGCTCGCGGCTCGATGGGTTGTCGGTCGAGGTCTACGCGTGGGCCAAGGAGCTTCCCGAAGAGGTCGGCGAGGCGGAGGCGTCCAAGGCGCTGAACGCGGCGAACTGAGGCGAACCAGCTACTCGGGCCCGCGATCCCTGCTCAGCGCGACTCGTAGACCTTCGCCGCGGGCAACTCGAGCGCGGTGAGGAATCCGTCACGTTTCCCCGCACCGGTGTCGATGGCAAAGACGGCGGGGCCTGCCCAAAGGTCGGTCGGATCGTCGACCGTGTAGGACGAGAGCTCCGGGGGCAGCTCTTTGGTAGCGGTGTGCCCGACGACCACCCGCTTGCCTCGATGGTTGCGGAAGAAGTCCGTCGAGCGCGTCCAGAGGAGCGCCTTCGGCTCGGGTGCGTCGCGCGGATGGAGAAAGCCGCCTTTGCCATCCGGCGGTAGACCGGCATGTACGTAGATCGCGTGCTCGTCTTCGTACCAATGCGGGAGCGTGCGAAACCACGCGATGACGTCGGGCGGAAAGAACTTCCCCGCGAAGAGCGACGCGAACGTCGCCTCCGACATCTCGTCGAACGCGTTTTGGCTGATGTACGAGCGCATCGTGTTGCGACAGCCGTTGCCCGGAGGAAGCACGAACTCCGGCCAGCCCGAGTCGACCACGCGCAGCCAGGCGTCTTCGTGGTTGCCGCGCAGACAAACGACGTTGCACCCGACGTCGCGATCGAGCGCGCGCACCACCTCGACGACCTCGCGCGACCTCGGGCCGCGATCGACGTAGTCGCCGAGGAATACGACCGTGTCGCTCGCGTCGACGAACGGCAGCTTGGCGATCAGCGCGCGGAGGAGATCGAGCTCGCCGTGAATGTCGCCGATGGCAAAGGTGCGACCGCTCATCGGAACCAACATACCTCGACCGTTCGGCCGCTCGAAGGGGCACCGGCGTCGTGTCGCGGCGTCGTCATCGATCTACCCTCGCTCGAAATCAGCGTTCCACTGGCCGAGATTTACGCCGACCTGGGCTGACCTTCGAGTCGTGTAGTCTCCTCCCCGTGAAAACGAGGCGGCGCGTCCAAGCGGCCATCGCCGGGACAACGCTCCTCGCGGCGTCCGATGCGGCGGCCCACCACGAGGCCCTCTTCGGACCGCAATCGTCGCTGGCCGTGGAGTCACCCGCCTTCGCGAGCGGGCAGGCGCACGTTCATGCCACCGGCTCCGGCGCGAGCTACGCGACCGAGACGACCTACATCACGAGCGCCGGGTTCTCGCCGATTCGCGGTCTCCCGTGGGGGATCACGATCGTGCAGCCGTTCACTTACGAAGTGGCGCGCTCGCCGTCCGGCAATCAGGTCGGACCTTCGTCGTCGTGCGCGGGATGCTCTCACCGCGAGAACCTGCTCGTCGGCACGCAATACCGCTTCGACTTCACGTCACTGCAGCGCGAGCTCGGCAAGGATGGCAACTTCGTGCTCCTCAGCGCGTCGCTCGAGCTGCCCACGGGCAACAAGGACTACCCGGCGTTCCACGGACCGGTGAATGGGATCGTGGCGGCGATGGCCGGGCTCGAATGGAAGTCTCTGTCGACCGTCTTGCTCAGTTACTACCGAATCAACACCGAGGACGGCGCAGGCGCCAAGAAGGGAAACAACGCGCTGGTCGGCGTCGGCTTCGCCTACACGCCACTCGACGAGGAAGATCGGATGGTGAGCTTCCAACTCGGAATCGCCGACGAGATCCACGCGCGCGACCGCGCCGACAAGACGCTGATCGACTCGAGTGGCGGATGGGAGCTGCTCCTCTCTCCGACCGTCGTCTGGTCACCGGCGGCGAGGCTTCGCTTCTTCGCGCTCGTGTCGCTGCCGGTCGTGCAGGACTACCGATCGGCCGCGCAGGAGGATCGTTGGCGGGCTGGGCTGGGGATGATTTACGCCTTTTCGCGTGGCGATTCAGCACACGAGCATTGAAGAAGATGGCGTCGATCACCAACCCTATCGCACGCGCGCATATCGGTCGGGAGCCCGCACTTCGACTTGAGCTCGTCGCCGGTGACGGTTTCACATGTTTTCAGAAGACACGGTCATGGGTCGCCAGCAGGCCGGCAGCCCGGAGCGTCGCGACGATCGTCTGCTCGACCGGCGTGGCGCGGACGCCGAACGTCTCGACGAAGCGCGTGTCGTCGAGTCGACCCGGCACCTCCCAGAGATAGAGCATCTCGATCGCCTCCCGGATCGCCGCGTCGAACAGTCCCGCGATGCGCAGCGCCGTCTTCGGGGTTCGAAAGAGCCGGAGGGGACGCCTCGCGACAGAGGCGAAGCGTTGCATCAGTTGGCGAACGCTCCCGTTCCACGACGTCGGCAGGTGCCAGGCTCGCCCGAGCGCGACGTCGCTCTCGCCGAGCGTCAGGAGCCCCGCGGCCACGTCCGGAAGATAGGTGCAGGCGTGCGGCAGATCAGGATTGCCGAGCGCGAGAATCGGCCGGCCCGATCGCAGGCCCGCGAGAAACGTAGCGCCGACGATCGGAGCCTGATCGCTCGCGGTCGGTCCGTAGAAGTCTCCTGCGTAGCCGGCCGTCGCGTGCACGTCGCCGCGCCGGTGCGCCTCGAAGAGCTCACGCGCGAGCAGCGCACGAAGCTCGCCCTTGCGGCTGCACGGCTCGTGCGGATGATCCTCGGTCATCACACCATCGCGCGGACGTCCGTACATGAAGAGCGCATCGAGGACGACGAGGCGTGCTCCGGCGCGACCCGCCGCGTCGCGAACGCTGCGCGCGAGCGGCAAGAGCGTGCCATCCCACTGAAAGTTCGACGGGTTGGCGCAGTGATAGACGGTGCGCGCGCCGCGGAAGGCAGCATCGGCGAAGGCGCGATCGGTGATGTCACCACGCGCCCACTCGACGCCGTTCAACCCTGCCACGGGCCCTCCGCGCCGCACGACCCGTACGCGTCGACCGCGCGCGACGAGGCGCTCCGCGAGGGGCACGCCGACCTGACCGGCACCGACGACGACGTGCAGCTCGGAGTCGTTCATGAAGAGCAGCATGGTGATTGCAACCCTGCATGTCAGCGCGCAAAATCGCCGCGCATGCCCGCATATTTGCAAAACGCGTTCTCGTGGGACGATCTACGTGTCTTCTTGGCCTTGTCGCGCGCGGGTACGTTGACCGCCGCCGCGGCGCGGCTCGGCGTGAACCCCTCGACGGTCGGCCGTCGGGTCGGCGCGCTCGAGGAGGCGCTCGGTGCGAGGCTCTTCGACCGCACGCCCGACGGCGTCCTGCCTACCGCCGCGGCAGAGCGCCTGCTCGGTCACGCCGAGCGCCTGGAGGAGGCTGCGAGCGGGCTCGCGGCCGAGGTGAGCGGCTTCGAATCGGGCCTCGAAGGAACGGTGCGGCTCACGGCGCCACCGGCGGTGGCCGAGGCGCTGATCGCACCGGCGCTGCCACGACTTCGCGAGAAGTATCCAGCGCTGGTCCTCGAGCTCGATGCGAGCGTGTCCTATGCCGACCTCGCGCGTCGTGAAGCAGACATCGCAGTGCGACTGGTGCGTCCGACGAGCGGCGATCTGGTGAGCGTGAAGCTCGCGGAGGAGCCGAGCGTCATCGTCGCGTCGGTAACGCTCGCATCCTCGCTCGGCACGCTGCGCGCCCTCGGCGACGCATCGTGGATCGCGTGGGATGCTTCGCTCGGTCACTTGTCCGACGCGCGGTGGGTCGACAAACACGTGCCGCGCGGCTCGGTCGTGCTGCGAACGAACAGCGTCGGCGCGCTGCTCACCGCCGCCGAGCACGGCGTGGGAGTCCTCTTGCTCACCCGGGCACACGCGAGCGCCCGCCGGCTCGTCTCGGTGCCGCTCGGGAAGCGGCTCCGCGCATCGCTCTCGCCGACCCCGCACACGTCCCTCTGGCTGGTGGGTCACAGAGCGCTGAGGCAGGTCCCGCGCATCGCGGCGGTGTGGAGCTTCATCCTCGAGGAGGCGCGACGCGGCGGCCTCGCGACGGGCGGAGGAGCTCGTTGAAGACCCTTCGCCGGCGTTCCGATGCGAGGCGCGGCTCGGTCTGCTCGCCTGCGCTCGCGTCGCGGTCTTTGGCGTGACGGTGGGGTACGATTTTCAGCTGCGACGCACGCGGCGACCCCGCAACGCGACGAGCCCGATCAATCCTGCGAGCGCGAACGCAGTCACGTCTTCCGAGCTGCCTCCGCCACCGTACGCGCATCCACCCGAGCTCCCCGCGTCACCCCCAGGCGTCGCGCCCGAGTCGCTGCTTCCTCCGGTGTCGGCGATCGGGTTGGAGTCGACGGGGCTCACCGAATCCGTGACGCTCGTATCCGCGATGGCAGTGTCTGTCGTCGCGGTGTCTGTCGTCGCGGAATCGGTCGTCGCAGACGTTGCATGCAACCGAAGAGGCGTTGCGTGGTGACGACGATCTCCGAGAAATCGCCGGCGATCGAGCGTCATCGAGGCCCATTCACTTCGGCACGTGGGTTGCTGTGAGCGCGCTCGCCAAGGAGCCCCTCACCATGACCATGCGACGTCTCACCTTCGGTTCGATCACCGTCCTCGTCCTCGCCTCCGGCTGCGCAGCCGCGCCGTCCTCGTCCTCGCAAGAAGATCAGGAGGGCACCCACGCCACGGAGAGTGCCGTCGTCACGGTCCCCAAACGCTATCGCCAACAGGCGGTCCCCGACTTCAATGGCGATCACTATGCCGATTGCGCCTACGTCAATCCGGCGACGGGCGCCTTCAACATCCACCTCAATCAGAAGAACGGAACGTTCTCCACGACCCAGTGGGGGCACGGCGCCAACGTCAACTCCTTGGTGGACTTGGAGACGCTCGTCGGCGACTTCACCGGCGACGGCCTCGCCGATTTCGCCGATCACGTCGTGAGCAATTCCGGCTCGGTCGGCACCATGTCCATCTATCGCGCCGCGGGCAGCGGCGCGTTCACCACGACCAGCACTTGGGGGGCCGCGAGCACCACCATCGGCAGCAATTGGGAGACGCTCGTCGGTGACTTCACCGGCGACGGCTTTGCCGATTACGCCGATCACAACCTCTCGAACGGCGGCTTCTACATCCACGAGAACCAGCGGAATGGCGGGTTCGCGAGCTGGGGCGTCAATTGGGGCTCTGGGCAAACCAACTACGGAAACAACTGGGAGACACTCGTCGCCGACTTCACCGGCGATCGTTTCGTCGACTTCGCCGATCACAATTTGACCACTGGCGAGTTCTGGATCCACGAGAACTTGAAGAACGGCACCTTCGCCGACCCCTCGACGCTCAATCGCGCTTGGGGCTATGGAAAGTCCAACGTCACCACGCCCTTCGCCACGCTGGTCGGCGATTTCACCGGCGACGGTTACGCCGACTACATCGATTACAACACCACCACGGGCGACTTCTGGATTCACCAGAACCTGAAGAACGGCGCCTTCGATGGTTATGGCCACAACTGGGGCTCGGGCAATTGCTACCGATGGCTCGGCTACGTCGGTCCGTACACCGGCACGTTCTGAGGCACTGAAGTGGTGCTCGTCTTCCTCCCGATCGCAATCGAGTGTGCTTTCGCACGACGGAGCTCCACGCCGTAGCGGCCCTACGGACTGTCGAGATCGCGCCGGCGAATCACCGCGATCGTCGTCTCCTTCACCAGCGCCGACGCGATTCGCTCGAGCAACGCCTTCGCCGGACCTTCGCCGAGCGCGGCCTCCAGCGCGCGCTCTACCGTCGGCGTATCGGCGAAGACCTCACGCGTGGGCGCGAGCCAGAGTGCATATACCCGACCACTTCCATACTGCGTTTCGAACGTGAGCCGCGTCAGCGGATAGTGGGCCTTCGCGAGCGCGCCGAGCGCCTCCTTGCTCGCGCCGTAGAAGAGCGCTTCGGAGTCCTTGTCGGCCTTCACCTCCAGCATCGAGAGCGAGATGAACCCCGCGCTCGTCTCGGTGAGCGCGCCGGACTCGGGACGGTAGGCAAGCTCGTCGTCCAGGCGCCAAATCTCGCTCGTGTGCGGAAACACCAGCGCGGTGTCGCTCGCGAGGTCGTAGGCATCGCCGGCCGAGCTCGGGACGTTCTCCATCGCCTTCGACACCAGCGCCGGGCGCGCATCGAGCTCGGCGAACGTCTGCAGCGGCCGGATGCCGAGAAAACCGAGGTGCTCCATCTCGAAGTAGGCACCGCGGAGATCGCTGCCGTGGACCTTGCCGAGGATGCTCACCCACTCTTTGCGCGCGTTCTCGAATTGGGCGAAGCGACCTTCGCGGAGGAGGTCGATGTGCACTGCGCGATAGCGCGGCGGCGAGGAGGCTTCGGTACCGTTCGTGGTCGTCGGGCTCGTGGTGCTCGTCGGGCAAGGCGTCGTCGTCCCCTTGCAGCTCGCCAGCGCGAGGGAGATCAGCGCGGCGCGTGCCACGACTGCGACGGCGGGTGCGATTCGGGCGTGCATCGCTCGCCGTTGCGCACGCGAGAGTCGGCGTCAACGCGTTGAAGGCCTTTGCTCTCCGCCTCGCCAGAACCTACTCTGGCCGAAGATGAACGTGGGGCGTGACGAGCGAGGAGCGGGGGCTCCTTCGGTGCCGAAGCTGGCCTCCGATCCGGGCGTCGGGCATCTCTATGGAACGGCGTTTCGCGGGGCGATCACCGGCTTTCTCGGTCACTACGGGCATGCCGCGGGCAGCGAGGTCGTCTCCAAGATCGACGCGCGCTATCGCGCCTTCGTCCAGCCGAACCACGTCTCGCTCGGCATCCTCGCGTCGCGAAAGTACCCCTACGCCTTCGTCGGCGAGCTCCTACGCACGATGCACACGACCGTGCGCGCGGCCGACGAAGACGCGTTCATTCGTCAACTCGGACGCTGGGGCGTCGACGCCACCCTCGACACCGTCGAGCGGGTGCTCATTCGATATCTCGTCTCCCCGCAAGCCGTCGCCCAACGCGCCCCCGAGCTCTGGCGCATTTTCCACGACTGCGGACGACTGACCATTCTCAAGCTCACCGACACCGAGTTCCACAGCGAGGTCGCCGACTGGCCTCATCACGACATCCGCGTCTGCAAGTTGGCAGTCGAAGGTGGTAGGCGGCTCGTCGAGCGCAGCGGGAAGACGAACGTCGATGCCGGGCGCACGAAGTGTCAGGCCTGGGGCCATCCGACCTGCGTGACGCGCATCAAATGGACGTGAGATAGGCTGCCCATGCGAGGGACACATCATGCGGCGATTCGCCTATCTCGGAGTGGCCTGTTCGATGGCCGGCATCGCGTGTGGGGCTCGTCCTCGCGAGGATGACGCTCGTGCATCGGCGGCGCGGCGGAGCTGTCGTCTCCGAGCGCAGGCGAGCAGCGCCTGAGAGAGCTGCGACCGGCGATCGGCGCGGAGGTCGTGACGCGCTGGGAGCACGAATCACAGGGCGTTCACGCGTTCGTGCCCTCCGCCGTTCGCGACCTCGCGTTGCGCGCGGCCAGCGTCACGCTCCCCACGCACGCGAACGAGCATGTTCGCGTCACCGATGATCAGACCGGCCTCGCGGTCGCATTTCGGCTCGCCGGTGCCAGCGACGAATCGGTCGAGCTCGTCGGAGGTCTCGCCATCTATCGCGGCGCGTTCGCCGGCGCCGACGTCGTGCATCGCGTCCACGCGGAAGGCACCGAAGACTTCATCGCCTTCGAGAAACATCCGACGCGCGAAGAGGTTCGCTACATCGTCGACGTGTCCCACATCTCGGGGCTGCGTCTGGTGAGCCGGACGCTCGAGTTCCTCGATGCGCACGGCACGCCTCGGCTCCGCATCGCCCCGCCCTACGTCGTCGACCGAGGGGGACGACGTTCTCCCGCGACGCTGGCCATCGAAGGATGCAGCTTCGACGGTGACGCGGCGGCTCCGTGGGATCGGCCGATCACCCCGCCAGGCGCCGCGACCTGCGAGGTCGTCGTTCGCTGGCAAGACGTCACGTATCCGTTCTTGGTCGATCCCGCATGGACCACGACCGGCTCGATGGCGACGGCTCGTGGGGAGCACACCGCGACGTTGCTCTCGACGGGCAAAGCGCTGATCGCCGGCGGTTACGACGCCACCGGGATCCCGACCGCGAGCGCCGAGCTGTTCGACGGAACGAGCGCCTTCGCCGCGACCGGCGCGATGAAAGATGGACGTTGCAAACACGTCGCCGCGCTCCTGCCTTCTGGAAAAGTGCTGATCGCCGGCGGCTACGACGCCTCGGGAACGTCATTGCCTCTCGAGCGCTTCGACGGCGTCGGCACCTTCACGTCGGGGGCGAGCTTCAACAACGCCGTCGGGATCAGCGCGACGCCGCTCGTCTCCGGCAAGGTGCTGCTCGCCGGCGGCACCCTCTTCGGCACTGCGACCGGCAACGGCGCGTACCTCTACGACGAGACGACGAGCACCGTCAGCAAGATCGCGTCGATGCTGTCGGCGCACGAAGAAGGTCATACCGCCACGCGTCTTCCTTCTGGCAAGGTGCTGATCGCCGGTGGTGTCGCAGCGGCCGAGCTCTTCGACGGAACGGGCACCTTCACGGGGCTCCCGGCGATGAAGGCGAGCCGCCTCTTCCACGCCGCTGCGCTCCTGCCGTCAGGCAAGGTGCTCCTCACCGGCGGCGACCCGGCATCTCTGACCGCCGAGCTCTTCGATGGCGCCGCCTTCGCGTCGACGGGGACGCCGACAGCGGCGCGCAATGGACACACGGCGACGGTGCTCGCCTCGGCAAAGGTGCTGATCGCCGGCGGTGGCACCTACACTTCCTCGACGGGCGCCTTCGGCTCGTCGGCGACGGCCGAGGTGTTCGACGGTGCGTCGTCGTTCCTCGCCACCGGCACCCTGGGCAGCGTTCACACGCGCCACACCGCGACGCTCCTGCCCTCCGGCAAAGTCCTCATCACCGGCTCGGGAAAAGGCTATCTCACCGGCCTCGGCGGCGCCTCGACGAGCGCCGAGCTCTTCCAAATCGGCGGCGCAGGCATCGCTTGCGCGACGGCGGGCGATTGCACCACCGGCATCTGCGTCGACGGCGTCTGCTGCGACACCACCTGCACCGGCGCGTGCAGCGCGTGCGACGTCGCCAGCAAGGCGGGCACGTGCTCGCCCGTCTCCGGTGCGCCTCACGGCTCGCGCACGGTGAGCTGCGGAGCGTTCGCCAACACCTGCGTCGCCGGCGCGTGCGCGACCTCCTGCACCACCGACATCGACTGCGCGAGCGGAAGATATTGCGAGGGAGGCAGTTGCCTCGCGACCAAAGTGCTTAAATCCGCGTGCAGCACGAATCACGAGTGCCAATCGACGTTCTGCGCGGACGGCTATTGCTGCGATACGGCGTGCGCGAACCGGTGCGGAGCGTGCAACGTGCCGACCAAGATCGGCACCTGCACGGCGACGAGCGGCACGCCGGTGGGAGCGCGGCCAGCTTGCACCGGCACCGGCGTCGGAACCGCGTGCGGGCAAACGTGCGATGGCATCGACCTCGACGCCTGTCACTATCCATCGGCCTCCTCTGCTTGCGGCGTCGACTCGTGCAGCGGCGGCACGGCCACGCACACCAGCTTCTGCGACGGTGCGGGGAAATGCGGCGACGTTCGTCGACCTGCGGCGTCTACGCGTGCGGTCCGTCGAGCTGCAAGACGTCCTGCGCGCTCAAGGCCGACTGCACGGCGGGATACTTTTGCAGCGGAACGACCTGCGTGCCCGAGCCCGGGCTCGGTGAGACCTGCACCGCCGGCAGCTGTCCTTCCACGCTCTTTTGCACCGACAAAGTCTGCTGCGGCGTCGCTGCGTGCGAGGCCGGGAGCTCTTGCGCGAAGGGCAAGGGCCTCTGCCTCCGGAACGACGGCACCGCGTGCAAGGCGAACGGCGAGTGCGCCAGTGGCAACTGCGTCGACGGAGTGTGCTGCGACGTCGCCTGCTCCGGGCAGTGCGAGGCATGTAATTTGACCGGGAAAATCGGCGCCTGCAGCCCCGTGACCGGCGATCCCGTGAAGCCGCGCGCTGCTTGCGACGACGGCGGCGCCGACACTTGCAAAGCGGCGTGGTGCGATGGCGCGACCGACGCGACCAATCGGACACTGCGCCAGCGAAGCGGACTGCGTCACCGGCTTCGTCTGCAGCTCCGCCGGCGAGTGCGTCGCGCCACAAGCGGCGGCCGGTGATCAAGGCTCGGGGTGCACGGTGCGTTCGTCGTCGACGGGCGAAACGGCCCCACTCGGCCTCGCTGCCCTCGTCGGCTTGGGTGCACTCGTCGGCCAGGCTCGGCGTCGACGGAAACGATAGAGCGCTCCCATTCCTCGGCTCGATCGCCGCCCTGACGTATTTGCTTCATCGCAGCCTCAGAGGGATGAACCTTCGGCCGATCGCGCGTTGATCGGTGAGCAATGACGATGACCCGAATGCTGCGCGCCGTGACGCTTTCGACGATGTTCACGGCAGCCCTGATTTCGGCCTTTGGCTGCAACGTGCAGCGGGTCGAGTACGCCCAGGCCGAACCCGAAGCCCCGCGAACTGCCGCTGTCGTCTGGTGGCAGGAAGGGGGAGCCTATCGGTCGGCCTGGGTCGAGGCCCACGGTGACGAGCCGACGTCGAGGGAGCGACGTCCCGAGGCCGTGATCGCGACGGGCAACGGCCTCTGGGCATTTCGGCGCACGTTCGCCGGTCGCATGGACCTCGCTGCGTCGTGCGCCTGCGTCTACGGCACGCCCGAGCCCCACGAGAGCTGCGCGCCGCATCCCACCAGCATCGACGCCGAGGCGTTCGTGCGTCTCTCCGATGGACGCGTGGTGGGCGCAGGCTCGCCCGGCTCCGGCGACGGCCTCGTCGAGTTCGGTCGCGGCGTCGATCTCGAGAGCTCCCTCGGCGGCACGACCGTGATCGGCATCCACGACGACGTCTACGCCTGCGGCGCACACGGCATCTACAGCGACGCCATCGCCTGGATCGATCTCGACGAACGCCTCGGACCGCTGCCGTCGCCCGTGCCCGCGAGCGAGGGCCTGTCGCGTCTCATCTCCACCGCGTCGCAACAGTTCAGCGACGACGAGGAGATGAAGGGCTGCATCGCCGACCCGCCGAACCCCGAGCTCTACGCAGCGCACCTCGCGTTCGACCATGGCAATGCGCGGCTCGCCTACGAGTTCACCACCTTCGCGCCTTACTACTGCGGCGAAGGCCCCGGGCACTACTCGCGCGCCACCACCGTCCCGTCGTCCGACGAGCCTCCGGTCGCCGCCGAGCTCCACACCATTCCTGCGTTCGTCACCGCCTTCCTCGGTACCCTTCCGAAGAACGCACGCTTCGGGGGTTACGGCTTCGCGCGCAACTCCGATTTCACGATCTTCGCCAGCGCGCCCATCCCACCGCCGAAGTCCGGCACTTGAGGCTATCGTCGACGTTGCATGACGCGGATGTTCCTGCCGATGGTCCTCGCCCTAGCCTGCTCGCGCACCACGACTTCGACGCCCGATGATCGCATCCACGCGCCGCACGATCCGAGCGCCCCGAGCACGACGCTCACCCCCGTGTCGAACACCCCTCCCCACGCCAAGCTCCTTTTCTGCGCCTTCGGTGGAGTCGGGATGGTTCCCAATCCTCTTCCCCCCGGCTACGAAACGAGCTTCGCCATCGTCGCCGTCGAAGTGGACAACGACGGCCCACCGCTGCAAGACGTGCGCGTGCACGCGTTGCGACTTCGCGAGTCACCGGGCACCAAGGTCGTTTCGCTGCGTCGGGTCGATCGGTTCGTCGTCATGCCGCCGCTCCTTCCAGAAGGGCCGACGCTGGGACGATTCGCCGTCTTCCTCAATCCCGAAGGGACGACGTTCGAGGGCACGTTGCCGCACGGGCGCACCGTCTTGCGCGTGCGCGTTTCGCTCGACGCATCGCCGAGCTTCATGCCGAGCGCCTGTGAGCTCGAGCTCGACGGGGTGATGCCGACGGCGATCTCTGGAAAGGTCGACGGCAGTTGGCCGACCTGACGCGAAGCAAGAAGCGCTCGATGACTCACTTCGATCTCGCGTCCGAGAGTCTCGCCGCCTGGGTCATCAAGTAATTGCGCTCCGGCGCGCTACTCGTACGATCGGCAGCCCGAAGGTAGTGGGCAATCGCCTCCTCGATCTCGCCGGCCTTCTCGAGCAGATGAGCACGTACGGCATCGAGGCGATGCGTTCCCGCGAGGCGGGCGTCGCCGTCGAGCGCGCGGAGCTCGTCGAGCCCAGCCTGCGCCCCGTGCACCATCGACACCGCGATCGCGCGATTGAGCGTCACCATCGGACTGCCGGCGACGTGCTGGAGGAGCCCATAGAGCGCGAGGATTTGCGGCCAATCGGTCGCCTCGACGGTCTTCGCCTCGTCGTGCAAGGCGGCGATCGTGGCCTGCAATTGGTACATCCCGATCGCGCCCTTCGAGAGCGTCGCCGCCAGCAGCGCCAGACCTTCGTCGATCTCGCGCGCCTCCCAGCGCGAACGATCTTGCTCGGGCAGCGGCACCAGCTCACCACTCGGCCCACTGCGGGCGAAGCGACGGGCATGGGTGAGGATCATCAACGCGAGGAGCCCCGCGGCCTCGCCATCGTCCGGGAGAAGACGATGGAGGCCGCGGGCGAGACGAATCGCTTCGCTCGCCAGATCCATGCGTTGCAAATCGGGCCCGTCGCTGCTGACGTACCCCTCGTTGAAGACGAGATAGAGGACGTGCAAAACCGCGCTCCGTCGCGCCTCGCGCTCATGCGCGTCGGGCACTTCGAATGGCACGCCCGACGTCTTGATCGACTGCTTCGCGCGGCTGATTCGTTGCGCCATCGTCGCCTCGGGGACGAGGAAAGCCTTGGCGATCTCCGCCGTCGTGAGACCGCCGACGGCCCGCAGCGTGAGCGCGATCGCCGACGCCGTCGAGAGCGATGGATGACAGCACATGAAGAGGAGCACCAACGTGTCGTCGTGCGCGGGGTTCTCGGCCACGTCGACCGCCGCGCCGAGCTGCAGCTCGAGCGGCACCAAGCTGGCGACGGTCTCCTCCCGCCGTCGCCGAGACACCTCGCTGCGCTGGTGATCAGTCATTCGCCGCGTGGCGACGTGAATCAGCCAGCTGCGAGGATTTTCCGGCGTCCCTTCGATCGGCCACTGCGCGGCGGCGTCGATCAAGGCCTCTTGCACCGCGTCTTCCGAGGCGCCGAAGTCGCGAAATCGACGAACGAGGGCGCCGAGCACCTGCGGCGCGAGCTCACGCAAGAGATGCTCGGTGGCGACGTCGAGGTGGCTCATCGATGGGGACCGACTCAGTCGATGGGAAGGCCGCTCATCACCTGACGCACTTCGATCGCCATGTTGAGCGGAGTTCCCCCCGGACCGGGCGCCGCCGAAGCCTCCGCCGCGAGCTGGTACGCGCGCTCTTCGGTCTCGACGTCGACGATCCAATACCCCGCCAGGAACTCCTTCGACTCGGGAAACACGCCATCGGTGATCGGCGCGCCGTCAGTCCCTGCGCGAACCAGCTTGGCCCGATCGGGCCCGGTGAGCCCCTCCCCCGTCACCCACTCCCCCGAGGCGACGAGCTTCTTGTTGAACCCACGCATGAACTCGATGTGCGCCGCGATGTCCTTCTGCGGCCACTTGTTGATCTGGTAGGGGCCACCGCCAGGGGTGTTCATCATCATCATGAATTTCATCGCTCGACTCCTTCGTGAGGGAACATCTTAGCCCGCCGAGCCGGCTGGCTTTCCTAGGGGAGTCGGAGCCGGAGCGCGGGTCTCGACATCGCCCGGTCGATTTACTTCGCCCTGCGATTTTCGCGGGATCCGTTGTCTCTACCTCACTTGGCTATCTGAAGACTCAGAGCCGCTCAGCCACTCCGACTCGCGTTCAGCCACTCCGCGCGATTCCAACTCGGTGCGCGGCCTCCGAGCGGGGCGATCTGCAAGTGTGGAGCGTCGGTTTGCACGAGACCGAGGAGCGCGTGCCCGTCCAGCAAGGCATCGCGCGAAGCCATCTCCAGGACGTCGAGCACTCCCGTTGCGAAGCTGGAGCTCTCGGCGACCCACGCATCGAAGTGGCGAAACGCGAGAACGACGCCGTTCGCGGCGCGGTAGTCGACCTCGCGAAAAGCATCGACGAGCGCGTCGAGATTTCCCGTCCAAGGCGCGTACCCGAAGTTCTCGTCGAATCGCAGCACTTCGGTCAGTGCTGCTTGGACGGTGGCAGCGCTCGAAGCGTCGATTGCGTGGACGCGAGCACCTGCCACCGTGAGCTCGGCGATCGCCGCGTCGAAGAGCGTCGCGCGGTGATAGAGAGTGATCGCGCCGCCGCGGAGGAGCTCGCGGATCGCCGGCGTCTGCGGTTGGATTGGCGCCTGCTCGACCGGCTCGACGCTCGCGTACCCGCTGCGACCGAAGACGTAGAACGTCGACTTCCTCCACGAGACCGGATCGAGATCTTTCGACGGCTCGTGAGAAGCCGGCGCGAGATCGACGAACGGTCCCCGCGGCGTCGCGTGGATCGCCGCGGCATAGATCACCTGATTCGTCGCACCACCGAGGCCGAGGTCGGAGTAATCGCGCGGACGGGACTCCTCCGTCGACGTTCCATCGGCGTGATGCACGGTGACGTCCCACGTCGGCGCGTTGCCCCAGACGGCCGGCCCCTCGGTCAGACGAAACTCCGACACGTGCTGCACGACCATGGTGACGCGATGCCATGCGCCTTCGAGGTCCATCGCTTCGAGCTCGATCTCGCAGGCGCCCTTTTCGCCGTAGGTGCAGCCGAAGCGGCGAATCACCGAGTCGTGGAACTCGCCGAAACGCGCGGCGAGGGCGGCGACTCCTTCGGCGTCGAGGGGGACCTTCATACGGAGACAGCGTAGCTAGTGACTGCTCTTCGGCTTCGATTTCTTCTTCTTCGGCTCGAGCGTGAACGAGGCGAGGATGTCGGTGCACTGGGCCGATTGCTCCTTGATTTGCGCGTCGTAGCACGAGAGATCGTAGAGCCGCTCGCCACGCGCGACGAGGAGCGTGGTCACGTGGCCGCCGTCGTAATAGCCATAGGCGAGCGTCGCTGGCGTGCCGTCGATTCGTAGCTCTTCGACGGCGCGATCGCCGAGCGCGCTCACCTGCTCCTCGAGCGAACCGCTGAACGCGCGAACGCGAAGGGTCACCGCGCGCGTGCCGAAGGGCGCGTACCACGTCGGAGGATCGGAGCTGGTCGGGCTCTTCTCGGGAACCTTCCAGTCCGTCGGTGTCTGGAAGGCAGCGCCGTCGACGTCGACCCATCGCCATTCGGTCGGCATCGGCGGCCCGTTGCTCGCGGCCACCTGCTCCCCGCCGATCTCGACACACGAAACGTCGGTGCCCTTGGCGAAGTTGATGCGCGAACAGGTGTACGAGCGCCCTCGGCACGTTGCCGTCCAAGTCTCGTTCGGTCGCAGCGACTCGGGGCTGGGCTCGTAGCCTCCGCCGCTGATCGCGACCTCGTCGGACGAGCAACCGATCTTCGCGGCCGACATGCGCGCGCGAGACACGCAACCGCTGCCGACGACGAGGGTCGCAAAGAGGAACGCGCACGAAATGGATCGAGCGAGGGACGTCATGTCGAGCCAGCAGACGAGGCGCGCGCTTCGTTCCCCGCACGTGACGCCGCGCACGCCGGAGGCCGAGAAAATTTCCCTCCTCCCCACCCGCGCCGACGTCGTACCGTCGAGACCATGCCCAAGCTCACGTGCGGAGGGTGTGGCGCCGCGGTCGACGTCCGGGCCACGGACGAGTGCCCGTACTGTGGCCGCCTCGTCTCGACGAAACCCGAGCCCGCGCCGCGCATGGCCGTCCCGCTTCCGCGTCGCATCGAGCTCGAGACGGCCCCGCCCCCGTCGAGTAGCCGCATGATCTTCTTCGTCGGTGCGTTGGTCGCCGGCCTCGGGCTCGTCGGCCTCCTCACGCTGCTCGGCTCGCGACCTTCTCCTTCACCGGCGCCGGTGTCTCCCCCGCCGCCGCCAGCAGTTGCTTCGGTGACCGCGGCTTCACCGTCGACGGTCGCCACGCCCTCTGCCCCAACGTCGTTCGCCGCCGCCACCGTCCACTTCGGCGGCGAGGGCGACGGTCCCGGCCAATTCACCGACCCTTGCTGCATCGCGCTCGACAAGAAAGGCAACGTCTACGTCGCCGATCGCACGAATCGCACGCAGGTGATGGACGCGACCGGCAAGACGCTCTTCTCCTTGCGCGCGACGACGAAGAACGTCGCGTCGAACCCGCTCGAGGGGGACATCGATCGCGTCCAAGGCATCGCCGTCGATTCGACCGGTCGCCTCTACGTCGCCATCGGGTACGACATCCTGCAGTTCTCGCTCTCTCTCGACGGAGACGCCGCGCCGCCGAAGCTCCTCGCGACCTTCCCCGGCAAACGTCCGAAGACGTGTTATCGCGATCTCGCGATCGACGCGACCGACACGCTCTACGCACGAAGCGGCTGCGGCGACACCGAGTTCGCGATCGTCAAGCTCGACACCAAGGGCAAGGTCGTCGCCCGCTGGGACGAGCCGCACGACTACACGAAGGCTTCGTCCGACAAGCCGGCCGTCGACGGCTTCGGCAACGTCTACGTCGCCCACGTCTACGAGAATCTCGTCTACTCCTACGACTCCAAGGGCGCCTTCACCGGCAAATTCGGGCTCCCCGACAGGCCACACTTCGGCAACGCCGCCATCGACGGCAACGGCCACCTCTTCATCCGCGACGGCGGCCTCGTGCGCGTCCTCGGCCCCGAAGGGCACGATTTCGGCCTCCTCGATGGGTCACTCGATCACGCAGCCGACGTCGCCGTCGACGCGACGAGGGCCGTCTGGGTGGTGAACCAGAAGGGCGTGGTGACGCGCTACGTGCTTCACGAGCCCTAGCTGGTAGCGTCGGCGCTCGGCGAAGTCCTACTTGCCGAACACCTCCTTCAGCCACGCCGATTGCAGCGTGCACTTCGCGGTAGCGGCGTTCGCCGCGAGCGACATCATGATGGCGTTGGCGTCCGCAGAGGAAGGCATCGCGCCGCCCTTCAAGTACGTCTGCATCTTCGACCAGTTCGTCGGCGCATGAATCGAGTAGAAATTGGCGGCATTTTCCACCTTCTTGTAGGTCCACTCGTTCCAGCCGATGCCGTGCGATTCGAGGAGCGCGATCATCGCTGCCGACCAACCCGTCTTTTGATCCTCGCCGGTCTCGCCGTTCCAGACGGGCCGACCGGTGCTGGTGCGCAAGTCGAGATATCCCTGAATCGCCGCTACGGTGTTGTCGTCCCAATACTTGTGGAATGCCCAGGCCATCTGAGGATCCCACGCCGGCGCCAGCCCATCGAAGCCACTGGTCCCGCCTTTGCCCGCATCGATCGACGACCAATTGGTGCCCTCGAAGAAGAGCACGTGGTGCGCGTCGACCGCGCGAATGGCGGCCGTGATGTCCACGTACATCGTTCGCAAGGTGGAGATTCCGCTGGAGAACGTGCCGCTGCTCTCGATGTCGTAGGGCTCGTCGAAGATGTCGTAGCCACCGACGGCCGTCTCGGCGGCGTAGCGTTTGGCGAGGGTCTGCCAGAGCTCGATCGTCCAGGCGCGATACGTCGCCGGGTCTTTCCAGAGGTGCGCGACGCCGTCGGGGCTGTCGCCCATCTCCTCGCAGTTCTGACCGCCCGGCGCGGCGTGCAAATCGAGGATGACGTAGATGCCTTTGGCTTTGCACCAGGCGATGAAGCGATCGATGACCACGAAACCGGCTTCGATGTAGACGCCAGGCGCGCTGCTGAGGGCGCGGTAGTTGATGGGCAATCGGACCGTGTTCATCCCCCAGCTCGCCCACAGCGCGACGTCGTCCTCGGTCACCACGTTCGCTTCCCAACTGGCGAAGAAGGCGTCCGCGCCGGCCTTGCCCATCGCCTTCTCGAGCGCAGCGCGAAGCCTGGTCTCACCCATGCCCGGCGAGTCCGAGCTCAAGTCGACGCCGAGCATGTACGACTCGATGTTGTGCCATTCACCGATGCCGATGCCGCGAGGAATGAGCTCCTTACCCGAGCCGTCGACGAAGGTCGTGCCCGACACGCGCAGGCCGGACCACGGCGAGGCGATCGCATCGGCGCTGGAAATGACGTCGAATCCGGCGTCGGTCGCGTCGGTCGCGTCCGTCGCGCCTTTGCCGTCGGATGGATCGGATGAGTCCTTCGAGGCGCCGTCCGGCTCGTCGACGACGCGGGTGTCGGTCGCAGACGCATCGTGAGCGCGCGAGCCATCGACGTCGTCCGAGCTCGCGCCACCATCGGCGCCGCTGCCACAGGCCGTGAAGGTCAGCGCGCCGAGAATGACGATCGAAGTGCGTAGGGGTTGAGACATCATCCACGAGCGCGTTGCACACCTCGTACCCGGCCGGGCTACTCGGCGCGATACACGCGCACGTAGTCGACCTCCATCGTCTGCGGCCACTTGGTGCTGGCATCTGGACTTCCAGGCCAATCGCCGCCGACCGCGAAATTGAGGAGGACGAAGAACGAGTGATCCCAAACCCACTTCGCGCCGCTCGGGAGATCCTTCGACGTGACGGTCTTGTAGAGCGCTCCATCGAAATAGAATCGAACCGCGCTCGCCTCCCACTCCGCGGTGTAGACGTGGAAGTCGTCGGCGAGCGCCTTGCCGCCGGGTAGCGTGACCTGCCCGGTGAGCCCGACATCGACGTAGCTCGCCGGCCCCGGACCGTGCGTCGTACCGTGACAAATCGACGGCTCGTCGCCGATGTTTTCCATCACGTCGATCTCGCCGCAGTCGGGCCAGTCGGTGGCGGGGAAATTCTGCCCGAGCATCCAGAACGCGGGCCATACGCCCTTGCCGCGCGGAAGCTTCATGCGCGCCTCGAAGCGGCCGTACTTCTGCGCGAACTTCCCGCTCGTCGTCAGGCGCGCCGAGACGAACTTGCAGGGGCCGTACGAACACTTGTATTTCGACGCGCCAGCGTTGGTGGCGGTGATGACGAGTGAGCCGCCGCGAACCACCGCGTTGTCGGTGCCGCTCGTGTAGTACTCGAGCTCGTTGTTGCCCCAGCCGCTTTCGCCGGCGCCGACGTCGTAGTTCCATTTCGTCGCGTCGACCGCAGAGCCGTCGGCCCCACCGAACTCGTCCGACCACGTCAGCACCCACCCTGCGGGGGCATCGACGGGAGCATCGACGGGAGCGTCGCCCGGGGCATCGTCGTGCGTGACATCCGTCGCGGGCGCGTCGGCGACATCCGTTCGAGGGGACGTGTCGGGCTCGCCTCCGTCGCGCTCGTCGGTCTCGGGGCCACGGCTGTCTTTGACGACATCCGATGCATCCGAGGTCTCGCCGTGCGCCGCATCGCCGAGCGCGCCCGGCTCGAGGTTCCCTTGGTCTCCGACGCAGCTGGAGAGCGTGAGGAGCGTGAGGAGCGCTGGGATGAACGTGGTCGAACCGAAGTTGCGTGCGCGCATGTGGCCGCTCGAATGCAGCTCTTGCACCAGGCTTGGTTTTGCGGGAACCGTGCCGCCCCCCGAACGAGGTGGGGACTCGGGTCGCCAGGGTGGGCAGCCAGCGCCCCTACCGCTGCACCATCCTTTCGAGCCTGCGCGAACGTTCACGGCAGATGCTTCGGGGGCCGACCCAGCGGGTAGTCCGCGTGGTCACGCACAACCATGGCTATCATCCGTGCGACCCTAGCCGCCGATGGTGATGGTCGTCCTCGTGGTCTCGCTCGCGCTGCAGCTGACCGCCGCGGTCTTGGCCTTGCGTCTGATTCGCGTGACGGGAGCGCGATGGGCCTGGCTCCTCATCGCCACGGCGCTGGTACTGATGTCGAGTCGGCGGGCGGTCACGCTCCACGGACTCTTGCTTCACCGCATCGTCGGCGCCGATCTCTCGTCGGAGCTCGTCGCTTTGACCATCTCGGCGCTGATGGTCGTCGGCGTGGCCTCGATCGCCCCGGTCTTCGAAGCCCTCCGGCGAAGCGAGCAGAGGCTGCGTCAGAGCGACGGCGAGCTACGAGAGGTGATCGCCGCCGCGCCGGACGGGATGCTCTTGATGCGAGACGGGCTCTGCGTCTTCGCGAGCCGCGCGATGAGTCGAACGCTGGGCGGGGACGTCACCCTGCGCCAACGCCGCGTCGCCGAGCTCGCGCATCCCGACGACGCCGGTGCCTTCGCCGCTTGGCTGGCTGCCGAAACCCCGAGCGGTGCCGCCGACGCCGGTGCCCCCTTCGAGGTGCGGCTCATGAGATCGGACGGTGAAGCGATCACGGCCGAGATCGTGCGCGGACCGAGCCTCGAGTTCGAGGGCGCCCTCGCCAGCCTGCTGGTGCTGCGAGATCACTCGGAGCGAAAGCTCCTGCACGAGCAGCTCGTGCAATCGCAGAAGATGGAGGCGATTGGACAGCTCGCCGGCGGCATCGCGCACGACTTCAACAATCTGCTCGCGGTGATCACGGGGTACGCCGAGCTGCTCTTGCGCGACATGCCGTCGGGTCGCCGCGGCCGCGAAGAGATCGACGAAATCGCCAAGGCTGCGCGGCGCGCCGCGGCGCTCACCTGGCAGCTGCTCGCGTTCAGCCGGCGTCAGGCGGTGCAACCGCGACTGCTCGACCTCAACGCGGCCATCGTCGACGTGGAGCGTCTCCTCGAGCGGACGCTCGGGAACGACATCGAGATCGAGCTCCAGCTCGCCGACTCATTGTGGGTCGTGAAGGCCGATCTCGGGCAGGTCGAACAGATCTTGATGAACCTCGCCGTCAACGCGCGAGATGCGATGACGAGCGGCGGGAGGCTGACGATCGGGACCCGCAACGAGACCCTCGACGAGACCTACGTCCGGCGATTCGCCGACGCGACGGCGGGTGAGCACGTCGTCTTGTCGGTCAGCGACACGGGTTCGGGGATGGACGCGAAGACGCTGGCGCGCATCTTCGAACCGTTCTTCACGACCAAGCCGATCGGAAAGGGGACCGGGCTCGGGTTGTCGACGGTCTACGGCATCGTCCGTCGAGCCGGCGGACACCTGCAGGTGCAGAGCGAGCTCGGCCGAGGGACGACGTTCTCGATCCATCTGCCGCGCGCCGAGGGCATCCTCGAGAGCGAACCGAGCGTTGGAGCGACGTGAGCGACGGCATCGGGCAGCGATCGTACTCTGGTCCGATGCCGGCCAAGAAGCGCTCCGCCTCCTCGCAGCCCTCGACGCGCAACCTCGCGGCCATACCGGAGCCGAAGCCGTTGCGCGCGCTGATGGAGTCGGTCGCGTTGCTCGAAGAGATTCTCTGCGACGATTGGGAGGACCGCTGCTACTCGTTCGATCCGAAGTGGGGCGCGGGCGAGGCGATGGCGTCGATGCGCAACGGCTCCGGCGACGAGTGGTTCCTCTGGTTCGGCAAGAAAGGCCTCGTGCTCCTCGGCTTCGATCACGAGGCGTCGCCGATGACGCCCTACGCGCGCAAGGACAAATCGCTCTGGCCGGGCATGCTCACCGGCTTTCCCGACGAGCTGAAGGCGGCCCTCGCCGAACCAGCGTTCTCGCCCGGCGATCACACGTTCATCGTGTGGCGGCTCGCGACCGACGATCGTTATCGCATCGGCGACATCGTCTTTCCGCAACGAAAGGCGATCGAGCCCTACAAGAGCGATCCGGACGGCTCGACCCATTTGCTCTCGATCCTCGACGGCGACCCGAAGACCTACGCCGAGCTCGCCGAGGACAACTACGAGCTCGACGACGAGCTCGATCTCGCGGCGGTGAAGAAGGTCTACGCCCACCAGCCAATCACCAAGAAGCTGGTCGCCACGTTGAACCAAGACGCCGATTTCGCGGAGATCGCCAAGAGCGCGAAGGCGATGGGGTTCACCGTCGGGAAGTAGGCGGCAACATCACGCACGGCGATGTTGCTTGCGCCACTCGGCCGGCGTGAGGCCCGTCTTCTCGCGAAAGAGCAGCGTCAGCGCCCGATCGGAGATCCCCACGCGTGCGCCGACGTCGTCGATTTTGTGCTCGCCCGAGCGCAACAGCTCCTGCGCCCTCTCGAAGCGTGCCGCCATCACCTCACGATGGAACGACGTGCCGTGCCGGGTGAGCACGCGCTGCAGCGAGCGCGACGACATCCCGAGCGCGCGACCGACCTCGTTCAAGGACGCGTCGAGGCGCACCTGCAGCATCTCGCGTGTGGCGCGTAGCTCCCGCGCGACGCCACGGATGCCTTCGGCGATCGCTTCCACCTCGGCGCAGAGCACGTCGCCTCGCTCGCCCACCACGGCGCGAAACGCTTCGATGGGCTCGGTGAAGATTCGATAGGGATGCGTGCGACCGGCGACCGGCAGGAGCCCCGTCAGCAAGAAACCGATCGGTCCTTCGCGAATCACGCTCGCTTGCAGGCGAATGCGCGCCGCGAGATCGCGCCGGTTCTTCATCAGCCACTGGAAGAGAAGCTTCAGTCCACTGGGATCGACGTGACCGACGCCGCGGGTGTCGAGCACGATGTCGAACGTGCTCGACATCTGTAGCGCGCGCTGATCGAAGACGTGCAGGATCGCCCGCGTCTCGGCCTCGGTCTGCTCACCCCAGAGGAACGCCCCGCACAATGTGGGCGACGCACACCAAACGAAGGAAGAGCCGGTGATCGTGAATCGACCCACGGTCGACTGCAAGAAGAGGTCGTAAGGGGTCTCTTTCATGGCGCGATTCTTCGGAAGTCTGGCGCCCCGCTTCGCTCTTCATCGGTAGAGTAATTCGATGGTGAAGCAACGTCGGCGAAATGAGATCGTCCGCGGCTTTTTGCTGGCCTCGACTTTTGCCTTCTCCAGCGTCGGTTGCGCGAGCGGCGCGCCCAGCCCGGAGAACGGAGAAGACGACCTCGGATCGACCCAGCAGGCCGTGTGCGATGGCACGACCAAAGGCCACTGGTCGCTCTTCCCGGCAGGCGACGGCGTCAGCTCGACCAACCAGTGCGTGCACGGTGTGTCGGTGTTCTACACGGCCAAATTCGGCGTTCCGCGCCTCGCGGCGAGCTACTCGAAGACTGTCGGCAACTGCCTCGGCTACGGCGCTTGCCAGATGTGGCTCTCGAGCCATCCGAACCCTGCCCTGTGGAACCGCTACGCGTGGGGCACCGAGACGCCGCAGACCTACGATCTGGTGATCTATCCGCCGTCCGGCAGTGCAGCTGGGTACGGCCACGTCGCGAGCGTCGATCACTACAAAGGCGGCGTCCTCTACGTGATGGACATGAACTGGAATGCCCCGCCGGAAGGCTATCGCTACCGGAAGTCGACCTGTGCCCACACCGTTTCGCGGACGCCGTACGGCTTCTATCGCCTCAAGTCGCTCGAGCCCCCGAAGACGCCTCCCAAGCCGACCACCGATGCCGGCACCGACGCTGGAGCCGATACGGGCAAGCACGACGCCGACGTCGATGCAGCCTCCGACGCGCTCGTCGACGCCCACGAGGCGAACGACTCCGCGAGCGAGGCCGACACGGGCGAGCCGCCGGTCGAAGTCGACAGCGGTGACCTCGAAGCCGGCGAGGCTGGACCGGAAGGCGATCTGCAGGGAGGAACGTGCAGCGTCGAGGACGTCGGCGGCGACTCGGGAAGTCACGTGGCATGGATCGCATTGGCGGCAGCCGCCGTGCTTATCTCGCGCCGTCGTCGCTCGTCGCTCGTGAGACGCGAGACGTAGACGACTTAGGGAAGTTGGGAGAGAGTCGATCATGCGCCTCCTCCTGTTGGGTCTTCTCGCGGCGTCGGCGTCCGCCGTCGGCTGCGCCTCCACTCCTCCTCCAGTCGCGCCGCCGAAGCCCGCCGAGCTCAATCCTCCGTCGTCGGGGGACGCTGTCGGCGATGGCGCTGGTCAGCCGAGCGACCGGAGAGAGGTCTGGCACGAGGGGACCGCGACGGTGTTCGAGATCGCGAGTACCGGCGTGCTCGAGGTCGTCGCGAAGGGCGAACAGGACGGCGTCGACGCCGAATACAAGTACTTGGCGACGCTCCGATGCAGCGGCTCGGGTCGATGGAAGATGATGGAGCAATCCTTGGTGTCGAAGAACGGTCGTCAGTTCGACGTCCTCAGCTGCCAGTGCTCCGCCGGTGGCGAGCGCCGCGAGTTCACCTTCGACATCACGCAGTATTTCGGGAAGTGAGCGTCGCATCGGACGCCGAAGAAGCGAGGGTTGCCCGCTCGCGCGGATCGCGACATACTCGAGTCGTCGAAAAACGGCAGGTCGGTTCGGTGAGCCCCGACCACTCGCGCTCCGCGAGCCATTGAGCCCTCAGTACGAGGTGACTCCCACGACCTCGGGCATGTTTTTGCCCATCAGGAGGTCACGGTGAAGCTCAACCACATCGATCTGCAGGTCCCCGACGTCCATCGCGCGACCGACTTCTTCCAGCGCTATTTCGGCTTCGAGCTGCGCAGCAATCCGAGCTCGCCGGCGATCGCCATTTTGCACGGCGACGGCGACTTCGTCCTCGTCTTGCAACGCAAGAAGCGAGACGACGAGCGTTGGCCCGAGGGTTTCCACATCGGCTTCCACGTCGACGCGCTCGCCGACGTCGAACGCGTGCACGCGCTCGCCAAGGCCGAGGGCCTCGAGGTCAGCGACATCACCTCGGGCAACCGCGGCACGCTCGTCTATCTCACGTCGGCCGACGGCATCCTCGTCGAGGTGAATCACCGTGGAAAGAGCGGGAGATGACGATGAAGAACCACTCGACGTAGCTACCTGGCGAGCATCACGCACTTCGCGCTCGTTCGACTCAGCGGCGCTCCCGCCGAGTCGAACAGCTCGATCTCGTCGAAGCCCGCTTCGCGCGTCATCCGCGCGAGCTCGTGCGGCAGGTACAATCGCGTGGCACCGCGCTTCTCGACGCGCTCGCCGTTCGGCAGGACGTAGGTCCACACCTGCGCGAGCTGACCTCGGGTGAACTCGAGCGTCGATTCTCGGATGAGAATCACCTCGCCACCAGCCGTCTGGACGCGCTGGATGATCGACGGCTGGAAGTCGCGCAGCAGATTCGGCACGTGCGGGTACTCGAGCGCGAAGCGTCCACCAGGGCGAAGCGACTCGAAGACGCGACGCAGGATCGCGACGTTGTCTTCGTCTTTCGCCGCATGGCCGAAGCTGGTGCCCCAGTTGATCGCCGCATCGCACCTCGGCGCCGCGACGAACGATCGCGCATCGGCATGAACGAACCGGGCATCGAGTGATTCGGCTTGGGCGAGACGATTCGCCTCGTCGATGTAGCCCTCGGTGGCATCGACGCCGACGACGCCGAGGCCTGCGCGCGCGAGTGGAAGCCCGACGCGCCCGTTGCCGCAGCACTGGTCGAAGACGCGCTGCCCGCGCGAGAGACGAAGCCAGGTGATCAGCCGATCGATCGTCGCCGGCAAACCGTCGCGCTTCCGATCGAGGACGAGCGCAGCGAAGCGCGCGTCGTAGAAGTCGTTCCAATCGTCGTCGTTCATGTCGCGAGCGCGGTGGCTGTCCGGGCGCCTGGTGGATCTTCAGGGCAAGCAGCCCATGCGGCGGAAGAGGACGTTGGAGTACCCCGAGAGAACGAACAGCCCGAGCTGCGACCCGGGGAGGCTCGCGATCGCGAGCGAGTCGGTGACGGCGGGCGGGATCGAGAAGGGATAGCTCGACTCGAAGGGCGGAGCGCCGTTCGGCGAACGCATCAGGCGCGGCACCGAGGCGGTCATCGCGAGAAACGCGCCCATCGAACCGTCGGATGCGCTCGCGGAGGCCGGTGAGGCGACGAGCGGGGCCTTCAGATCGACGCTGGTCCCCTTCACGCCCGTGAGCGAGACGTGGGTCAGCGTCGGCGCGAGCCCCCAAACGATGGCGAAGCCGCCGGGCTCGGCGAAGATTCCGTGCAGCTCGGCGTCGCCCCCGGAGAGGTCGACCGCCGACGCGATCGTCCCGCCGCTCGACGAGACGAGCGAGACCGAGATCTCCCGGCTCGAGGCGCCCGTGATGTAGTGCTGAAAGGCGATCGCGTGCACGCCGGAGCTCACGGCTACCTTGATTCGCGCGCCTCCCACGAAGTCGGCGGCGGGCTCGGGGAAGTATTGCACCCCGCTGAGCACGCCGTCCGGCGCGATGAAGCCGAACTGGCCGTACCTTTCGCGATGCCACGCGGCGAAGAATGCGGTGCCGTCCCAGACGACGTCCCCGCCGACGAAGAAAGTGCTCGTCGACGACAACGTCGCGAGGGTCGTGGTGACGATCGGCGTGAGATCGCTCTTCACCAAGGTCGCGTAGTGGGTCTCGACGAAGGGGAAGCCCGGCAAGCCGACGCCGGCCACCGACATCACCAAGCCAACGTCGCCTTTGGACGCTGCGGCCTCGATCGCCAGCTGACCGCCCGTCGGCTTCCAGAGCTCCTTGGTCGGGGACGCGGTCCCCGTGGCGTCGATGGTGAACGAGCGGACCGCGGCGGTCGTCGACGAGAACACGTCCGACGTCACCACCCACCACTTGCCGCCCAGCGTGGAGGCCGCGATCGAATGCTCGTCGCTCACCGGCACGCTGACGAGGGCACCTCGCGGCGCCACCGCGAAGTCGTCGATCGCTCCGTCGCAGTCGTTGTCGAGCGAGTCGCAAAGCTCGGGGGCGCCGCCGTACACGGTGCCGTTTCGATCGTTGCAGTCGTCGCCGCCGCAGCCGATTGCCTTGTGCCCGTCGCCGTCGACGTCGTCGATGGTGGCGGCCCCGTCGCAGGTCCGCGTCGTCTCGTTGCACGACGCAGTGGTACACGCGCTCGGCCCCTCGCACGGACCGCCGAGCGACGCCGCGCACTTGCCCGAGATGCAACGTTCGGGGCCGTTGCACCAGGATTTGTCGTCGCAGTCGAACTCGATGGTGCACGACTTGGCGGTCCCGACGTCGCCGTCGGTCACCGCGTCGCCGGCGTCTGCACCGGCATCGCTGCGCACCGCGCAGAGGTGGAAGGCGCACGTCTGCGAGGATGCGCAGTCGACGTCGGCGTTGCACTCGTAGGCGCAGAGCCCGCTCGCGCGGCAGATCAGCGGCGCTGGGCAGTCACTCCGATAGACGCACGATTTCCCGTATCCCGGCGGAGCGTCGGCCGGCGTTGCGTCGACGGTGGCGTCCCCACTACCGGTATCGCCCGAGCCTCCGTCGCCTCCATCGCCGGTATCGCTCGAGCCTCCATCGCCGCCAGCGTCGGATCCGGCGCGTCGACACGTATGGTCTTGGCACGACTCGCCGTCGCGGCAATCGCGATCTTGGCGACACTCCTCGGTGCAGTGTTGCCCGATGCACACCAGCGGCGCGTCGCAGTCGCTGTTGAGCACGCAGAGCTCGCCCTGCTTGGCGCCCGTCGGCGTGCCGGTCTCGGGGATGGCGCTCTTGTCGGCGCACGAGCCGTGATCGCAAATCTGCGCTTCGAGACAGTCGCGCTGCTCGACGCACTGGACCTCGCAGCGATGCCGGTTGCTGCACACCAGCGTTCCCGCGCAATCGCTGTTGCGCGCGCAGGCGCTCTCTTCGGCGAAGAGGCACACGCCCTTCTTCGGCGCCGAGGCTCCGGCGCAATTCTGCCCCGCCGAGCAGTCTCGATCGGCGAGGCATTGCTGGTGACAACGCTGGAAGGCGCAAACCAGCGGATCGCTGCAGTCGGTGGGGACGTAGCACCCGTCGCCGAGGGCGCGCACGGCCGGCTCGTCGCTGCTGCACGCGGGCGCGGCCATGGCGAGGGTCCACGAGATTGCGCCGAACACCGCCTTCGCCCGCCACCATCTCCCCGCCATCGTTCGCCTGCCTTTCGGAGCCAGGCGGAGAATACACCGCGACTCCGACGTAGCCAGGTCACTTGTGCCAGTACACGTTCACCGGCAGCCATTCGAGGATGTTCGGACCGCTGTTGGTGCTGCACCCGAGGAAGAGGAGCCACTGGCTGCTGGAAAGGGTGAGGCTCGACGTGCCCCACACGTCCTTCTTCTGGGCGTCCGTCATGTCGCCCTGAACGAGCACGTACGCGCTCGCGTTGCCGCACTCGTTCGTCGAGTGTCCCGGCTTCAACAGCTTGACGGCGGGATACTGCGTCGGAAAGTTGATCCTGGTGACGGTCGCGCCACCCGCGATGGGGCCGAACTTGCCGACGTACGGGATGTTGCCCTCCACGATCTCCTGGCGAGACATGGTGATGCTGCTCAGCTGATCACCGCCGCCTCCGCCAGTACCGCCGCCGCTCGACAGTGTGGTCGGGTACACGTCCTCGTCGCTGTTGACCTGGCCGCCGAAGCTGAACGACCGGATGAAAGCGGTGTACGCGCGGCCGCTGTCGAGACCGCTGATGCGCCTGGAGTACGTGGTCTCCCCAGCCCCGATCGCAGGCAGCACCGCCACGCTGTCCTCGTAGTCCCCGTCGGCTCGCCAAACGACGGCGAAGACATCGACGTACGGGCTTCCTCTACCTGTCCAGGAGATGGTGAACGCGTCCTTCGTGACATCCGACACCGAGAGCCCGTGCGCTGGGCTCGGCGGACGCGCATCGACCATGAACGGTGCGCTCTCGGCGATCCCACCCGGCCCCGAGACGCGCACCTTCACCTCGTAGTTGAAGCCCGGCGCGAAGGGCGGAGTGATGAAACGCGATTCCGAAGCACCCGCAAGGCCGCCGCTGACCCATCGCTCCGTGAAGGGGCTGGTGCCGAGCGGCCTGTAGAGGAACGAATAGGAGCTCTCGGTCAGCGCCTGGTCCTTCAGGAAGAGCGCAGGGACCGTTTTCGAACCGCTCTCGGTAGCGAACCCGAAGGACACCTTTGGGAGGACGGGGGCGAATCCGGGCCCTTCCCGCCCGATCATCTTCCATTGGTGGGAGGGCGCAACGCTCCGGGCCTGGAGCTCGATGGGGGTCCAGTTGGCGGTCGCCGCCCCGCGGACACCCACCGCCAGCTCCGGATGCTTCGCGGGAAAGACGTACGTCGCGTCGAAGGTCTCGATCCCGAAGCGCTGCGTCTCGCGGCCCGCGCACTCGGTGAGGGCGACCTCTGCCCCCGCGAAATACGGCGTCGTCGGAGTCGTGCCTGGGAAAGGGAGCGCCGTGAGGGAAGACGTCTTCAGCGTTGTCGCGGTGGGGGCCGCCGCAACGGGGAGCGAAGAGAGGCCGTCGGAGGAGGACGGCAGTGGAAGAGGAACCTCGTGGAGCGGAGCAACCTCGAGGCAGCGACCGTTGGCGTGGATCTCGACCTCGCCGCGCTTCCCCTCCACGGGACTCACCGTGAAGCGCTGCGCACCCGTCGCGTTGCACTCGAAGAGGATGCTGGGCCGACGCGCCGGGTAGGGAGCACCGCCGATGTCCAGGCACTTGTTGGCGAGGCCGATGAGCTCGACCGTGCCCTGCGCGAGAGAAGGTGTCATCGCGACGTAGGGAGTCGTGTCGACCTTCTCCTTCCGGAAGAGCTGCACGGCACGGACAGTGGTCCGGTCGGCGAGGACGAGCGGCGTTCGATCGGCGCCCGAGGCGTTGGCCGTCGTGACGAAGAGGCTCGGGGCGTCGGCGGACGCGAACTTCACGCTCTCCGACGTGGCGACGAATTGCTGTCGGCGGCTGCCGTCGCAGCGATCGAGGACGAGGGGCGCGCCTTTGGCAATCGTCCCTTGCACGCTCAGACAACGTCCGTGAGCACGGATCTCGACCTCCGTCTGCGCGTCGTTGGAAGGGACGATGGTCAGGTCCTGCGCGGGGGTGCCGTTGCAGGTGAAGACGATCGCGAGGGCCCCGTTGCCGGACGGGTAGCCACCTACGTCGAGGCACTTCGCGTACTGGTCGTCGACGAGGTGGAGCTTCCACGTCCCGAACGCGACTGGGTCCACGGCCAGCGCCTGCGCGGAGGTGCTCGAGGGCATGGGTGTGTCGGTCGCGTCTGCGACGCAGGCGAGAAGCGAAGACGCGGCGAGGAGAATCGGAAGAAGCGCATGGGATCGCATGAGTGACTCCTGGAGAGAGGGCGAGCTCGCCCCAGTGCGAGCGACATGCCACGCGTCGGTCACGACATTCACCGTGCGGGCCGACTCCAGGCCTCGGATCGCAACACGAGGATCGGGTTGCATGCCACGCCAAGCGGGCAACGACCTACCGCGGCGCCCCTGAAGCCGCGGCGCCGCTGGAAGCACTCACTCCGCCGCGTTGGGAACACGCCCCTTTTCATCGACGAGGACGACCAACGATTTTCCTTCCAGCCCGATCGTTACCTGGAGCGGCGCGCCCCACCACGCCTCGGCGCCGAGCGCGACCCGCGCCTTGCCGTTCGCATCGGTGCGAGCGCGTGCGAACACCTTCTTCGGTCCGAGCGAGGCTGCGGAAGGTGAGACCGCGACCTGGACGTCGACGAGCGGCGCGCGTCCGCACACGAGCGTCTCGACCTTCCACTTGGTGTCGACCGTCGCGCGCTTCGTTGGCGGCACCGGGGGATCGAGATTCGCTCCGATGATCGAGATCACCCCGCCGACGACCATCGCCACCAACCCGAGGTCGACGACCGTGCGTGGCGTGCTGTCGCCATCGCATCGCTTCTTGGAGAGCGTCTCGTTGGAGCAACCTTGATTTTCCGACTGCTGTCGCCCCGCCGCGGCGAGCCCCCCGACCACGGCCACGAGGCCAGAGACCCCGACGACGGCGCCGACGATCGTCGGGGTGTCGGCGCCGCCGCCACTCTCTTCCCTCTGGACGAGCACCGTGCGATCGCCGACGACACAGACTCGCTCGCTCAGCAGCTCGACGACCACCACGTGATCGACGACGTCGACATGAACGAGCACGCGGTCTTCGTCGGGCCGTCGCTCTTCGACGACTTCCAACTCGGCGTCCTGGGACGCCGGCCTCACTGCGTGACAGCCGAGCGTCTGCGCGAAACTGCCGAGGAGGACGAGACTTGCGAGCGGGCGGCGCATTGGGCCACGCAATCAGCAAACGATGTGCCGCGCAGGCCGAGCGATTCAGCGGGCCACGCGGGATGGGTGTTGCGCGGCGACGTCAGTTCGATGAGCGGGCGGCGCACATTCGACGACTCCGAGGGGACCTCGATTCGGGCTCTTCTGAGCGCTCGGCGAGTGGCAGAAAAACGACGGCGAAGCCCCATGGAAGAGGCTTCGCCGAATCGTGACTCGAGGTGACTACGAGCTCGCGCGCCTCTTCAGCAGGCGGGACCGGTCACGCACATCGCGCCCATGAACACGCAGTAGGCCGCGTGACACGTGCCCTTCGTGTCCTGGTAGGCGGCGCAGCTGTGCTGGCCCGACGGGCAGGTCGGCGCCGGCGTGTGGCAGGTGAGCGAGTCGAGCGGGCCGCTGACGTGGCCGCACTCGAGGCCGTCGGCACAGGGCGCGTTCTGGGTGCGGAAGCCGCACGAGCCGCCCTCGCCGACCGGCTTCATGCAGGTGCCGCCGACGTCGCCGACGAGCGGGCCGCCGAAGCAGATGACGCCGACTTCACACTGGCGGGCGTTTGCCATGTTGCCGCCGCAGTGTTCGCCGATCTTCGCGCGACGAGCCATGTGCTCGACGCCCGAGCCCTGCGTGAGGCGGAGGTCGGTGCCGGACACGAGGACGCCGAACGTCTTCGACTCGCCGAGGCTGGTGTGCAGGTGGAGCGTGCCACCGTGCGAGGTGGTGGACGTCCAGGTGCCTTCTTCGTGGCGGATCCACATCGGGCAGGCCATGCCGGGCGAGCAGACCGGACGGGTGTCGGCGGCGTAGGAGAGGTCGGCCCCGAGCACGAGCGTCGTGTAGAAGTTCGACGTGGTGCCGGTCGCCGAGTAGTCGTAGCTGCCGACGAGCGACTTGCTCAGCGAGCTGAGGGCGTCCTTCGTCTCCGTCGTGTCGCCCGAACCGTCGTCGGCGGTCTTGTCGCTGACGGCGCAGCCGGCGAAGGCGAGGGCAGAGGCGAGGAGGAGAGTGCTGGTGAAGAGTGAGCGCATGAGACGTTCCTTGTTGTCGCGCTTCCTCGCGCCGCATCGTGCATTCATGCACGCGAGCACGCGAAGAGCGCATGAGAAGAGGACGACGAGCGCGTCCCCCAAATCAGAATTCAGACGCGCTCATACCCCTCCGGACCCTCCGTGGGCAAGGGAGATAGCGCGTCCTTCGCACTATAATTTCCAGGGTTTCGTGTCGTCTCGCGTCATGCGCGATGTGACGGCGGCGGGTTGATTTGCGACAATCCCGAGGGCGATTGGCGATTCCTCAAAAACCCTCGTATCGCCAGAGATAAGAGATCCCCGAGCCCGTGCCTCTCTCACTGCACGGTGATCGCAACATCCTGCGCGCCGCGTGGGAGGACTCGTGAAGAAGACCAAGCTCGACACGGATACCTGGGAGAGGTTGGAGAACGACCTCGTGCCGGTGAGCGAAGCTCTGAAAGCAGGGCAACTCTCGCCTGGACGGGCGATGCTCTTCGCCGAGCTCGCCAAGGTCGGCCTGCCGGTGACGGGCGCCGCCGAGCTCGATCCTGCGCGCTCGGGCGACGCGCCGTGCATGTTGGTCGCCTACCTGCGGACGACCGACTATTTCCTGATGCTGGCGACGATCCCGATCGCGAAGATCGACGCCTCGCATTTGGCGACGATGGAAAAGGACGAGGTGATGCGCTCGAACTGCGTCTCCTCTGGCGACACGTCGTACACCGAGCCGGAGGTGTGGGAAGCGTGGATTCGCTTTGCCCTCGGCGTCGGTGCGCACGCGGTCGATGAGCTGGACACGCAACTCGAGATGCGCACCAGCGAAGGGATCGAAAACCCGAAGCCTGCGACGTTGAAGAAGTGGCACGGCTCCTACGAGCGCTACGTCGCCTGGACCAACGAAGGCGGCGGGGACCTCGCGCGTCTCGCGGTGCCGATCGTCGACTACTGGCTGCTGCGCGAGGACGACTGAGACCGATCGTCGAGGTCGGTCTTCGAGGCATCGGACGATTGCCGGGTAACGCCGCGAGGAAGGCCGAGACCCACGGAATGCAAGTCCGCCCCGTGAAGCGCCGGTCGCACGTCGCCCTGCCGCTCATGATGTCGATCGCGCTCGCGGGCTGCGGAAGCGTCTCCGACGATGCGGGCGTGATCCCGAGTGTGGATACGGGGGGCGCGGACACCACCGTTGGCGACGTGACGGCCGACACCCCAGCCGATGCCGCAGTCGACACACATGATGCATCGGATGCGGTTGACGCATTCGACACTACGGGTGCAAGCGATGGAGCCGATGAATTCGACTCTGCCCTCGCGCCGCTGACGATCGTCTCGATCGATCCGCCCGCCGGCGCGGTCGGCGTCGCGTTGGATTACCCCGTTTCCATCACGTTTTCACGAGCGGTCGTGGCGCCTGCGTCGAACGTCACCCTCACGCCGAACGTGGCCGGCTCGGTGACCTCCAAGCTTTCGGCCGATGGGAAGACGCTGACGTTCTCTACCAAGGGTTGGCCCCTGCTCGCCGACGTCACCACCTCGGTCAGCCACCTCGTCACGGCTGTCGATGGTGCGCACCTGGCCGCAGACGTCGCTTTCCACTTCCGCACGCGCGACGGCACTTGGCATACGCCCTTCGTACTCGCGCCCGACGGCGTCTTCCTCGACGTCGCGCTCACTGCCGACAACCGCTACGCGATCAGCAACAGCGGCGGCGTCGTCGTCCATTTGCCGACTGGCCCCGATGTCTCGGAAACGCCGGGGAGCACCGATGTCGAAAGCGCGATCGTCGCCGACGAATTGGGGAAGACGTTCGTCGGCTTTCGCAGCGCCGGCGGCGCAGCGATTCGTCAATACGCCCTCGGGGGTACTTCGACGGACTTCGTCCTCGACACGACTGCAATCCCGGCGCCCAAAGTGGCAGTCGACACCGTCGCCGGTGGGAGAATCTTCGGAGCATGGTCCGGTGCGACTGGGCTCTTCGTCGCACAAATGGGACACGGGCCCGTGCTCGTTCCGCTGGTCGATCCCACGAGCGTCAAACCATCGATCTACGTATTCGGCATCGGCGCTGGCGGCGGCTACGTGGGAGTCGGCTTCTGCCAAACCAACGGTGGCGTCTATGGAACACGCGTGTCCGTGGCGACGTCGACCCTCTCCACGACCTTCGCGCTCGACGCCGGCGCCACCATCTCGTGGCCGACCCCCAAAGTGGCCATGGCCGGCGACGGCGGGCTCTTCGTCGCCTGGATTTCCGACACCACCGCCAAGGTCGCGCGCGTCGAAGCCTCGGCCAGCATCGTCACGCTCGACACTGCGGTCGCCGCGAGCAGCGGCTCGTCACAATCGATCACCGTCGCCGCCTCTGCCTCGGGAGACGCCATCGTCGCCTGGCCGGTGGTCGGCAAAGGCGTGACCGCGCGTCGCTACGATGCCGCCAGCAAGACGTGGAAGCCGGCCGTCGACCTCGCGCTCACCGGCGCCACGGGTTATGCGCACAGCTCGGCGATGGACGCGTTCGGCAACGCATTGGTGGTCTGGACCGACGCAGTCGGCGTCTGGGTCGTACGTTACGATCGCGCCGCGGATGCCTGGCGCACGCCCGTCCTTCTCGGAGCGGGCGGCAGCGCTGCCCGCGTCACGCTCGGCCTCACGGGCGGCCTCGTCGCCTGGGAGCATCCGAAGCTGACGCTGGTGCAGCTCTATTGAGTCGAGCTCCTCGCGACGACGATGCGCGTCACGCCGCCGAGTCGGACGACGCCGTCCCTTCGCAGAGGCTCCGCCGCTTTCACGAAGTCGCTCTCCCACGCGCGCTGGGTATTCTCGGGTAGCTCGTTCAGAAGCCGCGTGAGCCCGAAGGCACGAGCCCACGCAACGAGCTCGGCGTCGGTCTCGGCCTCCATCACCGGGACCTCCAACTCCTCGACATGCTCGATGGAGAAACCCGCGCTCGAAAAATCGCGATCGATCCGCTCCCGATCCGCGTAGCGAAAGGTCCCCGGTGCGTCGAAATCGACCTTTGGCAAGGCGCGATACTTCTCGAGCGCGCGCCTCGGCAGCGTGAAGTACGAGACCCGCTCGGGCTCGGCCCACAGCGCGGCGACCAGGGCGCCCTGCGGGACCATCGCGCGGCGAGCGACGGTGAGCGCGGTCACCGGCGCATCCATGTACATGAGACCCCAGCGCGCGAGCGTCGCATCGAAGTGTGTACTTGGTTCGATGTCGAGCGACTCTGCGCTCGTCACGCGCAGCTCGAGATTCGAAACGCCTTCGCGCACCGCTCTCTCGCGTGCCATCTCGAGCATGCTCGGCGAGACGTCCACTCCGAGGACTGCTCCGCCCGGCCCGACACGTCGAGCGGCGAGAATGGCCGGCTCACCGCGCCCCGTCGCGAGGTCCAAGACGCGCATCCGTGGGCGCAAGCCCGCGAGCTCGACCATCCGTTCGCTGAGCGGTGCGGTCAGCCGCATCTCCGTGCGATCGTACGTTCGCCAGACTTCTTCGGCGGTGAGGATGGGTCGGCTGGAATTCATGTCAGCGCAGCTTAGGTATGGGTTCCGCGCGAAGTTGGTCCACGCAAATCCCGTGCGCTTCCCGAAGCCACTCGATGCACCGGACCATGGCTTCGAATGGTAGCGCGATGGGTCGGTGCGAGCCTTCGTGATAGCCTGGCGGTGGACGATGAAGGCAGGTGAGGCCAACGGGGCCACGACGGGCGAGCTCGATCGCCGCATCGCCGAGTTGCTCGCCGCTGGCGAAACTTCGCGCGCCGCCACAGTTGCTCTCCGGACGCTCGGGCCGGAGGTGTTCGGCTTCCTCGCTGGCGTCCTCGGCCAGAGCGACGCGGAAGAAGTGTTCTCTGCCTTCAGTGAGCGTCTCTGGAAGTCGCTCGACACCTTCGAAGGCCGCTGTTCGGTGCGCACCTGGGGATACGTGCTCGCCCGCCATGAAATCGGTCGCCATCGTCGCGGCGCGCGCCGTCACGAACGAGGACGGGTGCCGATTTCCGAGTACGAGGAAGTCCTGGCGGTGGCACGATCGTCGAGCAGCTCGGCGCTCGGCTCGGCGAAGCGTTCGGCATTGGTGAAGCTCCGCGACGAGCTCTCGGTCGAAGATCGAACGCTGCTCGTTCTCCGCGTCGATCGCAATCTCGCTTGGGACGAGATTGCGCTCGCCTTCGCCGAGAAACCCGAATCGACGACCCCGGAGGATCGCAAACGCGAAAGCGCACGCCTGCGAAAGCGATTCCAGTTGGTGAAAGAGAAGTTGGTCGCGCGCGCTCGCGACGGCGAAGGACACTAATCGACAGCGCACCTTCACATCAGCGCCGCACCGGCTCTACCTGCGTGGGCGCTCATGATGGACGAGGCATCGCGAGAAGAGGTGGGTCGCAGCGTGGCAGAAATCCTCGGCGACTACGGCGCCGAGGTGTTCGGCGTGCTTCGTGCGGTGCTCGGTGATCGGATGGCGGCGCGCGAGGTGTATGGCGCGATTGCGGATGCGCTCTTCGAGGCCCTTCCCGGTCACCGCATTTGCCGCGGTCGTCCTCCACTGCGCATCTGGGTGTATGCGACCATGCGCATCGCGCTCGTGCATCACTGGAGGAACGATCCAAACGATCGAAAGGGCCGAATCCGGCAGGTCGAGCTTCCTGGCGGCGGCGCCTATCGATCGGCAGGAATGCCGCGTCTCCGCGCCCTCGCCCCCGTCGATCGGGTGCTTCTCGTTTTGTGTGTGGCGCGGAGGTTCAGCTACCGGGAGATTGCGCAGGTCACGCTCGGAGGGCGGGCGAGCGAACGCCGCCTCCTCGAAGAAGCCGCGCGCATTCGCCGTCGGCTGCGGCGCCTTCGCGACGAATTGCTCCGTCCGAGCGCGCCGAGCCCGCGCAGTGGCTCGCTTCAGTGCTTGGCAAAGTCCACGAGATAGTCGCCCCATTGGGCAGCGCCGCTGAATGCCAATTGAAAATAGGCGCCCATCTCCTTGGAACCAATCGTGGCGTCCTTGGGAAAATAGACGGAAAACCCGTGAAAATCGGACCAAACACCGTTGACCGGCGCGGTGCCGAGCGTCACCTTCGCGAGCGCCGACTGCAGCGCAGCGACGGCGACTCCCCGTTGGCTGATTCTCTCGGCCAGGTCGACGACATCCAAGTAAGGAAAGGGCGAGCACCACTTCCCGTCGTCACGAGCCTCCTTCACCTTCGAGTAGTGACCCTTCAACGTCGGCGAGAGAGCGGCGAGCTCGGCGGCGACTGCGAGGGTCGCGCTCGGTCGCAACGCCGAGACGAGGTTGGGTTTGGGGGCAGGGTCGAGTTTCCGATACTCGTCGAGAACGATCTCGGCGAATGCCTCTGCCGACGACGTGGGCGCGGCGGCGAGTCGCGTCAGGATTTCGACGTAGGGCCAACCGCTTGCCGTGTCGTCGAGCTCGGAGCCGAGCATCACCTCGGGCGTGAGCCCGGCGTCCGTCGCGTTCAACTCGTAGGCGATTTCCAGCATGCTCATCTCGCACCCGTTGAGCCCGACCAAGTTCACCTTGGGTAGACCCGCCGCCTTCATCGCGTCGGCGAGCTCGGGGATGGTGAGTGCGTCGAGATAGCTCCACGACGAGCCGAGGGCGGACGACGGTCCACCGCCTTTGGGAGGCGGGGCCACACGACGCCTCGTCGCGCCTCCGTTCTTCGGCGTATCCCAATCGGCGACGCCGTTGCCATGCCCATAGATGAAGATGGCAGTGCGCTTGGCTGGCGTCGTCGCGCACCATTGACGAAGGCCGATCAAGGTCGACGCGTCACCGGTGTCGACGTCGTTCACCACCGAAACTGGCCCGAGCGTGCCGGCGACGATGGCCCGGCGTGTCGCATTGGCCTTGCCCGAGGTGGCATCGCCGAGCACGAGCTCGATGAAGACGTTGATCGACCGATGAGCGAGGACGTTGGCCTTGGTGACCACCAAGTCGGCGGCGATCTCCGTCAACGTGGGATCGGAGCTGTCGCCTGCGAAGAGCAGCACCACGTTCCACTCTGCTTTTTCCGACATCAGTGGCCCTTGCCCCACACGACCGGGCCGTCCGGGAGACCAGGATCGCCGTTGAGAATGGCGACCAGGAGTTGATCGAGGTCGAAGACGTTGGGATCGACGATGTCGACGATCCAGTAACTCTGCGGGCCGCGCGGCTTGTAGGTTGCGCTGACGGGCGCCTTGTCCTCGTCATTGACGCCCACGTAGAGTCTCAAATCGGCACAAGGCACGGTAACGCCGTTGCGCTTCGTGGTGCCGCGTTCGAGAAGCGCGCAGGCGGAGTAGCCGGGCACCGGGCTCACGGTGATGAGGCCGTCCGGTCCCGGTTGTGCAAATTGGACACGGTACTTCGGCTGCCAATCGGTGGGGTTCATGAGTGCTCCGTGCAGTGGTTGGGCTTTTCGACGATCGCGGAATCAAGGAAGTGAAATCGAGAGTGCGCAGCGGAGTCCGCCGTTGATGCCGGCGGCGCTCGGTGGCTGGCGACTGCGAACGAAGGTGCGGGCGGCGAGCGAGATGGCGAACGATCCACCGCGGGTGACGTGCGGCTGTGCGTCGTCGGCAGGCGGCGCAGCCACGCCGACCGCGAAGACCGTCTCGGTCCACTCACCGACGTTGCCGCCGAGATCGAAGACCCCCTCCGCCGTGACGTCTTGGTTGCTCGTTCCGACGTCGGTCGGCGTCGGCGTCGGCGCGCACCCCAAGCTCGCCGGCACGTTGCCATCGGGCGCCACGCGCACCTCGCCACAGCGGAGTGGCGTATCCCCCCAGGGGTATTTGCGACCTTCGGGGCCGCGCGCCGCCGACTCCCATTCTGCTTCGGTGGGCAATCTCTTTCGGCTCTCCGAGAGGTTTGATGGAAGCGCAGCGGCGTAGGCCGAGCATTGCGGCACGAGAAACCGCGGCGATCGCGACGTAGGAAGCGGTGACGACGATGGTGATGGAACGCGCACGATCGAAGGGCTACCTCGGGGG
>JANYDK010000020.1 GCA_025363655.1 Deltaproteobacteria bacterium | reverse complement strand
CGAGGCCTGGGCCCGCTGGACCGACGCCTACCGCGCCTTCCTCCTCACCTGGGCCGAGGTGGCGCGCGAGGGCGGGGTCGAGCTGCTCAGCATCGGCGTCGAGCTGCGCAGCTGGGTGACCACCGGCCGGGCGGGGAGCATGCTGGCGATCATCGAGGAGGTGCGCAAGGTCTACCCCGGCCTGCTCACCTACTCCGCCAACTGGGACGACGCCGGCGACACGGCCGTCTTCGGCGCGCTCGACCTCATCGGCATCAACGCCTTCTATCCGCTCGCCGAAAAGGCCGGGGCCTCGCGCGCCGAGCTCTTCGCGGGTGGAGCTCGCGTCGCCTCGAAGGTGCGTGCGCTCGCCGAGTCGTGGCAGAAGCCCGTCGTCTTCACCGAGGTCGGGTACACCACCCGCCCCGATCCGGCCGTGCGCCCGTGGGAGTGGCCCGACACGATGAAGGGCGTGAAGGTCGACGAGCGCGCCCAGGCCGAGGCTTACCGCGCAGTGCTCTCCGGCGTCATCGGCGAGCGTTCGTTCGTCGGCTTCTTCGCCTGGCGCCTCTTCGCCGACCCCGACGACGTCTCGCAGGAGGCGCCGTGGGGCTTCCCGATGCGGGGAAAAGAGGCCGAATTGGTGCTACGCGACGCCTTCGCCAGCCGCTGGGAGGCCGACGCGTGGGCTCCAGCGTGGACCGTTTTCGGTGCGGCGGCGCAGTCGTGGCCGGGCGTGTCCTGGCGCTGGCCCGACGTCGGTTGGCTACGATCGACCGAGAAATGATGCATGGCAGTGGCGCCGGCCGCCCGCCGATCTTATCCTGCCGCCAAATGAGCAAGACGCGTCGCCTCGCCCTCTTCGGGTTGCCCGTCGCGCTCTTCAGCCTCGGGGTGCTCGACGCCTGTTCGTCTTCGAGCACGGCCGACACGCCCGACACCGGGCCCATCGGCTGCCCGCCCGACCCGTTCGTCGTCGACGGCATCGACAAGATCAAGACCGACCGCCTGGCGGCCTGCAATCGTTACGTCGCGGCGCTCAACGCCAAGGCCGAGGCGCTCCACTGCGGCTTCATCACCCCGCCGACGTGCCCGAAGGTCATCGAAGACTTCGAGGCCTCCTTCCGCGCGGGCTATCCCGGCGTCTGCATCGACGGTTACAGCGTCGGTTCGCTCGCCAACTGCGAGTGCCGAATCGCCACCTACACGTCGTGCGCTGATTTCAGCGCCGCTGGGAAGCTGTGCAAGCTCGCCGTCATCCAAGACGACGTGACCAAGAAGTGCGAAGCCGACGCCGGTGCCGATGCCGACGCGCTCTCGCCGCTCGACGATGCCCCCGGCGATGCCGGTGGAGGCGGATGAGGAATGCCGGAAAAGCTGCCCGACCCGTACGAAATTCTCGGCGTCTCCCGTGAAGCCACGCCCGAAGAGATCAAGGCAGCGTTCCGCAAGCTCGCTGCGCAGCACCACCCCGACCGCAACCCCGGCGACGACGGCGCGCCGGTGCGGTTCAAGGCGATCAACGCCGCCTACCAAATCCTCTCCGATCCTCAGCGCCGTGCTGCATACGATCGTTATGGATCGGCCGCCGAGCAGCCGGGCGGCTTCGCCGGCGCCGGCGGTCCGGGTGGCTTCCAGGTCGAGGTCAATGGCATCGAAGACCTCCTCGGCTCGCTCTTCGGCGCGTTCGGCTTCCAGCGCGGCGGCTCACGCGGCGATCTCCGCAAGGAGGTGACGCTCGACTTCAACGAAGCGGCGTTCGGCACCACCAAGAAGGTCCTCTACGACCGCGCCATCAGCTGCAACGAGTGCCACGGAAGCGGCGCCCGCCCCGGCACTCGTCCCGATCCGTGCAGCACCTGCGGCGGCAAGGGGCGCATCCGCTTCACGCAAGGGCTCCTCGGGTTCGTCGCCGAGAGGCCGTGCACGCATTGCAACGGTCGCGGCCACGTCGTCAGCGATCCGTGCGGTACGTGTCGCGGCGTCGGCATCATCGCCGCGGAGAACACGCTCGACGTCACCGTGCCCGCGGGCATCGAAGACGGCGCCACCACGCTCGTCCACGGCGCCGGCAACGTCACCCGCGCCGGCCGCGCCGCAGGCGATTTGGAGCTTGTTTTCAAGGTCGAAACGCATCCGTTCTTCAAGCGCCTGAAAGACGACGTCGTCTGCGCGGTGCCGATCTCGTTCACCGTCGCCGCGCTCGGTGGCGAGGTCGAAGTGCCGACCCTCGAAGGCAAAGCGAAGGTCCGCGTGCCGCAAGGAACGCAACCTGGCGCGGTCTTGCGGCTCAAGGGCAAAGGCATTCCGCGGCGCACCGGTGGTCGCGGTGATCAACGCGTCGAGGTGGTGCTCGAAGTTCCGACCGAGCTCACCGCGCGCCAACGCGAGCTGCTCGAAGAGCTCGCGCGCGAGTTCGACGAGACGGTTTCTCCGCAACGGCGCACGTTCGTGGAAAAGCTCAAAGATCTCTTCGGATAGCGCGGCCTTTCCACGCGTCATCCCCCTGTTGATCCGAGGAAATGCACAGCCCCCCGACGGGCCGGTGCGCGATGCAACGTTGTTCTTGGCGACGATCTCGCGAATAAACGGTCCCCACTCAGGCCTCAGTCGGGAGGAACGAACGTGAACCACGAGAGCGAGACCATGCCGCGCCCCAAGACGATCGAACCGATCTCCGCGCGCTCACGCCTCGCGCCGAAGCACGAGACCTTCCGTAGCCGTGCGCTGCGCGTCAGCCTCGCGCGCGCGTTCCCCGTACAGATCGTACCGATGCGCGAGGCGCTCGCGAGCGGCTGCGTCACCAAGCTCGCGCGTCCCTGATTCGTCTCACTCCTCGCACGCACTCCTCGCACGCACTTCTCGTACGCACCGCTCGGCTGCATCTGCCGTCGTCGAACTGTCGCTGAAGCCGACGGGCGCCGGTCACGCCGGCGACACGGGCAAACGACGCCCCCGACGATGGGGGAAAGCCGCGCGTTTCTCGGACAGAGAATGTCCGCAGACCGCTTTTTTCCGGTCCCAATTCGATCCAAGCTGGATGTGGATAAGTCGTGAAGAACACACCGTACGGGCAGTCCAATCAGCGTGACGGGCGGGGCTTTCGCCAGCCGCAGGTGCGCGCCATCGACCTCGGCGGACGCGTTCCGCCACACAACGACGAGGCTGAGGCCGCCGTCCTCAGCTCCATCCTCGCCGACGGTCGCGCGCTCGATGCGGTCCTCGAGTTCCTCGACGCCGAGCACTTCTACGCCGACGCCCATCGCCGCATCTTCGAGGCCGCGACCGAGCTCCACAAACGGAGCCAACCGGTCGACGTGCAGACGGTCGCCGCTTGGCTGAAAGATCGCGAGCGCCTCCAGGCCATCGGCGGCGTCAGCTATCTTGCGAAGATCGTCGACGCTACGCCCGCAGTCGCGCACGTCACCGCGCACGCGAAGATCGTCAAAGAAAAGTCGCGAATTCGCCGGCTGATCGAGACCTGCCAGCTCGTCGCCGCGCAAGGCTACGGCGACTACGGCGAGGCGCAGGACTTCATCGATTCAGCCGAACAAGCCATCTACGACCTCGCGCGCACGCCCGAGTCGAGCACCGTCCACTTGATGTACGACGTCGTCCGCGGCTCCTTCGAGCAGCTGCAAGAGGCGCTCGAGCGCGGGCGGCTCATCACCGGCGTCGGCACCGGCTTCGGCGATCTCGACGAGAAGACGAGCGGCATGCACCCCGGCGAGCTCATCATCGTCGCGGCGCGCCCCGGCATGGGCAAGACCAGCTACGTCCTCAACATCGCCACCAACGTCGCCTCGACCATCCCCGAGCAAGCGCCGGGCGAGGAAATCGCAGCCGATCCGCGCGTCGGGGTGATGGTGTTCTCGCTCGAAATGCCGAAAGAGCAGCTCGCCAACCGCATGATGTGCAGCGAGGGGCGCGTGAACCTGAGCGACCTGCGCAAAGGCCAGGTCGGCGGCGAGAAGTGGGATCGCCTCGTCGAAGCGGCCAACCATCTCTCGCAGCTCCCGATTTGGATCGACGACTCGCCGGGCCTCAGCGTCCTCGAGCTCCGCGCCAAGGTTCGCCGTCAGCAGCACGAGTGGGACAAGAACGACGCCAACGGCAAGCCCATCCGAAAGATCGGCCTCGTCATCGTCGACTACCTCCAGCTGATGAAGGGCCGCGACAACGTGCAGTCGCGCGAGCAAGAAATCAGCGAAATTTCCCGAGGATTGAAGGCGCTCTCGAAAGAGCTGCGGGTTCCGGTGATCGCGCTCTCTCAGCTGAATCGCGCCGTCGAAACGCGCTCGACGAAGGACAAGCGTCCGCAGCTGAGCGACCTCCGCGAGTCGGGCGCCATCGAGCAGGACGCCGACGTCATTCAGTTCATCTATCGGCCCGAGTACTACCTCACCGACAAGACCTCGGAAGAAGCTCTCAAGAAGAAGGGCTACGCCGAGGTCATCATCGCCAAACAGCGCAACGGTCCCACGGGACGCATCCCGGTGACTTTCATCGACGACTACACCCGCTTCGAAAACCGCGCGCGCGATGCGTGGCGCGATGAAGACGAGTGAGCTACTTCAGCGCCAGTCTGCCTTCGTGAAAAAACCAGGCGATCGCGGCAATTTCGTGGTTCAGGTTCGCTTTGTAGTTGCCGACGTGGCCGACGACCACGCCGTGTGAGTCGATGATGGTGCCGCTGCTCGAGACGACGCCGATGATGGTGTTGGCAGAGTTGCGGATGACGCCATCGCCACAGACGCAGCCCCAGTAGGCGCCGGCGACGTCGTAGACGTAGCCGTTGATCGCCGAGCCGATGACGTTGCCCGCGGCGTCGGTGATCGTGGCGTCGGCCTTGATGTGTCCGACGAGCTTGAACGAGGAGTTGGTGACCCGGCCGTCGTCGGAGACGTGCGCGATGTTGCCGAAGGAGGCGTCGGAGACGCTGATCGCCGACAACGGAAACTGCGCCGGCGGACCCTTGTATCCTGCGGCATCGGCCGAGGCCGGGCGCCCGAGCGCAGCGCAGACGAAGACGAGCGCCGCGATCGGGCCGCGCAATGCCGGGCGCATGTGGTCCGAGACAAGCGGGATGGACGGCGTATTCCCAAACGTTGCTTTCCAACTTTGGCCGCGAGGCCCCTGCGGGTAGTCTTGCCCCGTGCAGCACAGGACCCCGCGCGCCCGCGCCGCTCGCTTCGCCGTCTCGCTCGGTCTCGTCGCGACCGCGCACATGACGGTGGCGAGCGCCGCCGTCTTCGCCTTCACCGCGAGCGAGTCCGTCGCCTTCGCGCAGAAGACGGGCTCTAGCGCGCAGAAGCTGATCGACAACGCGAAGAAGGCGTTCGACGACGCGCAATACGACGAGTCGATTCAGCTCGTCTCGGCCGCGCTCCTCAAGCTCGACATCACCGACCCGCAGAAGGTCGAGTGCTACAAGCAGCTCGCCTACAACTACATCGTCCTCAAGAAGGACGAGGCGGCGAAGAGCGCGGCCTACAAGCTCTATGCGGTCGACGAGAGCTTCGCCCTGCCGAAGAGCGAATCGCCTCGTTTTCGCGAGCCGTTCACGAAGTGGAAGGCGCAGTGGCTCGAAGACGGCAAGCCGGGGCAGGTGCTGCCGACCGAGAAGCCGCCCGCTGCGGTGACGCTGAAGCACTTGCCGCCGAGCGACACGCCGCACGATCAATCGGTGGCCATCAGCGGATCGATCGACGATCCCGACAAGCGCGTCGCGCGCGTGGCGCTCTTCTATCGCACCGGCACCAGCGCCAAGTTCAGCGAGATCCCCTGCACCTACGGCGATGGGCGCTTCAACGCCAACATCCCCGGCACCGCGATGAAGCCGCCGCTCGTCGAGTACTACGTGCAAGCGGTCGACAAAGAAGGCCTCCCGATCGCCAGCCGCGGCGACGTCGAGGCGCCCCTTCGTCTCGTCGTCGAGGCGGAAAAAGAAGGCTCGATCTTCGGCACTTGGTGGTTCTGGACGGGCGCGACGGCGGTGGTCGCTGGCGGCATCCTCGCCGGCATCCTCCTCAGCAAGAAGAGCAGTAACCCCTCGGCGCCGCAGCCGAACCCCGGCGGCAACGGCACCGTGACGATCATCCTCGGCGAATAGCCTGCGCGAACCTTCCGTGAGCGAGCCTGTCTATCCGTTCGTCGCCATCGACGTGCCGGCGTCCCTCGCCGCGGTCGCTGCCGAGCAACTCTTCGAGCTCGGCGCGCAAGGCGTCGAGCAGCGTGACGCGACGACGTTGATCCGAGGCGCGCAGTCGACCGGGCAAGTGATCGATCCCGGCGCCGACATCGGCGCGCCCGTGGCCAAGTGGCTCGACGAGAACCCTGCCGCCGAGGGCGAAGACGAGACGGTGACGCTGGTTGCCGCATTTTCCTCGCGAGAAGAGGCCCTCGAAGCGATCGAGGCGTTCGGCGAAGAGCTCCATCCACGGCTCGAGGTGGTCGTCGGCGACGCCTGGCGCGACGCGTGGAAAGAGCACTTCGAGCCCTTTCGCCTATCACCGCACGTGGTCATCGCGCCGCCTTGGAAAGCGGCCGACGCGGCGTTGGTCGATGCCGTCCCCGCGACCCGCGTCCTCGAGCTCGAGCCCGGACGCGCGTTCGGCACCGGTCTCCACGAGACGACCTCGCTCGTCGCCAGCGTCCTCGACGAACGAAGCGCGAGCCTCGCGGGCATCGAAGTGCTCGACGTCGGCTGCGGCAGCGGCATCCTCGCCCTCGCCGCCCTCGCCCTCGGAGCCAAGAGCGCCCGCGCGGTCGACATCGACCCCGAGGCGATCGCGGTAACGCTCGAAAACGCGAAGCGCCAAGGCGTCGAGACGCGCATCGTCGCCGACACCACCGACATGAGCGATCTGCACGAAAAGTGGCCGATCGTGCTCGCCAACATCCAAGCCGAGGTCCTGGTACCGCGCGCCGATGCACTGATGGCGCTGGTGCGTCCGGGCGGGCTCCTCGTCCTTTCGGGCATCCTCGCGACACAACGCGACCTGGTACGCGCCGCCTACGAAGCCTTCGCCCTCGAAGAGGCTCCCGCGCGCGGCGAATGGGTCGCGCTCGCCCTTCGCGCGCCTGCGTGAAGTCTCGCCGTCTCCCCCGCTGCTACACGTTTGCGCGGCTTTTTCCGCGTATTTCTCAGTTCTTTGCCACGCTCTTCGCGCCGCGGCTCACGAGCTGATTTTCCAACGCACGCCTTGGGCGGCGTCTTCGATGATCACGCCGCGCTGCTTCAACTGGTCACGCAGTCGGTCCGCGGCGGCAAAATCTTTCGCCTTGCGCGCGGCTTGCCTGGCGACGATGCAGCGCTCGACGAGCTCCTGATCGATCACCTCGGAGGCGACGCCCGCGCTCGCCCAATCGATGGTGGCAGCGCGTTCGGCGATGGTCGCGGTCGCCAGCAGTCCCGCACGAGGTCGCCTGTCGAGCACGCCGAGCACCGCGTCGATGCCCTCGAGCGCCGCACGCGCGAGGCCCGCTTCCCGACGATGGAGCGTCAAGAGATTGAGCCCCGTCGTGAGCTCGAAGAGCGCAGCGAGCGCGTTCGGCGTGTTGAGGTTGTCGTCGAGCGCGGCGTCGAAGGCCTCGACCTTGTCGGCGAGCAGCCGATGAAGCTCGTCCCGCGCCTCGCCGTCGGCCCCCGACTCTTCTTCTTCGCGCAGCCGCTCCCAACGCGACTGGAGGCGTTCCACGCTCGATTTCGCCTGTGCCAGCAGATCGAACGTGAAGTTCATCGGCTGCGTGTAGGAGTTCGAGAGGAGCGCGTAGCGGAGAATTCTCGGCGGCACCGAACCCGACGCGAAGCCGACGGCAGCGAGCTTTTCCACGAGGTGCGGCGCGCCCGAAGCGACCGGATCGAGGAGGTTCCAGGTCGTGTAGAAGTTGCCGTCGCGCTTCGCCATCTTCTTTCCGTCGACGAGGAGATGACGACCGTGCACCCAATAGCGCGCGAAGGTCGGCCGATCGGTCCCTGCGTCTTCGGCGCTCGCCGGCGCGCGGGTGACCGTCCCATCGGCGCCGTAGCTCTGGGCGATTTCACACTCGTGGTGCGGGAAGACGTTGTCCTCGCCGCCGGTGTGGATGTCGATGGTGGCGCCGAGGAGCGCGCGCGACATCGCCGAGCACTCGATGTGCCATCCGGGGAAGCCACGTCCGATGCGACGATCGACGCCGTTCGGCGCGAGCTTGCGGAAGCGCTCGTGATCGGCCGGCGCCCAGCCTTCGGGCGAGTGCGGATCCCACTTCATCAGGTGCTTGTCGTCGACCTTCCAGAGCGCGAAATCACGGGGATCGCGCTTCTCGTCACGGACGGCGACGCGCGAGCCGACCTCGAGCTCGTCGATGACCTTGCCGGAGAGGCGACCGTACTCGGGGAACTTCGCGACCTCGAAGTAGACCTGCCCGCTGCCATCGATGTACGCGAAGCCGCGATCGAGGAGCTGCTGGATCATCACCAGCATCTCGGCGATGTACGCGGTCGCGCGCGGGTGGAGCTCGCGCCGGTCGGCTTCTTCAGGCTGATAGAGCGCGAGGCCGAGCAGCTTGGCGTCGCGGACGAAGGCTTCCTCGAAGTGCGCGGCGACCGCATACGGGTCGGTGCCGAGCTCGCGCGCCGCCTTGCTCATGCGATCTTCGCCGCTGGCGTCGGCGACGTGATCTTCCGTCATGTGCCCGACGTCGGTGACGTTCATCACCTGGTGCACTTCGTAGCCGTGACGCGTGAGCACCCGGCGGAGGAGGTCGGCGAAGAGAAAACTACGGAAATTCCCGATGTGCGCGAAGGAATAGACCGTCGGTCCACACGAGTACATCTTCACGACCCGACGCTGCGGATCGAGCGGCTCGAACACCTCGATGGACTTCGTGTAGCTGTTTTTCAGGCGAAGGACGCGCACACGGGGACTCTAGTGCAAGGAGCTCCACAGCGCATGGCCGAGCGTGCGGGCTTTGTCATCGCCGGACAACTCCCAGACCATTACGCCGCCGAGGCCGCCGTCTTTGACGTATTTGCCGCGAATGGTCAGCGATTCGGCGTCGTCGTAGCTGATCATGATCTGCTTGGTGGCGTCGTAGAGCCACGGCGCCTTCGCCGAGTCGTCGAAGTGTCGCGCGAAGGTCGGAATGTAGTTGGCCGCGAGGTCGTGGTAGTCGAAGACGCCCGACTCCCACGTGCCCGTCGGCATCCCCGTCGCCGGTTGGAAGAGGCCGTCGTTGGTGCTGGCGACGCCCGACCAGCCGCGCCCGTAGAACGCACCGCCGACGACGATCTTCGCCTTCGGCACACCCGCCGCGACGTAGAGCTTCACCGCGTCGTCGGTGTCGAAGCCCGCCGGCCCCGGATCACCTTTGGGCGAAAAAAGCGGCGAATTGTGGCCCGTCGTCGGCTCCCACCCGCCGTGGAAGTCGTAGGTCATGATGTTGAGCGAATCGACGTACGTGTGGATCTTCGAGGCCTCGATGTTGGCGATGTGCGACGCGCCGGCCGGCACCGCGATCGTCAGCAAGTAGTGCGCGCCGCCGGCCGCCGCTCCGCGCTTGTCGAGCTCGGCACGCAAAGCTGCGAGGAGCGCGGTGTAGTTCGCTTTGTCCTCCGGCTTGCCCGCCGCGAGGCCGCCACCGGTCGGATACTCCCAATCGATGTCGAGCCCGTCGAAGCCATATTTCAGCGCCAAATCAGCGCAGGAACTGGCGAACTTGGCGCGCGAAGCGTCGCTCGCGGCAGCCGACGAGAAGTTCGTCGACCAGGTCCATCCGCCGATCGAGAGCAGCGTCTTCAGCTTCGGCGACTTCGCCTTGAGCAGCTGCAGTTGATGGAAGCTGCCGCGGAGCACGCCGGTGTCCCAGGTGTCGCCCGGGTAGGCCTTGTCGATGTCGGCGTACGAGTCGCCGAGCACGCACTCGCCGCCCTCGCTGATGTTGGCGAAGGCATAGTTGAGGTGGGTGATGAGGGACGCGTCGATGTCGGCGACGTGGAAATTGCGGCCATAAACGCCCCACGCGGCGAAGTAGGCGATGACCCGTCGCTCGCCGAGGGTTCCCGGATCGACCGGACCTCCGTCGTCGCTCGGGCCTCCATCCGTGCCGGGGTCGATCGTGCCGCTGTCGCTGCTGGTGGCGCCATCGCTACCGCCCGTGTCCGCGGCGTCGCCCTTGCTCGGTCCCGCATCGGTGACGCCGGTGTCGTCAGCAGGCCCGCCCGTCGGAGGTGAATCGCCGGAGCCAGTGATCGAGCCTTCGCAACCTGGGAGCGACGAGAGGACGGAGAACGCTGCGAGCGCGGCGAGAGCGAAGGTACGAACGGGACGTTTCGCGAAGGGCATGGCTCCCCCCTCAGCAGCACCAGTGCCGTGACGAATCGGCGCGATTTCTCGGTAATTTCTCGCCTTTCGCCCTCCCTATCGGGGCCTACCCTCGACTTCGCGGGGCCTCATTCCCCCTCTGCCCGCTCCCCGGTGGTTTGCCCATCCCCCCACCTCCGTGCTTCGCTTTTGTCATGACTCGAGTGGAGAAGAGCGACGCGCGTGGGTCGCGAGCACGAAAGTGGCGAGCTGCGCTGGCGATGATCTCGGCGGGCGCGGCCTTGGCGATGCCGTCGGTGGCCAAGTCGCAGGAGGCTCCTCCGCCGATCAACGTGCCGACCGATCCGGTACCTCAGGGCGGCACGGGTACGCCGCAGCCGCCGAAGCCGAAGCCCCCGCAGCCCGCGCCTCCGCCTGCCACGACGAAGACCCCCACGGCCCCGCCGCCTGCAGCTGGAGGCGGAGGAGCCGCCACGGGTGCCGCCCCAGGTGCCGCGACGGGTGCGACCGGTGGTGGCGATCCGAAGGCCATCGACAACTCGGGCACGTTCAAGATTTCGGGCACGAACGACAAGGGAATCGTCGACGACAAGGGCAAGAAGGTCCAGCCCGGCAAGCCGACGGGCTCGGCGGGACCGGTCGCGACCGCTGCGCCGAAGCCTCCGCAGAAGTTCATCCCGGTGAAGAAGAAGGAGCCGCTCCCCATCGCCGAGTGGCCGGGCTTCCGCATGCTCGACGACGGCGGCAGCGAGGTGATGATCGAGTTCTCGAAGGCGGTGCTGGCCCCGAGTGAGCACAAGGCCGCCGGGCGCTACACCTTCGTCTTCAAGGGCGCGGTGATCTCCAAGCACAACAACAAGAACCCGCTCCTCACCATCCACTTCAACACGCCGGTCCTCGACGCGCGGCTGACGTCGCAAAAAGGCGGAGAAATCCAGCTGATCGTCGAGCTCCGGCCGGGGCTCGATCTCGCGCCGGTGGTCGGGCAGCGGCCCGCCAGCGAAGGTCTCGGGCAGCAGTTCTTCATCCGCTTCCCGAGCGGCAGCTATCTCCCGATCGACGACGACGACTACAAGACGCCGGACGCGAAGACCGAGCAGGGCAAGGCGTCGCCGAAGAAGGACGTCAAAGATCCTAAGGACGGGCAGAAGGTTCCGTCGCCCGCGACGACGACGGGCACCGGAGCGAAGACCGGACCGAAGCCGTGAGCGTCGCCGAGGTCAGCTGAGCGTCTTCAAGAACGCCAGCAAGTCTCGGTTCGAGCGCGGCTCGGGGATCTGCTGCACCTTCACGTACTTCACGAGACCGTCTTTGCCGACGATGACGGTCGCGCGCGCGGTCATGCCCGACTCCTCGAGGTAGAGACCGTACTGCTTCGCGACCTCGCCCTTGGGGTGGAAGTCGGCCAGGAGCGGGTGCGCGAGACCGAGCTCACGCGCGAACGCTGCGTGTGTCCACGAGCTGTCGACGCTGATGCCGAGGACGACGGCGCTCGCCGCCTCGAAGTCGGTGAACATCTTCTGGAAGCAGCTGTTCTCGCCGGTACACACCGGCGAGAAATCGAGCGGGTAGAACGCGAGGATGACGTGCTGCTTGCCGCGGTAGTCGCTGAGCCGAATCTTCTTCCCCGGCTTGCCATTGGCCGCCAGAAGACTGGAATGCAGCTCGAACTCCGGCGCCTCGACGCCGACAGCGATGGGATCGAGAGCCATGCAGAGACGCTTACTGGAACAGACGGACCTTGTCGATCGCGGTCTGCTTCGGCGCGCTCTTGTTGGTGAAGTCGTCGTAGATGGCGTCGAGGTTCGCAGTGAGGCTGAGGAAGACGCGGTTGTCCGGGCTCCAGAGCGGATTGCGGTACTTGCCGTCGAGGCCGACCACGGTGTTCAGGTTGTAGTACCCGAGCGAGACGCCGAGCTCCTTGATGGGCTCGTAGTCGATCGACATGAGGAACCACGAGAGCTGACGGAAGTGCGTGTCGTTCGGGCCGCGCGGGACGGTCGAACCACCGTAGTTGGCGTCGGGCGGCGTGTACGCGAACTGGTTGATCCAAATCATCGAGGCGCCGAAGTTGAGGTTCTCGAGGATGTCGATACCGCCGTTGAGCGCGTAGATGAGCGAGTTGCCGGCGAGGGTGCTGCTGCGCACCTGCGAGTCGAGGATCACTTGATCGTCGACGCTGGTGCGCGGACGATCGTCCTTGAGACCGTTCGGCGTCGTGTACTTGGTGAAGGCGTGGCTGTAGGAGGCCGAGACGCCGATCGAGGCGCTCTGGAAGAGCTTCGATTTGCTGCCCGCGACGTCGAAGCCGAACGTCAAGCTCGCGGTCGGACCGAAGGCGAAATACTGGCTGTTCGCGCGCGACTCTTTGCTCAGCGGCGGACGAAGGAGGACGCCGAGCGCGAAGCGCGACTTCGGGTGCTTGCCGAGGAACGTAGCCTTGTTCGAGTAGGAAGCCGTCAGCCACGGATCGCCCGGACGCCACTCGCGCGCCTCGGTCGTCTCTTCGTGGTTGGTGAACTCCTTGAAGAGGTCGAAGCGGGCGCCGAACTTGAAGTGATCTTTGACCGTGTAATAGAAGCGCGGCGAGATCCACCACTCGTAGCTGGGGCTGTAGCTGAGCTGTGAGCCCTTGCTGAAGCTGTTGACCGTCGCCGACTGGTCGAAGAGGAAGATGGAGCCCGCGAACGGGTTGGTCTTCTTTTTCTCTTCTTCCTTCTCGCCTTGCGCGCCGGCGCTGTCGCCGGTCGGGGTCTCGCCACCACCACCGACGCCCCCGGCGGGAGCACCTTCGGCGTCAGCGACGACCTTCTCTTTGCCTTCGCCGGCAGGTTTCACCGCGTCGTCAGCTGCGGACGCGCTGGTTGCGAACGTGCCGACCGCGAGGCCGATCGCGGAAATGGCTGCGAGATAGGGAATGGGGCGAATCGGTCGGGTCATGACGGCGGACGTACTCCTGTTCAGACTCTCGGCGAGCCCGTGCAGATGGCGCCCGGAGCAACAATCGTTCCGAGCCGAATTCGGCTTTGTTTCTGCGCACCCCTGCACGAACCCGGCATCCGTTACCCTGCTGACAGGCGGGACTCCTACCTCTCGTGCGCGAAGTGACGGACGATTTCGCGGAGAGCGCAAATATACAGTCTCATCAATTTTTAGGAGCCACGGATTGCCCGTTCAGGCTCCATCGTCGCTGGGGTCGCCAATGCGGGACCCCGCCGAACTCTCTGCTAGCGTGCACCGCGAGATGAACGGCAACGGAGTTCGTGGGGTCGAAATCACTGCGCTTCTCGGGCGTGGCACCAAGTTCGAGGGCAAGCTCGCCTTCGAAGGATGCGTGCGAATCGACGGCTTCTTTCGCGGCGACATCCGCAGCGAGGACACGCTCGTCATCGGCGAGGGCGCCGAGGTCCACGCCGAGATCGAGGTCGCGACGGTGATCATCCGCGGCGGCGCGCTCTACGGAAACATCCGCGCGAAGACGGCGATCGAGATGTACGCGCCCGGCAAGGTCGTCGGCAACGTGCACTCTCCGCAGGTGTCGATCGAGCGCGGCGTCAGCTTCCAGGGCCAGTGCAAGATGGACGAAGTGCCGCCGCGCGAAGAGACCGCCGAAGCGACCTAGGCGATCGCGCGCGCGAGTCACCCTTCATCGAGTTGCGCTCCGGCTCACGCCGCACGATGGCGATCGCATGCGTAGAACGTGCGTCGCTCTCCTCGTCGTCGCCTCGCCCCTCGTCATCGCCAGCGCGTGCGGTACGCCTCCGGAGACGAAGGTGCCGACGCCTGCTTCGAGCAGCAGCATCACCACCGATCCGAGCGGCGCGCCGACGAACGCGCCGACGAGCAGCGCGTCGGAGATCATCATCCGCAAGGATCCGCCGCCGCAGCCGCCGCCCGCCGCGCTGGCGATGGGCGTCGACGAGGCCGCGCTCGATCCTGCCGTCGACGCCTGCGACGACTTCTACGCGTATGCCTGCGGCAACTGGATCAAGGCGACGCCGATCCCCGACGACAAGCCGCTCTGGACGCGCAGCTTCTCCAACCTCGACGATCGCAACGAGGCCGCGCTGCGCGAGACGCTCGAGGCCGATCAGAAGGGAAAATCAGCCGATCCGTACGCGCAGAAGCTCGCCGACTTCTGGGGTGCGTGCATGGACGCCGAAGGTGTGGAGAAGGCCGGGCTCTCTCCGCTGAAGGAGGCGTGGACGATCATCTCCGCGCTCGACAAGGCGACCGACGGACCGACGACCGCCGCCGCAGTGGCCTCCGTCACGCGCGAGCTCTACCTCCGCGGCTTCACACCACTCTTCGCGCTCTACTCGGGACAAGACTTCGGCGACGCGACGCAGGTGATCGGACAGCTCGAGCAAGGCGGACTCGGCCTTCCCGATCGTGACTACTACCTGAAGGAAGACGCCAAGAGCGCCGAGCTCCGCGGTCAGTACGAAGAGCACGTCGCGCGCATGCTCGAGCTCGCGGGCGATTCGAAGATCGACGCCAAGGCGAGCGCGATGGTCGTGGTCGCGCTCGAGACCGAGCTGGCGAAGGCGTCGATGACCCGCGTCGATCGTCGCGATCCGCAGAAAACGTACCATCGGATGACGCTCGAGGCCGCAAGCCAGCTCTCGCCCTCGCTCGCGCTCCCGGCCCTCACGTCGGCGTTCGGCGTGCCGACGTCGGCGCCGATCAACGTCGCGCAGCCGGACTTCTTCAAGGCCGTCGAAGGGCTCGCCGGTCGCATCGGTGCCGGCGCGTGGCGAAGCTACTTCCGCTATCACGTCGTCGCCGAGCTGGCCTCGGCGATGCCGCAGCGCTTCGTCGACGAGGACTTCCGCTTTCGCTCGCTCGCGTTCACCGGCCAGAAAGAGATTCAGCCGCGCTGGAAGCGTTGCATCGACGAGGTGCAGGGCGCGCTCGGCGAGGCGCTGGCGCAACCGTTCGTCCGCGATCGCTTCGGCGCCGAGGGCAAAGAGCAATCGCAAAAGATGATCGCCGCCATCGAAGCGGCGATGAAGCGCGACCTGGACGGGCTCGGTTGGATGGACGCGCCGACCCGCAAAAAAGCGCACGAAAAGCTCGGGAAAATCAACAACAAGATCGGCTATCCGGACGTGTGGCGGAACTACGACGCGCTCGCGATCGGGAAGTCGTACGCGGAGAACGTCGAGCGCTCGAGCATCTTCGAGCTCCGCCGCACGCTGGCGAAGATCGGCAAGCCGGTCGATCGCAAAGAGTGGTTCATGGTCCCGAACGAGGTCAACGCCTACTACGACGCCAGCCTCAACGAGATGGTCTTCCCCGCCGGCATCCTCCAGCCGCCGTTCTTCCAGAAGGCCGCGCGCTTGCCCGACGGCTTCGGCGCCATCGGCATGGTCATGGGTCACGAGCTGACGCACGGCTTCGACGACGAAGGCCGCCAGTTCGACGGCGACGGGAACCTCAAAGAGTGGTGGAGCGAGAAGGTCGGCAAGGACTTCGACAAGCGCGCCGATTGCGTGGTGAAGCAGTTCGACGACTACGTCGCGATCGACGAGCTCCACGTCAACGGCAAGCTCACGCTCGGTGAGAACATCGCCGACCTCGGCGGCATCAAGCTGGCGTGGAGCTCGTACAAGGAAGCCGCCAAGGCCGCGAAGACGAAGCCAGCGCCGGGGGAGAAGTTCACCGACGATCAGCGCTTTTTCCTCAGCTTCGCGCAGGCTTGGTGCACCACCGCACGCCCTGAAATCCAGCGTTTGCGCACCAACGTCGACGCGCACTCGCCGCCGAAATGGCGCGTCAACGGGCCGCTCTCCAACACCGCCTCCTTCGCCACCGCCTTCAAGTGCAAGGCGGGCTCGAAAATGATTCGTCCGCCCAAGGACCGCTGCGAGATTTGGTGATGACGCTGCGCTAGGCTCGGAGGCGATGGATCCGAACGCCGCGCGCCCCAAAGTCATCATTCGCCACTGCGAGAGCTACGACGTCCAGGCCATTCGCAAGATCATCCGCGAAGGCCTGGAGGAGCTCGAGTTGCGGCCGAGCGGGCGCACGCTGGTGAAGCCCAACGTCGTCGCCTCGGGAGAGCTCTTCGAGCACGCACACACGCGCGTCGAGTTCATGGAGGGCGTGCTCCTCGCGCTCCGCGATCGCGACGGTGGCATGCGCGAGCTGGCGGTCGGCGAGCGCTGTGGCATCACCGTGCCGACTCGGTTCGCGTTCGAAGGCGCCGGCTACAACCCGATGCTCGCGCGGCTCGACGTCAAACGGTACTGCTTCGAAGAAGAGCCGCAGGTCGAGATCTCGCTCACCCACAAAGATCGGCTCCGCGACTATCTCTTCACGCCCGAGCCGGTGGCGAGCGCCGACTTCTTCGTCAACTGCCCGAAGTTCAAATCGCACCCGTGGACCACGGTCACCTTCGCGATGAAGAACTACATCGGAATTCAGGACGATCGTCATCGCCTCATCGATCACGATCATCGCCTCAACGAGAAGGTCGCCGATCTCCAGTACATCGTGCAGCCACAGTTCATCGCCATCGACGCGATCATCGCCGGCGAAGGGCGGATGCTCACGCCCATTCCCTTCGGGCTCAAGCTCGTCATCATGGGCAACAACCAACCGGCGTTCGACGCCGTGTGCAGCGCGATCATCGGGCTCGATCCGAAAGACGTCGAGCACATCCGCCTCGCGAGCGAGCGCGGCTTCGGGCCCATCGATCTCTCGCACATCGAAATCAGCGGCGACGTCACCTTCGCCGACGCTCGCAAGCGCGCGCAGGGCTTCCAGGTCGGCCTCGTCCGCGTCGAGAAATACTTCGAGGGCACCGCCATCACCGCCTACGCCGGTCCGCCGCCCGAGGGCGAGAAGACCGACTACTGCTGGGGCGGCTGTCCGGGAGCGATCGAAGAAGCGATCGAGATTTTACGCCTCTTCGACAAAGAGTGCGACGCCAAGATGCCGAGGTTGCACGTCGTCTTCGGCAACTACGAAGGGCCCATCGACGCCAAGCCGGGAGAGAAGGTCGTCTTCATCGGCGACTGTGCGGAGTGGAAGGGCAACCTCGGCGGCGAGCTCGTGCAGATCAAGAGCAAGTACCAAGCGCGCTCGACGAAAGATCCGCACCACGCCAAGCACGACGACATCTACTCGAAGATGGTCACCACCACCGCCAAGCTGGCGGCCGCGCGCAACAAGAGTCACGTCCGTCTCGAAGGCTGTCCGGTCAGCGTCGCCGAACAGGTGCTGGCGCTCGTCACCCTCGGGGGATTGAAGAATCCGTACTTCGACGGCAAGAGCATCGTCGGCTTCAACAAGGCGTATCTCGAGTGGCGCGCGAAGACGGCGACGCAGCGGCTACGCGGAATTCCCTATCAAAAGCGGGGCCCGGCGGCTCGAGGAGCGGGCGCGCCAGAGCTCCACGAAGAGACCGCGCGCTACCTGAATGGCGGCGGCGGCGTCGCCGAAGAGGAGTGAGTAGTCCGGCGACCGACAACCTTTGGCGAACTGAGACTAAATTTCGAGACGCATCACTTCGCCGCCGCGGGGGTGCATCGACTTGGTGAAGGTGACCTTGTAGCGCTCGTTCGAGGAGCGACCGAAGGTGCTGCCGTTGCCGACGATGGGGCCGTTGGCGAGCAAATACGTGGCGAGCGAGTAGGCGAGGCCGGAGACCTCTTCGGCGGGGCGCTTCGAGCGCTTCACTTCGATCTCTTTGTGACCGAGCGAGGCGAGGCCGGTGGTGAAGAGCGAGTGCGTTCCGTCTTCGTCGGGGACGACGCGCACGTCGACCCACAGCTCCATCGGGGGCACGCGTTCGTTGGCCTCGGTGGCGATGTCGACGAAGTGACGCGGCGAGTGCACGAGCGCGCCTTCCGACCAATAGATGCCGACCGCCTCGGACGAGGTGGTGACCGCGGCGGTGAGGCGCGTGAGGAGGAGACGGACGACGATCGGGCTTTTTTCCGGGGCGATCACCGTCACCATCGCGTGGGCGGCGTGCGCGCGCATCGACTCGGTCGCCTCGGGCCACTCGCGCGCCGTGCCACACGCGGAGGCGAGCTCGGTCCACGAGAGGGGCGCGTCGACGACGGTGACGAAGGCGTCGGCACCCTCGAGCTTGAGTGCGACGAGGCCTCCCTTCGCCTTGCTCACGTCTTGCACCGGCGGACACTCGGGCCAGATCGCGCGGAGCGCCTCGACGATGCGCGACGCTTCGGCGATACGCGCTTCCGGGAGCGCGACCATCGCCAACGCTACGTCGCTCGACTTGGCCATGGCGGGAGGGTCGACGGAGATGGGCCGCGTGTCCAGCGGATTTCGCTGGGGCGAAATGGACGACCCTGCGGGGATTCAGCCAGCGGCGGAGGGTGCAAGGACGACGTCGACTTCGACCTCGACCTCGTCCTTGAGCGAGAAGGCGCCGAGCGGACCCTTCACCTCGGTGAGCCCGAGCGACTTCATCGAGACGACGGTCGAGACGTGCACGCTGGTGTCACTCTCGAAACGAACACGGCAGCGCGGACTGGTGTTGCCGGAGCGGCCGGAGGTGAACTCGAAGCGCACCTTGGGCGAGTCCTTCGTTCCCTCGACGATCGCCCGGATCACGGTCGCCGGCGCGAAGACGTCTTCGCGAATCTTTCGTTCGATGTCGGCGCGATCGCCCGCCGAGAGGACGTCTTGGTGAAGCTTGCCGCGCCGAAGCACGCCGGCGACGCGGAGGCCCTCGACCTTCAACTCGAGGGTCGCGCTCCAGGCTTCTCCCGTGCGAGTGGCCGTCCCGGAGAGCGACGTCGCGCGCAGCTCGAGATCGTGCGCGAGGGCTGAAAACAGGCCCTTTGCGAAGGTGCGGACCGTCAGGGTGCCGCTGACCGTGAAGGACTCGGACATGAGCGCGCCTCCGCTTCGACTACGCCTGCGTGGCCACGACCCCGCGCGCCGTCTCGGCATAGGAGACGCCCGGGAACTCGCGCTTGGCGCTGTTGAGCTGCCAGTCACCAGCGAAGAGCACGACCGCGCGACCGCGGACGTCGACGCAAGGAATGCCGACGCGCTGCCGATCGAAGGCGAGCAGATCGATGTCGGTGCCGTCGTCGCGCGAGACCCAACGCGCGTACTCGCACTGCATCGTCTCGAGCCGCACGTCGGCGTCGTACTCGCCCTTCAGGCGATGCTTCACGACCTCGAGCTGCAGCCGCCCGACGGCGCCGAGGATGGCATCGCCCTCACGACCCGCCGGCGGGCGATAGAGCTGGATGGTGCCCTCCTGCGCCAGCTGTTCGAGGCCCTTTTTCAGCTGCTTTCGTCGCATCGGATCGGCCATCACGACGCGCGCGAAATGCTCGGGCGCGAACGAGGGGATCTCTTCGAAGCGGAACTGCGCGCCGCCGGTGAGCGTGTCGCCGATTTCGAAGACGCCGGGATCGTAGACGCCCATGACGTCGCCGGCGAAGCCCTCTTCGACGATGGTGCGCTCTTGCGCCATGAAGGCCGTCGGGTTGGCGAGCCGCAGCTCTTTGCCGGTGCGCACGTGCAGCACCTTCATGCCGCGCTCGAACTTGCCGGAGCAGACGCGGAGGAAGGCGACGCGATCGCGGTGCGCCTTGTCCATGTTCGCTTGGATCTTGAAGACGAAGGCCGAGAACTCTTCGTCGGTCGGCGGGATGGGGCCGCGGCTGCTCACGCGCGGCGGCGGCGGCGGCATCAGCTCGATGAACGACTCGAGGAACGGCTCGAGCCCGAAGTTGTTCATGGCACTACCGAAGAACATCGGAGAGAGCTCGCCAGCCTCGAATTTGGCGTGATCGAAGTCGTCGCCGGCCGATTCGAGGAGCTCGGCCTCTTCGCGGAGGAGCCGATAACCCTCGTCGTCGAGCTCGTCTTTGAGGCGCGGATCTTCGATGCCGGTGACGACCACCTCGGCGATGGCCGCGCCGCTGGCCGCGCTCGAGCCCGCGCGCTGTGCGTCGAAGAGGAAGACCTTCTTCAACGTGCGGTGATAGACGCCGCGGAAGGTGGCGCCGCGGTAGATGGGCCAGGTGATCGGATAGACCCCGATGCCGAGCACGTGCTCGACCTCACCGACGAGATCGAACGGCTCGCGACCGGGGCGGTCCATCTTGTTGACGAAGGTGAAGATGGGCATCGCCCGCTGCTTGCAGACGCGAAAGAGCTTCTTCGTCTGCGCTTCGACGCCCTTCGCGCAGTCGAGGAGCATCACCGCGCCATCGGCGGCGTGCAGCGTGCGGTAGGTGTCTTCGCTGAAGTCGGCGTGACCGGGCGTGTCGAGCAAGTTCATCTTCAGGCCCTTGTAGGGAAACTGAAGGACGCTCGAGGTGATGCTGATGCCGCGCTCGCGCTCCATCTCCATCCAGTCGGAGACCGCCGCGGCGCGACCGCGCTTCGCCTTCACGGCACCGGCGAGCTGAATCGCTCCGCCGTAGAGGAGCAGCTTCTCGGTGAGCGTCGTCTTGCCCGCGTCGGGGTGCGAGATGATCGCGAACGTCTTGCGACGGCGAATCTCTTGCGCGAGCGGGGAATTTCCGAGCGAATCGCTCATGGGGGGCGCATGGGTTAGCAGAGAGGGCGAGGGTCGCAAACACGAGAGAACAAAAGAAGGAATCCGCTCGACCTCGCGGGCCGAGCGGACTCACGCGTCAGCTACGAAACGAACGAATCAGTGCACCGAGACGAGGCAGGCGTCGATGCGCTCTTGATCGAGCCAACCGCACTTGCCGGCGACGTCGCGACCGCAGTGACCGACGTCGGCGTAGCACTGCGCGGTGCCCTTGGTGAGGAGCTTGTTGCAGACCTTGGTGTCGGTGCCGCAGTAGACGCCGCAGCCGCTGACCTGGCAGGGCGCGCTGTCCATGCACTTCGCTTGGCACATGTGCGCCGAGGGGTCGCAGACCGTGTGGTACGACTGGCCGACGCGGCAGAGCAGGCCGAGAGCGTAGATCTTCTGGCCCGGGCAATCGCTGCTGTCGTCGCAGTAGTTGAGCACCTTGTCGAAGTAGGCGATGACGCTCGAGCGACCGAGCTTCATGCCCGAGCCGTCCGACGCGAGCGACACGGTGTACTTGCGCGAGGCGTGACCCGTCGGGTGGAGGCTGAGCGAGCCCTCGAGCTTCTTGTCGAAGCTCGTCGAGTGCCACGTGCCCTCTTCGCGGAGGCTCGGACACGGATACTTGATGCAGGTGACGACGGTCTCGGTGAAGTAGGTGCCGTCGGACTTGAGGGCGAGGTGACCGAAGCCGAGCGTCTTGCTCCCCGCTTGCAGGTTCCATCCGGCGACGAGCTGATCGGCGTTGAGGGAGATCGCGTTGCCCTGCTCGTCGGTCTCTTCCGCGTCGGCGACGTGGTTGGTCTGCGCTGCGCAACCGGCGAGGGCGGCGAGAGCAGAGAGTGTGAGTGCAGCGGCGAGTTGGATGGTACGCATGGCGGTCTTCCCCCGAGGAGAGTGGGTTGATGTAGGCGCGCCTCTTACCCCTCGGCACATGACCCTGCAAGGACAATTTTCTCCCGACCCGACGCTTTGTCCGGAAGTGTCGAGACTTACTGCTGCTTCTGCTGGGTCGAGCTGGCGCCATCGGCGCACTCGACGACTGTCTTCGGCAGCGTCACCTCGACGGGCACGTCGCGCTGATCGAGGGCGAGGGTCGTGGTCGAGATCCACGTCGGCGCCGCGCAGTCCCAGGTGCCGAGCGAGGTCTTCACGCAGGCCCCGACCCTCAGCGTCGCGCGCATGCGCTGGCGAGCGATCGTCAGCGTCGCCGCGTCGAGCGTCGGCGGCATTTCGAGCATCAGCTGCGTCGTGTACGGGTCCTCGAAGACGGCGCGATCGCGATCGAGACGAATGACGATCGGCCGGGCATAGGCGACGTCGCGAAGGCACCGCGGCACCCCACGAAGCACGATCGCGCGCGTACCCGAGGGCTTCTCGCACGCGGTGAGGGCGAGGGCGAGGGCGAGGGCGTGCGCGACCCGAGACAAGGCCGCACTATACGAGCGGCCCGAGAACCCGGGAAACAGAGGAGAAAGTCGGGCGCGAGCGTCGGCGGCTTCCTTCCGGCGGGCACCACGCCTAAGCCACCGGCGTCATGTCGAACGACCTCTTGCTCGAAATCGGCTGCGAGGAGCTCCCCTCGTCGTTCGTCGCAGCCGCGCTTGCTGCGCTCCCCGGCATCGTCACCAAGCGCCTCGACGCGCAGCGAATCACCCACGGCGCCGCGCGCGCCTTCGGGACGCCGCGAAGGCTCGCGTTGGTCGTCGAAGGTATCGGTGAGAAGCAGCCCGACGTCGAAGAAGAGGTCACCGGTCCGCCGGCGACTGCCGCCTTCGACAAAGAAGGCAAGCCGACCAAGGGCGCCGAGGCGTTCGCGAAGAAGCTCGGCATCGAGGTCGGCGAGCTCCGCGTCGTCGAGACCCCGAAGGGCAAATACGTCGGTGGAACGCGGCGTGAGACGGGCCGCCCGTCGCGCGATCTGCTCCCGAAGATGCTCGCCGAGGCGATCGCGGAGATCCCTTTTCGCAAATCGATGCGCTGGGGAACCAGCGGCGACGTCGCCTTCGGCCGGCCCATCCACTGGCTGGTCGCCCTGCTCGGCGAGAGCGAGCTTCCGGTCGAGTACGCCGGCGTGCGCGCGGGTCGGGCGTCGCTCGGACATCGTTTTCTCGCGCCTGAAATCATCGTCGTGAGCGGCGCGCAGAGCTACGTCGAGCAGCTCTCGCACCGGCATGTCTACGCCGATCTCGACGCGCGACGGCGTCTGATGGTCGAGAGGCTCGAAGAGCGCGCGAAGCAGCTCGGCGGCGTGCTCGTCGCCGATCCGTTCCTCGTCGAGGAGAACCTCGGCCTCGTCGAGGAGCCGTTCGTCATCGACGGCAACTTCGATTCGGCGTTTCTCGCGCTCCCGGCCAAGCTCATCGTCGACGTCATGCGCACGCACCAGCGCTACTTCGCGGTCGAGACGCCCGACGCGACGCTGATGCCGAAATATCTCGCGGTGGTGAACACGGCGAAAGATCCGGCGCGCATCCGTCAGGGCAACGATCGAGTGCTGCGCGCACGGCTCGCCGACGCTCGCTTCTTCGTCGACAGCGATCGCAAGGTCGGGCTCGACGCCTACGCGCAGAAGCTCGGCGGCATCCGCTACCACGCCAAGCTCGGCTCGGTCGCCGACAAGATGAAGCGCATCGAGCGCGTGGCGACGCTGATCGTCGAGCGACTCAACCTCGCCGACGAAGCCGTGAACGTGCGCCTGCTCCGCCAGGTGACCGACGCCGCGCGCCTCTGCAAGGCCGACCTCGCGTCGCTGACGGTCGGCGAATTTCCCGAGATGCAGGGACACGCCGGGGCCGACGTCTACAAGGCGACGACCGAGCCGAAGGGCACCTTCGACGTCGACGTCTACCACGCGATGTTCCAGCACTGGTTCGAGCCCGACGCGCTCCGCGACTCGATCTCCGCGGTAGGCGCCATCGTCGGTCTCGCCGACAAGTTCGATCACCTCGTCGGTGGCTTCGCCGTCGGCCTCGCGCCGACCAGCGCGGCCGATCCGTTCTCGATGCGCCGCGCCTTCGTCCGCGCGGTCAACGGCTTCTCGATGTGGGGCGCGGCGGCAGCGAAGGACGGACTGCCTGCCCTTCCCTCGCTCGTGCGCATCGCCGAATTTGCATATCAAGCTTATATGGAGTCGCCGACGCCGCTGCCCAAGGGGTGGCAGGAGCTCGAGCCCGAGCTCGTCGCCTTCATGAAAGGGCGCCTCGTGAGCCTCTTCGACGAGACGGTCGATCTCGGAGGCAACGCCGTCGCTGCGCTCGGTGCGTTCCGGGCGCCGCGTGACGTCGTCGAGGCCTGCATCGAGGCCGACCTCGCCACTGGGGGTCGCACCGCGTTCGACGATCTCGGCGATCTGCGCGCGCGCATCGGCGCGATTCGCGATGCGCGTGGCACCGCGGCCTTCGCCAAGCTGGCGACCGCGTTCAAGCGGGCCTCGAAGATCACCAAAGACGTCGCCATCGCCGATCCCGATCCGGCGAAGTTCGATCATCCGGCCGAGAAGGCGCTGTGGGTCGCGTATGCCGAGGCACGTGGCGTCATCGCGCGCGCGACCGAGAGCGGTGACTACGCCAAGGCGGTCGAAGCGACGGCGGCCGCGTTGGCCGAGCCGATCGACACCTTCTTCGACAAGGATCGCGGCGTCTTCGTCATGGCCGACGATCTCGCCGTTCGTGAGAACCGACTGCGCATGTTGGCGACCATCGCCTCGGCGCTGCGACGCGTGGCGCGCCTCGAGTTGCTCGAGGGCGGCGCCGCCTGATTTTCCGATTCCCGACGATTCACGAGAAAGAAACGGACGAGGAGCCCCATGACGGATCGCAAGCAGGTCTACTTCTTCGGCGCTGGCAAGGCGGAAGGCAACGCAAAGCAGAAGGAGCTCCTCGGCGGCAAAGGCGCAGGTCTCGCCGAAATGACCAACCTCGGCGTCCCCGTTCCTCCCGGGTTCACCATCACCACCGAGGTCAGCGTCGCCTACATGGAGCGCGGCGCAGCGGTGATCAAGGACATCGAGGCCGACGTCCTCCGTTCGCTCGGCGAGATCGAGAAGCTCGTCGGAATGCGCTTCGGCGACGCGGAGAATCCGCTGCTCGTCTCGGTGCGCAGCGGTGCGCGTGCCTCGATGCCGGGGATGATGGACACCATCCTCAACCTCGGGCTCACCGACGAGACCTGCGCCGGCCTGGCGAAGAAGGCGGGCAACGCGCGCTTCGCGTGGGACGCCTATCGACGCTTCGTCACCATGTACTCCGACGTCGTCCTCGGCCTCTCGCGCGAGCCGTTCGAGGAAGCGCTCGACGAGGCGCGTCGCGAAGTGGCCCAGTCACGCGGCATCGATCCGCGCCGCACGCAGGGCGAAGAGCTGAAGCGGCAAGTGCCCGACAGCGAGATCGGCGAGGCGCAGCTGCAGAAGCTGGTGCAGAAGTTCCAGGCCCACGTACTGGAGAAGACGGGCAAGCCCTTCCCGCAAGACGTGCGCGAGCAGCTTTGGGGCGCGATCGAAGCGGTCTTCCAGTCGTGGAACAACCCGCGCGCTGCTACCTACCGCAAGATCCACAACCTGCCGGCGAGCTGGGGCACCGCGTGCAACGTGCAGGCGATGGTCTTCGGCAACATGGGCGAGACCAGCGCCACCGGCGTCGCCTTCACGCGCGATCCGTCGACGGGTGAGCGACGCCTCCTCGGCGAGTGGCTCCCCAACGCACAGGGTGAGGACGTCGTCGCCGGCATCCGCACGCCGCGCAAGCTGAGCAAGGGCACCGGTGGCCCCGCCGAAGAGACGCTCGAGTTCGCGATGCCCGCGCTCTTCAACGAGTTCAACGCGCTCGCGCAGAAGCTCGAAGAGCACTTCAACGACATGCAGGACATCGAGTTCACCATCCAGGAGGGGAAGCTCTACCTCCTGCAGACTCGATCGGGAAAGCGCTCGGGGAAGGCCGCGCTGCGCATCGCCATCGAGCTCGTGAGAGCAGGTCGCATCGACGAAGAAGAAGCGATCATGCGCATCGATCCCGAGGCGCTGAACCAACTCCTCCACCCGGTGCTCGACCCCGAAGTCGTCCAGCGTACGCTCCCGATCGCGCGCGGCCTCAACGCCTCGCCCGGTGCAGCCGTCGGCGCCATCGTCTTCACCGCCGACGAGGCCGAGCGCCGCGCCGGACGTGGAGAAGCCGTCATTCTCGTGCGCACCGAGACCTCGCCGGAAGACATCCACGGCATGAAGGCCGCGAAGGGCATCCTCACGGCGCGCGGGGGAATGACCTCGCACGCCGCCGTCGTCGCCCGCGGCATGGGCACCCCCTGCGTCGCCGGCACCAGCGCGATCTCGGTCGACGAGCGCAAGAAGATCGTCCGCGTCGCCCTCGCCGACGAGGTCGGTCGCAACGTGCAAACGCTCGAGCTCCGCGAAGGCGACGTCATCTCGCTCGACGGAGGCACCGGCTCCGTCTACCGCGGCGCCTTGCCGCTGAAGCCGGCGCAGCTCTCGGGCGACTACTCCGAGCTGATGGCGTGGGCCGACGCGCGTCGCACGCTCCGGGTCCGCACCAACGGCGACACGCCGAAGGACGCGCGCACCGCTCGCAACTACGGCGCCGAGGGCATCGGCCTCTGCCGTACCGAGCACATGTTCTTCGGAGACGATCGCATCAATGCGATGCGCGAGGTGATCGTCGCCGAGACCAAAGACGAACGCGCGCTCGGCCTCGCCAAGCTGCTGCCGTTCCAGCGCGAAGATTTCGAGGGAATTTTCCGCGAAATGCGCGGCCTGCCGGTGACGATTCGCCTGCTCGATCCGCCGCTGCACGAGTTCCTCCCGCACACCGAAGAGCAAATCGCGCACGTCGCGCAGGTGTCGGGGCTCTCGGCTGCGTCCATCAAGCGCCGCGCCGAGGAGCTGACCGAATCGAACCCGATGCTCGGCCACCGTGGCGTCCGCCTCGCGATCACCTATCCCGAAATCTACGCGATGCAGGTGCGCGCCATTCTCGAGGCGGCGATCACCGTGCAGGGCGAGGGCATCGAGGTGCTCCCCGAGATCATGATCCCGCTCGTCTTCGGCAAGCGCGAGCTGCAAATCAGCAAAGAGATCTTGGAGGCCGAGGCGAAGAAGGTCTTCGCCGAGCGTGGCCGCGAAGTGCGCTACCAATTCGGGACGATGATCGAGCTGCCGCGCGCCGCGTTGCGCGCCGGGGAGATCGCCGAGATCGCCGAGTTCTTCTCCTTCGGCACCAACGACCTCACGCAGACGACCCTCGGCATCAGCCGTGACGACGCCGACAAGACGTTCCTCCCCGTCTACGTCGCGCAAGGCATCCTCGCGCGCAGCCCCTTCACCAGCATCGATCGTGAGGGCGTCGGCGAGCTCGTGCGCATCGCGCGCGATCGCGGCCGCGCGACCCGCCCGGGGCTGAAGCTCGGCATCTGTGGCGAGCACGGTGGTGATCCGCACTCGGTGGAGTTTTTCCACGACATCGGGCTCGACTACGTCAGCTGCTCGCCCTTCCGCGTGCCGATCGCGCGTCTTTCGGCGGCCCAAGCAGCGATTCGTAGCAAGCGCGCCAGCAAAACCTGACTCTTCGCGTCAAACCGCGAGCTCGAACCGCCTGCCGGAATTGTAAAACCGAGACGCACACGGTTTGGCGATTGTGGTCAGGACGTGCGACTAAGGCACCCACGCCAGGTGCTGTCAGAAAACGCACGCGGCGATTACGAAATTCGCACCAGAAATGTAGCCGGCGCACAAACGGACAACGTCCATGTGCATTCGAGCAGGAACGGATCCTGCTCTTGGCGGCGCGCAATGTATTCGGCCCGTAGACGTATCCAACGGTCCGCAACCCACGGTTATTTCCCTGTGAAGGAGTGGCGGCGATGAGACTGCACAAATTGTCTGTGATTGGAACGATCCTCCTCGCCGGCTGCGGCGGGAGCGTCTCGGGCGACAACACTGGCGCGACGGGTGACGAGACGGGCGTCCCCAGCGACGACACCGGCACTCCGACGGCAGACACGGGTACCACTCCGACCGACGACACCACTGCGCCGGCAGAAGACACGGCGGCTCCTGCCGATACGGGCGGTCCCTCGGAGACCTACCCGGCCTTCAAGCCCGATCAGCCGATGCTGCAGAACAACGGCGGCAACGTGCTCACCGCGCCGGTGATCGTGACGATCACCTTCCCGGGCGACACCAACGCCGCCAACTACGAGGACTTCGGCGACAAGATCGGCGCGACCGATTACTGGAAGCAGATCACCGCCGAGTACGGCATCTCCCCGGCGGTCAGCGGCGCGTCGAACCACGCGCGCATGACCGATCCGCTCCCGGCGACGGTCAACGTCACGCGCGGCACCGACGACCTCGCGAGCTGGCTGACGACGCACCTCGCCGACCCGGCGAAGTACGGCCTGCCGGTGCCGACCGACAATTCGATCTACGTCATCTACGTCGATCCGAAGTCGAAGTTCCTCTACCAGGGCACCGAGATCTGCAGCAGCGGCGTCGGTGGCTACCACACCAGCGTCAAGATCGGCGGCAAGGAGGTCGCCTACGCGATTCTCCCGCAGTGCGATCGCGGCGGCGGCATCCTCAGCGAGACGACGCTCTCGTCGAGCCATGAAATCGCCGAAGCGACGCTCGATCCGAACCCGCAGACGTCGTCGCCTGGGCCGGGTTGGACCGACGTCGACGACGCCCACCTCGCGTGGGACTTCTTCATGCAGTTCAACGTCGAGAACGGCGACCTCTGCGAGGTCTATCAAGACTACGCGTATCGTCCGACGACGGAGGCTGGCTTCACCTACTCGGTGCAGCGCCAGTGGTCGAACGCGAGCGCGAAGGCGGGACACAACCCCTGCGTGCCGGTCACCAAGGTGCCGTACTTCAACGTCTCGACGATCGCGCCCGAGGACATCGTCCTCGACCTCAGCAAGTTCGGGTCGGGGAAGGTCAAGACCAAGGGCTATTCGATCGCCGTCGGCGAGAGCAAGACGTTCCAGGTCGGCTTCTACAGCGACGCGAAGATCGATCCGTGGACGCTCAAGTCGATTGAAGGCGGTCCCTTCAGCACGACCAAGACGCACAACCTCGACATCACCATCGACAAGACCTCGGGCACCAACGGCGAGATCGCCAACGTCACGGTCAAGGTGCTCGCCGCCGGCAAGAACGGCTACGAGCTGATGGCCATCGTCTCGACGCGCGGCACTGGCGGAACGGCCGTGCAGCACTTCGAGCCGATCATGATCTCCCCGCCGTGATTCGCGCAGTCATGACGTGAAGACGAAAACGCGGCGGGGTCGAAAACCTCGCCGCGTTTCCTTTTTTTGCGCTCACTGCGGCTCGAGCAAGTTCTTCTTCCGGCTCGTCACCGCTTCGCGCGCGAGCTCGTCGGCGCGTTCGTTGAGCGGCACGCCGGCGTGACCCGGGACGTAGACGAGACGCACGTTCGGGCGCTCTTGCAGCACCTCGCGAATCTCGGCGATCAGCTCTTGGTTGGCCTTCGCCTTCCAACCCTTCTGCAAGACGCCGATCGAGTAGCTGGAGTCGGTGTGCACGCGGGCGGGCGCGCTGACGTCGGCGATGGCCTGCACCCCGCGGAGGACTGCGGTGAGCTCGGCGACGTTGTTGGTCGCGGTGCCGAGGAATTCGAAGCCCTCGCGGATGACTCCACCGGGCGCGACGACGACGAAGCCAGCGCCGGCGGGACCGGGATTTCCACTGCACGCGCCGTCGGTGAAGACGACGAACTCGCCCTCACGCGACGATTTGCCGGCGACGAGATCGGGGTTCTCTCGCGAGAAGCGCGCGCCCGAGGCGGCCTTCTTCTCTTTCTCTTGCGCGTACTTCGAACCGCTCGGCGCAGCGGCCGGAGCAGCTTCCGCGCAGTGATCGTCGGGGAGCGGCTTCTCCGACGGCGTGACCGTGAGATTGCCGGCGAGCGCCCTGTACGCCTTGCCGTCCTGCGGCTTGTAGCGAATCTCGACGCGTCCCTCTTCGGAGCGAAGGTTGCCGTTCTCGTCGGCGCGAGCGAGGACCTTCTGTCCGCGCAGCGTGGCATGAATCCAGGGCATCAGGCCTCGTCGGGGATCTGGAACACGTCGCCCCAGAGCTTCTGACCGCCGTCGATGTACCACGTCTCGCCGGTGACGAAATCGAGCTGATCGCTCGCGAGGAAGACGCAGAGACGCGCGACCTCGTCGGGTGTTCCCCCGCGCTTGACCGGCGAGGCCTTGATCGCGACGGCGACGATCTCGGACGGGTATTGATCGGTGCCGCTCGACTTGATGAAGCCAGGAGCGAGCGCGTTGACGCGGATACCGTGGCGCGCCCACTCGACGGCGAGCGTCTTGGTCATGTTGTCGACGCCCGCGCGAGCCGCGCCGGTGTGGACCATGCCGGGAAATCCGCGCCACATCTGGGCGATGACGTTGACGATTCGGCCACGTTTTTGCGGGATCATCGCGCGCGTCGCCACCGCGTGGGTCATGAACCAGGTGCCGTTGAGGTTGTTGCGGATGACCGCCTCCCAACCTTTGGCGGTGAGGTTCTCCGCGGCGGTGGGGAATTGACCACCGGCGTTGTTGATCAAGACGTCGATGCGACCGAACTTCGCGAGCACTGCGTCGACGAGCGCTTCGACCTGCGTGACCTCGCGCGTGTCGCACGTCATCGCGAAGAGGTTCTCGGACTTGGTCACCTCGCCGAGCGACGCGAGACCGGCGTCGAGGTTCGGCTGCTTGCGCGAAGCGATGGCCACCTTGGCACCGAGCGCGGCCAACCGGCGCGCCGTCGCCAGACCGATGCCGGTGCCGCCGCCGGTCACGAGCGCGACTTGTCCATCGAAGAGCCCTGGCGCGAACGGAAAGGTCGTCACATTCGCGTTTCACCACCGCGGAAAGGCCGCGTCTACTCGCGAGTCAGTGACGGCTCAACGAGGGCTTAATTGTCGCTGGGGATGGCCGTAAGGGGAAAAGTAGGAGCTTGATGAACGCATCCTCCGTCCGCGAGAGCGTCCCGCCCCCGCCGAGCTCGTCTCGCCCGGTGCGTGGTGAGCACTGGAGTCAGCGCGCGTTCTTCGCGTCGCCCTGCCGCTTCTTCATCGACGTGCCGCTCGACATGACGGGCTGCATCCACGCCGCGCTTCGCGACGCGCAAGATCACCGCGTCGTCCTCAAGCCGGGTGGCGCCATCTTCGCGACGGACGCACTCTTTCGCGGAGCCATCCTCCTCGAGGTCGATGTCGATGCGGCGTCGCCGACCGAGCTCGTGCGCGTCGAAGACGTGGAGCTGCTCGCGCGCGATCTCCCTTTGCAACGCGTGAAGCTCCGCGCCGAGCTCGACGAGCTGGTGCGATGGTCGATGGACCTGGGACATGATGTGGTCGCCATCTACGTCGCCTACGAGCTGCAACCGCCGGGAATTGCTCGCGCGACGGAGATCTTCGCGGCGCTGCGTGGGGCTCCGATCAGCCACGAGCGCTGAAAACTCACCGATTCCCGAAGTGGGCGGTAACATCTCGGCTGCCGGCGCGAGGTGCGCGAGCGGATCGGCAGGCGACTCTTCGGCGACGAACCAAGCGATGTTGCTGCCGAGGATCGCGAGCTGTTCGTCACCACCCTCGATGACGAGCGTCGCTCCGTCGTGATGGATGACGATGGGGCCGGATCCGCGACGCACGAGGAGCGTCGTCAGCCTGCCGACGTAGGCACCGGGGTCGACGGACGTATCGAGCTCGAGGAGGACGGGAGCCTCGAGCGCGCCTTGCTCGAGTGCGCCTCGAAGGAGTCCTGCGACGTGCTGCAAGGAATCGCGATCGCCGGCGAGCACGACCTGATGCGGCGCGTGGAGTGCGGCGAGGCGGTTGCGGTGCATCGAGCGGAAGTTGGTAGCGGCGTCGACCAAGACGCGATAGAGACGAGAAAATAAGTACCGAGCCGAAGTGGCGGAATTGGCAGACGCGCCGGACTCAAAATCCGGTTCCCGCAAGGGAGTGTGGGTTCAAGCCCCACCTTCGGTACTACTTCACCCAAACGCGGCCGATGCCGACGCCGCCGGTGTCGCAGCTCTGGCTGCCGAGGCTCCCACCGAAGCCCCACCAGCAGTCTTTACCCGTCGTCTTGTAGAGCGGGTCGTAGACCCAGCCGATGCTCTGATCGGGCGTGCCGGGCGGCGGTGGTGGCGGCGCGCACGCGGGGACGTTGGTGCCGGCGATGACGCAGTCGGGATGCGGCGTGCTCGGACCGGCGGAGAAGGTGAAGAGCGCCGTTTTGGCGCTGTTTTTCTGGTCAGGGGTCAAGATTGGGAAAGAGATGCGCGTCGGTGGGGCGCCGATCTCGTAGACGACTTCGCTGAAGCCGAGGTCGTTCCAATCGACGTCGAGCACCGCGTCGGTGTCGTTCATCGGGCTGTCGAGTCGGCGAACTTTGGAGACGGCGTTGGTCTTCCAACCGGTCGTGTCGGTCTTGCCGGAGCGAAGCGCGACGAGCGTGTAGCCGCCGCGGGACATGTCGCACCAGACGTCGACTTCGCCGCTCTTGAGGACGAGGTGATGGACGCCATCGCCGACGCCGGAGCCGAGCTGACGACATGCCGTGAGTGGAGGAAGGGTGTCGTGAGCGTCGTTGGTGTCGGGGAGCGGGGTCGTGTCGATCGGCGGCGTGGTGTCATCGCGTGCCGTGTCGCCTGGAGGGCCGTGCGCATCGGGTGGTCCCGCGTCGCCGACCTCGTAGGAGCCGACGATGGCGCGACATGCGACGGGCGCGAAGGGAAGCGTGGCCAATAGGCCCAGCGGCGCGAACAGAACGACGAGGGCGCGGGTCTTCTTCATGGGCCCTCAGAAGCTCCCAGAGAGCGCGAAGGCAAAGGCGCCGAGGGAGAGTTGCAAGCTCGGTGGCGATGTCGGCGTCGTCGACTTCGAAGAGGTCGGAGTTGCGTTCGGCGCCGGCTTCGGCTCGGCGGTGGCCGAGGTGGCGAGATCGAAGAGGGCGGCGCCGAGACCGACGCCGGCGAGGGCGAAGGAGATCGTCGAGATGGTGCTCGTGGTGTTGAGCTTCTTCACGTCGGAGTCTTCGCTCGCAGGACAGATGCGGTTCGAGTCGCACTTGCCCGAGAGATGGCTCGCCGCGGAGAAGGCCTGCAGACCAGTGATCGAGCCGACGAGCGCGCCCGCGCCGGCGACGCTGAAACCGACGTAGGTGAGCCAGCCGGCGCCGCTTCGCACCATCGTCGGCGTCGGTTCGGGAGGTGGAGCTTTGAGGCTGGTAGGCGCGTCGCTCGAGCTCACCGGCACGGGAATGGGCGGCTGCGCAGCCTTCTCGACGTGGACCTCGACGCGCTTGTGCTCGCCGGAGGCGACGCTGAACTCGACGCGCGCATCGGGGGAGCCGGTGGCGGTCACGGCGACGACGTGGTTTCCCGGATCGACGAGTCGCGGGGCAGAGAGCGCTGCGAGCGGGACGACGGTGCCATCGAAGGTGACGACGACCGTCGCTCCGGTGACGTAGCCGTCGACGGCGAGAATGACCTCGCCGATTTTCTTGCCGAGCTCGGCGATGAGCGCGTTGCAGGCGGCGCGAGCTTCGGCGCTGGCCTTTCCTTCGTCGGCTTCGACCGCCATGTGCGCGACGCCGAGCGCGGCCTCGCGGGCTTCGACGAAGCGACCGGCGTCGCGATACACGAGCGCCAATTCATGGCCAGTCACCGGCGTTGCATAAAGTGCATATGCAGCGGCGAGCTTCTCGATCGCCTCGGGGAATTGCTTGGCGGCGCGCAGCTTGCGACCGTCGGCGACCAGCTGCCTGGCCGTGGCCTTGTCGGAGGCGCTCGGGGCGGCGACGCCGGCGGTGCTGGTGCTGGTCGCGACGAGCGCGAGCGAAAGCGCGAGAAGCGCGGCGCGAAGTCTACTTGAGGTCGGGCAGCTCATCGGTGCTCGTGGGCGTTTGGGACTTGCCGGAAGGCGACGCCCATGGCTTCAGCGGAGGCGCGCTGGTTTTGGGAACGGGCATGCCGACGGTCGACTTCGACGTCGGCATGCCTTTCATGGTCGTGGCGCTGGTCGAAGGCGCCGCCGATGCGGTGGCGACGGGCTGGACCTTGGTCGTCGCGGTCTCGGTACCCTTCACGCCGTCGCCGGTGTCGTCGGTCTTGTCGGCGTTGGTGTCGACGGTCTTGGTCTCTTGGCCGGCGCTCGCGCTGCTCGAGGCTGGGCTTCGTGGAGCGTCACTGCCTCCGAGCTGCGTGCGGACGACGAAGACGCCGAGCGTCGCCACCGCCAAGAAGGCGATTCCCCAAGCCACCCAGGACGTTCGGTTACCGCGCGTGGTCGGGGTCGCCGAGCCGGTGCTCGCGCTCAACGTCGAGCTGGAGGCCGCTGCTGCTTGCATCGTCGGCGCCTGACGCGCAGCCTCGCGGGAGCTCGCCGTCGCCACCACGCCGCGCATGCTCGCCGGCATCGTCGCGTCACCCTCGAGCGGCATCTGCGAGAGGCGCACCGGCATCGTCGTGATCGCTTCGAAGGGACCGGGCTGCGTGCAATTGAGGGCGTCGCCGAGCGAGGTCGCGAGCTCCTTGACCGAGGCGAAGCGGCCGAGCGGATCGCGGGCGCAGGCGCGGGAGAACCAGAGGTCGACAGAACCGGGGAGCGCGCGATTGACGTCGCTCGGGCGGGGGAGGCGTTCGTGATGGACCGCGACGGCGATGGCGGCAGCCGTCTCGCCGTTGAACGGTCGCTTGCCGGTGAGCATGAAGAAGGTCATCACGCCGACCGACCAGATGTCGCTGCGAGCATCGATGGCCTTGGAGCCGACGAGCTGCTCGGGGCTCATGTAGTACGGCGTGCCGACGGTCGTTCCGGTGGTCGTCAGGTCGGGCGCGCTCTCGCGTTTGGCGACGCCGAAATCGAGCACTTTGACGAAGGGCTCGTCGTCGTCGCTGCGACAGAGGAAGACGTTCTCCGGCTTGACGTCGCGATGGATGATGCCTTCGTCGTGCGCACGACCGAGCGCACGCGCGACCTGACGGATGATCGAGACCGTCTCGCGCGCGGGCATCGGGGCGCCGGCGCTGATGCGCGCACGGAGGTCGCGTCCTTCGAGGAGCTCCATGACGATGTACGGAGTGCCGGCCGAGCTGACGCCGTAGTCGAGGACCTGGACGACGTGAGGACTCTTCACCTGCGCGGCAGCCGCGGCCTCACGACGGAAGCGGGCGGCGCTGGCCGCGTCACCAGCGAGCGAGTGGGCGATGAATTTCACCGCGACGCGCGTGTCGAGGCCAAGGTGATCGGCCGTCCACACCGAGCCCATCCCGCCGCCACCGAGGCGCGAAACGAGACGCAGCGTCGGCGTCACGAGCGCACCTTCGCGCAGCTCTTGCTCCGGTGCCTCCATGCTCGATCGCAGTCTACCATGCGACGCAAGTTCGGCGCGTCCGCCGAGCCCGAGCGCAGTCGAAGCAGGTGGCATCGACCGTTCAATCGAGCATCACGACCTTACGAGAATGTGAAGGCCCGCAAGGAGACGTCTACCCACTCGCACTCTACCCACTCGCACTGACACGGCCCATTCACTTCTTCAGGTGGGCGAGGTCGGCGGGACCGAAGGTCGAGGGGAAGATTTCGTCGAGGTGGACGAGGCGGCGCGCGCCGGTGGACGCGGCGACGAGCAAGATGGGGAGCGACGGGGCGAACTCGGCGAGCACTTGGCGACAGAGGCCGCAGGGAGCCGCCGGCTCGGGCCCCTGCGTGACGACGACGCACGCGTGGAACGTGCGATGGCCGATGGCGACGGCGTGGAGGACGGCGTTGCGCTCGGCGCAGATGGTGGCGCCGAAGCTCGCGTTCTCGACGTTGCAACCTCCGACGATGACGCCGTCGTCGCATGAGAGCGCGGCGCCAACGAGGTAGCTCGAGTAGGGCGCATAGGCGTTCGCGCGCGCGACCTCGGCGGCGGTGAGGAGCGGGGCGAAGGCGGCGTCGTCCTCGCGGGAAATCGAGCGGGAAACCTGGGTCATCGAGGCAGAGTAGTACCTCGGCGAACGCGCCTTTGGTTACTTGAAAATCCCCTTCAGCTTGTTGACGAGGGAGTTGCCGCCCTTCTTCTTGATTGGGCTCGCGCCGTTGGCCGGCGGTTTGGCGGCCGTCGTGCCCGAAGCGATGGGCGCGGCGCTCGCGGTCTCGGCAGGGGGCGCGGCGCCACCGCCCACGGCCATGGGGGAGATGGGGGAGATGCCGGAGCTTGCCGCTTTGCTCGACGCCGATGCGCTCGGTTGGGCGCTCGCGCTCGCTTGGGCGCTGGCTTCGTTGGCGGGGCGTCGACGAGGGGAGGTGTCGACGACGTCGGGCTTGCGCGAAGGGACGAGCACGACGACGAGCATGACGAGGACGAAGAGCGCGGCGGCGCCGGCGAGCACCATGACCAGTTGGCGGGCCGGCAAACCAAGGCGTTTCGCCATCGGTGCGAGACGTGCTTCGACCTTCGCGAGGAGGGGTTGGGGACCGTCGAGGATGGGGACCGCGGCGGTGATCGCGAGCTCACCTGGCATGGACGCGAGGGCGGCGTCGACCAATTCGATGGCGGCGTTGGCGCTCGCTGGCCGTGCGTCGCGCTCTTTGGCGACGAGCGTATCGACGAGGGCGAGGAGCTGAGGGGTGATGGCGGAGGGATCGAGCGGCGAGGTGAGCGGCGGCGGCGCGTCGTTCACCTGCATGGCGATGACGAGGATGGGCTCGCCGTCGAAGACCGGACGGCCGGTGATCATCTCGTGGAGCATCAGCCCTACGGCGTAGAGGTCGGAGCGGGCATCGACGGTTTGTCCGAGCGCCTGCTCGGGCGACATGTACGCCGGCGTGCCGTAGACCGAGCCCATGCGCGTGAGCTGTGCGCCGTCGCCGCCACCGAGCGTCCCGGCGTCGAGCTTGGCGATGCCGAAATCGAGCACTTTGACGATGTCGCGGCGATCGTCGCGGGCGACGAGCATGACGTTCTCGGGCTTGATGTCGCGATGGACGACGCCCTTGGCGTGCGCAGCGGCGAGCGCGCCGAGGATTTGTCGCGTCAGCTCGAGCGCGCGTGCGGGATGGATGGGACCGTCTTCGCCGTGCGAGCGCAGATCGCGGCCGGCGACGTACTCGAGGACGAGGAAGAACGAACCGTCGTCGAGCCGCCCGAAGTCGGTGGCGGCGACGATGTTGGGGTGGGTGATGTTGGCGGCTGCGATCGCTTCGCGCTCGAAGCGTTGGACGATTTCGGGAGAAGCGACCGCGTCGGGGTGGAGCAGCTTCAGCGCATAACGCTTGCGCATGTGCACGTGCTCGGCGAGGAAGACCAAGCCCATCGCACCCTCGCCGAGCAGCTTCTCGAGGCGGTAGCGCTCGGCGACGACCGAGCCGACGCCCCATTTTTCCTTGGGCTCCGCCTTCGCGACCACCGCAGAGGTGCGGCTGGGCAGCGGGGACTCGACGGGCGTCTCGAGCGCTTCGGACATCTGCGCGATCGAGCGTACACCGGGGCTGTCGCACGAGCCGCCGCTAGATCACGAAAGAATCACGAAGAAGGGCAATCAGGTGGGAGTCGCTCACACCGCGACGCGGTAGAGCTTCCGCGTGCGCACCTCGAATTTGTCGACCAGCGCACCCCCATCGAGCAACGCGAAGAGCCGCGCTGGACGGAAATGTCGCGGGCCCTCGCCGGCGCAGAACCCGACGTAGAACGCGTCGACGTGATTGCCGAGCTCACCCGACCAACGGACGAGCTCGTCGACCTCGGCGCGAAGGGGTGATGCGTGTGGAGGGAGCGCGCGCGCGAGCACCTCGCCGCTGATCGAGCTGAGACGGGGATCGTCACCGCGGGGATCGACCTCGACGAAGATGGCGCCGCCGCAGCGGGCGTCACTCGCGAGGATGGCGCCGCCGGGCACGCGACGGAACCCGGCCGTACCGGTGTCGCGGAGGGCGGCGACGATGCATCCGCTCATGTCGAGTGGAAGGTCGACGCGAAACGGGAACGGCACGACGAAGAAGCTCCGACCCGTCCACCGCTCGATTCGCACCTCGCGCGCGCTGTCCATCCAAAGGCTCCTTGGCCGTGAATCGTCCTCGCCGTGCTTTCGTACGGCTGGGCGCGATGGGCCAAGTTGCTATCGAAGGGCGCGACGGAGGATGGCGTTGGCGGCGTCGGCGAGGTTCGATTCGCCGAGCTTGCGCAAGAGCACGCGCACTTGCGTCTTGAAGGTGTTGGGAGAGATGCCGAGGAGCTTGGGGATCGCTTCGCGAGCGTCGCCACGGACCGCCATCGAGACGATGAGCGCCTCGTGCGCGGTCAGCTGCCTCTCGTCGACGACCTCGGCGAGCGCGAGCTGCACGGGATCGCCGCCCTTCGTTCCACGCTTGCCCTTGGTCTTCGCCGGGCCCTTCTCGGGCCGAGCTTGCGTCGATTGCGCTGGTGCGTGTGGCGACGATGTCTTGCCGCCGGTAACGACGACGAGATCGTTGAGACGCGTCTTGCGGAGCTGCGACACGATGTCACGAGCGAAGCGCCGTGCAATCGACTCGATGGTGTTCTCGAGGTCCGACATGGCGCGAACGTAACACGCAAAATGGCCGGATAATCGTCTACGGTAGTCTACGGTAGATGGTGATGGTGCGACGGCGGGTGCTGCTTCGCGCGGCGCTCGCGGCGCCGTGGCTGGCACTCGCGCGAGGGGTCGGCGCCGAGGACGTCGCGGTGCCGATCGCGCTCCAAGTCGAGCTGACGGTCAAGGTCGCGGCCTACGACAAGCACTTCGTCGCCCGGGCCGGTGAGCGCGCCCGCGTTCTCATTTTTGCCAAAGGTGGCGACGACCTCGCGGGCCGCACGGCCAAGGCCCTGGTCAAGGAGCTGGCCTCGTATCCGACGATCGCCGGGCTTCCGCACGACGACGAGATCGTCGGCTACGAGTCACCTACGGCGCTCGCCGCGGCGTGCAAGAAGAGGCGCGCGGCGATCGTCTACCTGACGCCGGGCCTCGGTTCGGCGCTCCCGGCGATCCGCGCGGCGCTCGATGGCGTCGATGTGCTGAGCGTCACCGCGGTCGCCGATCACGTGCCGAAGGGCGCGGTGCTCGGGTTCGATCTCGTCTCGGGGAAGACGACCCTGCTCGTCAACCTCGCGCAGGCGAAGAAGCAAAACGTGGAGTTCAAAGTCGGGATCCTCAAGATGATGAAGGTCGTGGAGTCATGACGCGAAGGGCGACACGTGCATGGCGAAGGCCGTCGGCGGTGCTCATGGCGACGATCGCGACGATCGCGATGAGCATGGTGACGATCGGCTTCACGTCCTCGGTGCGCGCCGACGACACCGAGGACATCCGGGAGCTACTCGACGAGCCGGTGGTGACGACGGCGTCGAAATCGGCGGAGCGCAGCACCGACGCGCCGGCGACGTCGAGCATCGTCAGCGCCGACGATTTGCGCCGTTTCGGCATTCATTCGATCGACGAGGCGATCGACTTTCTCTCTCTCGGCGCCGTCACCTCCAACCCGCTCAAGTCGGTCGACATCGGGGCGCGCGGCGTGATGATCAGCGGCGATCAAGGCGCGCACTTCCTCCTCCTCGTCGACGGTCACGCGGTGAACGAACCGCTCTACGGCGCGGCTCGCTTCGATCGCGGCGCGGCGATCCCGCTCGAGCTCGTCGATCACCTCGAGGTCATCCTCGGCCCTGGCTCCGTGCTCTACGGCTCGAACGCGATGCTCGGCGTCATCAACGTCGTCACCAAACGAGCGAAAGACTTCGGCGGCGCGCGCTTCGTCGCCGAGACCGAGGTGGGGAAGTCGTATCGGCTCGCGGGCGGCTTCGGGCAGCGCTTCGAGCTCTTCGGCGCCCCCGCCGAGGTGACGGTGATGATCGAGGGCTATCACCAGAAGGGACCGACCTTCACCTTCGGTCCGCAGGTGCTGGGGCTCGATATCGCCAACGGACAACCGGTGCGTTTCTCGAAGGACGGGCCCGGCAGCGGCGTCTGGGGCGGCGACGCCGACCAGTCGTACTACGCGACCATCCCGTCGTTGCAGGCGCGCTTCATCGTCGGCGGGCTCGAGGTCTCGCTTCATCTCTCGAGCTACAAGCGCGCGACGCCGTACTTCGATTCGACGACCCGCTACGAGGCCAACTTCAACGAACCGCTGCAATACGAGATCGATCGCAACGCGTGGATCGACGTGAAATACAGAGCAATTCTCTCGCCGGTGGTGACGGTGACGCCGCGGCTCTACGTCGATCTCTTCGACTACCGTCGCACCGGCATCGACTCGCGCGCGGGCGGTTGCCTCCACCCCGGCACCATCACCTGCGACAACGAGCACCGCGGCGTCTCTCGCTTCGTCGGGCTCGACCTGCAGTCGTCGTTCGACTGGTTGCGCGACTCGTCGCTGGTGTCTCTCCTCGGCGTCGACCTCCGCACCATCTACGGCGGGCACAAGATCGACCAACGCGACTACGACACCGGGAAGTATCTCGTCAGCAGCGACGACGTCATCTCGCGCCACGAGCAGACGCTCGGCGCGTACCTGCAGACGGTGTGGCGTCCGTCGAAGCTCTTCGATCTCAACGCCGGGGCGCGCCTCGACGCCGGGCTCGCCTACTCGCCGGTCGCCTCCCCGCGCGCGGCGATCGGGCTCCATCCGTGGACCGGGAGCACGCTCAAGCTGATCTACGCCGAGGCGTTCCGCGCACCTTCGATCTACGAGCGCGACACCTCGGCGACGACGGTGCTGCCCGCCGAGCACCTCGAGCCCGAGCGCGTGAGATCGATCGAGGCGTCGCTCGAGCAGAAGGTGGGCGCGCAACGCCTGCTCTTCGGCGTCTTTCGCTCGGTGTGGAAGAACCTCATCGAGCAGCACGTGCTGACGCGGGAAGAGATCCAAGCGGCGGCCGCTGCCGGGAAAATCGACGCCTTGCGGGCGCTCTATTTCTCGCAATATCGCAACGTCTCGTCGATCGAGAATTTCGGCTTCGATGCCGCATTCGAAGGCTCGCTCGTCGAAGGGAAGCTCCGCTTCGGCGCGAATGCCACCAGCGCCGTCGCGCAACGTTCGATCACCTCGACCGGAGAAGCGCACTCGCTCACGGTCGCGCCCGAGATCTTCGGCAACGCGCGAATCGCCTATACGCTCCCGGGCAAGCTGCCGGCCTTCGGGCTCGCCGCGTATTACCTCGGTCGTCGGCCAGCCAACCGCGCGTGGGATGGGGCGTTCACGCCGACGCCGTATGCGCCGCCGCTCGTCGAGCTGCGGGCGACGGTGTCGGGGGACGTGCCCGGCATCACTGGACTGATGTATCGCGTGAGCTTCAATTGGGCGCTCGCTTCGCAGACGCCGTACGTCGTCGGCCCCTACCAGCACGCCGACGCCACCCACCCCACCGCAGAGCTCGCGCCGATCGACCGTTTTCGGGCGACGGTCGGGTTAGAATGGCGGGTGGGGGAATGAGTACGTCGTACCGAAGCGGGAAACGCGGCCCTTTCGCCGTCGCCATGCTGCTGTCGCTTGCTGGCATCGGCGGCATCGGCTGTCTCGACGTCTCACCGGTGACGGTCGACGTGCCCGACACGACGCCGATTCGCGACACGACGCCTGTGACCGAGGTCGATCCCGAAGCCGGCGACGTCGTCGTCGTCGATGCGCGCACGCCCTGCCAAGACTGCCTCGAGACCCTCTGCAAGGCAGCCATCGACGAGTGTGTCGCCCTCGAGAAGTGCAAGGGAACGTACGCCTGCGCGCTCGCCAACACCTGTTTCGCCTCGGGTGATTTCGAGACCATCGTCAGCTGCGGCATCCCTTGCGCGAAGTCGGTCGGGCTCACCGATCAGACCGGTCCCGAAGCAGGCGCGATCATCTCGGTCGTGGCCTGCGCGACCGACAAATGCAAATCGCAGTGCGCGCTGAAGTGAAGCGAGCCGAGCGATGAGCCGCCCTCGTTTCCTCTCCGTCGGCGTCAAGCTCGCGTTCGCCACCATCACCGTACTCGCGCTCGTCACCACGCTCGTCGTCGTCGAGCTCACGGGTCGCGAGCGCGAGTCGATCCTCGGGGCCAAGACCGCGTCGGCGACGGCGATCGCCGATTTGATGGTCGATTCGATGATCGCACCCCTCGACTTCCACGACGCCGACGCGGTGGGAACCGAGCTGCAGAGCCTTCGCGCCAACCACGACCTCCTCTACGCCGCCGTCTGGACCACCGGAGAAAACGAGCCTGTTCGCGTCCTATCGGCTGGCGAGGCGACCGGCACGCCTCCCCATCCCTCGCGTCCATCCGACGATGCGCCGACGTTGACGCTGCGCGACGATCGGCTGGAAATCGTGCGCGCGGTGATGAGACCCGACGGCACGCGCCTCGGCACCCTCGTCATCTCGCTCTCACTGGCCAACGAGAACGCGGCCATCGTCTCCACGCGCAAGCGCATCTTCTGGCTCTCGCTCTTGGTCGTCGCCGGCACCGCCACCATCCTCCTGTCGATCGCGCGTCGGCAAATCGTCGGGCCGCTCGATCGGATGATGTTCGCGGCCCTGCGCATCGAAAAGGGAGAGCGCGACGTCCGGGTGGCGGTCACCGCCCACGACGAGTTCGGGCGACTCGGCGCCGTCTTCAACGACATGAGCGCGGCGATCGTCGAACGGGAGCGTCGCCTCGCCGATGCCACGAGACGCCTCCGCGAGCTCTTCGATCACATGCAGCAGGCGATCGTCGTCTTCGGACGTGACGGCATCGTCGAGAAGACAGCGTCGGCGCAGGCCTCGATCGTCTTCGGCCAGACGAGCGGTCGGCACGTGAAGAACCTGCTCTATCCGGGCGCGCCTTCGCTCGACGTCGAGCTGCAGGCGTTCCTCGACTGGTTGCCGCTGGCGATCGAGTCGGCCCCCGAGGAGTGGGCCGAGCTCGCCGTGCTCGCGCCGAAAGAGGTGTCGCTGCGCGATCCGCGGACGAGCGAGAAGCGCTACTTGGGGCTCGAATTCGAGCCGATTCGGCAAGACGGCAGCGTCGTGCGGATGATGCTCCTGGCGACCGACGAGACCGAAGTTCGCCTCCTCGAAGAAGAGATGCGCGCGCAGGAAGAAGAGCACGGCAAGCAGATGGCGCGCATGCGAAGGCTCCTCGCCGGCGGCGGGCAGGTCTTCGCCTCGTTCCTCGCCAACGCCGAAGAGCGACTCGATCGCGGCGAAAGGGCCCTCCACGACTTGCCGCCGAAGGCTCGGCCCGACGACGAGTCGCGCGTCCTCGACGAGCTCTTCCAGCTCGTGCACACGGTGAAGGGCGAAGCGACCGCGTTCGGCCTCGGCGACGTCGCGATCGAAGCCTGCAAGGTCGAAGACGGCCTCGATGCTCTCCGCTCTCGCTCACGCCACGGACGCGTCGGGCGCCTCGACGAGGTCCGCCGCGAGCTCTTCGAGGGCATCGCCGCGACGCGTGCCGAGCTCTCCCGGGCGCGCGAGCTCTTCGTCGAGGCCTCGCCGATCGGCCGCGCGATTCTCGATCAAATCACCGTTCGTCGCTCCGACGTCGATCGACTCTTCGCCCTCGCCGAGAAGCGCGACGACGAGCTCGGTAGGCTCGCGCACCAGCTCGCGTCGCGGCCGTTCTCCGATGCCATCGGGACGTTGATCGAGAAGGTACCGGTCTGGGCGGACGCCTTCGGCAAACGCGCGGTCCTCGAGGTGAGCGGCGGTCCGGTGCTCGTTCCTCCGCGGCTGACGCGCGTCCTCCCCGGCGTGATGGCGCACCTCGTGCGAAACGCCGTCGCCCATGGAATCGAGTCGATCGGTGAACGTCGGGTGATGAGCAAGCGCGACACCGGCCTCGTGCGTGCGTCATGCACCGACGGCGATCACGGGCCGGTGATCGTGGTCGAAGACGACGGCGGCGGTCTCCGTGAAGAGGGACTGCGACGACGCGCCAAGGTCGCGAGCGACGTTCCGCTCACCGAGCTGGCGTTCCTCCCCGGCGTCTCCACCACCGAGACCGCCGACGATCTCTCCGGACGCGGAATGGGCCTCTCCGCAGCGCGAGAAGCTCTGCACGAGGCGGGCTACGAGGTGACCATCACCACCGAGGCCGGGCGCGGCGCGCGCTTCGTCCTCGCACCGATGCCGGGCCAATCGTTCGCCAACATGCGACAATCGCTGAGGCCCGTATCATGAGCTCCCATCGGACGCCGATCGCACCGCCGCGACGTGTGCTCTGCATCGACGACAGCGAGCTCCTCCTCGATCGCGTGCGCGCCGCCCTCGAGCCGCAAGGATACGAGGTGGTGACGACGTCTCAGACCGTCGGCGCCGCTCGTCACCTGTCGGGTTGTGGGCTCGTGATCATCGATCTCCACATGCCCGGCTTCGACGGGACGGCCGTGCTCGAATCGCTGCGGCAAGGGCTCGCTGCCCACCCCAACGCCAACGTGCCGCTCTTCTATCTCTACAGCAGCAGCGGCGCCGTCGCGGCCGACTGGTCGAAGCTCGGGTTCGATGGCGTCTTCACGCGCAAGGGCGACGAGCAGGCGCTGGTCCCGCAGGTCGACGCTGCGTTTCGTCGCCTCAAGCTGCGGGAGATCGCGGCGCGTCGCTCGAAGTGAGTTTCTCGGGGCTTTCGTTTTTGCCTTTTTTCGCGGGGCGCGGGGCGAGCATCGCACCGACGAGCGCGCCCCCGAAGAGCCCACCGAGGTGCGCTGCGCCGCTGATCGCCGGCACCATGTTGTCGATCACCACCTGCAAGCCGAAGACGAGGAGCAATCGATAGAGCTCGGCGCGCCCACGCCTCGTCGATCGCAGCTCGCGACGTGAGAGCAGCGCCGCCAGCACCGCACCGCCGAGGGCGAAGATCGCCCCCGAAGCTCCGACCAAGATCTCGTCCCGCGGCGCGAAGGCCACGGCGGTGAGTGCGCTCGTCACGGTGCCGAGGAGCCAGATCGCCATCATTCGAGGGCGTCCGTAGAAGGCCTCGACGAAGCGGCCGAGGACGAAGAGCGCGAGCACGTTGAACGTGAGGTGCAAGAGCCCGGCGTGGAGCATCGACGAGGTGAAGATGGTCCAGGCGTCGGCCAGACGGAGTGGAATCGGGAGCGCGCCGCACGCACGCAGGTGCGCCTCGTCGGTCGAACCGCCGGTCGCTTCGACGACGACGAAGACGAGGCAGAGCACCGCGGCGATCGCCATGGTGAGAATGGCCCTTGATTTTCCGGTGCCCGCGAGGGGAGCGAGCATCGTCGTCGCGCGCGCCTCGACGCGGAGACGTTCGACGAGCGCGCGCGACTCGTCGGTCTCGACGATGGTCGCTCTCGGCGATGCGAGCGCCTGCAGCCACGGCCTCTCGCGGACGTGAGCGTCCTCGAGAGCACGGCTCGCCGATTCGACCGCGACCTCTCGTTCGCCCCTCGCACGATGAGCGGAGGCGACGGCCCAGGCGATGCGACCGCGCGGGACACCTTCGGTGAGCTGCGCCGCGAGCTCGCGAACCGCTTCGACGTGACCGAGACCGGCACAGGCGTCGAGCGCGACGAGGGCACGTCGCTCGGGATCGGCGAGGCTCGCGTCCCATCGCTCGGCTTCGCGCACGGCATCGACGATTTCGCCGCTGGTACCGCCTTGCGCGATCGTCCGCACCCACGCCGGACCGAAGCCGAGTCGCAAGAGGCGATGACGACGTGCGCTGACGGCGAGCGCTCGCCGACACTCCGCCGTCTCGGCGCGATAGTGGAGCGCGTAGACACGATAGAGCTCGGCGAGGAGCGGATCTCGAAGGGCACCGAGCGCCTCGAGCGCTGCGTCGTCGAGAGGTTCGCCGGCAGCCAGACGACCGAGCGTGAGCATCGAGCGCCGACGACGACCGACGAGCCCGAATGGATGGAGGACGCGCGCGATGGCCGCGAGCCGCAGCGCCTTTGCGTCGTCGCCCGCGCGCATCGCCCGCTGCGCCGCGCGATCGAGGCGAAGGGGCAACATGACGACGCCGACGAAGAGCGCGAGGCCGAGGAGACCGGCGCTGGCAGGCACGAGCAACCAACCGGCAGCGAGCGCGCCACCGATGACGACCAACGTCCCCCACCAATCGGCGGCGAAGGCCCACGGCGTCTTGGCGAGCCGGACGGCGAAGATGGCCAACGTGGCGGCGGTGGTGAGAAGGAAGACCTGGGGAAGATCGAGCGAGCCGAACCAACGCGACGACGCCACCCCCTCAGGGGTGATGTCGATGGCGTCCGCAAGAAGACGCGCGATCACGCAAAATTCCGTCCGCACCGACGTGCGGCACCCGCACGACGTTTGCGCAACGCGAACGCTACGGGCATGCTGCCTGCCTGATCGCGGCGCGGTCGACGTCCCATTCAGCGCCGCACCTCGCCGTGTCCCCACTCATCGGTCGCATCGCGTCGACGGAGATGACCATGCTTAACGTTCGGCTTCGCTCGTGCCTCGCGCTTCTCGTCACTCCGCTCGCCATGGCGTGCGGAGCTTCCAACGCCGACAAGGGCGGCGAGGCGCCTTCGCTCGACACCGGAACGCCCGGCGATGACGGAGGCCTCCACCTCGACGACGCGGGCCCGGGACCGGACATCGGCATCGTCAGCCAAGTGACCATCACGCCGTCGAACGCGGTCATTGCCATCGACACGGCGAGCGGAAAGCCCGTCGCTGGGACGCAGAAGTACACCGTCTCGGTGCACAACGACGACGGCACCGACACCGACGTCTCGAGCGTCGCCACGCTCACCGTCGATCCAGCGTTCGGCACCTTCTCCGGCAGCAATTTCACCTCGGGGACGACGCTCCCGGGTGGAAAACCTGGGACGACGGTCATCACCGCCAACGTGGTCGACAAGTCGGGGACGGGCAAGCAGGGACAGGCGAACCTGACGTTGATCGAGCTCCGCGCCACCGGCGACACGCGCGACTTCTTCTTCCTCGAGCCGTACAACCTGCCGCCGACCCCGGCGCGCGACGTGCTCAAGTTCGGCACCAACATCCAGCAAGTCGACGTCGCCTTCTCGCTCGACACGACGGGCTCGATGGGCGGCGTCATCGCCGGCATGAAGGCCAACATCAGCGCGATGATCCCGAAGCTGAAGACGGCGATCCCCAACGTCGGCATCGCCATCGCCGGCCACGACGACTTCCCCTACGACGGTCACGGTTCGGGCGCCGACCTGCCGTTCTACCTCCTGCACACGGTCACCACGAGCGTGACCGACGCGCAGAAGGCCACCAACGAATACGCCACCCACAGCGGCGACGACGGCCCCGAATCGCCCATCGAGAGCCAGTACCAAATCCTCACCGGCGACGGCGTGAACTGGCCGGGCGGCGCGATCAAGAAGAAGACGAACGCGCCGGGCACCTACGGCTACGTCGACTTCCGACCGGGCTCGCTCCCGGTCACCGTCGAAATCACCGACATCGAGTCCCACGAAGTCGGTGACTACCGCGTCGGCACCGAGCCGGCGCCGCACCCGCACTCGATGGACGAGCTGCTCGCGGCGTTCAAGAAGACGCACGCGCGCGGCGTCGGCATCCCCATCGGCGGCGGCTTCGGCGGCGGACCGATCCCGCAGATGACCAAGGTCGCCGAGGCGAGCAACGCCATCGTCCCGCCGTCGGCCTTCAAGCCCGGCTGCGGCGCCGGTCAGTGCTGCACCGAAGAAGGCGGCGTCGGGCGCGCTCCGGACGCAGCCGACGGCAAGAACTGCCTCCTCATCTTCAAGGCCAGCTACACCGGCACCGGCACCTCGGACTCGATCGTCTCGGCGATCGCAGCCCTCGCCACCGGCACCAACTTCGACGTCACCGCGCAGCCGTCGAACGATCCGACGAACCCCGGCGGCGTCGACGCGACCAAGTTCATCCACGCCCTCCGCGCGATGGACGAAGGCGATCCGAAGGGCGGCTGCCCGCCGGTCACCGCCAAGGACACCGACGGTGACGGCGTCAAGGACACGTTCACCGCCATCCCCGTCGGCACGCCGGTGTGCTTCGAAGTCATTCCGGAGAAGAACACCTTCGTGAAGCCGACGAAGGACGCGCAGTTCTTCAACGCCTTCATCAACGTGCTCGGCATGCCCGGCGCGATCAACCTCGACGTGCGCGGCGTCCTCTTCTTGGTGCCGCCGGCGGAGATCATCGCGCGCTGAGACTCTCGCGCCCCGAGGCGACGACCGATCACGCCGAGGCCTCTCCTCGGCGTGATTTGCCGAGCATCGTGAGGATCACCGGCAGCACGAGCAGCGTGAGCAACGTCGCGCTCACCAAACCGCCGATGACGACGATCGCGAGTGGCCGCTGCACTTCGCTGCCGGGCGCCGTCGAGGTCGCCATCGGGAGGAAGCCGAGCGAGGCGACGAGCGCGGTCATGAGCACAGGTCGAAGACGCCCGAGCGCTGCCTGACGCGTCGCCTCGGCGGGCTCTTTACCTTCTTCTTCGAGGTGCCGCGCGGAGGAGACGAGCACGAGGCCGTTGAGCACCGCGACGCCGAAGAGCGCGACGAAGCCGATGCCGGCGGGAATCGAGAAGGGCACGCGCATCACCGCCAGCCCGACCACGCCGCCGACGATGGCGAAGGGCACGTTGAGCAAGATGATGGCGGCGACGCGCAGCGAGCGAAACGCCATCCAGAGCAAGAGCGCGATCATCGTCAACGCGATGGGGACGACGAAAAGCAGGCGATTTTTCGCTTCGAGGTAGTGCTCGAACTCGCCACCCCACTCGAGGCGATAGCCGACCGGCAAGGTCAGCGCGCGTTGCACGGCGTTTTGGCTGTCGCGGACGACGGAGACGAGGTCGCGGCCGGAGACGTTGAACTCCACCGTCAGGCGACGTGATTGACTCGAGCGCGCGATTTCGGCCGGACCGTCGACGAAGTCGAGTGCGGCGACGTCGCCGAGGGGCACGATTTGCCCGGTGACCGATTTCAGAGGGAGTCCGAGCAACGCGTCGAGATCGTCTTTGAAGTCGTGCTTGGTCTTCACGACGATACCGAAGCGCCTCTCGCCTTCGAGCACCACGCCGGTGGGAAAGCCGACGGCCATCGTCTGCGTGAGCTGGTTGACGTCGGCGACGGAGAGCCCGTAGCGCGCGAGCTTGGCGCGATCGGGGGTGACGCGGAGGTACTTCAAACCGGCCACTTGTTCGACGCGCACGTCGACGACGCCGGGCACCGTTTTCACGGCCGATGCGATTTTTTCGCCGAGCCCGGCGAGCTCGTCGAGGTCGGTGCCGTAGACGAGAATGCCGACGTCCGAACGAATGCCGGCCACCAGCTCGTTGGTACGCATTTCGATGGGCTGCGACATCGCGCCGGAGATCTCGGGGACCGCCTCGCTGACCGCGGCCATGATCTCGACGCCGAGCGATTCCTTGGTCACTCCGGGTGGCCACTTCGAGCGATCCTCGAGTGCGATGTAGATGTCGCTCGCCTCGACGCCCATCGGATCGGTCGCGATCTCGGGCGAGCCGGTGCGCGAGACGACCGACTTCACCTCGGGAAATTTGCGGATGGCGCGCTCGACGCGGAGGGCGGTGTCGACGGACTCGGAGAGCGACGCGGCGGGAAGACGTCGCGCTTCGATGAGCAAGTCTCCCTCGTCGAGCTGCGGCACGAACTCGGCGCCGAGCTTGGTGAAGAGCGCCACCGCGCCGGCGAGGGCGAAGACCGTGAGCGTCAACGTCAGACGCTTCCACGAAAGCACGTTGCGCAACATCGGTGCGTAGGCGCGTTTGGCGAGACGGAGCAGCACGGTCTCGTGCGATCCGCGTTTCGGCCGCACGAGGTAGCTCGTGAGCACGGGCACGACCGTGAGGGAAAGGATGAACGCGCCTCCGAGCGCCAGCAGCACCGTGGTCGCCATCGGCCGGAAGAGTTTTCCCTCGAGCCCGCCGAGCGCGAGGATCGGCAAGTAGACGACCGCGATGATCGCCTCGCCGAAGACGCTCGCGGCGCGCACTTCCATGGTCGCGACGCGCACCACTTCCGTGCGCTCGTGCCCGGTGAGATCTCGCCCGAGCTCTTCGCGCCGCTCGGCGAGACGTCGCACCGCGTTTTCCACGATGATCACCGCGCCGTCGACGAGGAGCCCGAAGTCGAGGGCGCCGAGGCTCATCAAATTGCCGGAAGCGCCGGTCGCGTTCATGACCACGATGGCGAAGAGAAGCGAGAGCGGAATCGTCACCGCCACCACCACGCCGGCACGAAGATCGCCGAGCAAGAGCCTGATCGGCCGTGACCGGTTGTCCGACGACGGCGTGACGATTCACCACGTAGCCGTCGAGGAGCGCCTGCAACGACAAGAGACCAGGGCCTCCCCCCGCGCCGCCACCGAGCGCCGCCAGCTGCGCGCCGAGCCCATCGACTTCGGCTTGCGTCGTTTCGGCGGCCGTCTTGGCTTCGAGATACTCCCGCACCGACGTCGCGTGTTGCGAGAGCAGATCGGCTTCTCGCTGCTCGGTGACCTTCGCTGCCTTCGCCCGCGCCACGGCTTCGAGGTACGCGCCGCGCAGCTTGCCGAGCTCGGGGATGCGCACGACGGCGAGAACGGCGCCCTTCTTGACGAAGGCGCCTTCCTTGAAGTCGACGCGCTCGAGGCGTCCGGCGATCGGCGACGACACGCGCGAGCTGCGATCGGGGTTGACCGAGACTTCGCCCGGCAGCGACAAGACCGCCGCCAATCGTCGCGCCGTGACCGGCTCGGTGCGGATGTGCGCGTCGGCGATGACGCCCTCGGGGAGCTTGATTCTTCGAACGATGCCGCTGTGCTCGGCCTCGTCGACGTGTGCGCTGTTCGAGGCGGCTGGCTTCTCGCCCTCGGTCGCGCGGTCGGCGCGCGGGCAGCCCAGCAAGCTGAGCACGCCGAGCACGCCGAGCACGCCGAGCAGTACAGCCAGCGAGCCCGCACGTATCGGATCGGTCTTCATATGGCCTCCTCCGCTCAAACCGCGTTGTCCGGCGCCTGCTCGCAGTCGGCGGCGGCCTCCGAGGGCTCGATTTGGACGGTGGCGTGATGAATCTCGAATCGCTCCTTGAGCTCGCGAGACAACGAGCCGAGGAACTTGGGGGCACGCTCCGGCCAGGCCATGACGAGGTGCGCAGTGAGCGCCGTCTCCGTCGTACCCATCGCCCAGATGTGCAGATCGTGGACCGCGCTGACCCCCGGAAGCCCGACGAGGAAAGATCGCACCGCCGCCGGATCGATGCCCTGCGGCACCGCCGCGAGGATGAGATCGAGTGACTGGCGCAGCAGGGACCAGGTCCCTACGAGCACGACGATCGAAAGGACGAGGCTCACCGCCGGGTCGAGCCAGGTCCATCCGGTGAGCATCATCGCGCCGCCCGCCGCCACGACGCCGATCGACGCCAAAGCGTCCGAGGCGAGGTGAACGAGGGCGCTTTTCACGTTCACGTCCTTCTTGCTGCCGCGAACGAACATCAGCGCAGAGCCGGCGTTCACGAGGATGCCGATGCCGGCCACGATCATCACCGTCTTGCCGGCGACGGGGGTCGGTTCCGCGAAACGTCGCACCGACTCCCAAGCGATGGCGCCGACGACGAAGAGCAACACCAACGCGTTGGCGAGCGAGGCCAAAATCGTCGTGCCCCGGAACCCGTAGGTTCTCCGATGCGTGGGAGTCCGCTTGGCCAACACCATGGCCCCCCACGAGAGCCCGAGCGAGAGCACGTCGCTGAGGTTGTGGCCGGCCTCGGCGACCAGCGCCATCGAGTGCGTGAGCACGCCGTAGATCGCCTCGATGATGACGAAGGAGAGGTTCAGGCCGATCGCGATGGCGAACGCCCGACCGCTCACGTCCGCCGGGTTCACGTGCGCGTGACCCTTGTGCGAGTGGTCGTGCCCGCCGCCACCCGACTCGTCGTGATCGTGACCGTGGTCGTGGTCGTGCTCTTCGTGGTGGCTGTGGTCGTGACCTTTGTCGTGATCTTTTTCGTAATCGTGAGCGGGCATGCGGCACTCCTCGGAGGATCCACAAGGCGCGAGTGGGACGTTTGCGCGACGACCTCTCGGTCGGCGACGAATGTGGGGGAGCGCGAGCCATGGCTCACGCTGCAACTCACACAGACGGGCGAACTACGTCAGACTCGGCACACGCCGCGGCGGCCTATAGACCGCGGTCCGCGTGCCTGTCGGAGCCTCGAGCTCCCTCGGACGAACGAGAGATTCTGATCCATCGTGGACGCGCTGCAGTCCCTCGACCGCGATCGGCGGAGTGGCGGCGAGACGGTGGGTCCCGTGACAATCGGGGCACCCAGGCGGGCACTCATCGCCCTGTTCGTCGTGCGCACATCCCGATTTGCCGTCGTGCAAAATCGCGCCCTGAGATGCGAAGACCACGTCGATGGCGTGGTGCGCGACGCCCGCCAGCTGGGCCGCCACCACCACCGCCAGCACGCGCGCGAGCGCGTAGAGCCGGGCGCGCAGCCGCCTGAAGGGGTGACGACGAGAGGACCGACGCACGGACGACGACTGTAGCCCGACGTGCATCCTCCGTCACCCCGTCTCCCGGTGCGGTCGGGAATCGTGGCATGCTCCGCTCCCCATGGTCGGCTCATGCTGGTGACCGCGCTCGGCCACGCGACGGCTCTCGTGGAGGTCGATCGCGCCAACATTCTCGTGGATCCGGTGCTCGGTGACGAGTTGGGCGAGGGCCTGCTCGTGCCCTGCCCCGCCCGCACCCTCGACCTCGCACGTCTGCCGCGCATCGACCTCGTGACACTCACGAGCATCCATCACGACCACGTCGACTTCGCCTCCCTCGCGCGCCTTCCGCGCGACTGTCGCATCGTCTGCCCGCGCTCGCCGACGCTGGAGTATGCGCTCGGTCGGCTCGGCTTCACCCGCGTCCTCGCGGTGGCCCCGAACACGAGGGTGAAGATCGGGCGCAGCGAAATCCTCACCACCCTCTCCGTCCGGTCGCCCACCGAGCTGGGCATCGTCATCAAGGACCCGAGCGGCATCTTCTGGCATCAGGGCGACTCGGTGCCCTCGCCCGAGAACATCGATCACCTTCGCCGCACGGTCGGGAACATCGACTTGCTCTTCGCCGCGTATGCGGTGCAGTCCTTCGCCTATTACGGCAGTCAACGCGCTCGATATCCGACGCAGTACCTGCACGGCGCGGCGACGTGCGCGGAGCGAATCGCCCCGCGCTTGGTCGTGCCTGCGTCGGCGGGGTTTCGCTACCGCGCGCCGATGGATTGGGTGAACTCCTTCGTCTTTCCCATCTCGCGCGAGCGGTATCTCGACGAGCTGGCGCGCGTCGCGCCCGGCCTGAAACGCGACATCGGCAACCCGGGAGACGTCTTCGAGATCCGCGCGGGGGCGGTTCTGCGGAAGCCCGGCGCCTCGCCGATCGTCACCTCGATGACCGACGACACCCACCGAATCGCCTTCGATCCCACGTCCTTCGTGCCCCCCTCCGCCGATCCGAACCTCGACGGCTATCCCGAAGACGAGCTCCGGCGCGACGTCGAGGCCCTCTTCGACGAGCTCTCTGCCTTCGTCCGCGAGGGGTACGACGGCACCGACGCCGCGCTGCGCGAATACCGTCGCATTCGTACGACCTACGGCCTCGGCGTCGTCTTTCCCGACGGCGCGCACCGCTCCATCACCATCGACTTCGCCGGCGCGACGCCGAAAATCACCCGCAGCGAGGGCGGGCCGCGCGATGCGCTGGTCACCCATCGGCTCCCCGCTTCGGTCATCGTCGCTCGATCACGCTACGAGCGCCGTTACGATTTCTCGGGCGGTCTGATGCGGCTCTCCATCATCAGCCCGGCGTCGTACGTCGATGGCAAGGTCGTCATCGAGGCCAACGAGCCGACCGATCTGACGCTGCACATGATCGAGGTTCGCCCTCCGGGACCGGAGCAGAATGGCTTTCGCCACATGGATTACGCGGTGTCGTCCATCGCCGGATCGTCGAACACAGCCACCGGAGCGCAGCCATGAGGGTCTCTCTGCTCGGTCACGCCACGATCTTCGTCGAGCTCGACGGCTGCAACATCCTCATGGATCCCGTCTTCCGAGATCCCTTCGAGGACGGCGCGGTCGTCGCCTGTCCCGCGCGCGAGGTCTTCTACGAAAAGCTCCCGCGCATCGACAAGGTGATCATTTCGCATTCGCACCTCGATCACTTCGACATTCCTTCCCTCGCGCGCCTTCCCCGCGACGTCGAGGTGCTCTGTCCCGACGACCCGACGATCCCCTACGTGCTCGAGAGGCTCGGCTTCACCAACGTTCGGGTCATCGAGGCAGGAGCCCTGATCGAGTTCGAAAAGTGCTCGATCTTGACGACCTTCTCCAACATCGACGTCATCGAGTTCGGCGTCATCTTCAAGGACTCTTCGGGCGTCTTCTGGAACGAAGTCGACACCGTCATCACGCCCGGCGCCTGCGAGTTCGCGCGCATTCAAATGGGCGAGGTCGACCTCCTCTTCTCCGTCTTCGCGAGCCAGAACCTCGGCTTCTTCGGCTCGATGACCGCAGGATACCCGCTCGATCTCCCGCGCACGAACCTCTCGAACATCCTTCAAATCAAGCCCAAGCTCGTCGTGCCCGGCTCGGCGGGCTTTCGCTTCGCCGGCGCGCTCGAGTGGACCAATCCCTTCCTCTTTCCCATTTCCCGCACGCGCTTCCTCTCCGACTTGGCCCGCGTCGCGCCCGAAATCCCGGGCGTCATCGCCAACCCCGGCGACGTCTTCGAAATCGAAGGCGGCTCCGTTCGACACCTGCCGCAAGCCGCGCCGTTCGCACGGATGGTCGCCGAAGACACCCACCTCATCGACTTCGACGCCACGGCGGCGATTCCGCCGCTCGATGATCCGAACACCATGGGGTACGCGCCCGAGCTCATCGCCCGCGAGGTCGAGGCCTGCCTCGAAGGCGTGGAGCAATTCGTGCGCAGCGCGTACGCGGGCCCGAGCGATCCTTTGATCGACGGCCTCCGAAGCTCGCGCTCGAGCTTCGCGCTCGGGCTCGTCTATCCCGATGGCCGGAGCGAGTGGTGGAATCTGAGCTTCGGCCCCGATCGCCCCGAGTTCACGCGCGGCGCCGCGCCGATCCGCGACGCCATCGTCACCCATCGCATCGCCGCCTCGATCCTCGTCGCGCGCCTCCGCTACGAGAAGAGTTATTGCTACTACCGCGGCTTCTCCCGCATCACGACCACGCGCGGTGGCTCGACGGTGGAGGGCAATCGCGTGCACGTCTCGAAGACCGACGCGCCGGATTTGCTCGGCTACTACCTCCACAAGCGCGCGCCGCATGCGGCCCACGGCGCGACGCGACGGCTCGACTTCCAGCTGCAGACCTACTTCGCGGGTCGAGGGGAGTCCGCGCGAGGCCCCCTCTGACTCGCCCATCCAGACGCGTGCACGAGACGACGCACGCGTTCTCGGATCTCGTCACGAATGACACGCACGCGTTCGATGGACTGCCCTTTCGGATCCTCGAACGGCCAATCTTCTCGAGGCACACCCGGTACGACGGGGCACGATTCTCCACACCCCATCGTCACGAGGAGCGACGCCGAGCCGGCGAGAGCGTCGTCGAGCTGGCGCGGCACCCTCTGCGAGAGCTCGACGCCGACCTCACGCATCGCTGCAACGACCTCGGGATGTACCTGCGCGGCTGGCCTCGTCCCCGCCGAAATCGCGCGCGCCAAGGTCGAATCGGCGAGCAACTCGAACCAAGCCGCGGCCATCTGGGATCGGCCTGCGTTGTGAACGCACGCAAAAACGACGGTGATCATCGGAGCTCCTCTTTCATCGGCGCGAAGAGCCAGCGCGCGACGACGACGGCGAGCAGCGCCCCGACGAGTTGCGCAACGACGAAGGCCGGCACGTCGATCGGTCGAATGCCGGCGAGCGTGTCGGTGAGCGCGCGCGCGACGGTGACGGCAGGGTTGGCGAAGCTCGTGGACGAGGTGAACCAATACGCCGAGGTGATGTAGGCGCCGACCGCGAACGCCGTCGTGGAGATCGACTGACGATTCCGCGCGCACGAAGTCACGAGAGCGATCAAGCCGAACGTCGCCACGAGCTCGCCGACGAGCTGGGAAGGGCCGCTGCGCGCGTGCTGGGAGAGACCGAGCAGCGGCAGGCCGAACATCGCATGTGCGATCAGCACGCCGAGCACCGCGCCCGCGACCTGGGCGACGAGGTACAGCGGCACGTCGCGCCACGACAGCGCACGCCGCACCGCTTCGCTCAGGGTCACCACCGGATTGAGGTGCGCACCCGACACCGGACCAAGCATGAGGATGATGGCGACGAGACCGGCGCCCGTCGCGAGCGCGTTCGCGAGAAGTGCGATCGCGACGTTCCCGCCTGCGAGCCGTTCGGCCATGATTCCCGAGCCGACGACGACCGCGAGCAGGAATGCCGTGCCGATCAACTCGGCGCACGCGCGCCGCGGGAGCTCAGCCACAGCACCCACCCGACTTCGTCTTCGGCGGCGCGAGATCGTTCTCGCTCCCGCCGTCGATCTCGGGCACGCAACACCCGCTCGCCGTCGGATCTGCCTGCATGACTTCCGCCTCGGCCTTCACGACGAAGACCTCCCAGGCGTTGCCGTCCGGATCTTCGATCCAGACCTTGTCTTGCAGCGCGTAGCAGCATTCAGTGTTCGACTCGGTGCGCGTGCGGAGCCCGGCCTCCTTGAAGCGGGTCCAGGCCGCGGCGACGTCTTCGCTGCGGGCCACTTGGAAGCCGAAGTGACTCGCGTTCACGCCCGTGCGCGGCGCCTCCTGCATGGTCAGGTTGAGCGACGGCGTCGTCAGGTCGAACTTGGCGTATCCCGGACGACGCTTGGTCGCCTCCACGCCAAAGGCCTTTTCGTAGAACGCCACGGAGGCTTCGACGTTGGTGACGTTGAGCGAGACGTGCGGTTTGAGGACGTTCATGGTTTTCTCCTTATTACTTCGATAAAACTCGAAGTTTTACTCACAAAGAATCAGCAGCACGAGGATGACTTGCCGCGTTTGCAGCAGTCTTCCCAGAGGTAGTCGGTCAGCGCGCGAAGGCTCGGAAAGTCAGGGGCGTAGTAGTGGAACGTGCCTTCGAGACGGGTCGTGAAGAGCCCTGCGTCGACCAGGCGCTTCAGGTGGTGGCTCAGCGTCGAGGCGGGGAGGTCGACGTGCGCGGCGATTTCCCCCGCGGAAGCACCATCGACGCCCTTTTGCACGACGAAGCGCAGCACGGCGAGGCGCACGGGATGCCCGAGCGCACCGAGTTGTTCCGCGTGTCGTTCGAGCTTTGCGGGTGCCACGAACTACTTCTAATATTATCGAAGTAGATGTCAAGGAATCTCACCCAACCGCGAGTCGCGCCGCGTCTTTCCCGACGGTGCGTGACCGCGCCGAGGTGTACCTGAACGCAGGACCTCCATAGGATTGCCGACATCG
>JANYDK010000130.1 GCA_025363655.1 Deltaproteobacteria bacterium | reverse complement strand
GAGCGCGAACCCGACGACGGCGGCGCCGGCGGCGAGGAACGGCGGACGCATGAAGCCGCGCGGCTCGAGCTCTTCCCAAGTGACGACATAGCGACAGTGATCGGCGCCGCGCGCGATGCAGGTGTCGTGGGTGATCTTCGCCGGCGGCATTCCGAAGAGCGTCGGGAGACCGGAGAGTTGGGTCTCGCGTACCGCGCAGAGAAGGTCATCGGTCTCCGAAGGCTCGTCGGGCCTAGGCCGGTAGCTGAGTCGCACCGTCGTCGGCTCGGTGATCGAGACCACCGGCGGCGTCACCTTCACGTCAGGCTCGGTTTCCGCCTCTTTCGACGCCTTTTTGACGTCGCGCGGCTCCTTCGCTTCTTCCTTCTTCGGCTCGCCCTCCATTTCCCAATCGCCGACGCGCGTCTGCTCTTGCGCGTGCGCCGTGACGTAGCGATAGGCGTCGCGTGGGCCCTTCGCCTCGCGCACCAGCCGAACCCAGGGGCCGAGCGCCTCGGGGTGCGAGACGAACGCAGCGACGTCGCGCAGGGAGGTGATTCCGAGCTCTTCCGAGTAGGCGAGGAGAAAGCGCCGCGCGGTCTCGACCGAGACCCAGGCCGTCTCTTGTTCGATCCAGCTCGGATCGACGCCAGCGCCGACGAGCACGTCGCGCGCGGCGTCCTCGCCCCGGGTCTCGCGCAACTTCAGATAGTAAATCTTGAGCAAGGAGGCGCGCAGCTCCTCGCGCATTCCCCCCACGCTGACCGCAGGCACCCTCGAAGAGCGCCCGGCGGATTTGTCGCTGTCGCGCACGACCATCTCCGACAGGTTCGCCCCTTTCCCCGGTCGAGAGCAATCCCCCTCTCGCTCTCGCCGCCTCCCGACTCGGGCCGACTCTGGGCATGCAGAGAAAAAGTATGGGTTTCCCTGGGATGCCGAGGGAAAACCGTTGACCTTCTGCGCGGTCCGGCGCACGGTCTCCCGGTTCGCAGTGTCGGTCCGTCGGCCTCTTCGACGGCCATTTGCTTGCCCATTTCCACGCGGTCTCCCACGTGATGCTCGGGGTTCAGGAACGAGATGCGCCTCTTCAGCTCCAAGGTGCCGGTCATCGCCGCCGAGGTCGTTCGCAAGCTGGTCGCCGAGAAAGATCTCGAGACCGAAGCGCCGGCCGAGGTCGAGCGTGACGTGGAAGCGGTCATGAACGAGTACCTGCGCCTCGAGCGTGAGGTCACGGTCAAGACCAAAGAGCTGATGGACGGGCGCAAGCTCCCGCCCACCGAGTTCGGCCGCGTCAAGAAGTCGGTCGCCGAACAGCGCGGCCTCAAGGTCGGTGAAGAGGTCGTCGACTACCTCCTCGACCAAATCGTCGAGGCCTACCTCTATTCGAACAACGTCGAAGAGGTCTACGCGAGCGACCTCGACCTCCGTCGCAAGATGGCGCCCATCCTCAAGCGGCACATGCTCGTCGAGGACGAGCTCGACCGTGAGGTCCGCGGCCGAATCAAGCACGTCGAAGAAGGCACGCCGGCCTGGGAAATCGAGTACTCGAAGACCCTCGAAGTCATTCGGCGCACCAAGGGTTTGAAGTAAGCGACTCGCTCTTCCCAGCCGCGTCACCCTCGGACTACGCTCCGGGTCATGAGTGGACGTCGATGCTTGGTCACGGGCGGAGCTGGCTTCATCGGCTCGGGCATCGCGGCCGCGTTGCTCGAACGCGGTGATGGCGTGCGTGTCATGGATGACTTCTCAACCGGTCGCCGGCAAAACTTGCTGGGGCTCGACGTCGAGGTCATCCAGGCCAGCATAAATGACGAGGTTGCTCTTGCGGCGAGCATGGAGGGGGTCGAGGTGGTCTTCCACCAGGCCGCACGCGCATCGGTGCCACGAAGCATCGCCGAACCGCTCGCCGCGAATATGGTCAACGCCCACGGCACGCTCATGGTCCTCGAGGCGGCTCGGCGCGCCGGGGTTCGCCGCGTCGTGTATGCGGGATCGTCGAGCGCGTACGGAGACAGCGTCGAGCTCCCGAAGCGGGAAGACATGCCGTCCAATCCGCGGTCGCCCTACGCTGTCTCGAAACTGACGGGCGAGCAGTATCTCGCGGTGTACGCCCGAATCCATGGGCTCGACACGCTGACCATTCGTTACTTCAACGTCTTCGGCCCCAAGCAAGATCCGAACGGAGCATACGCCGCAGTCGTTCCGCGGTGGATCGCGGCAGGGCTCGATGGCACGCCCATCGAGATCCATGGCGACGGAGGGCAGACTCGCGACTTCTCGTTCATCGACAACGTCGTGCACGCCAACTTGCTCGCGGCCGACTGCTCACGGCCGCTCGGTGGCGCAGTAGTGAACATCGCCTGCGGAGAGAGAATTTCGCTGCTCGAGCTTGCCGATGCCATCGGAGAGGAGATTGGTCGTCCGCTTCAGCGAAACCACGTTCCCTCACGCCCGGGGGACGTCCGCGATTCGCTCGCATCGATCGAGCGTGCAATGAGCCTCCTCGCCTACTCCCCGAAGGTGCTCTGGCGTGAGGGACTCCGACGAACAGTCGCAGCCCACCGCGCCGCGAGAGGGCGTGTCGCATGAGGAGCATGACCGGCTTCGGCGTCGGAGACGCGAAAGCTCCCGTCGGACGTCTGGTCGTCGAGGTGCGTGCGGTGAATCATCGCTTCCTCGACGTGCGCGTTCGTGCGCCGCGGGAGCTGGGCGATCTCGTTCCTTTCGCCGAACAGCTCGGTCGCGAGCGATTGCAGCGCGGCCGTGTCGAAGTCGCGATTCGCGCCGAAGGAGCGACCGGCGCCGGCCTCAGCCTCGATCTCGAACGCGCGCGCGCCGCGTATCTCGCGCTCTGCAAGCTCCGCGATGATCTCGCGCCGGGCAGCGAGGTGCCGCTCTCGATCCTCGGCGCCGTCCCCGATCTCTTCGCGGCGACCTCCGAACGAGAAGTCGAGGGCATGCGCGCCGCTTGTCGCACGGCGTTCGATCAAGCCGTCTCCGCGCTCGAACGCATGCGTGACGACGAAGGCCGCGTCCTCGCCGACGACCTGCGCACCCGCCTCGGCTCGGTCCGCCGCTGCTCCGATACCATCGCCGCGCGCGCGCCACAGCTCGTCGAGGTCTACCAAAAGCGCCTACGCGCGCGCCTCGGTCGTCTCCTCGGCGCCGACGTTCCGCTCGACCCGGGTCGTCTCGAGCAGGAGATCGCGCTCCTCTCCGACCGCAGCGACGTCACCGAAGAGCTGACGCGCCTCTGGTCGCACTGCTCGCAATTCCAAGCGCTGGTCGACGGCAAAGATCCGTGCGGAAGGCGCCTCGATTTCTTGCTGCAAGAGATGGTGCGCGAGGTGAACACCATCGGCTCGAAGGCGCAGGATGCCGACGTCGCGCACATGGTCGTGGAGGCGAAGAGCGAGCTCGAACGGATGCGCGAGCAGGTGCAGAACGTGGAGTGACATTCGAGGTCCGTCGAGCGGCGGCGCTCCCGAAAAAGAAAAACGCCCGACGATTGCTCGCCGGGCGCGTCTCTCACGAATCTCTCAATCACCCCGCGAATCCGCCGAAGGCGGGACGCGAGTATGTGACTTAGAGAACCGGGGCGGGCTTGATGCCCTTCTTCGTGGCGCCATCGCAGCCGACGCCAGCGCCCGTCGGCTTGCCGGCGAGCTTGAGGATCGTGAACTGCACGCGGCGGTTCTTCTCGTAGGCCTCGGGGGTCGAAGCCTCGTCGACCGGGCAGTACTGGCCGTAGCCCTTGGCGCGGAGCTTCTTCGAGTCGACGCCACGCTTGACGAGCTCCTCCATGACCGCCTTGGCGCGGTCGTCGGTGAGCTTGACGTTGGCCTTCTCGTCGCCCTGCTTGTCGGCGTGGCCACCGATCTCGATGAGGTCGATGTCCTTGCCGCCGACCTTGAGCACGTCGGCGATCTCGTCGAGGAGCTTCCCGCTCTCCGGCTTGATCGTCGCCTTGCCAACGTCGAAGAGGATCTTCTCCGAGATGGTCACTTCCGTGCCGACGATCTTGACCTTCTTGTCCTCGACGACGGCAACCTTGGGCTCCTCGGGGCAGCCGTTCTTCGCCTTGTCGTCGTTCTTCGGGCCGGCCTTGTCCGGGCAGGCGTCGTCGGTGTCAGCGACCGTGTCGCCATCCTTGTCAGCGGGCGGCGGCGGCGGCGGCGGCGGCGGCGGCGGGGTCGCCTCACCGGTGGTGACAGTGGCCTTACAGGCCTGGGTCCCGACGGCGAGAGCGCCGAGCATCGCGCAGAGCGCGAACGTGGAAATGCGAAGACCGTTCTTCATGGGCGTCATTCCTTCTCAAACGGGGCCCCCTCTCACTCAAGGAAGCCCGACAGGTTTCTGGGTGCCAGAGTCTCACGCGAGCTCCAGCCGTTGAAGAGAGGGGACGAAAACCCCCCCGTCGGGATCGGGGCGGAACATATCCCAACTCCGGGCTGTTGGGGTACCTAAGCGATCCGCCGTCCGGGATGTGCCGCCGGCCCCGATACGACGGACGAAACGCCATTTTCTTCAAATAGGCGACGCGAATACGCTCAAATCCACGCGTTATTCATGATTTCGCCGACGCCGCCGGCGCCAGGGACGATGTATTGCCGGTCGTCGAGGCCTCGCTCTTCGTCCCATCGCTTGCCAGGTTCGGTCGCGAGGACATCGGCGGGCGAGAGTCCGCGGTCGAGTCGGAAGGCGTAGACCTGCACGCCAGGATGTGCGCGCGCGATCGTGCGGAGGTACTCAGGCGTGACGATGAGATGCATCGCGACGATGAGCGAAGGCTTGCCATCGAGCGCCGTCGAGTAGTGCGTGATCGCCGACGCGAGCGAGCTCCCGGTGGCGCCCATCGGATCAGGGAAGAGGACGATGCGCTCGTCGACGTCGCGACCGATCTTCGCGTCGTGCCAGCTCGTCCCGGTGACCTTGCCGGCGGCGTCGGTCATCCGGCTCATGAAGAGGTGGTCTTGGCGGACGAGCGACGGATCGAGGAGCTCGTTGAGTTGCTCGTAGCAAATCTGCGAAGGCACGGTGCCCGCGCGGGCGATGCCGACGGTGACGACCTTGGTGTGCGCGTCGATGGCGACGCCGCGGTACACCGCCTCGGGTGACGACGAGACCATCCGGGTCGGGATCGCCACCCGCGTGCGCGGCAAGAGGTCGGCGCAGACCGCGCGACACATCATCTCGTAGAGTGTCCGCACGAGGCGTCCGACCTCTGGCTGCGACGTCTCGCGCGCGCAGAGGCGAGAGAGCAGCGTCCACGCGACGGGATCGTCGAGCAGATGCACCGCATCGCCGTAGTGGTGAGCGATCTGCGGGAGCTTGTAGCGCGAGGAGTTGTACGCAGTTTCGGCGGCCATTCGCCGCGTCTATCGCATCCTCGTGCCGGCGTCTCTCTCGCGCCGGCCGACGCGCTCAGCGCTGGCTGTCCATCGCCGGTGCGACGCGGCCGCTGCGTAGCAAGGTCTCGGCGAGTGGGGCCTTGCGAATACGACGGGCGCTCTCGGCGAGGACGACGGCGCGCAGGCGATCGTAGGCGCGCTCGAGGTCGTCGTTGACCACGAGGTAGTCGAAGAGGCCGTAGTTCTCGATTTCGGTGCGCGCTTTGGCGAGGCGGCGGGCAACCGTCGCGTCGTCGTCGCTGGCGCGGCTCTTCAGGCGCCTTTCGAGCTCTTCGAGGGAAGGCGGGAGGATGAAGACAGTGACCGCGTCGGGCACTTTGGCGCGAATCTGCCTCGCGCCTTGGTAGTCGATGTCGAAGAGGATGCCGTGCGCTTGGCGCGCCTGCGCGAGCTCGATCTCCTTCAGCGAGGTACCGTAGAAATTGCCGTGGACCTCGGCCCACTCGGCGAACGCATCGCGCTCGGCCATCGCGCGGAAGGCCGGGAGATCGATGAAATGATATTCGCGCCCGTCCTGCTCGCCCGGCCTCGGCTTGCGCGTGGTGTGCGAGACCGAGAAGGCGAGCTCGGAGAACTCCTTACGGAGGCGGTTGCAGAGCGTCGTCTTTCCCGCGCCGGAAGGCGACGAGATGATGAGCAGCAGGAAGTCGTCGGCCCCCGCGCGCAACTCGCCGAGCACGTCGTGCATGGGCGCGAGTCTACACCGAGCGAGGGCTGGCGAGCGAACGTGATCGGCTGGGATCTCGTCGGCGAGTTACGCTAGTTACCCTGGTTACCGGTGGCGACGACGGCGCACCAGCGCGAGGGCGACGCCGAGGAGCGAGGCCGTCGCCCCGAGCGCAGCGCTGCCGCCTTTAGGGACCGAGCAGCCGCAGCCGCCACCGCTGACCGAGCCGTTGCCGACAGGCGGGGGGGGCTCGACCGCGACGTCCTTCTTGCACGAGGCGAGGTCGAGCGGCGCCTTCGCCTTTCTCGCGCTCGGAAAATCGGTCTTGGTCGCGTAGTTGCCAGTGTTCTGGTTGTCGTGGTGATGCGTCGGCCACTCGACGACGCCGTCTTCATGACCGTCGGTGTGCCAGGCGTAGAGCCAGCCGTCGCGCGTGCCGGTGACGATCTCGAGCGACTTGTCGCCGTCGATGTCGCCGACCGCGGTGCTCGGAATGATCCACTGACCCGTGAACTTGGGGAAGCCCTTCGCCTCGCGCCCGCAGGCGTCGATCGCGCGCACGTAGTAACCGCCGGTGCCGACGATGGTCTCGGGGTAGTCGTCGCCGCTGACGTCGGCGACGGTCGCGTTGTGGAAGAACGTATAGTCCTCGATGATCGTCGGCGAGCCGGGGAACATCGAGCCGCACTTCTTGCCCGGCGTGGGCTGGCCTGTCGACGGATCGATGCAGTCGCCCGGAGCGGTGCTCCAGAAGGCCGCGTGCTGCTCGTAGTCTTGCTTCTCGGACGAGGCGAGCGCGAGCGCGAGGTAGAACGAGCCGCCGAGCGCGACGATGTCGGGGTGGCCGTCTTGATCGAGATCGCCGACGGAGGGCTGCGAGAAGAGTCCGATCATGTTGTTGCCGGCGAGGCCCTTGGGGCTCTCGTAGAGGCGCCCGAACGTCGGATCGAGTGTGAGAACTGCACTCGGCGAGGTCGCTCCGAGGAGCGAGGCGATCTCCGGGTGCGCAGGGAGGACGACGGGCGTGCCGCCGGTGCCGTGGAAGATCATCTCGGGCACGCCGTCGCCGTTGACGTCGGCCATCATGCCGGCGCTGACGATGCCTTCGCCGACGAGCGGAAAGATATAGATGCTGGTGACCACCTGCGGCCAGCCGTCGAGGTAGGGGCTGGCACCGGCGGCGTTGCCGCGTCCATCGATCGCGTAGAAGGCGCCGAACGATTTGCCTTTGCCGAGGTATTGCGTCGAACCGACGCCGATCTCCGGCAAACCGTCGCCGGTCATGTCGCCGACGGCGGCGGTGGTGACGATGCGCGCGCGCTTCACGGTTTCGTCGATGGGGCCCTTGTTGCCATTGTATTTCACGAGGACGGGGAAGCCGGGGAGGTCGTTGCCTTGCGCGTCCCACACGTAGACGTTGCCGTCGAAGGCGGGCGAGATGACGTCGAGCTTCCCGTCCTTGTTCATGTCGACGAGCGTGATGGCGGCAAATGCGCCGCGCGCGACGAGGTTGTGCTCGTCCATGCAGACGGTGCCATCGGGGAGCTTCGGTTGCTCGCCGCGCGGGCACGAGGGGACGTCGGGGAGACGCTTCGGCCACTTCGACGAGACCGGCGTGCCGTCGGCGTGGACGCCGTAGACGGTGCCCGACCAGGTGCCGAAGAAGATCTCGGGTTTGCCGTCACCGTCGACGTCGGCGATGGCCGGCGCCGACATGATCGCCTCGCGGGCCTTGTCGAGCGGCATCGCGCCGCTGGTCCATGCGTTCTTCGCGCCGGCGCCGAGGTAGTGCGCGACGAAGGGTGAGTCTTCCTTGTCGCCCTCGGCGAACCCGTCGAGGCGTCGCGTCTTCACCGGGAAGCCGGCGAGCTCGGAGCCGTCGGTGTGCATCGCGTGGAGCAGACCTTCCGACGTCGGATAGACGATCTCGCGCTTGCCGTCGCCGTCGAGATCGACGAGCCGCGGTGAAGCCTCGCCCGAGCTGCCGAGGTACTTGGGAAAGCCGGGGACCAGCGAAGGATCGTCGAGGATGTAGAACGTCTTGCGGGTCTCGCCCTTCACGTCGCCGATCGGATCGCCGTAGTGCGAGACGACGCGAATGCGCACGGTGATCGTGTAGCGATTCTCCGGCTCGCCCTCGTTGTCGATCTTCGGAAGATCTTTGACCTTGAGGTACCCGAGCGGCGTTCCGTCGCCGCCGAGCACGGTGCCTCCAGGCTGGGCCGGAATCGACGACAGCTGCTTCCACTTGTCCTCGTCGGGATCGACGCCGGGCGCCCACTCGATGACGCCGTCGAAGGTCTTGACGTTGCTGCGCGTGGTGATGGTGCCCTTGAGCTCGACGTCCTTCGTCAGCTGCGCCGGGTAGATGACCTCGAACCACTGCGGCGTCACGAGATCGATCTGCGGCGGCATGCGCCCGGCGTTGATCGCGCCCATGATCTTGCCGGCGTTGAGGCGGCCGTAGCCGAAGCGCTGCGAGAACGTCGGCTTCGACGGGAAATAGCGCGCGGCATCGTAGCCAGGCGCGCTCGGATCGTACGACTCCGGGACGTCGATGAGATCGGCGGCGCCGGTCATCAACTGACGCACTTCTTCGCCGTTGAGATCTTTGATCCCCTTCTGCAGGGCCATCGAATACATCAACCCGGTGACGCCCGCCGACATGCCGGTGGCGCCCGAAGCACACGTGCCAGGCACGGAGAGAATGCCGTTTCCGCCGTAGTTCGAGCAGGGATGGAAGTTGAGGTAGGTGTGCGCGTCCTTCGCCTCGTCGCGATCCATCTTCAATGCGTGGACGACGATGGTGTGGTTCGCCGAACCGGGCATGTTGTGGTGACGGCTGTTCTCGTCGGCGGCAGAGGCGATGACGGTGACGCCCTTCGCGTACGCGTAGTCGATGGCCGCGCGTGAAATTTGCGTCTGATCGACGGTGCCGAGCGCTTCTTGGATGACGCTGGCGCCGTTGTCGACGGCATAGGTGGCCGCCTGCGCGAAGTCGTCCGCATCGGCGATGAAGCTGTCGCCCACGCGGAGCGGGATGAAACGGCACTTGGGGCAAACACCGATGCCGCCCTGCCCTTCGTTGCCTTCCTCCGTCGAGTCCCGCGCCTCGCCGCTGCCGTGTCCGTAGCGCGTGTCGTCGTACGGATCGTTGTCGTCCTTGAAGAAGTCCCAACCGGAGATGTCGTCGACGAAGCCGTTGTTGTCGTCGTCGACGCCGTCGGAGAAGAGGACGATGAGATCGCCCGGATCGAGGATGCCGTTGCCGTTGGCGTCGTGGAATTTCGCGCCGCTCGACGTCTGCACGCCGACCTTCGGATCGGCGCTGCGATAGTCGTTGAGATCGAAGACGCCGTCCTTGTTGCAGTCGAAGCCCTCGAGGGGCGCGTCGCCACCGCAGGCCTTGCCCGTCGCGTCGAGCGGCTTGTTCTTGGTGAGCTCGACGGCGTTGAGGGCGGCCTTGTTGACGAGGCCGCTCTCGTCCCACTTGATGCCGCTGTCGAGGACGGCGATTTTCACGCTCGGATTGCCGATGGTGTAGCTCCACGCGACGTCGACCGAGATGCCCGTCGCGGTCTCCTTCGGGCGCGGCACGTGACTCGAGTCGTGCGGCGGAATCCAGCTCCACAGCTCCCATTGTCCACCCGTTCCACCGAGGCTCGGCGTGCCGTCGGGCGCGCGCGGTCCGTAGTCCGGGTCCTTCGGCCAGTTCGCCGAATCTTTCAATTGATCGGGCGTCGCACCTGGTGCCGGCGGCCACGCGGCGCGCGCATCGGCCGCGAGACCGACGACCGCGGCGAGCAGCGCAGAGACCGCCACGAAGAACATCGGACGGCGCGCGACGAAATCACGACCAAAAAAGCGACGACTCATGGATCGGATATACCCGAAACGATCGAGAAATGTAGGGCGTCGCCCGACGCATCGCGGCGCGCGCTCGACGCGCTCTGCCGGCCGGGGCTCGCTCGGGAACCATGTCCGAGTCAGCTGCCGCCCCAGACGAAATCGCCGCTCTCATCGCGACGCTCGGATTGCAGCCGCACCCCGAGGGTGGGTTCTATAGTGAGACGTTTCGCGCACGCGAGGTCGTGACCGTCGATGGACGACGACGCGCGACGAGCACGGCGATCTACTTCCTCCTCCCTGCGGGCAGCTTTTCCGCGTTTCACCGCGTTCTCTCCGACGAGGCGTGGCATCACTACGCGGGCGATCCCCTCGAGCTGCACACGCTCTCGGAAGACCGTCACGGGCTTCATCGCCTCGGCAGTGACCTCGCGTCGGGCGAGCGGCCGCAGTTCGTCGTGCCCGCGGGCGTCCTCCAAGCCGCACGTCCCCTCGGCCGCCGCTGGACGCTCTGTGGCTGCACGGTGTGCCCCGGCTTCGACTTCGCCGATTTCACGATGCCGACGCGCGCAGAGCTTGTCGATCGGTATCCAGCGCACGCAGCGCTCATCGCCGAGCTGACGCGCAGCTAGTCGACGACGCGGTCAGGCCTTGACGTCGAACGTCGCCATCATCCCTTGATTCTCGTGTTCGAGGATGTGGCAGTGAACGACGCGAAGCCCGGTCGTCGGAAGGCGCATGCGGATGCGAACCGTCTCCGTCGACTTGGTGTTCGCCATGTCTCGCCACGCGAGCAGAGTCTCCGGAGTCGTGACGCCGCCTATGGTGCGCGAGACGATTTGAAACGAGCCGCCGTGGGCGTGGAACGGGTGATCCATGTTGCCGGTGTTGACGACGTCCCACTCGGTGGTGACGCCGACCTGCTCGGTCCAATCGATGCGCGCCATGTCCCAACTCTTGCCGTTGATGAGGAAGGTCATCTCTCCGGACACGAGCGCTTCGGCGAACTCGATCCGCTGCACTTTCGGTCCCGCCGCGAGCGCCGTGATCGGCCGCAGCGTCGTCGGGATGGCAGGCGAGGTTCCGGGCGCATCGTCGCGATAGGCGAGCGTCGCCAAGTCGGTGTCGAGCGAGATGAGGTTGCCGATCATCCGACCGCGATCGTACGAGAGCGACTTCACCGCCACGCGGCTGCCCGCGGAGCCCGTACCGGTGACGATGATCTCGGCGCGCATCGCCGGCGCGAGGAAGACCTCGTCGACCTCGACCGGCGCGCCGAGGAGCCCGCCATCGGTGCCGACGAGCGTCAGCTTGTGACCAGGAATGGTGAAGCGGAAGAAGCGCGCGCTGCAGGCGTTGATGATTCGCCAGCGCTGCTTCGTGCCGGCGGTGATGGCGATGGTCGGCTTCTCGGCGCCGTTGATCACGAGGTGGTTGCCCTCGCGGCCGTTCATCCGATCCTTCGCGTCGCTGTCGGCGATCGAACCATCGGCGGCGAGCTTGAGGTCCTCGATCATGAGGACCTTCTCTTCGTAGGCCGGGAGCGGATCGGCGCCCTTCGGAAGGATGAGGAAGACGCCGGCGAGCCCGCGCGCCGCCTGTTCGGCGGTCAGCATGTGCGGATGCGGGTGATACCAATAGGTGCCCGCGGTGCCTTCCGGGATCGTGAAGTCGTAGTCGAAGGTCTTGCCGGCAGCGATCGCCGACATCGGGAGACCGTCCTGATCGGGAGGAATCTCGAGGCCGTGCCAGTGGATGATCGTCGGTTGCGAAGCGAGGCCGTTTTCCAGGCGAATTTTCACGCGATCGCCTTCGCGGACGACGACCATCGGGCCGGGGACGCTCCCGTTGTAGGCCCAGAATTCGGTGGTGCCGCCGAGGAACGGCAGCTTGATCGGCGCCGCGCGCAAGGTCGCTTGGAAGAGGCCAGGCGTCGTGCTCTCGTTCTTCAAGAGCGGCAGCGCGGGGAGCGTCTCGAGCGACGGCGTGACGTCGGCCTCGGCGATTGCATCGGCGCTCGTGTCGGCGACGTTCGCATCGGCGCCGGTGTCGGTCGACGAGTCGAGCGGCGCGCCCGAGTCCATCGCCGGTCCCGAGTCGGAGCTCGAGCACCCCGAGCTCGAGAAGACGGAGAAGAGCGGGACCGAGGCACCGAGGGTGAGGAAGCTGCGACGACGCATGGCGGTGATCGAGGAAACGCCATTCCGTCGTCAGGGGCAAGCGACGCAAATCGTGCACGCTTCAAGGGCCGCGTCTATTCGAAAAGACGACGGGCGACGAACCGTCTCCGGTCGTCGCCCGCAATCACTTCGCTCTTTTCGAGACTGATCGTGTCGTGAGGATCAGGCCGAGGCGCGCGCGCCCGACTTGCCGGACTTGGCCTTCTTGCCGCCACCGGTGGTCGGGGCCTTGTGCCCGTTGCCGTTGCTGCCGTTGGCGGAAGCCTTGAGGTACTTGCCGAGGTCGTCCGCGATCTTGGCGGCGCGATCGGTCTTCTCCCAGCTGAATTCCTTGCGGCCGAAGTGACCGTACGCGGCGGTCGCCTTGTAGATCGGCCTGAGGAGATCGAGCTGCTCGATGATCGCGCGCGGGCGCATGTCGAAGTTCTTGAGGATGTAGTTGGCGATCACCTCGTCGGGCGCCTTGCCGGTGCCGAAGGTGTCGACGTAGACGCCCATCGGCTGCGCGACGCCGATCGCGTAGGCGATTTGCACCTCGCACTTGCGCGCGAGCTTGCTGGCGACGACGTTCTTCGCCACGTAGCGCGCGTAGTAAGCCGCCGAGCGGTCGACCTTCGACGGGTCTTTGCCGCTGAACGCGCCGCCACCGTGACGACCCATGCCGCCGTAGGTGTCGACGATGATCTTGCGGCCGGTGAGGCCGGCGTCGCCGTAGGGGCCGCCGATGACGAAGCGACCGGTCGGGTTGATGTAGATCTTCGTCTTGTTGTCGATCAGCGAGGCCGGGACGACCTTCTTGATGACGAGCTCGGTGATCGCCTCTTTGATCGTCTTGTGCTTGATCTCGTCGGCGTGCTGCGTCGAGACGACGATGGCGTCGAGGCGCGTGGCCTTGCCGTTCTCGTAGTCGACGGTGACCTGGGTCTTGCCGTCGGGGCGGAGCCAGGAGAGCTCGCCGGTCTTGCGGACCTTGGCGAGGCGACGCGCGAGGGCGTGCGCCGTCTGAATCGGCATCGGCATCAGCTCGGCGGTCTCGTCGGTGGCGAAGCCGAACATGAGGCCCTGATCGCCGGCGCCCTGCTCTTTGTGGAGCCCTTCGCCTTCGGTCACGCCTTGCGAGATGTCCGGGCTCTGCTTCTCGATCGCCGAGAGCACCGCGCAGGTGTTGGCGTCGAAGCCCATGTCCGAGTGCGTGTAGCCGATTTCGCGGATGGTCTCGCGAATGACGACGGGGAGATCGATCCACGCGCTGGTGGTGATTTCGCCGGCGACGACCGCCATGCCGGTCTTGACCATCGTCTCGCATGCCACGCGGGCGCGCTTGTCCTGCTTGATGATGCCGTCGAGGATGGCGTCGCTGATCTGATCGCAGATCTTGTCCGGGTGGCCTTCGGTGACCGACTCCGAGGTGAACTGATAACGGCTCATCGCAGCTCCTTCTCTTTCGCTCGTGCTTGCTTCGTGAAAAATGGCGCAGTGCTTGGGACCGCGCCGCGTGCAGCTGTTCGCTGCCTACTCGTTCGCGGCGCACGACTACGTGCACGGCGGACACCCTGGTTCGGGCAGCGGCTATCTACGGCGCTTGGCTCTACCCGTCAAATGCCCAGTGATACCGGTTGCGCGCCGCCCGGCGGGGGTTCATATCGCCGCGATGTCGTTCCGCAGCGATCCGAAGGTGCACGCACGATTTCTCGCGTACAAGGAGCGTCATCAGTACTTCGGTCGAGGCCCGCTGCGCGAGGCGCTGACCTACGAGCAGTTCGGCGAGCTCGAGGCCGAGCGGCAGAAATTGCGCAACGAGCCCGGCAACGAGACGTCGGCCCGGCGACTCGCGGAGCTCTCGATTCTTTTGCTCGACGACTAGTCCGGCGACCTGGCGAAGCGAGACCAGCCTTCAGACGGGTTTGCGCTTCTCGCCGATGAGGAACACTTCGTAGCTGACCGAGCGCGTGCCCTCGGGGCGGATGATGCGCTCGGTGGTGAAGAGCGTGCGGACCCGCGTGCGGATGCGTTGAATCTCTTCACTCATGAAGATCTTCGCCACCCAACTGCCGCCCGGTGCGAGCAGTTCTTCGGCGAGGTCGAGCGTGCGATCGACCAAATCGGCGCTGCGTTGTTGATCGCTGAAGCGGTTGCCGGTGGTCGACGGCGCCATGTCCGAGAGGACGACGTCGTAGGGGGCGAGCTCGCGGATGAAGGCGTCGACCTCGGGGCTCGGCGTGAAGGCGTCGCCGGCGCGGGTCTCGGCGTTGGCGGGGAGCGCGACGTTCAGCGGCGTGAGGTCGATGCCGCGGACGCGACCTTTGCCGCCGACGCGCGTCGCCGCGTACATCGTCCAAGAGCCAGGCGCGCACCCCAAATCGAGCACTTTCATGCCCTGTTTGAGGAGCTGGACGCGCCGGTCGATCTCTTCGAGCTTGAAGACCGAGCGCGCCGGATAGCCGGCCGCCTTGGCGCGTTGGGTGAAGACGTCGGGCTTCGAGTACGGATTGGAGCCGCGGGGACCGCGAGACATGATGCTCAGTCCTTTTCCCCACGCGAGCGCGGGCGTCCAGGGAGCGGGACTCCGAGCGGCGGCGTGTGGAAGAGCGACTTCGACGGCGGCGGCGCCGAGCTCCCGAGCATCACCGGCGACTCGCTCTTGCGCCCGGCGGGGAGGAAGACGGTGACGATCGTTCCCTCGCCCGAGCGACTCTTGATCGAGAGATAGCCGCCGTGCGCAGTGGCGATGCGATCGCAGATCGCGAGGCCGAGGCCGGTGCCGCCCGCGCGCGTGGTGAAAAAAGGTGTACGCGCGCGCGAGCGAACCTGCGTGTCCATGCCTTCACCGGTGTCGGCGATTTCGATGGCCAGCCCTTGCACGCCATCGTCGTCGCCGGGTCGCACGCGCGCGCTCAGCGTGCCCCCGCCGGACATCGCCTGACAGGCGTTCTGCACCAAATTGTCGAGCACCTGACGCAAGAGATCAGGGTCGCCATAGACCGTCGGGAGAATCACCTCCGCGGTCCGCGGTTCGAGCTCGAGTCGCACGCTCGGGTAGTTGCGCGAGAGCTCGAGCGCGCGACCGAGGAGCGCGTCGGCGTCGAGGATGCGCCGCTCGATGGTGAGCGGACGCGCATAGCGCAGGAGATCGCCGACCAGGCGGTTGAGTCGTTCGGTCTCTTCGTCGAGGATCGCGAGGAGCGTGTTCCGATCTTCGGTCGAGGTCTCGGGGCGACGGAGCCCGGCGACGGCGTTGGCGATGATCGCGAGCGGGTTGCGGACCTCGTGCGAGACGACGGCGGCGATCTCTCCGACGACCGCGAGCTGCTCCTTGCGCACCAGCTCTTCTTGCGCGGCGCGGAGCTCTTCGTAGGCGCGCCGGAGCTGCCTCCCGCGCTTGCGCAGCTCGGCGCCGCGCTCGGCGAGCTCTTCGGAGACGCGCACGTGACGCGCCAGGAGCGTGTAGGAGAGCCCGAACGCGAACGCCGTGAACCCGTATTCGCTGACGAAGAGCCCGCGATGGACGCTGTCCTGCACGAGGATGTCGTTGACCGCGCAGGCCGCGATGACGAAGGCGCCGAGGCAACCGAGGAGCGCCTCGCGCTTCCCGCGCAGGTACGCCCGCACGAGTAGCGACACCAAGAGCGCGAGGCTGACCATGATGAAGAGCTGCACCAGCTGCAGCCCGCGTGTCGGCACGAACGCGTAGTTGTCGTAAGCGACCCACCCGAGCCCGAGGATGCGAGAGGTGACCTCCTTGCGATGGAGGAGGCCGGCCGCGTTGGCGCAGATGGCGAGCGCGGCGCCGCCAAAGCCGAAGGTCTGGATGGCGGTCCGCCTCCGCGCGCCGACCTCCGCGTAGACGCTGGTGACCGCGAGCACGAGCGCCGCGCCGAGGGGCGCGAAGTACATCGCCCGCTTCCCCCACATCGCCGAAATCGCCGGATTGGTCGAGTGCGCGTGCACCGCATTGCAGAAGGCGTAGGCGGCCATGGCGACGCAGGCAGCGGCGAAATAGGCGTATTCGCTGGCCTCCTCACGTGCGTTCCGCACCCGCGAGCCCGCCAAGATGGCGAAGTAAATCGCGAGCAGGAGATACACCACGCACGAGGCGAAGGCCGCGCCGGCGAGGAGATCCATCTTGTCCCCCTCTACCTCTCGCTCTCGTCGGATGCTAGCTGCCCGGTAGAAACCTCGATCGGATCTCGGGTGTCGGCACGCGACACGTCTCTGATTTGCCGAACCAGCGATACCGCCGTTTGGCGATGAATTTGTAGACGATGTCTCGGAGAAACCAGGGGACGACGAGGAAGACCCAGAAGACTTTGAAGACGCTCCGGAGGCCGCCGGCAATGCGCAAGGCCGCGCCGGAGTCGCGATGGACCTGCTCGCCGACGACCAAGAGGATTCCCTCGGGATCGCCCTCCGGAAGGTTGACGCCGCGCGCCGCGAGGAGCGCGTGGGCGGCCTCCGATTGTTGCGCGGCGAAGCGGAAGCGCGCCTTGGGATCGCGATCGATGATCCAGTTCACCGACGCATTGCAGAAGTTGCAGACGCCGTCGAAGAGGACGACCGGGTGCGCTTCCTCCGCCTCGCTCACGCGGGCTGCTCGCGGAGACCGAGCTCCTTCATCTTCAGCTGCAAGCCTTTGCGCGAGATCTTCAGGAGCCGGGCGGCGCGGGTGACGTTTCCGCCGGTCTGCTTCAGCGCACGCACGATGAGCTCGCGTTCGAGGCGCGCCATCGCCGCGCGTACTTGTTCGCGGAGACCGCCCTCGCCGCTCGCGCCGGTGGCAGCGCCTGCCTCGTGCGGCATCGGCGTCGTCAGCGAGGTCGCACCTGGCAAGGGCGTCGCGCCGCTCGGTCGCTCGCCGCGCACCTCTTGCGTGAGATCTTTCACCGAGAGACGCGCTTCGTCGCAGAAGAGCACCGCGCGCTCGATGACGTTCTCGAGCTCACGAATGTTGCCCGGCCAGTCGTAGGCGACGAGCTTCGCGAGCGCGTCTGGGTTGACGCCGTCGACCTTCTTTTTGAGCCGATCGTTGAATTTCTTGAGGAAGTGCTCGACGAGCAGCGGGATGTCGCTGATGCGCTCGCGAAGGGCCGGCAGTTGGATGGAGACGACGTTGAGCCGGTAGTAGAGGTCTTCGCGGAACATCCCCTTGGCGATGAGCTCGCGCAGATCGCGGTTGGTCGCGGCGACGAGCCGGACGTCGACCGCGATGGTCTTGATGCCGCCGACGCGTTCGAACTCGCTCTCCTGGAGGACGCGCAGCAACTTCACCTGCATTTCGACGGGAATTTCGCCGATTTCATCGAGGAAGAGGGTGCCGGCGTTGGCGAGCTCGAACTTGCCCGGCTTGCTGCTGACCGCGCCGGTGAAGGCGCCCTTCTCGAAGCCGAAGAGCTCGGCCTCCATCAGATCTTTCGGGATCGCGGCGCAGTTGAGGCGAATGAAGGGCTTCTGCGCGCGCGCCGAGTTCTCGTGGAGCGCGCGGGCGATCAGCTCTTTGCCGGTCCCGCTCTCGCCGCTGATCAGCACCGTCGTCGGCGTGTCGGCGACCTTGTCGAGTACGGCGTAGACCTGCTGGATTTCCGGGCTCTGGCCGATGATTCGGAAGCGCCCGGCGGGGAGATCGCCGCTCGCCAATTCGGCCTCGGCGAGGTCGCGCGCCTTCAGCGCCTTCTCGACGATGCGCCGAAGTTCGAGCTTGTCGAACGGCTTCGTGACGTAGTCGAAGGCGCCGAGCTTGAGCGCCTCGACCGCGGTGTCGACGGTGCCGTGGGCGGTGATCATCACCACCGGCCGATCGGGATCGTCGGCGAGCGCCCAGCGGAGGAGCTCCATGCCGTCGACCTTGGGCATCCGCAGATCGGTGATCACCAGATCGATGTGGTGCTCGGCGAGCATCTCCTTCGCCATCTCGCCGTCTTCGGCGGCGATGACGTCGTAGCCGTCGCGCGTCAGCTGCTCGACCAGCACCTTTCGGAGGTTCTTCTCGTCGTCGGCGACCAGCAGCTGTTTGCGCTCGGGGATCATGTTGTCTCGCTGCCAGGGTGTCTCGATACTCGCGGCTCGGAAATGCCTTACTTACGGCAGTGCGCGCCGCGCGGTGCCCCGGGGAGGTTGGTGCACCAGACCAAATACGTTGCTGCCTTGCCCGACGCGGCGACGGCGAGCGTGTCCTGCTCACGACCGGCCGCGCCGATCTTGCCGATGACGACGTCGACGCCGAAGTGCGCGCCGCTGTCGGGCTTGCCGAGGTAGCGCACGTCGAGGACTGCGCTGCCCTTCTTCGGCGTGTAGAGGAAGACGACGCCAGCGCCGGCGTTGCCCTCGGGGCTCGCGCCGGGCGCGCCGACGGCCACTTCGGGCATGCCGTCCTTGTCGAGATCGCCGATCGCGATCGAGGTGCCGAAGCTGGCGTCGCCGCAGCCCAACGCGCCGCCCATGGTCTCTTCGCACTTGAGGACGATCGACGAAGGCTTCCACGCCGTGTCGCAGTCGGCCTTGGCTGCCGTGGTGGGGAAATCGGCGCCCGAATAGACCTGGACGAGCGCGCTCGCGCCGCTGCCTTGGGCGACGAGCAGATCGTCGATGCCATCGCCGTCGACGTCGCCGACCGCGAGGGCATTGCCGCTGCCGGAGACGCCGTCACCTGCGCAAGCGACGTGCTCGATCTTGGTCGGCGCCGCGGCGTCGATTCGATAGGCGTAGACCTTTCCCGCTCCGGGCGCGCCGACGACGAGCAGTCGCTTGTCGCGCACGGTGCCGAGGGCGACCGCGGCGCCGAAGCGGTTGGCGGTGGTCGGCTGTCCGACGAGGATCGGCTTCGCCTGCTCGGTGACGCCGACGTAGTAGTACGCCGCGTTGTCGGGCTCGTCGCCGAAGAGGAGGCTCTGGTTGCCCGACGCGCCGTCCTTGATCGGAAGGCTGGCGAACGAGACGTTGACGGCACGAAGGGTTCGCTCGTCGCCGCTGGTCATCGCCCGCGCGAGGGTCGCGCCGGTGCCCATGGTGCCCGGATCGGAGTCGGCGTTGCCGAGCGTGAAGACCTGTCCGTCGGTGCACTTGGCGACGGGACCGAAGACGGTGCCCGAGTCGGTGAGCTTGCCGTACCCGACGGCGAGGCAGTTCGGGTGGACGCCGACGCCGTCCTTGAGCGCGCCGAGCCCGACCATTTTTCGCGCCGAGACGCACGGACGACCGGCCGCGATGAAATCGCCACGCAGCGCACAGAACGCATCGTTTCCCGTGGGATCGCCGCTCGGATCGGCGCTGCCGTCGCCGAGGTCGTAGGTGTGTCCGCCATCCCCAGGGTCACCGTACGAGACGAGGAAGGCGCTGCTTCGCTCGGGCGTGTAGACGAGGGTGACGCCTTGGCCGTTGGTGCGGTTGGTGAACGCGAAGATCGGCGGATCCTTCTTGAAATCGCTGAAGACGGTCCACGAGCAGCCGGTGACGACGAGCAAGCTGGTGACGGCCTGGATGCCGAGTCGACCGAAGCGACCGAAGCGAATGTTGCGGCGGGGCATCAGAACTCTCCGACGAGCGCGAGGCCCGCTGCGTTCGGTCCAGCGTAGGGGATGAGCTGCGCGGAGGCCGGTTTCGGCGCGGCCGGCAGCGGATCGAGATCGCGCGCCTTCTCGTTGCGACCGACCGAATCGGGCAGCGGATCTTTGAGGAAGTTGTACGTCGCGATGAGCCCGAAGACCGCCGAGACGCCGAAGCAGACATCGGCGGCGATGGCGTAGTACTGGCCTTTCTTGATGCGCGAGTCGGATTGATCGAGCCGCGCGTCGGCCTGCGCCGCTTTGAGATCGTTCTTCAAGTTGTTCGAGGTGATGCCGAGGTAAATGCCGCCGCCGAGGAAGACCGCCGACGCGATCGCCGTGGTCCAGGCGCTGCCGCGCGGCACGCTCGGACGGAGCTCGGTGTGGAGCACGATCATCTTGCCGCGCGGCACGTCGACGTCGCTCGTGTACGTCTTGCGATCGTCGGCCTTCACCTTCACGCGGTGTGAGCCGGCCTTGACCGGGATGTTGAGCGCGTTGCCGACCGCGAGCTGCCCGTACGACTTGTCGTCGACGATCACCTCGGCGGTCTCGGCGCCCGCGGCGTCGATGCGGAGGAGGCCGTCCTCGGAGCGCAGGAGCTGGAATTTCTGCTCGTCGATTTGTCCGTGCTCGAGCGCGAGCTTCTTCTCGAGTGGCTCGAAACCAGGCTGTTCGACGCGAATCTCGTAGGTGCCGCTCTCGAGCGACTCTTCATAGGGGGTGACGCCGCGATCGACGAACTTCGCCTCGCCGGCCTTCTTCACGAAGACGTGCGCGCCGCGGATCTCGTTGCCCTCGGCCCACGAACGAATCTTGAAGACGCCGAAGAAGGCGCCCTGCGAGAGGTTGGCCTTGAACTGGGAGATGGTCGCGGCGGCGACGGTCACGTCGGTGTCGGTCGCGTGGTAGTCTTTGAACTTCGGAATCACCACGTGATAGGTGCCGAGCGGAAGCGACTGGGTCAGCGTCGTCGTCCCGGTGACGACCTTCGTCCAGCCCTTGTTTTCCCCACCGATCACGAACTTCGCGGCGCTCGAGTCGGTGCGTGACCAGATCTCGACGGGCGCGCCCTCGGGCAAGCTCTCGATGACGACGATGGAGCGCATCTCGTCGATGGTCGCGAAGACCGGTCCGGTCGGCGGCACCGCGACGCTGGCATCGCCCGCCTCGCCACCATCGCCGCCAGCGTCGCCCGCATCGGCCGCCGCTTCGAGGGCCTCGGCCTTCTTCTTCTTCAGCCTCTCGATGCGCTCGAGCACCTGCGGCTTGTCGGGCGCGTTGAGGTCGGTGTCGACGTACTTTTGGAAGAGCGCGACCGCTTCGTCGAGCCGCCCCTGCTTCTCTTCGCAGACCGCCTCGTTGAAGAGGAACGTCGAGAATGGCTTGATTTCATAGGCGATGTGGAACTCTACGGCCGCCTTGGCGAAGTCTTTTCCGAGGAACAGCTCCTGCCCTTTGTCCATGTGGACCTTCGCTTCGGCGAGCGTGCCCGTCCCCTTCGTGACGCCCGTGTCGGCGTGCGGGTTCGGCGCGATGACGATGGCGGAGACGCCGAGAATGCCGGCGAGGACCAGGGCGAGGGCGCGACGATCACGTCGGGCAACATGCGAGACACGCGGCGGGGCTTCCATGCGCCGGCGAGCTTACACGGGTCGCGTGCCTTCGTACCCATCGAGCGCCCGACGCGCGCCGAGAATTCGACCCTACTTCACCTGCTTCTTGTTAGGCCGACCCCCGAATGTGGTACGCATGACGGCAGCTATGCCCAGAGTCGGGCGGCCGGCGTCGGCCGCTTCGCGTGGAGGTTCTTCAGGATGCGCGTGCGCAGCTTCGTTCCCTGGCTTCTAGTCGGCGTCTTCACGATCGGAGGCGCCGGTGTCGGCACCGTGCTCGCCCAGGTGGCCGTGAAGGAGCCCGGCTGGCCGCCCCCCGAGGGCGCGGCCTGCAAGCCTTCGAAGAAGGACACCGACGAGGCGCATACCCTCTACGACCTCGGCAACAACGCCTACCAGACGTCGAACTACACCGACGCGATCAAGTACTGGAAAGACGCCTACAAGCGCGATTGCTCAGCGCACAAGTTGCTGAAGAACCTCGGCAAAGCCTACGAAGCCGACGCCCAATACGCGGCCGCGGTCGAGGTCTACAAGATGTACCGCACGCGGGGCGGTCCCAAGGGCGAAGAGCTCGATCTGATCGATCAGAAGATCGGCAATCTCTCGAAGAAGATCCCCGACGGCACCGGGACGACGCCGACCACGACGACGACCGCCACCGACACGTCGACCGCACCGACGACGACCGCCACCGTGGTGCCGACGAGCACCGCGAGCGTCGCGCCGACCACCACGACGACCATGGCTCCCCCTTCGCAAGGTCCGGGCGTGGTGCCGTGGATCATCGTCGGCGGCGGCGGCGCCCTGGTTCTCGTCGGCGGCGTCCTCTGGCTGAGCGGTAACTCCAAGCTCAACAAGGCGAGCGACGATTTCGGCAGCGCGAACTGCGGCGTCAAAGGCCACGTCACCGCGCAGTCGGTCTGCCAAGGCTTCGCCGACGACGGCACGAGCGGCAAAAACACCCGCACCGTCGGCATCGCGCTCACGAGCTTGGGCGTGGTCGCGGCCGGCGCCGGCCTCGCTTGGGCGCTCCTCGGCGGCAAGAAAGACAGCACGAGCGCGAGCGTTCAGCTCGGCCCGGGACCTGGCCTGGCCGGTCTCTCGCTCAGCGGCGCGTTCTGAGCGCGGGCCACCTGCTTCGCGCGGCTCGGCTGGGAGTGTAGGCGCCGACAAACACCTGTCGGTAACGCCTTCGCTATAGTAGACATCTCTCCAGAGATGCCTTCGTACGCCGACATCATCGCCGCCGTTCGCCAGTCCACCACCGAGGTGAGCCTCGACGAGATCAAGTCGCGCCTCGAGAAGCGCGCGCCGATGGTGTTGGTCGACGTGCGCGAGAAGGAAGAGTTCCGCGCCGGCTTCATCCCGGGCGCGCTCTCCCTTCCGCGCGGTTTCCTCGAGATCCAGGCCGAGCAGCGACTGCCCGACAAGAACGCGCCGATCGTCCTCTATTGCGCAGGCGGCACTCGCAGCGCGCTCGCCGCCAAGACCCTCGGCGAGATGGGCTACACGCACGTCGAGACGGCGAATCCAGGCTTCGTGCGCTGGAAAGACCTCGGCTATCCGATGGAGACGCCCCCTGCCCTGACGGACGCGCAGCGAGATCGCTACGGGCGCCACATCTTGCTCCCCGAGGTCGGCGAAGCGGGACAGGCGAAATTGTTGAAGGCACGCGTGCTCATGCTCGGCGCGGGCGGGCTCGGTTCACCAGCGGCGCTCTACCTCGCGGCAGCTGGCGTCGGGACGATCGGCATCGTCGACGCCGACACCGTCGACGCCTCGAATTTGCAGCGCCAAATCGTTCACGCGACCAGCCGCATCGGCACGCCCAAGGTCGAGAGCGCCGCCAAGACCATCGCCGAGCTCAACCCCGACGTGAAGGTCGTCGCCTACAAAGAGCGGCTCACCAGCGACAACGTCGACCGCATCTTCAGCGGGGAAGGCCAAGGCGGCCCGTGGGACGTCGTCGTCGACGGCTGTGACAATTTTCCGACGCGCTACCTCGTCAACGACGCGTCGCTCTTCCACAAGATCCCCATCGTCCATGGCTCGATTTTTCGCTTCGATGGCCAGGCCATCACCTTCAAACCCTTCGAAGGCGCGTGCTACCGCTGCATGTACCCCGAGCCTCCGCCGCCGCACCTCGCACCGTCGTGCCAGGAAGCGGGCGTGCTCGGCATTCTCTGCGGCATCGTCGGCACCGTGCAGGCCACCGAGGCGATCAAGCTCATCCTCGGCAAGGGCACCTCGCTCGTCGGCCGCCTCCTCACCTACGACTCGCTCGGCATGAAGTTCCGTGAGCTCAAGGTCCGCCGCGATCCGAACTGTCCGGCGTGCGGCAAGAACCCCACCATCACCCGCGAAGCCGGCTACATCGACTACGAAGGCTTCTGCGCGCGATAGCTTCACGCGATAGCCGCACGCGCACCGTCGGAGTATGAAGGTCAGGTGCTGCGCACGCGCGTTCGTGGAGGCATCGCTGCAGGGATCATCCTCAGCATCGTCTTCAGCGCCCTCTTCACGCTCGTCTACGCGAGCGACCTCCTCGTCGCCAAGTGGGCGCCACGCTTCGGCGCGCAATCGTCGTACACGCTCCGCGTTCCATTTACTCCTTATGTAGTCGAGGACGCGGCCGACCTCGAGAACCCGCGCCTCGAGCACCGCCACGTGCTGGTGCCGCGCGGAGTGGTCCTCGACGCCGCCAACGAAGAGCATCGCGTCGCCGTCACCTTCGAGCAGACGCGTCGTCCGGTGCCGGTCGGACGCATCGCCGGCGTCGGGGTCATCTACCTGACCCTCAGCCTGCTCCTCGCGACCTATGCGCGGCGCTTCGGTCCGAGCACGGCGAAGCTCCTGCGCGCGCAAATCGGCGTCTTCGTGCTCATGCTCGGGACGCTCGTCGTCGCCAAGACGCTGCTGCTCTTCACGAGCTTGCCCGAGTACTGGATACCGGTCGCCGCGGTGCCACTCTGGCTCTGCCTCTATCTCGATAGGCGCAGCGCATTTCTCGTCAACGTCATCCTCGCCTTCTTCGTCGCCAGCCTCCTCCAGTTCGACGTGCTCTTGCTCTTCGTCTTGCTCATGCGCGGGATGGCGGCGTCGCTCGCCTTCGTCAACAAGAAGCGGCCCAGGCAGATGATCCTCGCCGGCCTCGTCGCCGGGCTCGGCGCCGCGATCCTCTACGGCGCCGCCGCGTTCGTCTTCGACGGTCACTTCCATCTCGTCGCCGATCTCTCGCAGGGCATCGGCTCTCACCTCCTCGGTTGTCTCGGCGGTGGCCTGCTCGCCGGCATCGTCTCCGTCGTCCTCCGCGATCCTGCAGAGCGCCTGCTCGGCGCGGTCGGACGCGACCGGATGCTCGATCTCACCGACCTCGAGCAGCCCCTCTTGCAGAAGATGGCGCGCGAGGCTCCAGGGAGCTGGGAGCACTGTCGCGCGATGGCCAACCTCGCCGAAGCAGCCGCCGCGGCGATCGGCGCCGACGCGCTTCTCACCCGTTGCGGCGCCTACTACCACGACCTCGGCAAGACGATTCAGCCCAAGTATTTCGTGGAAAATCTCGCGCACGGCGAGCGCACGCCGCACGAGCAGCTCGAGCCCGACGTCTCGGCCGACGCGATCATGGCGCACGTCGTCCAAGGAACGAAGATTCTCCGCGACGGCGGCGTGCCCGAGCCCGTCGTCGAGTTCTGTTACACGCACCACGGCACGCAGGTGGTCGAGTACTTCTGGCACAAGTGTCAGGAGCAGGGGAACCCGAAGGGGCTCACCGCCGATGCTTTTCGCTATCCGGGGATGAAGCCGCGCACGAAGGAGACGGCCATTCTCATGCTCGTCGACTCCATCGAGGCGGCGTCGCGCACCATTCAGCCGCCCGAGCTCGTCAAGTTCGAGGAGATGATCCAGCGCGTCATCTTCACCAAGCTGCGCGGCGAGCAGCTCGACGAGTCGGGGCTGACGCCCGGAGATTTGCGGCTCCTCGTCACGCGCATGAGCGAGACGTTGGTGAACATGTACCACAGCCGCATCAAGTACCCGTGGCAGCAGAAGCAAGAAGCCGCCGAGAAAGAATTGAAGGACGCGCGCGACGCGAAAGACGCGAAGGACGCGAAAGAATCGAAGGAGAAGGAGAAGGAGAAGGAGAAGGAGGGCAAAGAACCGAAGTCGTCGACCTCGGGCATGCGCACGGCGACGCCGCCGCAGGGCACGGGCGGAGGAATCGGCGCCACCGTCGTCCGCCTGCCGCCGCGCTCCGAGAAGTGAATCGCACCACGATTTTGGGGTATGACAGCGGGCATGATCGAAGAGAGCTTCATGAAGTCGCTGTTCCACGGGGTCATCGCCGAGGAGCTCGTCTTCCCGTTCCACGAGTCATCGGCGGAAGACCGCGACACCATCAACTTGATGCTCGATCAGGTGAAGCGCTTCTTCGAAGGCGTCGACTCGGCCAAGATCGATCGCGAGAGTCACATCCCCCCCGAGATCATCGACGGGCTGAAGAAGCTCGGTCTCTTCGGGATGCTCATCCCGCAAGAGCACGGCGGGCTCGGCCTCTCGTCGACCGGCTTCGCGCGCATCATGCAAGAGGTCGCTGGCTTCGACGCGTCGATCGCGGTGACGCTCGGAGCGCACCAGTCGATCGGCCTCAAGTCCCTGCTCCTCTTCGGCACCGACGCGCAAAAGCGAAAATACCTCCCGAAATTGGCGACCGGCGAGTGGACGGCGGCCTTCGCCCTGACCGAGCCTTCGGCCGGTAGCGACGCCGCGGCCATCCAGACGCGCGCCGAGCTCTCTCCCGACGGCGAGGGCTACGTCATCAACGGTTCGAAGGTCTGGATCACCAACGGGGGCTTCGCCGACGTCTTCACCGTCTTCGCCCGCACCTCGCCGGCCGACGAGGGCGCGAAGCCGCGCATCACCGCGTTCATCGTCGAGCGCGAGCACGGCGTCACCAGCGGACCGAACGAGCACAAGCTCGGCATCCACGGCTCGTCGACGACGCCGGTCTACTTCGACAGCGTCAAGGTCCCCGCGAGCAACGTCGTCGGCGAGGTCGGCCGCGGCTTCAAGGTCGCCGTCGAAGTCCTCAACAGCGGTCGCCTCGGCCTCGGCTCGGGATGCGTCGGTCAGTGCAAGAAGCTCATCTCACTCGCCCTCGAACGCGTCCGCGAGCGCAAGGCCTTCGGCCGTCCGATCGGTGATTTCGGCCTCATTCGCGAAAAAATCGCGCGCATGAACGTCGACACCTACGCCCTCGAGAGCACCGTCTACATGACGACCGGCCTCGTCGACGGCAAAGTGGCCGACTACTCGCTCGAGAGCGCGATCTGCAAGGTGATGGGGAGCGAGACCCTCTGGCGCGTCGTCAACGAGACGCTGCAGATCGCCGCCGGCGTCGGGTACATGAGCGACTACCCGTACGAGCGCATGCTCCGCGATGCGCGCATCAACCTCATCTTCGAGGGCACCAACGAAATCCTCCGCTGCTTCATCGCCCTCTCCGGCATGCAGGGGCCGGGCAACGCGCTCGCGGAGGTGGTGAAGGCGATGCGAGAGCCGATCAAGGGCTTCGGTCTCCTCTCCGATTTCGCCATTCGCAAGGCACGCAGCGCGCTCGGTCGCGAGAGGCTCCATCGCGTCCATCCACTCCTCAACAAAGAGACGGTCATCTTCGAGGAGGGCGTGGCCGAGCTGGCGCGCAACGTCGACAAGGTGCTGCGCAAGCACGGAAAGGAGATCGCCGAGATGCAGTTCACCCAGCGTCGCATCGCCGATCTCTCGATCGACCTCTATGCGCTCGCGGCCTGCCTCGCGCGCACCACGCGGGCGATCGAGCGCAAGGGCGAGGAGGGCGCGCGTCGAGAAATCGAGCTCACCACGGCCTTCGGGGGCCACGCCCAAGAGCGCATCGCCGCCAACGTCCGCGGCTTCGATCGCAACGACGACGAGCTCCTCAAGGGCATCGCCGGCCGTGCCTATCAGGACATGTCGTATCCCTTCGACATCGTCTGAGCGCGCTCGAGAGCTCGGATTACGGCGCCGCCATCGATGGCACGTCGATCGCGACGCGCCAGGCCTCGCCTTCGCGGACGAGATTGAGCACCGTGTGCTGCGTGTGCTCGTCGATGCCATAGACGTCGACGACGGCGTGGATGCCATCCCCGTCGACGTGCGGACGGAAGCGATCGATCGTGAATCGCGCCGTCGACCACGTCGGCGCGAGCATCGCCTCGGGCGGCAACGCACCGATGCCGAGCCGACGCGCGTGATCGGCGCGCGCCTGCAGGGCCTTGCGCGCAGGCTCGGCGAGGAGCGCGAAGGCACGTCCGACGGCGGACGGATCACGGGCCGAAGCGTCGACCGCCTCGAGGAATGCAGCCGCGGCGCCCTCTGGCGTGGCGTCCTTGGCGTGCCTCGAACAGCCGATGACGCCCGCGAAGACGAACGCGAGCGCCGAAAGACACCGCGCGGAAGGCTCTCGCAGCAGCATCGCCCTGCCTACTGCTTGGTCATCGTCTCGGTGCCGAGGCCGGCCGCGTTCGGCCCTTGCGCCCACTGCCCCGAGAGCACCGTGCCGTCCTTGTTGATGCGGTATTGGAGGACGCCGAAAGCGCCGGTGCCGTCGGTGAAGGCCGCCGAGAAGACGTCACCGTTGCGGATGCCGAGGCCCTTGCTCGAGCCGGTGCCGATCGTCCAGGTCATGCCGTAGACGCCGTTCTTCAAGGCGACGTTGACGCTGCCGGTGTACTTCTTCTTCGTCGTCGGCGTCTCGCCGGTGGTGATCTTGTAGAGGCCGGTGAGGTTCGACGAACCGCCGCTGAGGATCTCTTTGCCGAGTGACGTCTCACCCGGTTCGAACCAGACGCCGTCGAGCGTATTTCCGCCGTCTTTAACGAGGAAGGCGATGACGCCGAGGTCGCGCTCGTTGTCGCCGCCGGTCTTCGCTTCGACCCAGCCGCACGAGAGGATGTCGCCGTCGCGGAAGGCGATGCCTTTGTACTTCGTGCCGCCGAGCGTCCAGTCGACGTCGTACATCTCGCCGTTGATCTTCTTGACCACGCCGCTGCCCGAGTAGCCCTTGCCGTCGGGGCCCGCGCCCTTGACCGAGTAGGAGCCGGCGACGTCGACGAGGTTCTTCTTCTTGGGGGCAACCGAGTCGTCGTCGTCGTCGGCTGGCTTCTTCTTCTTGCCAGCGGAGGCGGAGTCGTCGTCGTCGTCGTCGTCGTCCTTCGACTTCTTCTTCTTGCCTGCCGAGTCGTCGTCGTCGTCGTCCTTCGACTTCTTCTTCTTGCCTGCCGAGTCGTCGTCGTCGTCCTTCGACTTCTTCTTCTTGCCTGCCGAGTCGTCGTCGTCGTCCTTCGACTTCTTCTTCTTACCCGCCGAGTCGTCGTCGTCGTCCTTCGACTTCTTCTTCTTGCCCGCCGAGTCGTCGTCGTCGTCCTTCGACTTCTTCTTCTTGTCGTCGTCTTTGCTCGCCTTGTCGTCTTTCTTGTCCTCCGCCGGCTTGTTGCAGCCGAGGCCAGAGGGCGCGGCGACCGCCAACCCAAGAACGACGAAGAGCCCGGAAAAACGCTTGCGGCTGAACCACTCGGACATGCGACACGACCTCCTGAAGGAGAGAAGCGAGAGAGCAGAGAGCAGAGAGCTGAGACTATTTGTCTTTCGAGACTGCAAAAGCGGGCGCGGCCTCGGAGCTGCGAACTCCGAGGCCGACG
>JANYDK010000127.1 GCA_025363655.1 Deltaproteobacteria bacterium | reverse complement strand
GATCAACGAAGATTTCGCGATCTTCAACGTCGCCAACGCAGTAGCGCTGCGCGACAACATCCGTGAGTCGGCCCTCGAGACCGCCCTCGTTCCCCACATCATGAAGGGCGTCACCCTCGACGTCTCCAGCTGTCCCGGCGCGAGCGGCGATCTCGATGCCGCAGGCAAGCCGATCGCGCGCTTCGATCCCGACAACGTCGCGCTGATGGGTCACTCGATGGGCGCCTGGATCGCGCCACAGGCGTTCGCCGTCGAGCCCGCGTACAAGGCGCTGATTCTCAGCGGCGCAGGCGGGAGCTGGCTCGCCAACATCATGTACAAAGTGAAGCCGCTCGACGTGCGCCCGGTGATGGAGGTGCTCCTCGGCTACACCAACTTCGACATCGTGCTGACGCCGCACGATCCGGTGCTGACGATCATCCAATGGGCGCTCGAGCCGTCCGATCCGATGATGGTCGCGCGCACCATCCTCCGCGAGCCGCCGGCAGGCACCCACGCGCGCCACGTGCTGATGGAGCAGGGCATCGTCGATCATTATCTTCTGCCGAACATCGCCAACGCCCTCTCGATGCCGCTCGGCCTCGACCTCGCCGGCCCGCCCCTCGATGCGTCGAGCAAGGAGCTGCAAGAGCTCGGACAATTCACGCTCGAGAGCATGCTCACGTACTCCGGCCGCAAGCAGATCACGCTGCCCGCGAGCGGGAATTTCGTGGGAACCGACGGCACGGTGGTGACCGCGGTGGTGGTGCAACACCCGGAGGACGGCCTCGAAGATGGCCACGAAATCGTCTTCCAGACCGAGGCGCCGAAGCACCAATATCGATGCTTCCTCGCCGGCCTACTCAAAGGAACGCCGACGGTCCCGGTGGACGGAGCGGCCGACGCCCCGTGTCCGTGACGTCCGAGCCACCAAGGCCTTCGCGTACGCGTGCATTCTGCCCGTGGAAATACTACGAAACGCGGTAGCCATGTCCTCCCTGCGCACCGCCCGCGATGTCCGCTCCACGTTCCTCGACTTCTTCAAGAGCAAGAGCCACGAGGTCGTCGCCAGCGGTCCGCTCGTCCCGGCCAACGATCCGACGCTGATGTTCGCCAACGCCGGCATGGTGCAGTTCAAGGACTGTTTCACCGGCCGCGAGGTGCGCTCCTACAAGCGCGCGACGTCGTCGCAGAAATGCATCCGCATCAGCGGCAAGCACAACGACCTCGAGAACGTCGGCCGCACCGCGCGTCACCACACCTTCTTCGAGATGCTCGGCAACTTCTCCTTCGGCGACTACTTCAAAGAAGCGGCGATTCTCCACGCCTGGGAGCTGATCGAAAAGTACGGCGTCGCCCGCGACAAGCTGGTCGTCACGTACTTCAAGGGCGACGAGCTGGTGCCGCGCGACGACGAAGCGGCCACGCTCTGGAAGAAGATCTCCGGGCTCCCCGACGATCGCATCATCGGTCTCGGCCGCGACGACAACTTCTGGTCGATGGGCAACAGCGGCCCCTGCGGCCCGTGCAGCGAGATTCACTTCAAGCAAGGCAAGGGGGCCGCCGATCCCGCGACCTTCGGCGAAGAGCCGGGCATCGACGGCGTCGGCTGGATGGAGATCTGGAACCTCGTCTTCATGCAGTTCGAGAAGTTCGATTACGACGAGAAGACCGACGTCTTCAAGCTCAAGCCTCTCCCTGCGCAGTCGGTCGACACCGGCATGGGCCTCGAGCGCATCACCAGCGTCGTCCAAGGCGTGACCTCGAACTACGAGACCGACTTGCTCCGCGCCCTCGTCGATCGCGCGGCGGAGATCTCCGGCAAGAAGTACGGCGGCAGCATGGCCGACGACGACGTCTCGATGCGCGTCATCGCCGACCACGCGCGCACCACCGCGTTCCTCATCGCCGAGGGCATCTTCCCCGACCGCGCCGATCGCGAATACGTCCTCCGCCGCGTGATGCGCCGGGCGATTCGCCATGGACACCGGCTCGGCATCGAGAAGCCTTTCCTCCATCTCGTCGCCGACCGCGTGATCGAGATGATGGGCGTCGACTACGCCGAGCTGCGCGATCGTCGCGAGACCATCCTCAACGTCGCCGAGTCCGAAGAAGTTCGCTTCCGCCAGACCATCGATCGCGGCCTGAAAATTCTCGACGAAGATCTGGCGCAGCCTGCGGTGCAGACGTCGAAGGTGCTCCCCGGCGCGGCGGCGTTCAAGCTCTCGGACACCTACGGTTTCCCTCTCGATCTCACCGAGGTGATCTGCGGCGAGCGCGGCTTCTCGGTCGACGAGTGGGGCTACAAGACCGAGCTCGAGGCGGCGAAGGCCCGCAGCGCCGGCTCCAAGGTCGGTGACGCCGCGGTCGGCGATGCCTACAAGGCAATCACCAACAAGGTCGGATCGACCGAATTTCTCGGCTATCGCACCGAGACGGCGAGAAGCACGATCGTCGCCATCCTCAAGGGCGGCGCCTCCGTCGAGGCGCTCGCTGCCGGCGACGAGGGCGAACTCGTCACCCGTCACACGCCGTTCTACGCCGAGGCAGGCGGACAGGTCGGCGACCGCGGCGAGATTCGCGAGATCGGCAAAGATGGTGCGCCCCACTCGATCTTCGTCGTCCGCGATACGCAGAAGCCGACCGGCGCGGTCTACTTTCATCACGGTCGCCTCGCCAACGGTCAGCTGAAGGTCGGCCAAGAGGTCGAGGTCGAGGTCGATCACGAAAAGCGCGCCGCCACCCGGCGCAATCACTCGGCGACGCACCTCCTCCACTTCGCGCTTCGTCATGTCCTCGGCGAGCACGTGCAGCAGAAGGGCTCGCTGGTCGGACCCGATCGCCTGCGCTTCGACTACGCGCACGGCAAGACGCTGACGACCGATGAGATCGAGAAGATCGAAGACGTCGTCAACGAGATGATCCTCGCCAACGCCGAGGTGAAGACGCAGGTGATGGCCATCGACGAGGCGAAGAAGTCGGGCGCAATGGCCATCTTCGAAGAGAAATACGGCGACACGGTGCGCGTCCTGACGATGGACGCGGGTCGATACAAATCGGTCGAGCTCTGCGGCGGGACCCACGCCGGACGCACCGGTGACATCGGGCTCTTCCGCGTCGCCGCCGACAAGGCGATCGCCGCCGGCGTGCGTCGCGTCGAGGGCTTCACCGGGCTCAACACGCTCCGCGAAGCACGCGCCCACGATCGCGCCTTTGCGCCCATTCTTCGCGCGCTCGCTGCCGACGAGACCACTGCGCTCGCGAAGGTCGAGAAGCTCCTCGCCGATCAACGCGCGCTCGAGAAGAAGCTCAGCGAGCTCGAGAAGAAGATCGCCCTCGGCCAGGTCGGAGGCGGCGGTGGCTCGAGTGGTGGTGGCATCGAGGGCATGCTCGCCTCCGCGCGCGCCTTCGACGGCTTCAAGGCGCTCGCCGTGCGCGTCGATCTCCCGGACGTCGGCGCCATCCGCGAGCTCGCCGATCAACTCCGCGACAAGCTCGGCGAGTCGATCGTCCTCGTCGGCGCCGCCATCGGACCGAAGGCGCAGCTGGTGCTCACCGTCAGCAAAGGCCTGACGTCACGCTTCAAAGCGGGCGAGCTCATCCGTCCTCTCGCGGCCATGGTCGGCGGCTCCGGCGGTGGTCGCCCCGACATGGCGCAAGCCGGAGGCACCGAAGTGTCGAAGCTCGATCAAGCGATCGGCGAGCTGTACGCCCGCTTCGCTTGAAGCGCGACGTCGTGAGGCTCGCGAACGAGCAGAGAAATTGAGGGTTTCCTTCGCTCTTCCTTGCCCAAAAAGCGATGGAAGCCCATGAATCACTGGCGAACCGCGGACGATATCTTCCGCGGGACGGAATTTCCTGCGGATTCGCTCGACCGATGAGCCGCGGCAGCTGAAACTCGGCACTTCCAGATCCCGACGAGCCCTCGCCATGCTGCCCTGCACATGGACGAGCGCTCCCGAGGAGACCGTTTCGCGTTGATGTCTTTGGGGGGCCAAAGCCACGAGAGGGCGCGCAACGAGATGGCTACGAAGAACGCCGAAGTCCTCGCCGAGATCGAACGCCTCGAGCACGAGATCGCCCGCATCTCGCGCGAGCTCGACGGGCTCCGGCGTCGCGTCGATGGTGGCAGCACGCGCACCGGCCGCACACAGGCGTTCACGGCGCCACCTCCGGCGCCACCTCCTCTCCCGACCTTCACCACCGAACCTCCGGCGCCTGCGCCTTCCTCGGGCCGTCACACGCACACACGCGCGACCCGTGCGATCGACGCCAACGCCGAGACGATGCCGCCGAGCGCGCCCATCGACGTGCCGTCCTCTTCGGCCCCGGCGCCCTCCCCTTCCTCGCCCTCGCCATCGCAGCCGCAAGCGCAAGCGCGCTCGTCGTCTCCGACGACGGGTCGTCGGGCTGCTTCGCCGCATGTGGGGCTCGACGACGACATCTCCTCGTCGAAGCCGCCGCCCCCGCGCAGCAAGACCGACTCGAGCCGCCAGCGCGAGCTCGGACGCTACGAGTTCGTCAGCGAAGCCAAGCAGCGCGTGGCCAAGCGCTAGCGGGACGCACTGACGTACGGACGTGCTCGCGGCACTGACGCACTGACGCCCTTGCGGCACTTGCGCTATAGCCCCGCGCGATGCCCAAGCTGTTCGACCTCCCGCACGCGCAGGCGCGCGCCGCGCTCGAGACGGGAGCCCCCGTCTATCTCCTGATCAACCCGGTCGAGTACCACGGGCCGCATCTCTCGCTGCACAACGATCGCCTCTGCAGCCTCGGCGTCGTTCGCGAGCTGCACGACGATCTGGTGAAAAAACACCCCGATTGGCCGCTGCTCGAGGCCGACGACTTGGAGATTGGCGTCGAGCCGACGCCGGGCATCGGGTCGCGCATCACGCCCTTTCCCGTCGCCGTCGGCATGATCAAAGAGGCCTGTCGCGCGATCGCCGAGCTCGGTGCCAAGCGCGTGGTCTTGATGACCTTCCACGGTCAGCCGTTGCACAACATGGCGATCGAGGCGGGCGTCGAGTTGCTTCGTGCGCAAGGCGTCGCGGCGGTGGCGCCGTTCAACTTGCTGACCCGCGAGATGTTGCGCAGCGACGGTGGTCCCTACGCCGGCGCCTTCGCTGGCATCGAGGACGAGGCCGAGCGCAAGACGATGATTCAGAACCTGCCGCAAGATTTCCACGCCGGCTTCTTCGAGACCTCGGTGGCGATGCACTACGCGCCCGAGTCGGTCTCCGTGGAGATTTGCAAAAATCTTCCGCCGTGCCCGGAAATCAAGCCGATTCCCACGTTCTCGCGCCTCGCACGCATCGCGCGGCTCACGGGTGCGAGCGGGTTCGCGCAAGAGCTCGAGCTGATGGCCTTCGGGCTCGGCTGGCACGCGCTCCGTCCCTTCCCCGGCTACACCGGACGCCCCCACCACGCGACGCCCGAGGCGGGTGCCTTCTTCGCCAAGCACATCCGCGAGCGTGTGCTCGAGCACGTCGAAGAGGTGTTCGCCGGTCGCGCCAAGTCGGCGGAGCCCATCATGCGTTGGACCGCGAAGCTCTCGCTCGGCGGGCGTCTCTCACCGGTTCCCACTGCGCATTGAGCAGGACGCGCGAACACGCGCATTCAGCGCATTGATCCCCAGCGGCAGGCGCCGTACCTCCCCTGCCCATGTCGGCTTCGCGCGAGCTCGTCCTCATCCTCGATTACGGCTCGCAGTACACCCAGCTCATCGCCCGCCGCGTGCGCGAGCAGCGCGTCTACTGCGAGATTCACCCTTGCACCATCGCCTCGCCGGAAGCCGGCCTCGCGAAGGTCGAAGCGCTGAAGCCGTCGGCCATCATCCTCTCGGGCGGCCCCGCCAGCGTCTACGGTGAGGGCGCGCCGCAGGTCGATCCGAAGCTCTTCTCACTCGGCATTCCCATTCTCGGCATCTGCTACGGGCTCCAGCTCGTCGCCCACGCGCTCGGCGGCAAGGTCGAACGCTCGGAGGCCCGCGAGTACGGCTCGGCGAGCGTGAACATCGATCACCCGGAGGGCGTCCTCCATCGCTTCGCGAAGGGCGAATCGATCGACGTCTGGATGAGCCACAGCGACAAAATCGTCTCCATGCCGAGCGGCTTCCGAACGCTCGGCACCAGCGGCAACACGCCCTTCTGCGCGGTCGGCGACGAGGCTCGAAAAATCTGGGGCATCCAGTTCCACCCCGAGGTCGTGCACACGCCGCGCGGGTCGGAGATCCTCGCGGCGTTCCTCTTCGACGTCGCGCACCTCGCGCCGACGTGGACGCCCGGCTCGTTCGTCGAAGACGCCATCGCTGCCGTGAGCCAAGCGGTCGGTCCGAAAGCGCACGCCATCTGCGGCCTATCCGGCGGCGTCGATTCGTCGGTCGCAGCCGTCCTCTGTCACCGCGCGCTGGGCGATCGCCTGACCTGCATCTTCGTCGACAACGGGCTCCTCCGTACGGGCGAGTTCGAGCAAGTGCAGGCGATGTTCAAAGAGAACTTCCACGCCAAGCTGGTCGCCGTCGACGCGCGCAAGCCGTTCCTCGACGCGCTCGTCGGCGTCACCGATCCGGAGCAGAAGCGAAAGATCATCGGCCGCGTCTTCATCGAGGTGTTCGACGCCGAGGCGAAGAAAATCTCCGCCAGCGCCGGCACCGAAGAGGCCGGTTTTCTCGTGCAGGGAACGCTCTACCCGGACGTCATCGAGAGCGTCTCCTTCAAGGGACCGAGCGCGGTCATCAAGAGCCACCACAACGTCGGCGGGCTCCCCGAGAAGATGAAGATGAAGCTCGTCGAGCCGCTCCGCGAGCTCTTCAAGGACGAGGTGCGCGCCGCCGGAGAAGCGCTCGGCATGCCGCGCACGTTCATCTGGCGTCAGCCCTTTCCCGGACCGGGCCTGGCGATTCGTTGCCTCGGTGAGGTCACCGAGCCGCGCCTCGAACGGCTCCGCAAGGCCGACAGCATCCTCGACGCCGAGGTGCGCGCCGCCGGTCTCTACGACTCGCTCTGGCAATCGTTCTGCGTGCTCCTCCCCGTGCGCAGCGTCGGCGTGATGGGCGACGAGCGCACCTACGACGAGACCGCCTGCGTGCGCGCCGTGCACTCCACCGACGGCATGACCGCCGACTGGGCGAAGCTGCCCTACGAGCTCCTGGCGAAGGTCTCGACGCGGATCATCAACGAGGTGAAGGGCATCAACCGCGTCGTCTACGACATCTCGTCGAAGCCGCCGGCGACCATCGAGTGGGAGTGAGCCGGTGCCCGTGACGTCGATGCGCCAACTCGTCCTCGCCAGCATGCTCGGCGGCATGCTCGCTTTGGGCGCGTGCGCGGCGAGCCAGCCTCCGACGTCGCATTTGCGCTTTTTTCCGGCCACCGCGGCGCCTGCGCACGCCAAGGTGACCATCGACGACGTGCCGGTCGGTTCGCTCAAGCTCGTCGCCGAACGCGGCGTCGGCGTGCCCCCGGGCAAGCACCGCGTCACCATCGAGGCCGACGGGTATCTCCCGTGGGACCAAGACGTCGACGCCGGCGCCGGTGGCCTGCTCCTGAAAATCGACGTCTTGATGGTGAAGACGCCGGAGTAAGGCGCCTCCATGAAATTTTCTCGTTTCGCTTAGAAAATCCAGCGCCAGAACTTGTCGACGGCGCCACCCATCGCCGCGAGAGCGTCACGTGGCACCGCGAAGCTGGTCGTTGCCGAGCCGCCTTGGCCCGTCTTGGTCGCGCTCGTGCGAACGACGAGGACGCCGGCGCCGGAGTCGGGGAGCGAGGTCAGCCAGGTCGCCGCATCTCGAGGCGCGATCGCGTTGGCCAAGCCTTCGAGCGTGAAGAGAGCGCCACTCGTCGCCGGTCCGGCCGCGCTGCCGGCGAGGAGATCGAAGCCTGGCTTCTCTGCCCAGGTCACCTTCGCTTTGCCGCCGAGCGCAGGAACGAGCCGCGCGATCAGGTCGACCATCGGCTCGTTGTTCGAGGTCGCCACCCACGTGCGCGCGCCGTCGGGGGCGACGATCGCGTTGCGCAGAAAGCGCGTGACGAGCGCCTTCTTCTCCGCCGGATCGGGCTTTTTCTTCGTCGTCGGCTTCGGCTCGGGCTTGCCGGTGGGAGGCCCTGAGGCCGGCTCGGCCTCGACCTTGGCATAAGTCGGCATGTCGAGCGCATAGAGCGCGAGCTCGAGGGTCTCGGCGTAGCTGCCCTTCGGCAAGTCTTTCAACTCCTTGCCCTTGAACGGCTGCGCCTTGGTCTCGATCACGACGCGATCGCCCGACAGCGCCTTCACCATCGCGAGCACCGACGGGCGCGAGAGCAGCGCGCTCATCGCCTTCACCAGATCGGTCGAGCCCTTCGCTTCGCGTGCTTCGACGGTGAGGCTGAAGCTCGAGCCGCCGGCGACCTTCGCGAGCGTCTGAAGGAAGCCGTAGAGCTTGCCGTCGTCGGCGATCGTCGTCTTGTCCGTCTTGTCTTTTGGCCTACCGACGGTGCCGAACGTGTCGGCGGCGCGAGGAAACACGAGGCGAACGACCTCGAGCGCGAGGTCGCGATCCTTCGGCGGGAGCGAAAAATCGATCGCCGCGGCTTCGGTCAGCTTGAGGAGCGCATCGCGCACCGGGACCACCAACGCATCCGAGCTCGGACCGCCGTTGGCGAACCACACCGACCACGCGCCGTCGGACGGGAGCTTGCCGAGGCCTGCCGGCGGGCTGGTCGCACCTTCGGCGGCAGCGAGCTCGGCCTTGGCGATCCACGAGGTGGTGTTGCCGAAATTGAGCCCGAACGAGCCCTTCGCGCCCGCGTCGTCGAGCATGGCGTCGAGCACGAGGCCGTCGAGATCGGAGACCAAGTCGAAGGCCTCGTCGACGGTCGACACCGTCAGACGATCGAGCACTTTGTCGAGCTCGGCGCGATGGATGTCGACGTTGCGGGAGAGCTCGGAGGCGAGATCGGCGTGCGCGCGGCGGAGCTCGTCGTCGAAGAGCTTCTTCACCGTGGCGAGCTCGACCTCGAGGTGGACGCTGGAATTGGCGAAGGTCTTCTGCGTCACCCCGCGCGCCAGCCACGGACCGAGCGCCGCGAGATGGCCGAGCTCGATCGGCTCGGCGGTGCAGAGCAGCCGATACTTGGTGACCCCGAGCGAGGGCGCGATCCAACAGTCGCCATCGAATCGACCGGCGTCGGGGTCGCTCCCCATCTTCGTCCGCGCGGGCACCAGACGTCGCACGCCGCCATCGCGCGGCTCGACATTGAAGACGCCGGAGAGCCTTTTTTCCAGCTGCGGATCGTCCTCGACGCCAAACGCATAGGCGTAGTGGACGCCCGCGCCGGGGAGCGCCAGCGCGGCATCCATCGGTGCGTTGAGATCGACGAGCTGCGCCAAGATCGGCGCACCGAGCAGGTTGCCGATGAGCACGCGCGCATCGAGCTCGGCGGCATGGGTCGGAAAGTAACTCTTGAGCGCCTTCGCCAACGCCTTGGGCGGGCCGAGGTGGAGCTGGACGACGAGCCCCGGCGGCGCCGACACGGGCGAGCGATCTTCCGGACCGAGCTTCGGCGTGACCTCGATGCTCGTGCTCGCCACCGGCGTCACGGTCTTCGGCGGCGCGTTGCCACCCCCTCCGCACGCGAGCGGGACGAGCCCGACCAGAGCGACGAGGCCGAGCGCGCACATAGAGACTCGAGAGACTCGAGAGGTCATCGCCATCGCGCGAACGTTATCACGACGCGTGCTTGCGGTAAGACAGGGCCAAACCTAAGAACGCTGCATGGACCCGATCGACGCGAAGGCCGAGACGAGCGCGAAGACCGACAAGGCCGACACGACGAAGATGCACGCGATCGCCTTCCCCACGCATGGCGGTCCCGAGGTCCTGGTCGAGATGGAGGTCGACGTTCCGGCCGTACCGCCGCCGTCGCACGTACGGGTGCGCGTCGAAGCCTGCGCGCTCAATCACCTGGATTTATGGATGCGCCGTGGGCTCCCCGGCATCAAGCTGACGCTCCCGCATCGGCTCGGCTCGGACATCGCCGGCGTCATCGAAGCCTTCGGCCAGGGTCCGCGTCCGCCCGGCACCAAGTGGGAGGTCGGCGACAAAGTCATCCTCTCGCCCGGCGTCTCCTGCGGCGCGTGCGAGGCGTGCCTGCGCGGTCGCGACAATCTCTGTCGTCAGTACCGCATGCTCGGCGAGCACACGCACGGCGGCTACGGCGCCTGGGTCGACGTCCCTTACGCCAACTTGCTGGCGCGTCCGTCACGGCTCTCGGCGGCCGAAGCGGCGGCCATTCCGCTCGTCTTCCTCACCGCTTGGCAGATGATCGTCGACAAGGCGCAGGTGAAGCGCGGCGACGTGGTGCTCGTGCATGCCGCTGGATCGGGCGTCTCCACGGCGGCCATTCAAATCGCGAAGATGCTCGGCGCGCGGGTGATCGCGACGTCGACGTCTGCGGCGAAGCTCGAACGCGCGCGGGAGCTCGGCGCCGAAGAGCTCATCGACACCTCGAAGCAAGACTTCGTCGCCGAAGTGAAGCGCCTCACCGGCAAGCGCGGCGTCGACGTCGTCATCGAGCACGTCGGCGGCGAGATCTTCGAGAAGAGCCTCCTCGCCCTCACCAACGGCGGCCGACTCGTCACCTGCGGCGCGACCGCAGGAGCCAAGCCACCGATCGATCTGCGCCACGTCTTCTTCCGCCAGCTCGAGATCCTCGGCAGCACGATGGGCTCGAAATCGGCTCTATTTCCCGTACTTCGCTTGATCGAAGAGGGCGCGCTGCGGCCAATCGTCGATCGCGTGCTGCCCTTCACCGCCGAGGGCGCGCAAGCCGCTCACCGCGCTCTCGAGGGTCGCGAGGCGTTCGGCAAGGTGGTGCTGCAACGTTGACTCACTTCGGCTTCGGCATTGGCTTCGGCGCGGGCGGCGGCACGGCCGTTTCGACAGCCTCCGGCGGGATGCCGATCGGGCCCGTGATGCTCGTGCCGGTACCGAGCGGCGCGGGATAGGCGCTGCTTGGTGACATCGCGCGGAAGTACGCGCGCACGCCAGCGCCGATGAGCTGCGCGGGCATCGAGACGTGACCCTCGACGCCCTGCTCGGCGGCAAGCACGTAGCCAGTGACAGGCGGCAACTTCCCTGGCGGAGCGGTGCCCATCGCGGTGGAGATGCTGGTGAAGGTGGTGGTCATGTCGGCGTCGAAGGCCCAGGCCACGTTCTTCGTCGGCAAGGTCGCCAGCTTGGCTTTGAGCGCGGCGTCGTCGCCGATTTTCCCCTTGGCCGCGGCATCGAGCGCGACGACGTCGAGGGTCGCGGCGCAGAAGGCGCACACGTCGAGATAGAGATACGAGCCGCGCACCGCCCAGATGAACGTGCTGTCGGGCATCGGCGTCGGCTTGTAGGAGCTCCCCGGCGGCGGGGTCCACGGCTTGTCGACGAGCGTGAGCAGCTCGCCCTCGGCGCCGAACTTGGTGTACGGCGCGGCGCTGACCTTCGGATCGTAGGTGCCGGTCATCGCCGCGGTGAAGAGCTCACGAAGGTGCTTGGCCGCGTCCTTCGTCGCCGCCGGATCGCTCAGCTCGACGCGGAAGAAGTACTCGAGCGACGGCTTGCCACCCATCGCACCCATGCTCATGCCAAGGCCCAACGTGCTGTCGCCGGTCATCGCCAGCTCGTGCCCGAGCGACTTGCCGAGGACGCGCACGTACTTGCTGACGTCGGCGATCTCGGTCGGCTTCAGCTTGATGCCGCTGGCCAGGCTCTGATCGATCCACGCGTAAATCACCGGCCCGAGCCCGTCGGGGAAGCGATAGAGGCTGCTGCCCGCCGCGCCGACTGGCATCGTGAGGAGCGTGGTCGAGTCGCCCGTCGGCCACGCGCCGAGGAACTTGGCGAGCTCGCCCTTGGTGACGACCTTGCCGTCCACGACCAGCTCGTTGCCCTGGATGTCGAGCGTGAGCGTGCCGTCGCCGAGATCGCTCATCGCCGTCACCAGCGTGCGCACGATCGCGTCCGTCGGCGCCGCGGTCGCGCCCGGAGGGGGATCGTCCTTCATCGTCTTCGACCACGCCGCCAGCGCCGCCTCTTCGGCCTTCTCCGCGAAGCTCGCGGTGGTGATGCGGGCGATGGCATCGTGATCGAGTCGATCGCCCTTGCGCGCGAGCGCCATCGCGTACGGGCCCGAGGCTTCGAGGTGCCGTTCGGCGTCGGCGCCGATGATCATGTCGTCGACGACGACGAAGACGAAGTCGCGATCGAGCTCGTAGACCGTCCCGCCGAAGCCCTTCGCCGGGTGCGATTTGAGGCCCTTTTTCCCGACCGCCGCGTCGAGCCCAGCGCGCGCCAGCTCACCGTCTCGAACGTGCGCGACCGCCACGAAGCCGACCGTCTCCTTGCTCCACTTGTGATCGTCGAGGAGATCTTCCGGCTTCCCCGTGAGGACCATGGCCATCGATCCATGCTCCGCCAACGCGTGCATCATCTTCTGCGACTCCTTGTCGGAGATGGTCGCGACGAGCGTTTCCCAGGGCGAAGCGCCGACCTCCTTGGCGAAGCCCCCCGCATCGGCCGCGCGCTTCACGAGCGCGTCCGGGTCTTTGACCGTCATCTCGAAGAGGAGATCGGGCGGCGCCGGAGCGTCGACGACGTCGACCTGCTTCTTGCTCTTGTCCTTTTTGACCTCGTCGGTGTCGGGCTTTTTCTTGCAGCTGTCGCAAGAGGAGAGGGAGAGCGCGGTGAGGGCGAGGACGAGGGGGGTGAGTGCGGCGTGCGGGAGGCGGAGCATGGGGAGAGGGAGCCAGGGTTTGGGGGGAGTGGCAAGAGGCATGCGCTCGACGCGTCGCTCGGGAGTGTCGACTCCCACCAAGCGGGCAGTGGCTGTGAGGTTTATGAGATTGACCCGTTCCGCGGAAAGCTCTCGCAGCACTTTTCAACCGCGCGCTTACGCCACTCTCTCCGTGGTCGTCAACGAACTCGAGTTCGGTGCGCGGCGACGCCGCTCGAGGCGTTGGCCGAGCTCGCGGCGCACCTGCGACGATTGCAGGTTCCGTTCGCGCTCGTCGGCGGTCTGGCAGCCCCGATTCGCGGCGAAGTGCGCTTCACCCGCGACGTCGACGTCGCCATCGCCGTTCCGGGCGACGCTGCCGTCGAAGGGCTCGTGCGCGATCTTCGCGCGGCTCGCCACGAGATCAAGGCGCTCATCGAGCACGAGACGCGGGGACGCATCGCCACCGTGCGGTTGACGTCTCCCGGCGGGGTGCTGGTCAACTTGCACTCGGCGAGCTCGGGAATCGAGAGCGAAGCCGCGGTGCAAAGAGTCAGGGCTTTGCCACGCCATCCCGACGTGGCACGTCGAACCCTTCGCGGACGCCCTCGAGGACTGGTGGAATGGCGATCACTTCATCGTCCTCGGCCAGTGCAAGGCCACGGAGAACGGCACCTCGAGGAGAACCTCAAGGACTGTACGCTTCCTTGCAAGCAGCGCGGCGAGTGCGTTGCGAGCGAAACTTCGTGCCGCGTCGGTAGCGACTCCGACTGCGAGAAGAGCCATGTCTGCACGGCGTACGGCTGGTGCTGGGCCGCGCACGTGTCGGAGACATCTCAGGACGAGCTCATCTCCCCGCCTTGAAGCCGTAGAAGCGGGCAGCCAAGCGGAGCGTCGCGTCGCGTGCAACCTCGGAGCGGTTGCGTGGTGACGACCAGTCCTCTCGCGATACACTTCCAACCATGGGCGTTCCGGCCAAACGCGCTGCCACTCACGACGACCTCCGCGCGGTGCCCGAGCACCTCGTCGCCGAGATCCTCGAGGGCGTTCTCATCACGCATCCGCGGCCGGCGGCGCTACATGCGCGGGCGTCGAGTCGACTCGGCGCCGAGCTCGACGGACCGTTCGATCGCGGCAAGGGCGGGCCCGGTGGATGGCTCCTTCTCGACGAGCCCGAGCTGCATCTCGGCGTCGATGTGGTCGTTCCCGACCTCGCAGGTTGGCGCCGCGAGCGCATGCCCGTGTTGCCAGACACTGCGGCGTTCGAGCTCGCGCCCGATTGGGTGTGCGAAGTGCTCTCGCCGTCGACCGCGGCGATCGATCGGGCGGTAAAGATGCCGATTTACGCGCGTGAGGAGGTCGGGCACGTTTGGCTGGTCGATCCGATCGTGCGAACGCTCGAGGTGTTTCGTCGCGATGGCGCGAGCTGGCGCTTGGTCGGCGTGTTTCGCGACGAAGCGAGCGTGCGGGCGGAACCCTTCCAGAGTGTGGCGTTGGAGCTCGCCGGACTTTGGGCAACGTGACAACCGCGTGCGCGGAGAGCTCTCGCCGCGTGTGCGCGTCGTTCTATGCCATCCTCGGCGCGTTCGGGACCGCGAGCTGCGGGGGGCGCCTCGACGTGGTGGCGCCGACCGACGCGAGCGCAGGCGATGACGCAGGCGATGCAGGTGTTGGTCTCGTCGGCGCGCTCCGCGGTGGCCTTGTTGACGAAGTCGGCGTCGGCGAGGAGTGGCCGAGCCATCGAGACCTGTCGGCGTCGCCGCGCGCGAGGATCTCTTGCGCGACCTCCGGCGTGTTGATCGCATCCGCGCGGTGGAGGCCGATCCGACCCACTGGCATGACCACGACGACGCCTTTCGCCGATTCCTCTTTGGATGGGCGGCTCCTCCTCGATGGCCACGGAAGCTGCGCCCAGCACTCACCCGCGGCCGGCGAATGCTTCGGGGTCGTCGCCGAATACTCTCCCATCGTCCTCGAGCTCTCGGCAGCCTCGCCCAAGCTCACGCAGCTCGTTCTTCAAAGCTGAAGGATGACCGCCAAGCATTCGCCAACGCCTCGGAAGAGCTGAAGCGGGCCTCCCGACCTCTCGCCGACCGCTCCCAAGCTCTTGCTGCAGCTACACGTACGCTACGGCGCTGCTGCGGATGGAGCGAGGCGCCCGGCAGACCTTCGCGCTGATGGCGGACGGCTTCGCGCTCGAGCGGGCGCAGCTTCGGGCACGTCACCGCGAGGCGAGTGACGGGGAGCTCGAGGTCCTGTTCCGAGCGTGGTTGCAAGAGGACCGATGAGCGCGGCGACGCCGCTCGAGGCTCGAAGAAGCCCACCCCGCGGGATGGGCTTCACGACCACTCACTCCGTCGTAGACCCCTCGATACCCCTCAATACGGCGGAGGCGGCGACCCCATCATCATCAGCAAATTGTAATAAAACCGGCCCAAATCCCCGATGAACGTCAGCGGAATCTCCGCCTTCCCGCTCGAGCTCGTGCTGTCGACGACCGAGTAAGACCAAAGCGGAACCCCCGGCCCCGCTGCCTTCGGAGGCGCGCTGCCACCAAGACCAAGCATCCCGAGACCGCTGAACGACCAATTGTCACCGTACGACGCGCTGATCACTCCCTTGGTCGGGAAGCTGGCGATCTTCGCCTTCGCGGTGGCGTCGTTGCCGACGGTCGCGGTGGACGCGGGATCGATCCCAGCATCGAGGAGGGTGAACGAGCCCGTGGCGTAGGCGAGGTAGAGGTACGAGCCGCGCACCGCCCAGAAGAGGTGGAACGTCATTCCCCCGATGCCCGCGCCGCCGGCCGTGATTTCGACCTCTTCGCCTTCGGCACCGAACTTCTTGTACGGCGTGACCTTCGGCGCCGGCGGCTTGGTCGACGCGCCCTTCGACGCGCCTTCGAGCGCCTTCAAGCCCATCTTCTCGAGCGTGCTCATGGCGCCCTTGGCCGCGGCGGGATCGCCGAGATCGAAGCGCATGAACATCTCTTGCGAAGGACCGGAGCCCTTGTTGGTCATCACCAGCTCGTGACCCATCGCCTTGCCGAGGATTTCGACCTGCTTCAGCGCATCGCTGACCTCGGGAGGAAGCGTACCGGCCGCTCCGCCGGGGCTGCTCCGGAGGAACGTCAACATCACGCCGTCGATGATGAGCTTGCCGAGGCCGTCGGGATAACGAAGGAGCGACGCGCTGTCGCCCTTGGGAGCGCTGAGGAGCGCGTTGGCGTCGCCGACCGGATAGGCGCCGAGCCAGGTGCCGAAGGTGCCTTTCGCAGCCATTTTGCTGTCGATTTTGGCGACCTTGCCGTCGATGTCGGTGGTGGCGTCGAGCGCGCCCATGTCGGCGACGCCTTGGAGGAACGGCGCGACCATCGGATCGAGATCGGTCTTGATCGACGGCGGCACCGCCGTGGCGACGCTCGCCCAACCCTGCGTCCCGAGCTTCTGCAGCACCGGCCCCATCGAGTCGGTGGCGACGTGGAACGTGAGGTCGTGCGTGAGAGCTCCAGCCTTGGTCGCCTTGAAGGCGACGTACTTGCCAGCCGCTTCGAGCGAGTCACGCGCGTCGGCGAACAAGATGAGCTCGCCATAGACGGCGAACTGCGCCGAGCCCGGCACCTCGTAGACGGGACCTTCGAGGACTTTCGAATCCCACGACTTCAGCTCGCCGCCCTTCGAGGCCGCGCCGAGCGCCATGTTGGCGAGCTCCGCGTCCTTCAGCTTGGCAGCGGCGATGACGTGGAATTTCTCGCCCGGCGCGAACTTGAAGGTGAACGCAGCGGCGATGCCGGCGTGCGAGTCGATCGCGCGGAGGGCCTTTCCGGCGTTGGCGTCGGGCACGAGCGAGACGAGCTTGTCCCACGGCGAGCCGGGCACTTCGGCGGCGAAGCCAGCGCCGTCGATCACGCGCTTGGCGACCGCCTCGGGATCCTTCAACGCGATCTCGCCGACCATGTCGGCGGGCGCCGGGACCTCGTCGGCCGTCTTCACCTTCGGCGTGTCTTTCGGCTTGTCGATCTTCGAGCCGTTGTCGGACGGCTTCTTCTTGCAGCTGTCGCAGCCGCCGGCGAGCGTCGCGAGGAGGAAGCCTCCACCGAGGATGAGACCGGTACGCTGGGCGCGCGAAGTGAGCGAGATCGTCATGGGCGCGCAGAATAGTGAAGCGCGCCCACATGTCCATCACTGGACGGGGCCGCGCGGGCGATCAGGAGCACTATTTGAATAAAATCGTCAACTGGCGCGCAACGCACGTGCGTTCGAACCATCGACGAAGACGCCGACGACGCGACCACCGGGCGACGGACGGGCCGCCTTGCACGCATCTTCCAAGAGCACGCTGTCGTCGCCGAGGGCCCCGAGCAGCGCCGCGAACGCAGCGGGCGAGCCACCCGTGACACCCACCGCGAGCCCCTTGGCGGTGGCGATCGGCGCCGGCACTGCGATGATGCTCGCCGGCGCCTCGCGGGTCACGCCGCGCATCACCGGAGAGGCCAGGAGCGGCGCGATGAGGCCTGTTTCATCGAGGGAAATGCCGAGCGCGGGGACGAGGACGACGGCGATCGCGAGGGCACCGCGCGCATCGGCGACGACGATGACGGAGAGAGGCTCGCTCGGCGCGTCGGCTCCGAGTCCGCCGTCCAGTCCGCCATCGAGCACGCACCAAGGAGCGATGGAGAACGAGCGCTTGCCTCGCTCCATGGTGCGCGCGGCAACGACTTCGCCGTGCGCGCCGTCGAGATCGCCCTCGGTGAGCATGCCGCCACGCGAGCGGGCCGTCGCGGCGAGGAGCGCGCTGCGAATTCCGCCACCGCGAAGGAAGTTCGAGCCTTCCCGTCCGAAGGCGCGGATCGACTCGCCGCGATTCGCCGGCACCGACGCCGACTGCGAGGCCGACGCGAGGGCGATGCGCGACAGATGCGTCAGCGTGCGCTCGCCACGACCGGCGTGCGCCAAGACGATCGCCGAAGGGAGCGTCGGCGCGGCGACGCGTGCGCCATCGGGAATCGGCTGTCCGTCGGTGAAGCCGCGGGGACGTTGCGCGCCGAGCCCCGGCTGACGTGCGCGTCCGTCGATGGCCAATTGTCCTTCGCCCATCCCCCCGAGGAGGATGGTGCCAGCGCCGAGGAGCACGCTCGGGTGCGTCGCCGCGAGGGCGAGAATTCCCGCGCAGAGTCCATCGACCGCGGTACCGGGCGGCTCACCCGGCTCGGCGAGCATCGCTTGGCTCGCAGCGTGCGCAGCCTCGGCGTGCGTGGACGCGCATGCGCCGGCCATGACGTCTACTCCTCTTCCTCGAGCAAAGACGCAGCGGTGCGGCCACGCGGCGAGATGATGCGTCCGCCACCACGCTCGGTGGCGCCGGTGAGCTGCTTCACCAACGTGCGCAGCCGCTTGAGATCGGCCGAGGCGCGCGGCGTGGTGACGATGACGACGCGCTCCACCGCTGCGCCTTTCGCGGCCTCGACGTCTTTGTGCGAGGCGGCGAGGAGATCGGCGATCGCGCGGAGACGCGACGGCGGCAGCGCCCCACGACCCCCGACCGGTACGAGCCGGATGTACGTCAGCGAACGATCCCAGAACGGCTCGTGCGGATCGGCGAGCGGGTCGGCCGCGAGGGCGACGCCGAGCTTGCGGGCGAACGCGGCGGCCTCTTCCGGCTCCCAGACGCCGCGCGGAAGCCAGGCGATGGTCGTCAGCTCGGCCGCTTCTCCGAGCCCCTTGCGGATGCGATCGACCACCTTGGCGAGGCGCTCGCGAGGGAGCGCGGCCGGCGTCACCTCGACCGGCGTCGCCAGAAGAATGAAGCGCGCATGGAGGATGCGTTGCGCTTCGAGGAGTTGCTCGAGCGCCTCGTCGAGCAGAGGACCGGGCTTCACCGCCGACACCGTCGGGGGCGCCACGAGCGAGAACGCGAGCCGAGGACCGGCCTCTTTGCGCCACTTGCGCAGCGTCGCGTCCTTGACCTTCAGCTTCTGCTTGGCGCCGAAAAGATCGAGCTCGAGCACGTCGTGCCGCTTGGCGTACGTGTCGAGCGGCGTGCGTGGCGCGCCCGCACATCCAAAAAGAGTCGTCATCGTACCCATGAGCGGACGCGACGTAGCACCTGCGGCCCGCGATGGCGAGGGCGAGGGCGATACCGCCGCACGCCGAAGCAGCTTTCGTTTCGCCAAAGATTGCTTCGCAACTTTGGCCGCTTCGGTCAATCTCGCTCCGCTCGGTTGCCGAAGCTAACCCGCCGTCCGCAGCTCCGCGACCTTCTCCCCGAAGAGACGTTCGAGGCCGGCGAGCATCGGATCGCTCGGCTCGACGCGGAACTCGTTGCCGAGCCCGAGCTGCACCTCGGCGCCGTCGTCGAGGATGATCGTCAGCGTCACCGGACAACCGCCGCGGCAAGCCTTGAGGTGCTCGGCGAGCTTCAGGAGGTGGTCCTTGCGCGCGCGGCTCTGCGACAGGCGAATGGCGACGCCGCGGGTCTCGGAGCGAATCGCGTCGGCGAGCAGCACCGCCTCGTCGAGGAGGATCTGCGGCGTCGGCTCGGAGGCGTCCTCCTCGTCCTCGTTGCGGCGATCGTAGACGACCATCCCTTTGAGAACGATCGGCTCGCCGCTCGAAAGGACCGCCGCATACGCCTCGACCTGCGTCGCCCGCACCTTCACCTCGATGCGGCCCATCCGGTCTTCGAGCTCGAAGAACGCCATCTTCCCGCCGGTCTTCATGGGGCGCTCGCGATAGCCCTCGACCATGCCGGCGAGGCGGACCTTGGCCCGCTCGCCTTGGTCGGCGACGGCGTCGGTCTGCGTGTACGGCAGCCTTCCATAACGATCCAATGGATGTCCGGAGAGGTAGAAACCGAGCGCCTTCTTCTCGTTGACGAGGAGCTCGCGGAGATCCCACGGCGCCGCTTCGACGTATTTGTCGCCGGAGCCCGCCGACGCCTTTCCACCGCCGCCGCCAGCGCCGACCGAGGCCGCGGCGAAGAGGCCGAAGAGGTTCGACTGCCCGGCTTCTCGATCTTTGCTCGCCGCACGGGCGCGCTCGAGGGCGAGCTCGATCGACGCTGCCGCGCTCGCACGAGTGACCGCGAGTGGCGTCAGCATCGCGTCGCAAGCCCCGGAGTGGACGAGCGCCTCGAGCACAGATTTGTTGAGCTTCTTCGCGTCGACGCGGGCGGCGAAGTCGAAGAGATCTTTGAAGTGCCCGTCGGCGCGCGCGTGGAGAATCGCTTCGATCGCCGCCTCGCCGATGCCGCGCACGGCGCCGAGGCCGAAGCGAATGCGCGGATCGAGCTTGTCGCGCACCTTCGCGCCCTTGGCGAACTTCGCGTCGCCATGGGGGCTCGCGTAGACGACCGAGAAGTCGACGCCTGACTCGTTGATGTCGGGCGAGAGCACGGTGATGCCCATCGCGCGCGCTTCGGCGACGAGGCGGACCACCTTGTCGATCTTCTCTTTGTCCGCGCTCATCGACGCGCACATGAACTCGACCGGGTAGTGCGCCTTCAGGTACGCGGTCTGGTAGGTGATGAGCCCGTATGCGGCCGAGTGCGACTTGTTGAAGCCGTAGCCGGCGAAGTACTCGAGGAGCTCGAAGATGCGAACCGCGTCGGCCTCGCTGACGCCTTGTTTCAGCGCTCCTTCGACGAAGGTCGTCTTCTGCTTCGCCATCTCCTCGGGCTTCTTCTTGCCCATCGCGCGACGGAGGAGATCGGCGCCGCCGAGCGAGTAGCCCGCCAAGAGCTGCGCCACCTGCATGACCTGCTCTTGGTAGACGATGACGCCGTAGGTCGGCTTGATGATCTCGTCGACCAGCGGATGGAGCGAGGTGATCGGCTTGCGACCGTGACGACAGTCGACGAAGTCCTTCACCATGCCGGAGCCGAGCGGACCGGGGCGATAGAGCGCCACCGCGGCGACGATGTCCTCGAAGCCCTCCGGCTTCAGATCCTTGAAGAGCCCTTGCATGCCGCTCGATTCGAGCTGGAAGACGCCCTTCGTCTCGCCGCTCTGCAAGAGCTTGAACGTCGGCTCGTCGTCCATCGCGATTTTGTCGAGCTCGAAGCGCCGCTCGCCGCCGGCGATCTTCTTCGCGACGTCGGGCCGGGAGTTAATGAGCCGATCAGCGATGTCGAGCACGGTCAGCGTCTTCAGACCGAGGAAGTCGAACTTGACGAGCCCCGCCGCCTCGACGTCGTCTTTGTAGTACTGCGTGACGAGCTCGCCGTTGGCCCCGGTGAAGCAAGGCACGTGATCCCACAGCGGCCCTTCGCTGATGACGACGCCGGCGGCATGCATGCCCGCTTGCCGGGTGAGCCCTTCGAGCTTCGTCGCCTGCGTGATCAGCTCGGCGATCTTCGGATCGGTCTCGATGATCGCCTTCAGCTTCGGCTCGCGCTCGATCGACTCGGGGATCGAATACGTCTGCCCCGGCGCCTTCATCGGGATGAGGTTGGCGAGCCGCTGCGTCTCCACCGGCGAGACGCCCATCGTGCGCCCGACGTCCTTGATGACGCTCTTCGCCTTCAGCTCGGCGAACGTGGCGATCATCCCCACCGACGTGGCGCCGTATTTCTGCCCGACGTACTCGATGACCCGCTGGCGCTTGTCCATGCAGAAGTCGACGTCGAAGTCGGGCATCGAGACGCGTTCCGGGTTGAGGAAGCGCTCGAAGAGCAAGTTGTACGGCAGCGGATCGATGTCGGTGATGCGCAGCGCGTAGGCGACGATCGAGCCTGCGCCCGAGCCGCGGCCCGGACCGACGGGAATTCCGTGCTCTTTCGCGTAGCGGATGAAGTCCCAGACGATGAGGAAGTAGCCGGGGAATTTCATCCCGCAGATGACGTTGAGCTCGAGCTCGAGCCGCGCGCGATAGCCTTCGCGATCGACCTCTTTGCCGACGAGGGCGAACTCCGAGAAGCGCCGCTCGAGGCCCTCTCGCGAGACGTGTCGAAAATAGTCGTCGAGGCTCGAGCCCGCCGGCACCTCGAAGTTCGGCAGCATGGGGACGCCGAGCTTCAACTTCAGCTCGATCATCTCGGCGATCTGCAGCGTCGACTTCACCGCGTCGGGATCGTCGGCGAACGCGAGCGCCATCTCTTGCGGCGACTTGAGGTAGAGCTCCTGCGAGCCGTGGTGGTCTTCCTTCGCCACCTCGTAGACGCGCCCCTGCCCGATGCACGAGAGGTAGAGCTGCGCACCGGCGTCGTCGCGACACGCGTAGTGCGCATCGTTGGTGGCGACGCGCGGCAAGTCGAGCCTCTTGCCGAGCTCGCGGAGCAGGCCATTGACGATCGGCTGCTCGGGAAACCCATGCTCCTGCAGCTCGAGGTAGAAGCTCCCCGGATCGAAGATCTCCTTCAGCTTGCCGGCGACACGCTGCCCTTCGATTTCCCCTTGCTCGAGGATCGCCTGGGGCACGACGCCGCCGAGGCAGCCCGAGAGCGCCACGAGCCCCTTCGCGCGCTGTGAGACGAGATCGAGGTCGACGCGCGGCACGCCGTCGCTCGACTTGCCGTCGACGTAGCCTTGCGACACCAGATAGATGAGGTTGCGGTACCCCTCCTCGGTGCGCGCGAGCACGGTGAGATGTCGTCCGTGCCCCGTCGCCGGATCTTTACGCGCGTCCCTCTGATCGCCCGGCGCGATCGCCAGCTCGCACCCGAGAATCGCCTTCAGCCCGGCCTCCTTGCACGCCTTGTAGAAGGAGATGGCGCCGAACATGTTGCCGTGATCGGTCAGCGCGATCGCGGTGGTGCCCTGATCTTTCGCCCGCTTGACCAGATCCTTCACGCGGATCGCGCCGTCGAGGAACGAGTACTGCGAGTGCACGTGCAGGTGGACGAACTCGGACGCCATCGAAGGGGTGCCTACCACGGCTCGCGCGCCGTCGACGTGTGGCGAGGATGTGGAGGAAAGTAGATCGTGTTTCACCGGCCGATGAACGGCGATTCACCCTCGGCCGTGCAGAATCGTCACACACGATCGCGCGTTAGACGCGCTGCGGCATACGATGCGTTATTGCGCAGTGCATTGCCGTTCGGTAGCGTTCACGGGCTCTGCGGATTGCCCCGCACGACCTTCGCGGGTGAGGCGAGGGACGCGAGAGGCACGCTCCGATCTTCATCTCTAGCAGTCCTTCAGGAGGTCTCCGTGATCAAGCGCTCTACCCTTATCGGCGCCGTGTTTCTTTCTTCCGGCATCGTCGGTCTCATGTCCCTCGCACAGGGTTGCTCGAGCAGCAGCAGCCCTGCCGGCGACACGCCCGACACGGGCGGCACCGGTGCCGACGCTGGCGGCGCGGGCACCCTGCCCCCTCCCCGTCCGACGGCGGGCACCGGCTCGGGCACCAAGTGGTTCGCCGTCAACGGCCTCAAGCTCGGCCTGACGAAGAAGGGCACCACCACGGCGGACTCCAACGCGTGGAAGGACTACGGCTACGACCTCGACAAGCGCAACACCACGCTCGACATCTCCAAGGCGAGCACCGGCGCCGCCGGCACCGACCCGGGCGTCAGCTGTCACCGCATCGTCGGCTCGCCCTCGGGCACGCTCGTCGACGGCAACAACGGCATCGACAACAACTTCGGCGGACACGTCATGCAGACGATCAAGTCGCTGAAGAGCGACGCCGAGGACGCGGTCACCAAGACCATCACCGACGGCAAGTTCACGCTCATCCTCCGCGTCGACAACTGGAGCGACAGCGGCGACGTGCAGAGCGCGCCGGGCAAGCTCTACATCGCCAACGAGTTCAACGACGGCAAGAGCGCGCCGACGTTCACCGCCGCCGACATCTGGAAGGTCAACGCCGCCTCGCTCACCGACGGCAAGGACCTCACCAAGCCGAAGCTCAGCTTCGACAAGGCCTACATCTCCGGCGGCTACTGGGTCAGCGGCGACTTCGGCACCGAGACCATCAACCTCAGCATCAACCTGAGCGGCGCCGACATCAGCCTGCCGATCGACTCCGGCATCATCACCGTCAAGCAGAACGGCGACGACGGCACCATCGCCGGCGCGATGAACAACAAGAAGCTCCAGGACGCCCTCACCCCGGTCGCCAAGAAGTTCGGCATCTGCCCGGGCAACGCGACCTACGATCAGGTCGTCACCACCCTCACCCAGTCGGCCGACCTCGTCTCCGGCGCGCCCAACCTCCAGGACCCGAAGGTCGAGTGCAACGCGATCTCGATCGCCATCGGCTTCACGATGAAGCCGACCGGCGAGCCGAAGGAGATCTACACGGCGCCCCCTCCGACGGGCACCGACGACTGCAGCGGTGAGACCGGCCCCGCCGACACGGGCACCGGCGACACCGGCGCTGGCGGCTGATCGTCTCGCGCGAAACGGGAACGTAACTTCGAGCACCCTGCGGGAAACCGCGGGGTGTTCGGTTTTTGTAGGCTTTCTCGCCTACTGCATCGAGCCGTCTGGTCCCCGACGAACGGGCGGCAAGCGCGCGTGGCGTTCGTGCGCGGCGGCGCGTACCGCTGGATGGAGGGCGCGGGTCTCGGTGACGATCACCAGCTCGTGCCGTCGGAGGAGCGCGACGTTGGCGATGCTCAGCTCCGTCGGCGTCGCCGGATTCAGCACCAGCGCGAGACGTACGCGCGGCCGCTGGCACCAACGCGGATGACGAGCGACCTCACTCAGCACGTCGGCGGTGCCTGGCCTGCGGGTGATCATCCGCACCAGGAGATCTTCGGTGAGCCGCGGCGAGGCGAGGACCTGGCGAATGACGTCGGGGTGCGGATCGGCGAGGACCCGCGGCAAGAGATCGAGCGATGGATTGCGGGCGATCGACTTCCGCTCGCCGAGGGTCAGCGGCCGGCCCCCGCCATAGTCGGGGAGCCCTTTCTTGCGCTCCTCACGCTCGTCGCGAGAGAGCGCAATTTCGTCGGTGTCGTCGATGGCGAGCCCTGCGCGCGGCGGCTCGCTCGTCTGTGACCTGGCGACGAACGGTCTCCGAAGGAGCCGCTCGAGGGTGAAGTGACGACGCGCGCGCGCCTCCGCCCGGAGCGCATCCCGGGCCTCGTCGTGCCCTGGATCGGCAAGCAGCTCGACGAGCGCATGCACGAGCGCCGTCGCCCGCAACCGTCCAACGTCGGCGTCGGCACAGACGAGCTCGAGGGTCTCGGCGGCCATCGCCACCGGCAGCGCCCGCAGCTCGGCGCGGAGCCACGAGGCGCGCAGCTGCGGCGTCTTCAGCGAGACGATGACCCGGCCCCAACGCGTCGCGAGCGCCGTCGCATCTAGCGTGGGGAGCGTGGGGAGCGTGGGGAGCGCGGTTTCTGCCGCCGGCCGCGCGATCGGCCGAATCTGCGCCTGTCGCACCGGCCGCGCCATGTACGCATCATAACCCGCGTTGCCACCGCCGCGCCGGGCTCGTATGTCTGGCGGGTGCCTCGTTTCGCTGCGATCGACATCGGTTCGAATGCCCTCCGGCTCGTCATCGTCGAGGCCGAGAGCGCCCAGGTCATCCGCGCCATCGCCTCCAACCGCTCGGCGGTGCGGCTCGGTCGCGACGTCTTCGTCACCGGTCGATTGGCTCCGGCAGCCATTTCCAGCGCCTGCGAAGCGCTCCGCAAGTTTCGCGAAGAGATGGATCAACACGGCGTCGTTCGCTACCGCGCCGTCGCCACCAGCGCGGTACGCGAAGCCGAAAACGGCTCGCTCCTGGTCGAGCGCGCGCGTCGTGAAGCGGGCATCGACCTCGACGTCATCGAAGGCGCCGAGGAAGCGCGTCTCGTCCGCCTCTCGCTCATCAACCGCCTCGCCCTCCGCGACGTGCGCGCGCTCTTGGTCGATCTCGGCGGCGGCTCGACCGAGCTCTCCCTCCTCGATCGTGGCTCTCTCCGAGCTTCGCGTTCGCTCCCCATCGGCACGGTGCGCCTCCTCGAGGCCTTCCACGGCGGCGGCAACGTGGCCTTCAGCGACGGCGCCGAGCTCGCGAGCGAATACGTCGACCGCCAGCTCCGCGAAACGACGCCCGAGTTCCAACCCGGAAGCTTCGACGTCGTCGTCGGCACCGGCGGCAACTTCGACACCTTGGCGCAGCTCTGCCCGCCGGCCGCGCGCGTCGAAGGCGAACCGTGGGCGCGCTACCCGGTCCTCGACGTCGGCTCCCTCCGCGCGCTTCTCCCGAAAATCGCCGCCCTCTCGCCCGACGAGCGCCGAACGATCTGGCAGCTTCGTCCCGATCGCGCCGACGTCATCGCGCCCGCCGCCGAGATCGTCCTCGGCGTCGCCCGCGCGCTCGGCGTCGACCGCTTCGTCGCGCCCGGCGTCGGTCTCAAGGACGGCGTCCTCGACGAGATCATCGAGAAGCACTTCGACGTCTGGGACTACGGCGGCGAAGCGCAAGCCACCGTCGAATCGGCGCTACGCCTCGGACGTCGCTACGCCTTCGACGAAGATCACGGCACCCTCGTCGGCCGGCTCGCCTCCGATCTCTTCGATCAGCTCCGCCCGCTGCACAAATTCGGCGATCGCGAGCGCCTCCTCTTGCACGTCGGCGCCCTCCTCCACGACATCGGCGACTTCGTCCGCTACGAGGGTCACCACCGTCACTCGTATTACATCCTGCAAAATAGCGACGTCCTCGGCATCTCCCCCCGCGAGCGCGCCGTCGTCGCCAACATCGCCCGCTACCATCGCAAAGCAGGGCCCGATCCGTCGCACCCCAACTTCCGCGACCTCGATCGCGACGATCGCTCCCGCGTGCGCGCCCTCGCCGCCATCCTCCGCATCGCCGACGCCCTCGATCGCGAGCACGCCGCCAAGGTGAGCGCGGTGCGCGCCGTCATCGACAAGGGCGACAAGGGCAAGATGAAGCTCCACCTCACCGGCACCGGCGAACGAAAGCTCGAAGAGTGGACGGTCGCGAAGAAGAGCGAGCTCTTCACCGAAGTGTTCGACCTCGGCTTGGAAATCGCGCGCTGATTCTGCTGCGCGCACGCAACCGGCCCGAGAGCCTCGTCGAGGCGGGGGCGTGCCCAAGCTCACGCTCGATTCCGCCGCTTTTCCCGTCGTTGCCGTCGTTGCCGTCGTGGCCGCCGTCGCCGTCGTCTGCCTGACGTCACCCGCGTTTGCGCAGATCGCGCCAGGGCAGGGAGATCCGCGCGACGAGCTCGCCGCCATCGGCTTCTTCGGTGCCGACGAGCTCGACGGACGCGACTCCCGTGACGAGCTCCGCTTCCTCGATCCGCTCGACCTCGGGCGCGGCTCGCTCGGCGTCTCGCTCAGCGGCGGCGTCGCACGTTGGAACGCCCCTCTCGGCACCGCGGTGCGCTGGGAAGCGGGCTTCGTCCTTCACCTGCCGCTCGATCGCCTCTTTTCAGCACATTCCTCGCATTTCCCCGAACCCACTGGAGACTCCATGACCACGTACGCCTCCCCGAAAAGCCCTCCTCGACTGCGCCGCCTCGGCGTGATCGCCCTGCCCTCGGCACTCGCACTCGGGGGCGCACTCGGGGGCGCGCTCGGGGGCGGGCTCGGTGGGAACGTGGCCTCCGCGAAAGGTCTCGACGCGGCCAAGCTCGCCAAGGCCAACGTCACCTCTTCAGCGTCTGCGTCGTCGTCTGGGTCGGCTTCGGCTTCGGCTTCGACTTCGAGCGCGGCCCTGGTCGGCGGCGTTGGGAGCGGGACGAGCGCCGTGGTCATCCCTCCTCCCCCGACGACCACGCTTCCTACCGGAGCGCTGCGTACGTTGGTCGACGGTGCCCTCCGCGCGGCCGGGCTCACCTCCGACGAAGACCTCGCCGATCTCGCGTCACGCGCGAAGAGCTCGGCGCTGGCACCCGAGGTTCGACTCCGCGCCCATCGAACGATCGCCATCGGCGCGCGAATTTTCTCGTCCGACACGTTGGCCGATCACACCACCCTCAGCGATGGCGCCGAGACCTTCGTCGAAGCGCGGCTCACCTGGCGCCTCGATCGCCTGGTCTTCGCCGACGAGGAAATTGCGGTCGAACGGGTGAAGCTCGAGCGCGCCGAGCTCCGGCAACGAATCATCGGCCGGGTCGTCGAGCTCGCCGTCGCCTACGTCCGCGCGCGTCGTGCCTCGGTGAACATCGACCTGCTGCCGGAGGAGCGGGAGGAGGCATCCTTGCGGGCGCTCGAGGCCATCCTCGCCCTCGACGCGCTGACCGCCGGCTTGGCGAGCCAGGTGCTCGTCTAGATCACGCACGAGCGCATTTTGTCCCTTTTATCCTCGCCTTCCCGTTCCTGGCCCGGCTGCGCTACGCTCCGTGCTGGCGCAGGTCGCGCTTCCTGCGCCGCCGCTTCAGGCGACCGTTGGGGGCGCGGGGGGAACCGGCCAAGGAGTCGATTGTCGAGCGCGTCCGTCGTACCCATTCCAGAGCTCGTCGGTGTCGTCGGCTGCATCCTCGTCGGAGGACTCTTCGCCGCTGCCGACGCTGCCGTCAGCGCGTTGCCCGAGGCCCGACTCCAGGCCCTCGTCGAGAACGGCCGTTCGCCTGCCCTCAAGCGCATCCTGGAGGACTCGCACACCCTCCTCGCGCGCTTCCTCGTCGGCCGAGTCGTCTGCATCGTCGTCGCCGCAGTGGTCGCGACGCGCGCGCTCGATCCATCGTTCCCGCGCTTCGGCCCCCTCATCGCCAGCAGCACGGTCATCGTGCTCTACGGGCTCCTGGTCGAGGTCGCGACCACCCTCGTGCGACGGCGTGCTGCCGACGTCGCCGGGACGCTCCTCTCGCTCGTGCGTCCGTTCGAGCTCGCCCTCCTCCCGCTCGCCGCGCCGTTGGCGATGATCGGCCGCGCCCTCGCTGCCGCCGACAACCGTCGTGCTCCCGCGACCGATCCGGAGGAGACGGCACGAATCGCCGCGGCCGAGGTCGAGTACCTCATCGAGAAAGGTCAGGAGTCGGGCGTCCTCGAAGCAGGCGAGCTCCTCCAGGCGGCCGTCGAGTTTCGCCATACGCTCGTCTCGGAGGTGAAGGTCCCGCGCACGCGGATGGTCGCCATCGAGCTGCGTACGCCTCTCTTGCGCGTGCTCGAAATCATCAGCTCGGAAGGCCACTCGCGCTTTCCCATCTACGACGCGCGCATCGACGACGTCGTCGGGCTCCTCTACGTGAAGGACCTCTTCCGCCTCGATCGCGAGGGCAAGCTGGCGTCCACGACCTTGCAAGATCTCGCGAGAAAACCAGTGCTTTACGTGCAGGAGAGCCAAGACGTCAACGCCATCCTCAAGGAGATGCGCGCCAAGCGTCTGCACATGGCGATCGTCGTCGACGAGTTCGGCGGAACTGCCGGACTGGTGACGCTCGAAGACATCCTCGAGCTCCTCGTCGGTGAGATCCGCGACGAGCTCGACGAAGAAGATCCGATGCAGGACCTAGGAGACGGACGGATGCTCGTCGACGCGGCGATCCCCGTCGGCGAGGTCGAGCAACGCATGGGCATCGAGCTCGCCGATCGCGGCGGGAGCTTCGTCTCGCTCGGCGGGCTGGTGATGGAGCAGCTCGGCAAGGTTCCCACCACCGGCACCATCCTCCGCGTCGGACCGGTCGATCTCGTCGTTCGGGAAGCCGACGAGCGCCGCGTGCGGCGCATCGAGGTCGTGCGGCACGCCACGGCGACCGCGACGCCGACGGCAGCGTCGTGAGCACGCCTCCTGCCCCGATCCCGTCTGCACTGGCGGAACTTGCGCTCGAGGTCCGACGTTGGCGTGGCCCATCGCGTCCACCTCCTCGCCTCTTCGGGGTCGACGCCTTCGCCCCGCTCGACGCCGGCCCACTCGAGGCTGGAGACGCCCTCTATTTCACGCCCCCGCCGACGCTGGCCGACCGAACGTCGCCCTGGGCGCTCGTCCAACACCTCCCCGAGCCTGCAGCTGGATGCCCGCTCGTGCTCGCCCCTGCCACCAAGGCCGGCTTCTTCGGTCGCGTCTTCGGTGGCGAACGCGGACTCCCGCGCGGACTGCGTGGTGCAGCGCTGCTCCTCCGTGGCTACGTCGACGTCGAAGGCGCCCTCGATCCCGCCAGCGGCCTCGACCTCGTCTGGGGAAAACCAGGCTGAAACGAGCGGCGAAGCTAGACGCCGAGCGCGATGGCATCGGCGAGGGGCACGTCGACTTGCTCGACGAGGATGCCTGCAGGGCCGGTCTCGATGAACGTCGCGTGTGCCACGCCACCGCCTGGTGCATCCCCGACGCTGCCGACGTTGATCACCTTGACGCCGTCCAGGTCGCGGACGAACGGGAGATGGCTCATGCCGCAGACGATGAGGTCGGCAGGATCGTCGCCGATGAGCGCGAGCATCTCGTCGTCGTCGAGGTCGTGGGTGAGCGGATCGGTCGGATCTTCGGGCGAGCCGTGGACCAGGAGCAGCTCGGCGCCGTTGTCGAGCGGAAGACGATGATGCGTCGGCAGACGTCGCAGGCGCTCGAGCACCAGCTCGCCGACCGCCTTGCGTGACTCGAGGAAACGCCGCGCCATCGCCTGCTCGGCCGGCGAAGTGGCAGCTTCGAGGAGGCGATTGGGATCGACCGTGGCGAGGGCCTGGTCGGTCACCCCTTGCACGCACACCGCCTGCGCGCGAATCAGCGCACGCCAAGTCTCGAGTGGCTCGGGCCCGGGGAAGCAGAGATCGCCGGCGACGAGGAGCTTGTGATAGCCGCGCGCCTCGGCCGTGGCGAGCACCGCGCGCAAGGCCGCGAGCTCGCCGTGAACGTCGGAGATGCAGAGGAGGCGCACGAACGTAGCTTAGCACCGCGCGCGAGAAAAACGCCGGTCAATGCGCTCAGGTACGGCGGAGTATCCAGGAGACGAAGCCGCCGTAACGCACGCCGACCGGTGTGTCGGCGAGCGCGCGCTCGGTCCAAGCCAACCGCGCGCCGAGCCAAGGCAGGTCGAGCATGCGTCCGGCGAGTGTCACCACCCGCACCCCACGCGCGCCGACGATGTGCGCGTCGACGGGCAACGCCGCTTCCAGGCTGGCGCGGTCGTCGAAGCGCACGAAGACGTCTCGCTCGGTGCCAGAGGCCACTTTTCCCGCAGGAAATAGCCGTTTGACGAGCGCACGGAGCGAGCGCGGGTTGTAGAGCTCGACCACCAACGTGCCGCCCGGCCGGACCACGCGCGCCATCTCCGCGAGCGCGCGCCGGAGATCGGGCACGTGCGGGAGCGTCTTGAAAGAGACCGCGACGTCGAAGGAGCCGTCGGCGAACGGCAGCTCGGTCGCGCTCCCTTCGACCACCTCGAGCCCGCGCGCCTTCGCCCGCTCGAGCATCCCCGGCGAGAGATCGACCCCCACCGCCCGCGCGGCGAAGGCGGAGAGTCGGCGAAGAATGAGGCCCGTGCCGCAACCGACCTCGAGGACCTCGCGACCACGGACGAGCGGCTCGACCAGCTCGACCTCGAGATCGTCGACGAGGTCGTGGTAGCGGCCTTCACCGTCGCGACGTCGCTCGTAGGTGGACGCGAAGCCGTCGTAGTAGCGGCGGGCACGGGCCAGCTCCGCGTTCAACTCCACGTCTGATTCCCCGTGCGTATCCGAGGTCGAATTCGAGGAAGACACGGCTGGCCACTAGCAGCGTGGGGCTCCGTCTGCAGTGGTCAGGTGCAGTGATGCGGGCATGAATTACGCCCCAGCTGGAGGATGTAGTCGGAGGTGCCCGCTCGGCTCGCAAAGAATGCGGGCCACGGAGGCTGTTCGGACTCGAGTGACAGACCCGAGTTGCTTCAGCGCGACGAGAACCCGCTGCCAGAAGCGACGTTTTGGCAATTCCGACCCGGCCAGGCAGCGCTCGGGAGCAAAAACGAAAGAGGCCCCTGCCAAGATGGCACGGGGCCTGCTCAAGCGTTCGCGTCTGGCGTCAATCAGACCTTCCTTCACTACAGCTTACTTTCGGGCTTTCAGCATGGCCGTGCCTCGAGCCCACTTCACATACCCACGTCCCGCCTTCGGCGGATCCGTGGAATTGCTTACCCTTCGCTCTTGATTCCTTCCTTAGCCCTTTTTCTTCGCTTACGACTTAGACTCGCTTGCTTCTCGGAGATTGGGTCAGTGACCCACCCGACCAACGAACGGACCTTCGACTCCGTTCCCGACTGACGATGTGAATCTTCCGTCGGGCCAAGCGGCTCTCCCGAAAGGGTGGGCCGCTTTCTTCTTTTTGGTTCCTCGTACATACGATGGATGCACGCATTCGGTTTGCGGATGCGGAGGAAATCCGTCAGCTCGGTCGTCGAACGTCAACCTGCCGTGACGTCGACGACGTGATGGATGGGAACGCCATCGCGGAGCACGAAGAGCGTCCGTGACGTGCCCCAGGGCTGGAGAATCGCGTCCTCGTGCGGCAGGTCCCAAGCGACCAGGTCGGCGGGCGCCCCCTCGCGGAGCACCCCGAGGTCGGGCAGGCCGAGCGAGGCCGCCGCCAGGCGAGTCGTTCCAGCGAGGACCTCGGCAGCGCTGAGGCCGTAGGTCCGGGCGGCCAACATCATCGCCAGTGGGAGCGACTCGGTCGGGGAGGTCCCGGGGTTGGCGTCGCTGGCGACGATCAAGTCGAGGCCGGCAGCTCGCATGGCGGCGACGTCGGGCGCCTTCTGGCCGAGGACGAGGGCCGCCGTCGGGAGGAGCGTGGCGGCGACCCGATGCTCGGCCATCGCCGCGAGCCCGGCCGGCCCGACGACCTCGAGGTGATCGGCCGAACGCGCCCCGAGCTCGGCCGCGAGCTCTGCCCCTCCGACGTCGGCGAACTGTCCGACGTGCAGACGAACGCCGAGACCGAGCTCGCGCGCCGGGCGCAACACCGAGCGAGCCTCGTCGACGGTGAAGGCGTTGCGATCGACGTAGGCATCGACGAAGGCGGCGAGCCCGGCCTTCGCCACTTCGCGAAGGAGAGAGAGCGCACCTGCCACATAGGCAGCGCGTCGATCGGCGTCGCCGCGTGATTCGGGCGGCAGGGCATGGAGCGCGAGGAACGTGGGGACGATGCGCGGAAGCGTCTCTCCTGCACGTGAGCGCCGTGCGACCTCGGCGATGGCTGCCAGTTGCTTTCGTTCGAGCTCGGGACGGAGGCCGTAGCCGCTCTTCACTTCGACCGTGGTGACGCCGAGGCTGGCCATGCGGCGGAGGCGCGCCATCAGCTCGCTGGCGATGTCTTCCTGGCTCGAGACCTCGAGCGCACGCATGCTGGCGACGATGCCGCCACCACGTGCTGCGATCTCCTCGTAAGGGTCACCCCGCAGCTTGGCGACGTATTCGTCGTGACGCGAACCGACCCAGGCTGCGTGGGTGTGCGCGTCGACGAGGCCGGGCGTGACGAGCGGCACGGCGACGGGTACGGCCGTGGCGAACCGGAGAGGGAGCGACGACCGACGACCGACGAAGGCGATTCTTCCGCCTTCGATGGCCACGGCGCCGCCGTCGATCGCGTGGGTCACGGGATTCACGTGCGAATCCTTCGAGCACTGCATCGTCACGACACGGCCATGGAGGACGAGGAGGCGCGAGGGATCGACCTGCACGTGCGGCGGGACCATCGCCCTGCGCTACGACGCGCCATGCCGGGCGAGAAGAGGCGAGAAGATGGCGTCACGCTCCAGGAAAACGGCTACTCTCGCGCGTCCGAGCATGAGCGAGACCGTCGTCCTCACGGGCCTGCCCAACCTGCTCGCGCGTCGCGTCGCCGAGCGCTTGCTCGATGCCTCGGGGACGCGCGTGATCGCCGTCGTGCGACCGAAGTTCGAAGAGGAGGCGCGCCAGTTCGCCGACGGGTTGCCGAAGGACGCGCGCAGTCGGCTGACCCTCCTCGAGGGCGACGCCGCGTCGATGGATCTCGGGCTCTCCGGCGCCGAATTCCGCAAGCTCGCTTCGGAGGTCGACCTCATCCATCACGCGGCACAAGTGACCTATTTCGGCGTCGACGAGCGGGTCGCCGAGGCGGTCAACGTGCGGGCGACCCGTGAAGCGCTCGAGCTCGCGCGTGCCGCCAGCCATCTGCGTGCGTTCGTCCACCACTCGACAGCGCACGTCTCGGGCGATCGACGCGGACTGGTGCTCGAATCCGAGCTCGATCGTGGGCAGCGTCCGCGCAACGTCGTCGAGGCGACCAAGCTCAAGGCCGAGAAAATCGTCCGCCGCGCAGCACGTGACGTGCCGGTGATCGTCCTCCGTCCGAGCACCGTCATCGGCGACTCGGTGACCGGCGAGGTCGATCGCCTCGATGGCCCCTACCTCGTCGTGCTCATTCTCCTGACATCGCCGAACGAGCTGGCGATGCCGCTCCCCACGCACGGAGACGCGCTCCTCCATCTCATTCCCGTCGACTACGTCGCGCGCGCCGCGGTGACGATCGGCCGTGATCCGAGGGCGATCGGACAAACGTTCCACCTCGTCGACCCGGCACCCCTGACGGTCCGGCGCACATTCGAGCTCGTCGCTCGCGCTGCCGGCAAGCGGCTCCCGCGCGGCTTCATCCCCGCAAACGTCACCAAGGCGCTCCTGCGCACGCCGGGGCTCGATCGCTTCGTCAAATCACCGCGTGCGTTCTTCGATCAAATGGCGACGCAGGTGCAGTACTCGGCGCGCAACACCGAAGCCTTGCTCGCGGGCACCGACATCCACGCGCCCCGCTTCGAGAGCTACGTCGACGGGCTCGTCGGCTACGTGCGCGAGCGGGTCCTCGCCGAGCGACGCAAGCGCGCCGAAGTCGAAATCGACGACCCGCTGGTCTGAGGAAGTAGGCTTCGCCCCGTGCCCGACGCCGCTCCCGGCAGCGCCCCGCCTGCGAGTGCTCCGCCTCCGAGCGATCGCGGAACGCCGTCGTCGCGGCGGGCGACGTCGGCGCCGAAGTTGCCGGTGAAGCGTCGCACCGTCGGACGCATCGGCCTTCGTCTGACCATCGGCCTCGTCGTCACCGCCGGATTGCCGCTGATCATCGGCGTGCTCCTCGCCGTCTTCCTCGCGCGGCGCGCGGCCGATCTCTTCTACAACCCCGAGGTGACGAGCTCGATCGAGCGATCACTCGCCGTCTATCGACCGCTCGTGCGCGCGCTCAAGGCGGACATGCGTCATCGCGCGGACGCCATCGCTGCCAGCGAGCCGCTGCGCGCCGCGGCTGCGCTGCAAAATCAGGGCGAGGTCGAGCTGGAGTTGAAGAAGGCGTTCGAGGAGTACGACGACAAAGTCGGCGACGATCCCGACGACCTCCCGCTCGTCGAGCTGGCCTCGCTCCAGGTCTACGTCGATTTGACGATCGACGACTGCCTCGAGCGCTTCGTGCCCGCCGATCCCGACAAGGCGGCCGACGTGAAGGCGCAGCAGAATGGCGAGCCGGGGAAAGATTTGCAGCGCATCGGGCGCGTCGACAGCGGCAAGGCGGTCGACCTGACGAAGAACTACGCGCTCGTGCAATGCAAGCCGCTCGGCCCCGACGAGACCAAGGCGCCGATGCTGGTGGCGACGTTCCTCACCGATCGCGCGCGCATCGATCAGCAGAAGGAGTCCGACAAGTTTCTCGAGGCCTACAAAGGCGTCGAGCAACGGCGCGACGAGTGGGTGCGGCTCAACGTCGCCTTCTATGCAGCGCTCCTCGCGGTCACCATCGTCTTCGCGGCCGCCGTCGGCTACGCGTTCTCGCGGAGCGTGTCGCGGCGCGTGCTCCGGGTCGCCGACGCGGCCGGCCGGGTGGCAGCAGGCGACTTGGCGGTGCGCGTCCCGGAAGAGGGGAAGGACGAGATCGGTGATCTCGCGGTCTCCTTCAACCGCATGCTCGGCGACCTCGAGCGGAGCCGCGCGCGCATCGAATATCTCCAGCGCATCGGCGCGTGGCAAGACATGGCGCGAAGGCTCGCCCATGAAATCAAGAACCCGCTGACGCCGATTCAACTGGCCGTCGAAGAGTGTCATCACCAGTACCACGGTGACGACGCGCACATGCGCAAGCTGCTCGACACCACGCTCGAGATCGTCACCGAAGAGGTGGGGACGTTGCGTCGCCTGGTGACCGAGTTCTCCGACTTCGCGCGTCTTCCGCATGCGCGCTTGGAAGAGGCCGATTTGGCGACGTTGCTCGCCGACGCGCGGCCGGCGCTGGAGCGGCTCGGTCGCGGCACCGAGGAGGCCGATCTCTTGCGCCTGACGCCGAGCGGTGGACATCCGATCCCGGTGCGCGTCACCGTCAAAGTGGCGATCGTCCGCGCCGGTGCCAGTGTTGGTGGCGTTGGGAGTGTTGGTCGTGGCAGCGCCGGTAGCGAGGGCGTCGCGACCACCGAGCCGATGGTGGTCGCCGTCGACAAGCAGATGCTGCGCAAGTCGCTCGACAACCTCGTGCGCAACGCGGTTCAGGCGATTCGTGCGGCAGGTCGAGGCTTCCGCGTCGTCGTCCAAGCGACCGAGCTCGACGCCGGGCGCGTCGCCATCGACGTCGAAGACGACGGCCCGGGCGTGCCCGAGCAGGTGCGTCCGCGCGTGTTCGATCCCTATTTCACGACCCGCACCGAAGGGACCGGGCTCGGGCTCGCGATCGTGAAGAAGATCGTCATCGAGCATGGCGGGACGATCACGTGTGACGTCGCTGGGCTCGGCGGCGCGCGCTTCCGCATCATCTTGCCGTCGTCCGACAGCGCCGAGGCGCGCGCCGCGCTCGAAGCCTCGGCGAAGGAAGCGGCGACGTGAAGCCGCCGACTACATGGCTGCGCGGACCGCCTTCTCGAGCTCGTCGAGGCCCCACGTGCCGGAGTGGAAGGTGCGAACCGTGCCAGTTTTGTCGAGGATGACGATGCTCGGGAGCGTCTTCACGCCATAGGCGTTCGAGGCCTGGCCGTCGTCCTCCACTTGCGGGTAGTCGATCTTCGATTGCTTGAGGAAGTCGACCGCGTCGAGGCGATCGCCGTCGACCATCACGCCGATGACGACGACGGATTCATTCGCCAGCTTGTGCGCGAGGACGTTGAGCGTCGGCATCTCTTCGCGACACGGGCCACACCAGGGCGCCCAGAAATCGAGGACCACGACCTTGCCCCTGAGCGACGCGAGATCGATCGGCGGCGTGATCGTCGAGCTCGGCGGCTTGGTGCCCGGGAGCACCGGCAGCGTCCAGTTCGGCGCCGCCTTGCCCTCCATCGGGTGATGCGCCGAGAGGAGCTTCGGCAGCACGGCGAAGGCGAAGAAGGCGGCGACGATCAGGAGGATGACGATCGCTTGGTGTCCGCGATCGCCTGCCTCGCCCTGCGTTCCTCGATGCGACTCGGCCGCCATGGGAACTCCATAGCAGAAGCGCGCGTCGCAGGCCCTCAGCAGGCCTCACGGAGCTGGATCGCCGTGGATGACGGCCACCGCGTCGAGGTCGAAGCCGCCGGTGCCTCCGGTGGCAGGGCGTTTGGTCATCATGTCGCGTACGCGGAGGTAGTGGAACGACTTCACGCCGACGTCGGAGAGATCGTAGGCGTCGCCGCCAGCGAGCTCGGGGTGGGTGACGTCGACGGGCTCGGCAGGAGACGCGAGGACCGGATGCCAGCCCGCGCAGCTGCCGAAGGGATACGTCGTGGCGGTGCAGGGAAACGTCGTCCAAGTGACGCCGTCGTCGCTCACGGAGACCTCGCCGAGCTCGTAGAAGACGTTGGTCGCAGAGCCGCCGATGCGGAAGGCATTTTCGAAGACGATGAAGTCGACGCCGGCGCCGTCGATCACCGTGACGTCGAAGCCGAGGACGATTTCGCCGCCATTTCCCAGGGAAAACACGTCGGTCGAGCCCGAGTCGAGGCCCTTGCCCTGCGGCGAACCGAGGACGATGTCGGGGAGCTTGTCGGCGTTGAAACCGCCGCCGTCACCCGTTTTGCTGCTCACGACCTTGGTGGCGTAGCGGGCGGGGTGGCTCGTCGACGTGACGTCGCCACCTTCGGACGAGCCATCCGAGGGGGCATCCGAGGGGGCATCGATGGGGGCGATGGGGGCATCGCGCGCCACGGCATCTGAGCTCGCATCGATGGGCTTGCCGAGATCATCGAGGCCGCCGTCGGCGCCAGCGTCATCGCCCGAAGTCGCCGCGTCGGAGGACGAGCCACAGCCGGGCAAGAGGGGAGCGAACGCGAGAAGAGACCACGAGACGAGCGCGCAAGCGCCAGGAAAAATAGGGCGAAAGTGGATCACGGAGCCTCCGACGCACCCATCCGTGCGCGGCGAGCGGGCACCCGAAGGTCAGGTTTCCGGGCTCCTGGATCGTCCTCACGTCGACCCTTCCCGCTCTGCGCTGGGCGCTCGGCAGTGGCTTCGTCGACGCTCGTCCCCAGTGACCGTGGCGGGGGCCGCGCCGGAGTGGGACCGAAGTCCGCACCGGCTTCCCTTTTCGCGTTCGATGACGGAGGCAGGAGCGCCTTCGTCGTGAACGAACCTTCGGAGGCGCGGCATCGGATGAACGACGCCGCGCAGGGCTTCCCTAGCGCAGCTGGCGCAGCGGCGCCAACGGCGTCACCTCTCGCGCCACTCGAGACTCATTGAATGATGGCGGCGACGTTGGCGCCCGATGCCACCCAGAGGGCTGCGCCGGTCGACGTGCGACAGAGCGCGCCCGAGTTGGTCCCCGTCGGCACCGAGCCGGCGAGCGCGGTCCACTGCGTGAGACCGACGTCGAGGAGAAACGGAAGGCCTCCGCGCACACCGAAGAACGACTTGCGCTCGAGGAGGAGCGCGCTGTCGTCGGCCGAGGGCGTGACGACGGGTGCTTTGGCAGCGGCGAGCGTCGGCGCACAGGCGCTGGCACAGGCGAAATCGAACGTCTCGACCTCACCGCTCGCGCGGACGCGGACGACGTGTCCGCCGTCGATGGCGACGACGACCGCACCTTCGACGCCATCGCCCGAGAAGGGGAGCGGCGAGGCGCTCGTAGCACCCGGCGCGAGAATTTCCGGGGTGGGAAGCTCGGTCGCGGTGCCGCTGGTGCCGCCGACGACGACGAGGCCGCGGCCCGTGATCCAGGTCGCGGCTGCGCCCGATCGTGCGTGGAGGAGCCTGCGCGCGCTCAGCGTGCCGTCGGTGGCGAGACGAAGGACGACGTCGCTCTTGCCGGAGGGACGGGTCGCACCGACGATGTACGCGGCTTCGTCTTCGCCGATGACGACCGAACCACCGACGACATCGGCGAACGTCGAGCCCGAAGGTGGAGAAATCTTCGTCTGCCCGCTGGCGCCGACGACGAGCGTGACCGCGTTGCCGGCAGCGTCGATGACGAGGAGCGTATCTCCCGACGATGCGGCGGTGACCGGGACCGACTCGAGCGCGCTCGGCTCGGTGCCCGCACGCCACTGCAGCATGTCGACCCGGTCGAGCGAGGTGCCCGCGCGATCGAGCACCAAGAGATAGCGTGAAGAGAAGTCGACGATGAGCGGCTTCTGCACCGTGTGACCGAGCTGCAGCGCGCGCGTGTAGGTGCCGAGCCGCGGCGCGAGGATGGTCATCGAGATCGACGTGAAGGCGCTGCGATCGACGAACGGCGTGCGCCCGTACGAGAGCACCGCGCCGTCGCTGCCGAGGCCAGCGACGACGAGCGCGACGACGTCGCTGCCACTGGAGACCGAATCGGGGACGTCGAGGCCGCCATTCGCCGGCGTAGCGCTGCCGACGGGACGCTCGGTGCCGTCGGCCGTGCGGGTACGCAGTTCGACCCGCGCGATCGTCGGAGTATCGGAAAAAGCAGCGCCGTCGAGCCCGCCGCTGACCGCGATGAAGGCAGTGTCAGGCGTCTTGTTCCCGCAGGCCGAGAGCGCCGAGGAGACGACGAAGGCGACGAAGGCGACGAAGACGAAGACGGCGAACGACCTTTGCGCTCCTCGCGTACCACGCATGGGCTCATCGATGGCATGCCTGAATGCCCCTGTCGACCGGCGACCGAAACTCTCCTCGCCACGTGGACGCGAGATGCGGACGCGAGTAACGGTGTGCGCTTCTGCATGGCGAAGCGGACCCGCGCGCGCGAGCTCCTCGAGTCGGCCGTCTTCGTCCTGGTGGGCGTCGTCGTCGGTGTCGGTCTCGGCGCGCGCAGCGTGTGGCCGAAGACGCCTTCGCTCCCGGAAGCGCCCGTCGTGACGCCGCCCGAAAAAGGGTTCCCCGAAGTGCCGCGCACGAGCGAGCGCGTGGCCGACTACACGCTCTTCGCGAAGCTCGATCCAATCAACCACGTCGTCGAAGGCCACGGCACGATCACCCTGAAAAACAGGTCTTCCGCGCCACTCTCGTCGATCCGGCTGCACCTCTATCTGAACGCCTTCAAGAACGATCGGACCGTCTTTCGACGGGCGCGCGTCAGTGGCTTTCGCGGCGGGGTCGAGGGTGCGCCAGGGCTCGTCGACGTGAAGAAGCTGTCGTGGGACGGCGTCGACTTGTGGCCCAAGCACAGCTTCGTCGAGCACACCGGCGAGTATCCGCAAGATCCGCTTTCGCCGGGGGCACCGCCGGCGGTGGGAACCGCGCCATCGGACGAGACCGACGTGATGGTCCCGCTCGGCGAGCGCACCCTCGCGCCTGGTGAGAGCGCGTCGTTCGAGATCGAGTTCCACGACGAGCTCCCCGAAATCAGCGAGCGCACCGGCTACCACGACTCCTTCCATTTCGTCGGACAGTGGTTTCCCAAGCTCGCGCGCTTGGAGGACGACGGCACCTTCGCTGCCTTTCCCTTCCATCACCTCGGCGAGTTCGCGGCTGATTTCGGCCGCTACGACGTCACCCTCGACGTGCCGGCGACGTTCACCGTCGGCGCCACCGGCGCGCGCGTCGAGCAGAAGGTCGAGGGCGGTCGTCGCATCGAGCGCTACCAACTCGACGACGTCCACGACTTCGCGTTCACCGCCTGGGATCGCTACGTCTTGCGCGAGGCACGCGAGGGCGAGGTCGCCATCCACTTGCTCTCGCCGCCCGGATACGAAGCGGCGATGGACCGCGAGCTCCTCTCGGTGGCCTACGGTCTGCGCGCCTTCGGAGCTCGCTACGGAGCCTATCCGTACGCCGATTTGACCGTCGTTCATCCGCCGGAGGGCGCTGACGAAGCGGGTGGCATGGAGTATCCGACGCTCATCACCAGCGGCGGCCCGTGGTTCCCCGAGCACGGCACGCACGAGGTCGAGGGCGTCACCGTCCACGAGCTCGGACACCAGTGGTTCTACGGGATGGTCGCCACTCACGAGGTCGAGTGGCCGGCCGGCGACGAAGGGCTCAACTCGTACGCCGAGCTCGGGGTCATGCAAGACCTCTACGGCGAGGGCTCCGCCGCGCGCTTCGGCGACGTCGATCTGAGCTACTTGATCTTCCAACTGCGCGGCGCCGAGCCCGACTTCGAAGAGCCTGTTTTCCAGCCGACGTGGGCCTTCGCCAACGGCAGCAGCTACGGCTCGCGTGTCTATGGAGCGACGGCGATCATCCTCGAGACGCTCCGCCGCACCTATCCGCGCTTCGACGCCGCCATCGGGGTCTATGCGCGACGCTTTCGATTCGAGCACCCGACCCAGCAGGAGCTCTTCGAGGTCATCGCCGAGGTCGCAGGCGACGATTGTGCTGCAGCGGCGCGCGCGGCCCTGACACAACCGGGCACGCTCGACGTCTACGTCGACTCGATTCTCTCCGAGAAGAAAAGGCCTCCCACCGGCTACTTCGACGACGGCGGCGACCCGAGCAAGCGCAAGAAGCTCGGCGCAGGAGACGAGAGCTCCGAAGGTCTCGGCTATGCCAACGCGGCCTGGATTGGGCGCAAGGGGGCGCCGATCGATCTCCCGATCGAAGTCGAGCTCCGCTTCGGCGACGGAACTCGGCGTCGCGAGATCGTCCGCTTCGGCCCGACCGCGACCTCGCCGAACAAGGGAGCCGCGACCTGGCGACGCCTAGACGTCGACGGACCGCAGCCGCTCGTCGCCGTCATCGTCGATCCCGATTTGCGTGTACCGATGGATCGGACGCGGCTCGACAACTTCGCCACGCGAGAGGGACACAGCGGCGGCGCGCCCGTCACGCGCGAACGAGCGCTCGCTTGGCTCGGCGTCCTCGCTCGGAGCTTCGGGCCATGATCGCGCCCAAGCTCGACGTCGATGCGATCTCCGCGCGCCGCCGTCCGAAGGCGATCGCCGCAGTGTGGGCCTTCGAGCTCGCCGTCGCCTGGGTGCTCGCGTCGCCCTGGGTGGAGATCGTCGGTCGCGTCGTCGGTCGTCACCCCGACGGTGATCGCGCGCTCTTCTGGGAGCACGGACGGCTCCTCCTCGGAGATGCATTGATACATCATGCATCGATCATTTCTGCGCTCGTTCGATCGACCCTCTGGCTCTTGGCAGCGTGGGCGATCGTCTCCCTCTTGCCCCTCGGCGGGCTCCTCGCGGCGCTCTCCGATCGCGACACCTCGCTACGCAACGCGGCCGCGCGAGGCACGGCGCTCTTCGCGCGCATGGCCGGGCTGCAAGGTCTCTCGCTCGTGCTCGGGGCGTTCGGGTTGCTCTTGATCGGCGTCGTGCCGTCTCTGCTCCTCGAGCCGCGCACGGCGAACCTCCTTCCGAGGACGGCGCTCGTCGTCTCGCTCTTCCCGCTGGTGATGGCCGGTGGCGCCCTCGCCTACCTCGGTGCGCTCTTCGATCTCGCCCGCGCGCTCGTCGCTCGACACGACGCGACCACGCTGCGCGCGTTCGTCGCCGTGCTGCGGGCGCCACGTCACGTCGGACGGCTCGTGGCGGTTTCATTGCCGCGCACGTTGGCCTCCCTCGGGCTCCTCGGCCTCGGCGCCGCGCTGACCTCTCCCTTGCACGCGATCCTCGTCATCGGCCTCGTGCATCAGGTCGTCGCCTTCGCGCGCGTCGGTCTACGCGCCAGCACCCTCGCCCGTGCGCTCAGCCTCTCCGACGAGCTCGTGTCCGATCCCGAGCTTTCGCCCGTCGAAGCGCAGGTCGCGACGTGAAGCTGGGGTGGGCGACGCGGGCGCGCGTCTTTGGGGCCGTCGCCGTCGCCGTGATCATGTTCGGCATCGGCTTCGTCCCTCTCTTCGGCGGACCGGGCTACGAAATCTCCATCGCGGCCGGCCTGGTGGTGCCGTCGATCGCGGCCATCGTCGCGGCGAGCTCAGGCTTCTCGGGACCGCGCGAGGTCTCCTCGCGATCACCAGCGGCGCAGCTCGCGGAAGGTGCCCTCGGCGGTGCCGGCTTCGCGCTGATCGCGCTCGTGACCTCCCTCGTGCACGCCATCCGCGTCGGCGCGTGCGAGGTGCGGAGCGGCATTCTCACGTTCGCGCTCACTGCGCTGGTCGGCGCGGTGCTCGGCGGCGTGATCGGCAGCACCGTCGCCGTCGTCGCAGGACACGTGCTCCGGCCCGAACGACGTCGTCGGCGCTGGGCGATCACCCTCGCCGCGCTGACGCCCCTCTCGACCGCCCTCGCCGCGCTCGCGCTCTTCTATCTGACGCCCGCCGTCTTCGCCTTCGATCCGTTCGTCGGCTTCTTCAGCGGCACCCTCTACGACGAGGTCGTCGATGCCTACGCGCCGCTCCTCACGTACCGCGCAGGCACCGCCATGACCGTCGGCGCGCTGTTCGCGATCGCCGCCGCGATGCGTCGTGATCCATCAGGAAAACTAGCCCTTTCGTCGCGTGCGCTCCTCGGCGTCGCCCTCGCGCTCGCTGCCGGCAGCGCGACGATGATCGCCGAGGGCGCGAGGCTCGGCCATCGTACGAGCGTCGGCACCATCGAAGAGGCCCTCGGTGGACACCTCTCCGGTCCACGCTGTGACGTCTGGTTCCCACGCGAACAAACGGCCACCGAAGCGGCCCTCCTCCTCCGTGACTGCGAAGAAGAAATCGCCTCCGTGGAAGCAAGGCTCGGCGCCTCGGGACCGCCGCACATCACCGCCTTCTTCTTCCGCGACACGTCCGAGAAGCGCGTGCTCATGGGCGCCGCCGACACCTACGTCGCCAAGCCCTGGCGCCGCGAGGTCTACCTCCAAATCGCGCCCTATCCCCACCCGGTGCTCGGACACGAGCTCGCGCACGTCATCGCCGGCGCCTTCGGACAAGGCCCCTTTCGCGTCGCCGGCGGGCTCTCGGGGCTCGTGCCCAACCCTGGTCTCATCGAAGGCATCGCGGTCGCTGCGTCTCCTGATCGTGACGAGCTGACGCCGGCGCAGTGGGCGCACGCGATGAAAGAGCTCGAGCTCTTGCCACCGCTGCGAAAGATCTTCGGCGGCGGCTTCTTCGCCACCAACTCGTCGACCGCCTACACGGTCGCCGGCGCGTTCATCGCGCACCAGCTCGAGCGGGGCAAAGCGGCAGAAGTGCGCGCTTGGTATTCTGGCGGTGAGTTCGCGAAGGTGTTCGGCGTCAGCTTCGCCGAGGCCGAGCGAGAGTTCGTCGCTTCCCTCGACGCGGTGCCCCTGCCGCCCGAGACCCTCGCGGTCGCCAAGGCGCGGTTCGATCGCCCAGGAATTTGGGGACGACGTTGCCCGCACGTGGTCGAGCGTCTCCGTGACGACGCCGAGGTGTGCCGCGATCACGGCGATCTCGACGGCGCCGAGCGCGCCTTCCGCGAGCTCCTCGGGCTCGACGTCGCCGATCCCTCCGCGCGGATGGAGCTCGCCAAGATCGCCCGCGACCGCCACGATCCGGCCGGCTTCGTCGGTCAGCTCGAGGCCATCGTCGCCGACGCGCGGATGTCGACGACCTGGCGAAACCGCGCGCGCGAGGCGATCGCCGACGAGGCCTTGCGCGAAGAACGCTTCACCGACGCCAAGGCCGCCTACGACGCCGCGCGGGCCGAGGTCATCGACGAGGACTGGGGTCGCACGCTCGACGTCAAGTCGTTCGTCGCCGCCGATCCGCAGCGCGCACGCCGTTTTTCCCGGTATTTCGTGCGACGCGATCCCCAACGCGACGAAGCGACGGCAGCGCTGGTGATCCTCGCTCGTCTGCTCGAAGCGCCGGACGTACCCCTCGAAGAACGCGTCCTCGCTCGTTACCTCGTCGCGCGACGTCTCTTCGACGCCAAGCTCTACGACGACGCCGACGCGATCTTGCAGAGCGACTTCAGCCCTCTCGCCTCCGTCTCACCGCGACTCCCTCGCGAGGCGGCACGCATGCACCTCCACGTCGCGTGCCTCGCTCCCGCCGCCGAACGCCGCGCGCGCGTGCAGGCCGCGCTCGATCGCTACGAGGCCGTTCCCCACGGCAACGAAGGTCGCTACCTCGGCGTCGTCCGCATGGCCGGACGGTGCCTCTCGTCGGCCAACTAGCGCACGTCTCAGTCGCGCGTGAGGCGCGCGATTTCTTCTTTGACGAGGGTCTCGGCGAGGATGGGTACGACCTCCCAGACGACCTTCTCGACGACCTCGCGCGAGAGGGCGAGGACAGCTTCGACTTGCACCGGCGTGAGGCCGAGCTGACCGAGCTTGCCCGCGAGCTCGCCACCGGCGCTGGTGCCACCGCCATTGGCTTGGATCTGCGCTGCCGGCGGTGCGTCCGAAGACATCTTGACGGTGCTCGTGCGCTGGAGCGCGGGCGTCGGGTTCTTCTGCAGCGCCGGCGCCGCGTTCTCGACGACGGGCCGGGTCACCTGCGGAGCCAACGCGCGAGGTGCGCTCGCTGCAGGCATGCCCGGCATCGTCAGGTTGCTCTGCGGCGGACGCGGCGCGACGGGCATGGGCGCAGGCGCGGGCGCAGGGGCCGCTTGCTCACGACCGAACATCGGCGCGCGCGGAGCCGGCGCGATTCCCGCGGTCATCGACTGGGCAGCGGCGATCGGCGCCGGGGCGACCGACTTGCCTTGGTCGAGCGTCTTCTTCACCAGCTCGATGGCCTTGGCGGTGTCGTAGGGCTTGTCGAGATTTCCGTCGGCGCCGCTCGCTTGGCCTTTGGCGGCGTCGTACGGGTTCTGCTTCGACGTGAGGATGACGACCGGAATTCCCTTGAACTCGTCCTTGATGGCGCGGCAGAGGTCGTAGCCGCTCTGCCCTTCCAACGCGACGTCGGCGAGGACGATGTCCGGCGGAGATTTGCGGCAAGCCGCCAGCGCCTCTTGGGTGGTCGCGCTGGTGGCGACGCGAATGTCTTCCCCAGCGAACGTCATTTCGATGACCTTGCGCATCGTGACGCTGTCATCGACGGCGAGCAGGCTCTTGGGCACGGAGATTCTCCCGGGGTTTACGACCGTTGGCACGCACACGCGCGCCGCGGGGCGTCGAGGCCGATTGTCGTGCCCCTCCACTCCACCCGTCAACTCCCGTGATCGAGCCGTGCTCAGCCGGCGTGACGATTGTGCGGGATCACCCCACGCTCGTAGGCCTCGCGGCAACGCAGGAAAACACGGGCCCAGTGCAGCCGATCTTCCCGGCTGCCGAGCTGGAGGCGAATTCCCACCGAATCTCCGTGGGCTCGATCGACCCAACAAATCTCACCGGCGAGGGGCGCGAACGAGGAAACGCCGCTCGAGCTGCACCCGAGCCAGAGCCGGACCGGGGCGCCCTTCCCCAGCACCTCGGAGGGATCGGGCACGGCCACCCGGGCTCCGTGCGGACCGACGTCGGCGATTTCGACCGCCAGCGCCCGCTCGCCGCTGCGCACGGCCAGCTCGCCGACGAGGGCCGAGGGATAGCGCTGACCACGACGTGACTCGTGGGTCGCCTGCCGCGCGAGACGATCGAGGAAGAGCAGCCTTCCACGCATCGCGCGATCGAACGCGACGCCGATGCCGGCGCGGAGCGGGAAGGCACTCGTCGCTTTCGGATCGACGGCGCGACCAGCTCCGGCGGTGAGGCGATGCCAAGCGACGACGCCGACGAGATTCGTGCTCGCGCGCTCGGGCTCTTCGGTGAAGACGTGCACGACGACGGGCGTGCCCGCAGCTAGGTCGACGTCAGGCACGAAGATGCCGCCGTCGGTGAACGAGTCGAGCCAGAAGGCGCTCAGCTCATCGAGGTGATGCACACGCAGCGTGATGACACGCAGTCCTTCGAGGTTCTCCAAGTTCTCACCCTCCATCCCCTCCCGCACCCTCCGGCTGTCGCCATCAGGTGTTGTTCTTTGGACGTGCGAGGAACCAGAAAAGTTTCCCATCGAAAGGCGCGACGCGCCCTTCGCATGTCCCGTTTCGCCAAACATTGCTCCGCAACTTTGGCCGCGAAATCGTAGAGCGCTTCACGTCGACGTAGGCGCCGGGAACGAATGGCGCTAGACCATGAGGCGAATGATCGCGCGGTCTGCAGGAGGTACGGACGTCGGACGACGCCGAAATCTCAACGAAGATGCCTGGCGGGGAGACGACGAGCTCACCGTGTACTTCGTCGCGGACGGCATGGGCGGACATGCCGCCGGTGAGGTCGCGAGCGCCGAAGCCGTCGAGACGGCCCATGGTTTCATTGCTCGCGCTCGGCCCAACCTGACGACGCTTACCGAGCCGCTCAACGAAGGCGACGCCCGCGCCGCCCTGCGCGTCATGGAGAGTGCCATCCAGGCCGCCACCTACATGGTGTTTTCGATGGCCGAGCTCGATCGCGACAAGAGCGGCATGGGCACGACGATGAGCGGCATGCTCGTCCTCGGCGATTTCGCGATCATCGGGCAGGTCGGCGACTCACGCATCTATCAAATTCGCGACGGCATGGCGGTGCAGGTCACCGAAGATCACACCCTCATCGCCTGGCAGCTGCGGCAAGGGCTGATCACGCCCGAGCAAGCGCGCCTCTCGACGCAGAAGAACGTCATCACGCGCGCGGTCGGCAATCGCGAGTACGTGCAGGTCGACACCTGCATCGTGCCGCTCGAGCCAGGCGATCGGTTTCTCCTCTGCTCCGACGGCCTCCACGGCTACCTGCGACAGAGCGAGATTCCTTCCATCGCCGAGGTCGGTGGTGACGATGCGGTGCAGCAGTTCATCCAGCTCGCCAACGAGCGCGGTGGCAAAGACAACATCACCGCCATCCTCGTCGAGATCTTTCCCTCGTAATAGCGCCGGTTTTCGCGTTCGCATAGCGAACGACCGGAGGAGCGCGCTCCTACCTTCGCGCTCCTCACGGTCGCTCGATCCGTACGACGGGCGTACGCGCACGGTATTCGTTGGTGCGTCGTTCATTCGTGAGCGCGACACGACGATCATACCGAGGATCGCAGCGTGGAATGCTGCGCCCGCGCGAGAGCGTTCAGAACAACTTGGCGTAGACGCGCTCGGCGAAGACGCGCGCTTCGTACGTCGGAAGGCGTGCGTCTTCGTCGCCGATCTCGACCACTCTGCCGGTGCGCACGTCCATCGCCCAGCCATGTTCGGTGCAGACGACGGCGCCGTCGCGGAGCGGGCATCGCTCCATCGTGAAGTCTTCGTGCGGGCACTGGCTCGAGGTGACGTAGAAGCCCGATGCGAGGTGATGCACGAGGAGACGAATTCCCTCGGCCTCGACGAAGACGTTGTCGTCCTGCGGCACGCGCCAGGTCTCGAGCAGCTCGACCCATCCCTCTGCGCGCACGGGCTCGTGGTCTCGTTCGTCGGGCACGTCGCTCATGCGAGGCTCTCCACGATGACCTCACCCGCGCTCGCCGCACGCAGCGTTCCATCGAGACAGCGCACGCGTAGTTGACCATCGTCGTCGATGCCGCAGGCGACGCCGCACGTCCCGTCCTCGAGGCGCACGTTCGCCTGCGAGAGCACGTCGAAGGGCGAAAAGCGCGCGCGCAGCCCGCTCGGATCGGCGAGCCAGCGGGACACCTCTTCGCGGAGCCGCTGCACGATCGAGAGCGCGAGGCCGACGCGATCGTGCACGGCGGGAGATTCGGGAGCGACGAGGGCGATCGACGTCGCTCGATCTCCGAGCTCGGGTGGAAACGAGGTGCGCGCGACGTTGACCCCGATGCCGACGATGGCGTGCTCGACGCCGCTAGCACCGATCGACGCTTCGACGAGAATTCCCGCGAGCTTCTGCATGCTGACCGCGCTGCGGACGACGACGTCGTTCGGCCACTTGAGAGAGATTGCGCGGGGCTCGATGCTCGCGATGGCGACGGCGAGCGCGGCGCGCACTGCGAGCCCGGTGACGAGCGAGAGCTGTGGCAAGCGCATCGGCGAGACGAGCGGGCGGACGACGACCGACATCGCCAGAGAAGCGCCGGGGGGCGAGCTCCAACTGCGACCATGGCGACCACGCCCGCTCGTCTGCGTATCGGCGAGGACGACGGCGAATTCGGGTGCTCCGCTGCTCGCCCAGCTGCGGGCGTCGTCGTTCGTCGAGCTCGTTTCGTGCAACACCTTGGCTGCGAAGCCCGCGAGCTCGAAGCGACGCTCGGCGAGCTCGGGGGTAAACCGGTCCTGTTCGGTCACCGCTCGTGCATGCACCAGCTCCCGCGGTGCGGCGACGTCGACCTCCGAAGAGGCTTGGAAACCCGTGGTTTGGGCGCCTCCCGCTTCGGGTTGACCAATCGGCGGGCGTACGTTACCGATATTGCACGTAATAAGACGTTCTTCGCATGCGCCGATGGCGGGAGGCTGACAGATGACGAAGAGCGAGCTGATCGACGCCGTCGCCGCCCGAGGCGAGCTGACGAAGGCGCGCGCAGAGCTCGTCGTGAACTGCGTCTTCGACACCATCATCGACGCCATGCGCGCCGGCGAAGGCGTCGAGATTCGCGGGTTCGGATCTCTCACGGTGCGGCCCTATCGTCCCTACGAAGGGCGCAACCCGCGCACCGGCGCGCCGGTCGAGGTGCCTGCGAAGCGGCTGCCGTTCTTCAAGGTCGGCAAAGAGCTGCGCGAGCTCGTGAACTCGAGCCGCCACCTCGCGATCACCGGCGACGAAGACGACGACCACGACGACCACGTCGAGCGTGTCAAAGAAGAAGTCGTCGTCGCCTCACCGGCCAGCCACCGCGCCAAGCGCTGAGCCAAACGACATCGACAGGGTCCGTATCGCAGGGCGATCTCCCCTCTGCTAGAGAGCGGCGATGGTCGTGACCGACGTGACCGTTCCGGATGTGACCGAGCAGTTCACCGAGCTGGCGCGGGGCGTCGTCGATCTCCACGTGAAGGCCGAGCTGCTCACGCGCCTGCAAGAGTCGAGGAGCTCGGGAAAGCCGCTGCGCGTGAAGGCCGGCTTCGATCCGACGCGGCCCGACCTCCACCTCGGGCACGCGGTGCTGCTGCAGAAGCTCCGTCAATTTCAGGACTACGGGCACACCGTCATCTTCCTCATCGGCGACTACACGGCGATGGTCGGTGACCCGACTGGACGCAACAAACTGCGCCCGCAGCTCGAGCTCGAAGAGGTGCAGGCGGCCGGCAAGACGTACGTCGCGCAGTGCCTCAAGGTGCTCTCCGAGAAGAACCTGGAGGTGCGCCACAACAGCGAGTGGCTCGCGAAGATGGCGCCGCTCGAGTTGGTCAAGCTGATGGCCAAGTCGACGGTCTCGCGGATGCTCGAACGCAACGACTTCAAGCAGCGCTTCGACGACAACCGGCCGATCTACCAGCACGAGTTCCTCTACCCGCTGTGGCAGGGCTACGATTCGGTCGCGCTCGAATGCGACGTCGAGCTCGGGGGCACCGATCAGCTCTTCAACCTGATGGTCGGGCGCGACATCATGCCGGCGTACGGCAAGCGCGCGCAGATCGTGATGACGACGCCGCTCCTCGAGGGCATCAACGCCAAGGCCGACGAGAAGGGCAACGTCGTCGGCGAGAAGATGAGCAAGAGCGGAGGCAATTACGTCGGCCTCGACGAGCCGGCGAGCGAGCAAGTACGCAAGCTGATGCTGGTCGACGATGGCGTGATCTTCCGATATTTCGAGCTCCTTTCGCGCGCGTCCTCGGCCGACATCGCCGCGTTGCGCGCCGACGTGAAGGCGGGGAAGAAGCACCCGAAGGAAGCGAAGAAGGCCTTCGCGCTCGAGATCGCCGCGCGCTTCCATGGAGAGGGCGCCGCCACGGCCGGGCTCCGCGAATGGGAAGCTCGCTTCGAGACGGACGCGGCGCCGACCGAGCTCGAGACCGCGCGCGTCGAGACCGATGGCGAGACGATGTGGCTCCCGAAGGCGCTCCACTCGGCCGGACTCGTCGCCAGCTCGAGCCAGGGTAAACAGCTCGTCGAGCAAGGCGGCGTCGAGCTCGACGGGGTGCGCGTGAGCGACCCGAAGCTGGCCCTCGCGGTCGGCAAATCGTACGTCGTCCGCGTCGGCTCGAAGAACCGCAAGTGGAAGCGCATCGAGGTCCTGCGCAAGGCATGACCTTCGGCGAGCGCGGCGCGCGCCTTGCGGGTCTTTCGCTGACGTTGGCGATCGTCGGCTGTCCCTCGCCGCCGAAGCCGCCGCCGAAGGCCGAGCTTCCGCCTCTCGTGACGACGATGCTCGGCGAGGTCGTGCAGGGACCAGGGGCGCGCTGGTCGCTTCGCGTGCGACCCGAGGCGATCGCCAAGAGCCCTATTTTCACGCAGATTTCTTCGATCGCTCCGGCCGACGGGTTCGACCGGCTCGACCGACTCGTCGGCTTTCCGACGCGCGAGGTGCCCGAGGCCTTGATCGTTGGCTACGCGTCGTCGACCGTCTACGCGGCGACCCTGCCGAAGGGCACCTCGCCGGACGGCGCGATCGCTGCGTTCGAGAAGCGGATGTTCCCGCCGAACGGTCGCGCTTCGCCGAGGCCCGACTTGGTGCGCGTTTGGGGGAGCACGGCTGCGGGTGGTCGCGCGAGTCTCGTCGGGCTCTGGTCGACCAAAGGTGACTCCGTCGTCGGAGAGTCCGGAAGGCTCGGACCCGTGGCGGTGACGATGGCGCTTTCGACTGGGAAATTGTCGGTCGCGCGCGCTCTCTCGACCCAGGCGCCGTTCGTTGCGCTCGCCGCCTGGGCAGGAGACGCGCCCTTCGTCGCATCCGCGCGGTGCCCTCTCGGCGACGTCCTCGGGAGCAATGTCGGGACGGACGGCAGCGCGCCCATCGTCGTGCAAGAGTGTGACGGCGCTGCGCTGACGCTTCGACCTCTGCCCGCGGGAAAGCTCGCGCTCGCGATCCACCTCACCGGCCGATGGGGCAGCGACGCCGACGCCGCGCGCGCCGAGGTGCAGGCGATCGTCGATCGCATCCGCGCGAGCGATCTCGGCAAGGCGCTGGCGCTCCGTGACGTCGTGCCGACGGTGACCGCGACCAAGGAGGCGGTCGACGTCGCTGCCGTCCTCGACGCGACGGCGCTGGCGAATGGCATCCGCGCGCTGATCGAGCCCGATTTGCGCACGCTCCTGCATTGACCCGATCGAACGTTCGCGACGGCGACGCGAGCCCACGAGCGACGAGCTTGAAAGATGCGGCGGAGGCCGATAGCGTCGGAGCGTGCCCGGCGCCAAGGCTCGTGTTGTGGGCCCTCTCTTGGGACTCACCGTCCTCGGAGTGACGGCGGCGGCATCGGCAGCCGAGGCGCCCCCTCCGGCCCCCTACAAGGGCGGCCCCACGGTCGAAGGCACCCTCGGCATGTACGCGCCGACCGGACGACTGAAGCACGTGACGAGCCCCGGTCCCTGGGTGCGCGTCACCGCGGGATGGGAGTTCGTCAAATGGCTCGGCGTCTTCGCGGCGGCCGACGCGGCGTTCCTCTCCACCGATCGCGGCAGCCCGCCTCCCGGTGAGCGCGGCTACGTCCTCTGGGGCTTCGGCGGCGGCCTCCGCGCAGCAGCTCCCCTCGGCGCACGCGTGCGCATCCCCGTGCGCCTCGAGCTCGGGCTCCACAAGGCCGACGACGGCGGCGTGCTCTCGACCTACGGCTTCGACAACGCCCACACTTTCCGGCTCTCTTGGGGCGCGTCGATCGGCTTCGAGTGGCGCGCGCTCAGCCGCCACTTCGGCATCGCGCTCGAAGGGGGCGTTCGCAGCGACGCGGCCACGAAGAGCACGACTCGCTCCGACTCGCCGCTCGCGATCGTCGCGGGCGCGGTGCTCCGCTACACTCTCTGAAAATGCCCATCGCTGCACGACTGGCGTGGCTCGCGTTCGTAGGGGCCCTCGCGCTCGCGTGCGGGCCGAAGACGGAAGCGAAGGGGGCCGAGGCGCCGCGCTTCACCGGCGTGCTGCGCTTCTATCCATTGGAGACTGGCCTTCAATGGAGCTTCACCGCGCACGACTCGACCGCGCCTGGCATCGGCCTCTTGGTGGTGACGAAGTGCGTGTCGTTCGATGGGCACGTCGCCATGCTCTCGCGTGGTCCTGAACGGAGCGAGCTGCGCATCGAGAGCGACGGAATCGTTCGCGTCGACTCCGGCGCCTACCTCCTGAAAGAGCCGATGGCCCTCGGGGACAAGTGGCCGGGAGCGAAGGGCGCCACCGTCGAGGTCACCGCGGTCGACAAGAAAATCACCGTCGATGCCGGCAGCTACGAGGGCTGCGTCGTCACCACCGAGACCTTCCGCGGCGATACGCCTGGCATCCTCACGACCACGTATTGTCCGCAAATCGGGCCGGTGCAGCTGGAGATTCGCGAGACGGTGGCGATGCCCGGCGAGCCGCTCGGCTGGACCACCGCGCGACTTCGATCGTTCGGACCGGCGCTCGAATTCGACAAGAAGTGACGCCGTGACGCTCGACGTTCCCGCCGTCGTCATCGAGTCACCCGCCGAAGCGACGCCGCGCCCGCTCAGCGCCTTGGGCGTCGCCTTCGCCGGACGAATCGCCTGGGAAACAGCTGAATCGGTGCGCGCGGTGGAGTTGCCCGAGCCACCCACGCCACCGAAGCCCCACCTCGATCCCGAGCGTGCTTCGCGACTCACGCGCATCGAGACGATCATGCGCGACGCGCGGACCGAGCTCGACGTCGCCGACGTGGCACAGCTCGGTCATGTCCGCGCAGCGTTGGCGGCCGCGTATGGCGAGGCGCGCGCGCACGCCGAAGATCCCGAAGCACCGTTTCTGGTCGCCGAGCTGCTCCGCCTCCTCGCGCGCGCCGAGCTCGTGGCCGGCGATCTCGGCGGCGCTTCGGCGTTGCGCGCGCGGGCCCGGCTCCTCGATGGTGGCCGTCTCCTCGGGCTCAGCGAAGGCGCGGCCCCGCTCCCGCCGCAAGCGCCCTTGGTCACCGTCACCTGGACCGCGGACGCCGATCCCGGCACCGTCGCCTACCTCGACGGCAACGAGCACGCGTTCGGCCCCGCGCCGCTGGTGCTCACGATCGAGCCCGGCGAGCACCACGTCCGCATCGTCGCGCGTGACCTGCGCGATCCTTCGAACGTGCTCGAAACCTCGGTCTGGGCGGGATGGATCGTCGTCGCAGCCGCCGAGCCGGCACGCACGTTCCTCCTTCCGCGCGCCCCCATCAAGGCCTGCTCGCGAGACGATCTCGCGCCAGCCCTCACAGCGGTCGCCGCGGACGCCAACGGCCACTTCGCGGTCGGCTGCACCGATTGGGCTCTATTGCGTGAGAAGCCGAACGGTGCGCTCGAAGTCCGTCGCTGCGACGCGCATGGGTGCGCACCGCCCGTCGTCTGGATGACGAAACCGAAGGGCAAGAGTGGCGGGGATGGAGTGGACCCGCCGCCTCCTTCGACGTCGATTTGGCGCTCGGGATGGACCTACGCAGCCATCGGCGCCGTGGCAGCGGTCGCCGGAGGTCTCGCCGCCTGGCGCCTCGGGGCGTTCGATCGTGGCGAGGCACCGCCAGCGACGCTGCGCTGGGAAGGCGTGAAATAGGCTACGAAAAAAGCTCTGCTCGACGAGTCAGCCGTCGGCGGCTCGCAGCGCCAAGACGTCGAGCGCAATGACCACGAGCGCATCGAGCTCAGCCTCGCGATCGCACGGGGCGGCCAAGACGAGCCCGCCGCTCTCGTCGCCGAAGACGTTGGCGACACCCTCGTGCGCTTCGATGAGGCCCTTCACCAGCAAGACGTCGCGCGCGGCGACGCGCAGCTGGCGCGTGACCAGACCAGGTCCGACGAAGGGCAGCGTGCGAACGCTCACCTCGCAGACTTACCACGCGGAGGCTCCGGTCACGAGATCGGACGAGAGCCCATCGGTGCTCCAGGTGATCGAGCCGTCGCGATCGGTGCGGAAGATGCGTGCGCCGATGAGCTCGAGGTTTTCGAGCGCGACCGCGTGAGGATGCCCGAAGCGATTGCGCGCGCCGCAAGAAATGGCGGCGATGCTCGGCGCGACGGCGTCGAGGAAACCGAGCGAGGAGCTGGTGCGTGAACCATGGTGACCGACCTTGAGGAAGTCGGCGTGCAGGTCTCGCGGATACGCCAAGGCGAGGTTTCGCTCGGCGGCGCGCTCGGAATCACCGACGAGGAGTGCGTGGCGTGCGCCGTAGCCGATGCGGAGGATGAACGAGTTGTCGTTGGCTCCGAGGTCGCGCTCGAAGCCCGGACACGGCGCGAGGACTTCCACCGTGGCCCCACCGAAGTCACGTGGCGCTCCGCAGAGCCCGTCGGGGCGAACGATGGGCACGTGACGGGCGCGGAGCCCGGCGAGGAGCTGGGCATAGGCAGGTCCCGCGCCTTCGGCCTCCCCCTGCCCCGTGTCCCAGAAGGCCCCGACCTCGACGCGACGGAGCGCGGCGACGAGGCCAAGGAAGTGATCGGGGTGTGGGTGGCTGAGGACGACGACGTCGAGACGCCGGCGCCTTCGTGCTGCGAGCACCCGCGCGACGACGGCAGCGCCCGGATCGTATGGGCTCCCGACCTCGCCACCGGCATCGACGAGCATCGCGCGACCGTCGGGAAAATCGACGAGGAGCGAGTCACCCTGTCCGACGTCGAGGACGGTGACTCGGAGATAGCCAGGCGGCGCGCCGCGCGAAATCTCGACGCGTTCGAGGAGCAAATAGGCTGCGATTGCCGCAAAAACCAGCGCCAGCGCAGCTTTCCCCCGTAGCCGCGCGACGAGCACGAGCGCCACCGCGGCTCCGAGGATCGCGAGCTGCGCCTGCGTCGGAGGTGGCACCGGAATCACCGCGAGCGAGGGTGCCGACGCGATCCGCGCGACGCCGCGCAGAAGAAGGAGTGCGCCGGTCGCAGCCTTGCCGGCGTAGACGCCGAGCGCGGGAACTGGAGACGCACCGAGGAGGGCCGCGAGGTTCGCCAGCGGCAGGGCCGCCATCTCTCCGAGCGGCACCGCCACGACGTTGGCGACGACGCCGACGAGCGGGACCCCTGCCGACAAGGTCGCGACCACCGGTGCACAGGCCACGCTTGCCGCCGCCGTCGCCACCAGCGGCGCACGCACGAAGCGCGGAAGGCGTGGAAATCGAGTCGAGAGCGCGCGATCGAAACGGCCGCCGAGGAGCAGCAAACCACCCGTCGCCGCGAGGGAGAGGACGAACGAGAGGTCCATCGGCGCGAGCGGATCGACGATCAGCGCGACGACGACCGAGAGCGCGAAGGCGCGGAGCCGATCGCCGGCGCGTCCACCGGCACGCGCGACGAGGAACACGACCGCCATCGCTGTCGCCCGACGCGCCGAGCCGCTGTCGCCCGCCAGCTGCTCGTAGGCCATCGCGAGGGGCACGCCGATCGCCGCGGCGATGCGACCGACGTCGATCGATCGGGCGAGCGTCGGGAGCAGCCGGACCATCGCGGCACGAAGCGCCCACACCAGACTGCCGATGACGAGCGCGACGTGGGTGCCCGACACGGCAAGGAGGTGCGTGAGACCGCTCTCGCGAAATGCCGCGTCGTCGTCGGGGGCGAGGTCTTCTTCACCGAGGACCAACGCGCGTGCCATTGCCGCCAAATCAGCTGGAAAAACCCGATGAATCGCGCGACGGAGGCGCGCCCTCCCGCGATCGAGCCACGCGCGAATCCCGAAGGATCGCGACTTCACCTCGAGGGTGATCACCGAGCCGGAGGAGACCGATGGTGGACGCGAGGCGGCGAGGCCGAGCTCGGGGACCTTCGGCGCGCGGGCCGGCGCGAGCTGCGCTACCCCCTCGACGAGATCTCCGCGCGAGAGCTCGTCTGGAACGTCGTAGAGACGCGCGCGGAAGGGTGCGTCGAGGAGCACGTCACCGGCGCCGCAGTCGAGACGATCGACGTCGACGTCGGCGCGCAAGACGCCTCGCTCGAGGGGCATGGTGGAGACGACGCCGTGGAAAAAGCAGCGCGCCGGACGGGGGAGGCGTGCCGTCGACGCCGCGAGCGCGACCTCGCGTCGATGCAACGCAGAGCGTGCCCGTACGGCGCCGATCATGGCGAGGAGGAACAGGAAGATGTAGGCGTGGCGAGACGCGAGACGCGCCCGGCCGAGGATGAAGGGCAAGACGACGGCGGCAGCGACGAAGGCGACCGCCGCCGGATGGAGCACGAAGGCGGCGCCGAAGAGCAGCGATGCAGCCGCGAGAAGGGCGGTGTCGACGGGCTCGTGCTCCACGCGCCGTCTACATCACGTCACGTGCCGTCCCATCGAGCGCAATCGAATCTGGAGCCTCATCGAAAATTTCTGCTGATTTCGTGCATCGGGATTCTACCGGACCCCGGCGGACCCCGGCGAGCGCCGGCGGCCGCCGGCGGCTCTAGGGCCTCGCTTGACCCTGCCGAGCACGAAGGTGACGGTCGGCGACGTGAGCCTCGTCTTCGACACCACCCAACCTCCGAAGCCTGCGCGTCCTGCCGCCACCGTCCTCCTCCTGCGCGACGCGCCGGGCACGCATGATGGAAGTAGATCGCTGCCAGAGCTTCAGGTCGCCGTCATGCAGCGGAGCCACCAGAGCCGCTTCATGGGCGGCGCCATCGTCTTTCCGGGTGGGCGCGTCGAAGAGGGAGACGCGCTCGACGCCTGGAAAGGGCTCCATACGCAGGCGGATGGCCCTTGGTGGGACGCCGAAGGTGGCGCTGCGCGCGTCGCCTGTTGTCGCGAAGCGCTCGAGGAAATCGGCATTCTTCCGGTCAGCGGTCCACCCCTCCAGGTGACGGCGCTGGCGACCTTGAGAGCGGCCAGCGAGAAGGGCAGCGAAGCGCTACGTACCGCGCTCTCCGCGAGCGGCCTCCAGCTCGACCTCGCTGCGTTGGTGCCGCTCTCGCGCTGGGTGACGCCCGAAGCCGAGCAACGTCGGTTCGACGCGCGCTTCTTCGTCACCCGTGCGCCCCTCGGTCAAGAGGGTGCGATGGACGAACGAGAGGCGATCCGCACCTTCTGGTCGGCGCCCGCGGCGCTGCTCGAGCAGTACGTCTCCGGCGAGGTGACGCTCTTCCCGCCGACGCATCGGACGCTCGAGCTCCTCGCCACCGTGAGCGACGTCGAGTCCGCCCTCGCGATGGCCCGCGCCAGCACGCTCGAGATCATCTGCCCGCAGTTCGTTCTCGACGAGGGCAAGCCTACCTTGGCGCTCCCTGGCGACAGCCTTCATGCGGTGCGCGAGCGGCGCGTTCCTGGTGGAACTCGCTACGTCCTCGAAGGTGAGCGCTGGGTGTCACGCAATCACTGAGGGCAATCTCCTAGGGCCTTTTTGCGTGGCAGAGAGCCGATTATTTCTTCGCATCGGCTGCGATCTGCGATTGCGAACACCGCAGGTGCACCCGATACTCTGCGGAATGGAGGGAAAGCCGGGACGAGCGCGCCCGCGCAGCTCCACGACGGCTGGCCTCTACTCGGCGACCGACCTCGCGCGCTATTGCCAGGTCGATCTGAAGACGATCCACAACTGGGTCGCCAAGGACGAGATCCCTCATTTTCGCACGCCCGGTCGACACCTGCGATTTCGACGGGTCGACGTCGTCGAGTTCCTTCGTCGCTACGGCTACGCGGTGCCGGAGATTCTCCTACGCCGGCGTCCGCGCGTGGCGCTCGTCGATGCCGACGAGAATACGCACGCTCTGGTCGCACGCACGCTCGGCAAACGCTTCGAGCTCGAGGCCTTCCGCGACGCGATGCATGTGCTCGTGCACATCGACGCGCTCCAACCGGAGGCGATGGTGATCGATTTGGCGACGGCGACGACGGAGGGCGTGGGATTCCTCCGACGCTTTCGCGCCTTCGAACCGACCTCGCACATTCGCGTCATCGTCTTCACGGAGAACGCGGAGGCGCACGAAGAGGCGATCGCTGCCGGCGCCATCGCCGTCGTCGAGAAGAGAGAGCCGATCAAACTACGCGCGTCACTCGAGCGTTGCCTCGGAATCGAGTGAGCTCGAGTGCGTGATCATCGCTCGTCCGCGTGGGTGAGTACGCTCGAAGAGGGTGGAGCGTTTCGAAGCGCGGAATTGCACGATTCAGCCTCCACTAGAAGGACCACTGCAACCACCACGGGAGACCTCTCGGCCCGCCGCGGTCGCATCGAGATAAGCAGAAGACGTGCCGACGACGATTTGCCGCAGAAGGCAGCAGCGACGTGCGCTTCTCGGTCGCGCCGTGTCCGGTTCGACGGTCGCTCACGACGTGCGCGTTAGCTCGCTAACCCCTGAGACCCAGCCGCGCACGCCGTCACATCGGCGTGAGTGCGGCGGCTAGCTGCGGCCCCGCCGGAGGAGCGCCTTGTCGACGCCGCTCGCCTCGATGAACTCGCGGACGTCGGCCCGTTCGCTCTGCGCGACGTCTTCCGGTGCGCCGCTCTCGACGATGCGACCCTTGACGAGGACGTGGACGCGGTGGGCGATGCGGAAGGTGGAGGCCATATCGTGTGAGATGACCACATTCGTCACACCGAACTCCGCGCGCGCCTGCTCGATCATCTCGTCGACGGTGCGCGTGGTCAGCGGATCGAGGCCGCTCGTCGGCTCGTCGTAGACGATGATTTTCGGATCGAGCATCAGCGCACGAGCGAGCCCTACGCGCTTACGCATACCGCCGGAGACCTCTGCCGGATTGAGCTTGGCCACGCGTGGATCGAGCCCCAGCGCCGAGAGCTTGGCCATCACCATGTCGCGAATTTCCTTTTCGCTCTTGCGCGTGTGCTCGCGCAGCGGAAAGGCGACATTGTCGAAGACGTTGAGCGAATCGAGGAGCGCGGCGTACTGAAAGCACATCCCGAACTTCTGCCGCACGCGGTTGAGGTGGAATTCGCTCATCGGCGCGATGTCCTCGCCGTCGACCTCGACGCGCCCGGAGGTCGGCTTCTCGAGCCCGATGAGGAGGCGCAGCAAGGTCGTCTTGCCGGCACCCGAACCGCCGATGATGACGTTGGTCTCCCCCCGACGGCAGTCGAGCGAGACGCCCGCGAGGACGGTGTTGTCGCCGAAGCGCTTCACGAGATCGACGCAACGGAGAGGTACGTCGCCCTCTGCGCCCTCGCCCTCGCCCTCACCCTTCTTTTCTTCGACCTCGACCGCAGCCACTGTCGTCAATCTACCAGCGACGCGGCCGAGCGGCGCTGAGATCGGCGAATTACCTGGAGGGGAGCGGCGTGTTGCCGTGCGTGACGACGCGCGCGCGACGAGGCGCGAGGACGTCCTTGAGCGCAAGGAAGTGTTTCTCGAGCAGGTGCCACGTCACGACCGCCGCGAGGACCGACGCTGCGGCGACCGCGACCTCGAGGAGGAGGAGCGCGAGGACGCTACGAACTGGCGACGGATCAGCGATCAGCGGGCGGAGCGGACGCGCCATCAACTGATAGATGGGGACATGCAGCACGTAGATGCCGTAGCTGTATTTACCGACGAATCGCAGTGTCTTTCCCGAGAGTGCACGCGCGAGGCGGCTGTCCTTCTCGAGGACGACGAGCAGCACGAGCTGCGTGCAAGCGATGGCGAGGAGCGTGTAGCCGACGGTCTGCGTGAGCACGTGGTCGCGATTGAACCCGTGGCTGAACGGCCAAAGGAGCGCGAGCGCGCCGAGCATGACGTAGAAGTTTCGGCGAAGCGTCGGCGCGATGCGCTCGAGGAGCGCGCGATCGCGGATGACCACCGCTGCGGCCGCGCCGATCACGAGCGCGTCGACGCGCGCGATGGTCCATTGGTAGGCGATGAGCGGCGAGGCGTGGAGCACGTGCACCCCGATGCGAACTCCGAGCGCGACCACCGCGAGGCCGAACGAGACGCGAAGGAGCGCGCGCGGCGAGAGGAAGAGCGCGAGCAGCGGCCAGAAGAGGTAGAACTGCTCTTCGACGGCGAGCGACCAACAGTGCGCCAGAGGCGTGATTTCTCGGCCGAACGGCGCCACCCAGTTCGAGAGATACGACCAGTACCAAGCTTGGTAGCGGAGCGATTCGACGAAATGGTGCCCGTGATAGAAGCGCGGGACGATGACGAGGCCGACGACGAGCACCGCGTAGTAGAGCGGGAAGATGCGCAGCGCGCGCCGCGCGATGAACGAGCGGAAGGCGCCAGGCTCGTCGCGGGTGTCGAGCAAGATGCCAGTGATGAGGAAACCGGAGAGCGCGAAGAACAGCTGCACGCCGACCCAGCCGGGGGCGTGGACGTAGAAGAGCGCCTTGTACCAAAGCGCGGTCGTGTTCGGATGCTCGCTGCCGACGTTGTGGGCGAGGACCATCGCGATGGCGACGGCGCGCAAGCCGTCGAGCGCGGGCATGTGACCGGCGATGGCGTTGCGTGCGCGGAGTTGCAGTGCAGATGCCGCCGCGAGGCTGGCTTCGTCGGACATTTCGCCGCACCGTCTAGCGCCGGCGTGCCGTCCTGTCCAATGTGTGCGTGAGCGCGAGCGGCCTCGTCAGGGCTTTTCGCGGCGAATCTTCACGGAGAGGATCTTCGGAGCCAAGACCGGCGTCTCGCCGTTGGGCCCGACCGGCGTCTGCGCGATGTTGTGGATGGTGGGGATGGGGCCGCAGTCGCCGAAGATCGTGTAGTTGTTGTCGAGGTGCGGCGCCGCGTCGTCGGTGATGAAGAACTGCATTCCGTTGGTGTTTTTCCCACGGTTGGCCATGCAGAGGTAGCCCGCGCGATCGTGTTTGGCTCCGGCCCAGATCTCGTCGGGGATGGTGTAGCCGGGCTCGCCCTTGCCGGTGCCCGAGGGGTCGCCGCCTTGGATCATGAAGCCTTTGGCGATGCGATGGAACGTCGTGCCGTCGTAGGCCGGGCGCTTCACCCATGTCTTCGTCAGCGGGTCGTTGAAGGCCTGGAGACCGCGCGCGAGGCCGACGAAGTTGGCGACGGTGACGGGTGCTTTGTCGTCGAAGAGCTTGCAGCTCACCTTGCCACCCGGGCTGACGTCGATGTCGGCGACGAGCGCGCCGGTGCCGACGATTCCGTCGGTCGCTGATTTGAGATCGATCGCGCCCGTGGCGGGTTGCGCTGCAGCGGCGCCAGGGCTCGGAGCCTTGTTGCTCAGAAGCGCAGGCGGCGGAGGCGCGGGAGCGCTGGCGCCTGGGGTCGGATCCTTGGCGGGGATCTCGGGGGCGTTCTTGTCGCAAGCGACGGCTGCGAGCACGAGCGACGCGGGAACGGCGAACCAGAAGAGCGCAGAGTGGAGACGCATGTTGCGGGGACCTCGAACGGAGACGACGATGTTCACGGGGAGCGGGAAAACAAGGTACCGATGGCGATGCCGCGCTTCTTGGCGACTCCGGCCCCGAGCTCGACGACGTACTTGGAGAAGCCGGGCACCTCGCGCGGCAACTCACTCAAGGGGGGCGCGGTGACGACACCGATGACGCGATCGTTCTCGCCGACGAAGACCAGGTCGAGCGGGATGCACGTGTTCTTCATCCAGAACGTGGCGTGATGCGTCTCGGCGAAGACGAAGACCATCCCCGCGGTCTCGGCGAGAGAGGTGCGGTACATCAGCCCGCGTTGCTGCGCGTCTTCGGTCTCGGCGATCTCGACGTCGAACTCGTGGCGCGCGCCATCGGGCGTGACGAAGGCCGCCTTGCCGTGGCCGTAGAGCTTGGTCAGTTGGCTCGGATCGGGATCGTTCGGGCATTGCGCTGCCGGGGCAGGCGTCGGCGTCTCCGCGGGAGTCGGCGCCTTCGCCACCGTGTCTTTCGGCATCGGACGCGTCTCCTTGGGCACCGGGCCTGGCTCTTCGGGAACACGCGAGCACGCCGAGACGAGCGCGAAGATTGCGGTCGATGCCAAGAGCCTGAACGCGGACGAGCGGCGAGAAGTCACGGGGGCGCAGCTTACGACAGTCTGATGTTCGCCAAAGATTGCTTTGCAACTTTGGCCGCCCGGTCGATCTCGCATGGCTCGGTCGCCGGACAGTCAGGATGGGATGACGCGAAGGGCGTTGCCGACGAGCAGCTCGTTGTGACTTCCCTGCCGATAGCCCTGCAAATCGAGGGTGACGAAGTGGAAGCCATGTCGCTTGCCGGCCTCGACCATCTTCGTTCGGGTGCCTTCGTCGAAGGCGCGCGCGAGCTCGTCGACTCCGAGCTCGATGCGCGCGATGGTCTCGTGCCAGCGCACGCGCACTTGGCGGAAACCGAGCGCGCGGAGAGACTCTTCGAGGCCGCCGATTTGCGTCAGACGTTCGCGCGTGACCGCGGTGCCGTACGGGAGACGCGACGAGAGACACGCCGACGCGGGCTTGTCCCAGACGCCGAGGCCGAGGGTCTTGCTGTGACGGCGGACGTCGGCCTTGGTCATGCCGACGTCGACGAGCGGGCTCGTCACCTTGGCGTTCTTCGCCGCCTCGAGGCCGGGGCGATGATCGCCGAGGTCGTCGACGTTGGTGCCGTTGGCCATCGCCGAAAAGCCGTGTTCGGCGGCCCATTTCTCGGCGACGTCGTAGAGCTCGCTCTTGCAGTAGAAGCAGCGGCTCGATTCGTTCTTGGCGTAGTTCGGGTCGTCGATTTCGTGGGTTTCGACGAGGACGTGGCGCGCGCCGATTTGCTTGGCGATGCGAACGGCGCCTTCTTTTTCGCTCGGCGCGAGGCTCGGCGAGACCGCGGTGAGGCCGACCGCCCGCTCGCCGAGGACTCGATGCGCGACGAGGAGCACGAACGCCGAATCGACGCCGCCCGAATAGCAAACGACGACGGAGCCTAGCTCGCGCAATCGATTCTCGAGGGCGAGGAGCTGCGGATCAGTGGTCATGACCTGACTCGGTCTAGCGCTAGGGGCTCGCCCCGTCCACCCGCGCACGCGAGCAGAGATGACAAGTGACGAAGTTGCAGAGGAGCGCCAAGGGATCGGCACGGAGGACCTCGGCGGCGACGCGGAGGAGATCGCGCGCAGAGAAGCTCATCGTCCGCGCGCGGCCGACCCGCCGGTGCTCGACGACGCGCGCGCGCTCGAGATGGGGAAAGAGCGCGTCGAAGCCTTCGGAGCAGTCGCCGCCCGAGGGCTCGGCCTCGACGAAGTGCCGTTCACCCTCGATTTCCAGAGGAAACGTGCAGGTCGCGAGGTCTTCGTAAGGCACGCCTGCGAGGTGCTCGGCGTAGTGCACCAAGGTGCATCGGGTGAGCCCGACGCCGAGGAGGACGACGCGCGCGTCGACCTCGACGAGACGCGGCCACGGTGAACGGCGTCCCATCGGATCGGTGATCGCGTGCGATTGCATGAGGCCCTCTGCGTCGGGCCCGATCGCGACCAGACTCATCACCGGGTGCGGGCTTCGCGCTGCGCGCAGGTGCCGGTAGGCGAGCGCGGGAATCGCTCCGAGCTGGTACGGCGGCGTCTCGTGCGGATCGAAGAGCGGCATCTCGGCGCGAATCGTCTCCCAACGCTCGGGCGGCGCCGGTGGATTCACCCAGTGCGAAGGATCGGTGAGTTGGTTGGTGAAGGCGGGTACGACGAGCGTGCGCGAGGGGCCGAGCACTTCGAGGATGCCGTCGAAGATCGCGCGTCCACCGCCGTCGACGAGGCCGATTTCTCGCGGCGCGGCGTGCAGCATCACCACCCTTGCGTCACCGAAGGCGGCCTCGAGATCGCGCCGGAGCTCGCTCGAGAGCGAAGACATGCGCGATGGTTACCCGCCGACCTGCGCGCTCGCAAGTCAGCCGCTCGCAAGTCGGCCGCTCGTCGTCGCGCTTGTCGTCGCCGGATCCAACATCTAGGGTCGCGCGATGGACCAGGGGCTGCTGCGCTCGTATCTCGCGACCATCTACGATCTCCCCTCCCCGAACGGCATCGTCCGCGTGTCGCTCGACGGCGACGTCGCCAACGATCCCTCGGCGCTCCCCGACATCCTCACGCGCACCTTCGCCATCGTCACCGCGTACAACCCGCGCTCGATGCTCCTCCCGCGCAAGGTCAACGACGCGCGCCACGCGGTGCTCCGCGATCTGCTCGTCCTCGGCGTCTATCGCGTCGAAGCGTGCGTGGGTTACGAGGATGACGCCGAGAGCATCTGGCGCGAGCCCGCGTGGCTGGTGCACGGCATGGATCGCGACGAAGCAGTCGCCTTCGGGCGCGTCTTCCGCCAGAACGCGGTCATCTACTGCCGCAACGCGCGGCCCGAGGTGATCGTCTGCGATCCGACGTGCGACGACGTCGGTCGCAGCTTCGTCGGGCACTGGCGCGTGCGAGCCTGAAGCGACCGCGAGCTAACCGAGCTTTGCCAGTCGATCCGCGAGGGCCTGCAGCGGCAGCACTTCGTTCGCGAGGCCCGCGCGTACGGCGCTTCCGGGCATGCCGAAGACGACCGCGGTCTCTTGCGACTCGACGAGGATGATGCCGCCCGCGGCGCGGATTGCGCGTGCGCCCTCGGTCCCGTCGTCGCCCATGCCGGTGAGGATGACGCCGATGACGCGCGAACCGGCGACCGCCGCTGCGCTCTTGAAGAGACGATCGGCGCTCGGCACGTAGCGATCGGTCGGCGCGGCGGCGGTGACGCGGAGCTTCCAATCGCTCGCCGTCGTGCCGGTGACTTCCATGCACTGCCTGCCCGGGCAGACGAAGCCGGTGGCGGCGTAGAGCACGTCGCCGTCTTGCGCTTCGGTGACGCGGATCGTTCCGCGGCGGCCGAGCCTCTCGGCGAAGGTGCGCGTGAACTTGTCGGGCATGTGCTGCGCGATGGCGTAGGCAGCGAGGCTATTTGGCGGGAGCCGTCCGACCACTTCGAGCAGGGCCGAGGGGCCGCCGGTCGAGCAGGCGATGGCGACGAGCCACTTCGGCGGCGCACCGACGACGGGGAGCTGCGCGCGCTGGGCACCGCTCGCAGGCGTGTGGGTGTTCGCCGAGCCGTGTGCGGGCTCGCCGAACGGGGACGCGGGGACCGGCGTCGGCGGACGACGTACTTGCGGCCGTCCGAGCCCTTCGATGACCGCGGGCCGGAGATTGCGAACCATCCGCACTTTGTCGAGGATCTGCTGCTTGACGTCGGTGCTGTCGGGGCTGATTTGGCGGTCGGGTTTGGCGACGAAGTCGAGCGCGCCGAGCTCGAGGGCCTTGAAGACGTTCTCCTTCTGCGAGTAGCTGGAGACGACGATCACCGGCGTCGGCTGGCGCGACATGAGGATGCGGAGGAAGGTGAAGCCGTCCATCCGCGGCATCTCGAGGTCGAGCGTGATGACGTCGGGCTTGAGCGTGCCCACGAGGCGCAACGCTTCTTCGCCGTCACCGGCACGGCCGACGACTTCTATGTCGGGGTGACCGAGGAAGATGTCGGCGATGTTGCGCCGGTTGTAGGCGCTGTCGTCGACCACCATCAGGCGCATTTTGCGCGCGGGATCACTGCCACTACCACCGCCCTTGGACGGTCCCGAAGGAGTTCCGGCGCTCACGGTTCGCTCTTCTTGCCCGGCGCTTTGCGCACGTCGATGGCCCCGCTCGGTTCGTCGGTCGAATCGTCGCCCGGGAGGCCGCCGACTTTGGACGCTACGCGCATCTTCCGCGAGGACGGGTATCCGAAGCTCCCGAGGAGCGGCCGCCGATACACGAGATCATCGCGTAGGTGGAGGAGCTCGAAGGCAGTCGACACGTTGAGGAGCGACTCGGAGTGTCCGAGAAGGAGCACCCCTCCAGGATAGAGCCGCTCGTGGAAGAGGTCGATGACTCTCCGCCGAGCCCTCGATTCGAGGTAAATAAGGACGTTTCGGCAGAAGACAGCGTCGACGCGGCCGACCGCGGTCGCTCGCTCGGGCTCCAAGAGGTTGAGATGGCCGAAGTGACAAATCTGCCGGAGGCGGTCGCTGATGATCGCGCCCGAGTCGCGTTCGGTGAACCAACGGCGTCGGAACTCGGGGGGCGTGGTGCGAAAGGCGCTCGGTCCGTAGACGCCGCGTCTGGCGTGCGCGAGGCAACGCCGACTGATGTCGCTGCCGTAGACGAGGAGATCCCAACCGACGAGCTCGGGGGCTTCGAGGAGCATCGCGGCGATGGTGTAGACCTCTTCGCCCGTCGAGCATCCGGCGCTCCATACCGCCAACCGACGCCGCGGCGCCGCTTGTTTGGCGAGCATCGGGATGACCTCTTCGCGGAACGCACGCAGCTGATAGGCCTCGCGGTTGAAGTAGGTCTCGTGGGTGGTGAGACACTCGACCGCTTCGTCGAGCTCGGTGGCCGAGTCGCCGAGCACGCGTCCGCCGCGCACGGGCGGATCGTCACGGAGCATGCGCACGTATTCGCCGAACGAGTCGAGACCGAGGATGACGAGGCGCTCGCGCAGGCGACGCTCGACCGTCCCACGCTGTTCGATCGAGAGCTCGAGGCCGCAGTGACTGGAGACGGCGTCGCGGAGGACCCGAAAATCTTCGGGGCCGAGCCCCGGCTCTTCGGGCTCTCGTGAACCGCGCCCCGAAGCCATCAGCTGGCGCCCTCGGTGGTGCCGAGCTCGGCGAGTGCGCGATCGATCGAGTCGCGGACGGCGGGCTCCGTCTCGAGCGCTGCGCGGGCGTAGAGGAGCGTCCGAATCGACTCCGGCTCGGTCGCGGCGCTGCGCTCGCTCGAGACCGGTGCGTCGAGCTCGGCGGCGCGCGCGGCCCGCGAGAGGCGCGGAAGAATTTCGATGGCGCGACGACGGACCTCCCACGAGTCGTGATCGACGCCACGAAGCAGCGCCGCGCCCGCCCACGCCAGCTCGGTCGAACCTTCGAGCACCATCGCGTCCAGCAAATCGAGCGCGGCGCGGACGACGACGCTCGAAGCGTGGCCGAGCGCGACGTCGATGGCCCGCGTCAGCTCGACGGCGCGGAGCTCGGCGAGGGCGTCGAGGGCGGCGCACGAGAGCGCGTTGACGTCGCTGCCGACGAACTGGAGGAGCGCAGGAATGGCGCGAGAATCTTCGGTCGATCCGAGCGCACGAACGGCCGCCGAAAGGAGCGCGGGATCGGAGGTCGATTCGAGCAAGCGGAGGAGTGGCCGCAAACCTGGCGATTCGTTCGAACCGCTCGATCCGCGCGCGCGACCGAGCGCCTTGATCGCCGCCAGCGCGACGTCGCGGACCTCGTCGGTGACGGCGAGGGAGATGGCCCTTGCGGCGCCGTCCCCACCGATGATGCCGAGCGCTTCGACGGCGGCCCGACGGGTGCGCGGTGCCTCGGCCGAGAGCGCTTGCGAGAGCCACGCGACGTGCTCGGCACCACCGACGACGGCGAGGACCGCGCAGACCACCGCTGCGCCGTCGCCTTGCGGATCGACCTCGTGGAGGTGTGGCCGCACGAGCTCGGGCCGCTTGCGGGCGAGCGCGCGAAGGGCGCCGAGTGCGGACGCGGCCACTCGAGGTTCACGTCGAGCCGCGGTCTGGATGAGTGCACGTACGTCACCGTCGCTCGGCGTCGTCGCGGTCGAGAGGACCTGCGCCAACGCACCGGCGGCGGCAGCGACGATTTCGGCGGTGGGATCGGCGAGCGCGTGACGGAGCACGCCCATCGACGCCTCGCGCTCGAGAGCGGCCGCGTCCTCACCGACGAATCGAGGGAGAAGACGCATGGCCGAGAGACGCACCGCGAGCTCGCCTTCGCGCGCCGCACCCACCAGCGCCGGCAACGCGCGAGCGCCGAGCGAGAGGAGCGCGGCGGCGGCTTCCTCGGCGACGTCGTCGTCGGAGAGCGCCCCGACGAGGAGCGCGATGGAGGCGAGATCGGAGAGACGCGTCAGCACCGCGATGGCCCCGCGTCGAAGCGACGCATCGACCGTCCCCGCCGCGGAGACGCAGGAAAATATGCGCTCTTTCGCTCTCGCCGAGAGTGGACCGAGCTGCATCGGAGCGCCGTCGGGGAGCGTCTTGACGAGGGCACCGAAGGCCCGCATCGCGGTCTCGGCGACGTGTCGCGAACCATCGTCGAGCGCGGCGACGAGGAGCTCGAACGCGGCGGGGTCGTTGCTCCGCGAGAGCGCGACGACGGCGGCGTGGCGGAGGATTTTGTCCTGCAGATACGGCCGCAGCCGCGCGAGCGGAACCTCGGCGCCGAGTCGACCAAGGCCCTCGAGGGCCACCAGCCGGAGGAATCGATCGCCCGCTTCGCCCTCGGGGGTCGCTCGATCGAGCACGCGCAGGAGCGCGGCAGGCGCCGCTTCTCCGCCGATGAGACCGATCGCTTCGGTGGCGGCGGCCCGCACGTTGGCGTCGGGATCGACGGTGGCGGCGATGGCCACCTCGAGCGAGCTCGGCTGACGTGCGGCGGCGAGGACCTCGAGGGCGAGCTTGCGTTGATCGGCGTCGAGTCCCGGCTCGCCGTCGCGTCCACGGAGCGCTTGGTGCACGGCCTCCACCGCAGGGCCACCGCAGAGGGAGAGCGCCTCGACCGCAGCGTTGCGCAGCGCGACCTCTTCGGCCGGCGCCACCAGCGCGGCGACGAGCATCGGCACCACGTCGACGCCACGCGCTTCGAGCGCTTGTGCGAGCCCGATCGCTTCTTTGCGGACGCGCCAGTCGGGGTCGCCGAGGAGCTCGCGGAGCACGGAAGCACCCGATGCGCCGGTGTTCGCCGCCGACGATGCGAGCGCGCGAACCACCAGCCGTCGCGCTTCGGCGTCGGTGGTCGCGAGCGCCTTGCGCACCTCGTCCGAGGAGCGGAGCTCGGGGGGAGGCCTGGGATCGCTCACGCGCCGTGTGCCTCCGCGATGGGGACCGCGAGCGCCCGGAGCGGCTCGATGTCGAGGACGAAGATGAGCCCGCGATCGGCGCCGCTGCCGCGCGGAAGGACGCCGGCGATGCCGCGATCGGCCTCGCCTCCGCCGAGCGGCGGGGCCGGACGGAGTGGCTCGCGCGCCGGATGCACGTTGTGCACGACGTCGACGACGATGGCGACGAGGCGCTGCGCATCGACGTGGTCGGCGACGTCGATCATGATCCACTTCACCCGCCGCTGCGCCTCCCACTCGCCGAGCGGCGCGAGTCCGAATTTCGTGCGCAAATCGACGACTGGAACTACCTCGCCGCGATGATCGGCGACGCCGACGATGGCCGCCGGTGCATGCGGGAGCTCGACCACCGACTGCGGATTCACGACCTCGCGGACGCGCTCGATGGGCAGACCATAGACGACGTTGCCGACGCCGAAGAGGACGAGCTGCCGCTCCGGCGGGAGCTGCGGCGAGGCGCGGCGGAGGCTGTCGACCATCAGAAAGCCCCTCCGCCGGTGCCGTAGCGCGTGCCGAGCATCGCCGGTCCCCGCGGGGGCTGCGGCTTGCCGGCGACGGCGAGGATCGGCTTCAGATCGATGAGGATGATCATTTCACCGCCTTGGCGACCGATGCCGGCGACGTACTCGGCGAGCTCGCTCCCGAGGACGTTGGCCGCGCTCTCGATCTCAGCTTCGGCGAGTCGATAGACGTTCAGCACCTCGTCGACGAAGAGCCCCACGCGCTCGCCGCTGCCACCTTGCTCGGGCAGCAGCTCGGCGAGGAGGATGCGCGAGCGACGCGTCACGGGCGCCTCGGTGAGCCGAAGTCGACGACGCAAATCGCGCACCGTGACGATGCGTCCGCGCACCGAGATGACACCGAGAACGTCGGGCGGCGCGCGCGGCACTTCGGTGAGCGGCGGGAGCTTGAGGATCTCCTTCACGTAGGCGATGGGCACGGCGTAGATCTCTTCGGCCATGCGGAAGGCGAGGAATTCGCTGCGTGCGCCGCGCTCGACGGCGCGACGGGCGATGGCGCCCCGACGCTGCGCAGCCTCGGCGGCGCGCTGGGCGAAGCGACGACGGGTGCTCAAGCGGCCCCTCCCCCGAGGCGACGCGCGCCCAAGAGGCGCGAGGCTTCCGACGTCGCCAACACCTCTTCGACGATCGACGGCGCGTCGATGACCAAGCCGACGTGTTGATCGCCGAGCTCGGTGGCACCGGAGAAGCCGCGCACGCCTTGGAGGCTCTTTCCCAGCGCTTTGATGACGATGTCTTGTTGGCCGATGAGCGAGTCGACGACGCACCCGAGGCGATGATCGCCGACGCCGACGACGACGACGAAGCGGCGGGCGGGGATCGAGCCTTCGATCGGCGCGAGGCCGAAGAGCGCGTCGAGCCGGCAGAGCGGGAGCGTCGATCCGCGGAGGCTCATCACTTCTCGCTGCTCGATGTTGCGCACGGCCCCTGGATCGAAGACCAGCGCTTCGAGCACGCTGGCGAGTGGGAGCGCGTAACGTCGCCCGGCGACGACGACCACCAGCGCGCTGATGATCGCGAGCGTGATCGGCAACGTCACCGTCATCTTGGTGCCGATGCCGAGCTCGCTCTGCACGTCGATGACGCCGCCGAGCTTGCCGATGTTGGTCTTGACGATGTCCATGCCGACGCCGCGGCCGGAGAGCTCGTCGACGCCCTCTTTGGTCGAGAATCCAGGGAGAAAAATGAAGCTGAGGATCTCGCGCTGGAGGAGCGCCGAGGCCTCGGACTCGGTGACCAGCCCACGACGAATCGCCTGTTGCAGCACCTTCGTCTCGTCGATGCCGGCGCCGTCGTCCTGGACCTCGATGACGACGTGGTTGCCCTTCTGGTAGGCGTTGAGTGCGATCGTCCCGGCCTCGGGCTTTCCGCTGCCGTTGCGCTGCTTTCGGTACTCGATGCCGTGATCGATGGCGTTGCGGATCATGTGCATCAGAGGATCGGACAGCTCTTCGACGATGAGCTTGTCGACCTCGGTCTCGGCGCCGGTGATGACGAGGTTGATGTCCTTGTCGTGCTCGCGGCTGATCTGCCGCACGACGCGCGCGAGCTTGTCGAAGACCTGCCCGAGCGGGACCATGCGCACCTCGAGGATGCCCCCCTGCATGTCGGAGAGGTGGCGATCGAGGCTGCGGTGCAGGCGATGGAGCTCCATTCCGAGCTCGCGTTGCTCGGGGCTGGCGCGCACGCGATCGGTGACGCGTCCGAGCGCGCCACGCACGATCGCCAGCTCGGCGACGATGTTCATCAGGTGGTCGAGCTTGCGGATGTCGACGCGAACCGTCTGCGCGACGCCGCGGATCGAGAGGCCGACCGGCGGAGGCTCGGGCACGTCGTCGTCGCCACCGCCCCCGCCGCCGATTCCCCCGCCCCCGCCTCCGCCGCCCATGATGCTACCGAGCGCGCTGATGACCACGCGCGGCGCGTTGAACGAGCCGGTGTCGGCGTTTCCGTGGAGGTCGTCTTCGGGCGCGGCAGGCGGGCTGGTGATGCGCGGCGCCATGCCGACCGTGGCGTAGACGGTGTCGGGTGGATCGCTCTGCGCCGTTCGACCGCCAGCGCCGCGCCGTGCGACCGCCTCGATGGTGACGTTGGTATCGCCGAGCTCGGTCGTCAGGACGTCGAGCGTCTGCCGACTGGCAAGCAGCACGTCGAGCTCGATCGAGTCGGCGTCGCCCCCGCCGCCGCTCGGCAAATACGTGAGGATTTCTCCGTGTGGCTTCGCCTTCGCCTTGAGGCTGTCGAGCGCGGTGTCGATGGTCGCGAGCTCGAAGCGGACGCGAATCTTGAAGAGCGCGACGCCCTGCTGGAGGTTCGTGCGAAGCCGGTGCTCTTCGTATTCGGTGAGCACCGCGAGGAGGCCCGGGTCGAGCTCGTACTCGGCGAGCGGGTTGACGCCTGCGAACGCAGGACGCGACGCCGCGGCATCGAGCGCCATCAGCAGCTCTTCGACTTCTCGCTGCGGCTCGGGTTCGCCGGCGCGTAGCGCAGAGAGGATGCGCCCGTAGACGTCGACGCCGCGGAAGAGGACGTCGAGCACCTTGGGCGTGAGGTCGACGCGGCCGAGGCGCAAATCGTCGAGTAGATCTTCGAGGTGGTGGGAAAGCGTGGTCATCCGCGCGACGCCGAAGAGGCTCGCGAGCCCCTTCAACGTGTGCACTGCGCGGAAGGCGTCGTTGACCAGCTCGTGATCGGGCGCGCCGCTCCCTGGACCGTGCTTCAGCGCCGCGTCGAGCGCGAGCAGATCGCGCGAGAGACCTTCGATGATCTCTTGCGCCTCGCTGATGAATTCGTCGCGCTGGTCGACCACGGAAGGCTCAGCCGGACTTCTGGCCGGACGATCCCCCGGCGGCGGTGCCCTTGCGCGTGCGGGCGAGGTGCGCGCGAACCAGATCGCGCAGGTGCTCGGGCTCGAAGGGCTTGGCGAGGTACGAATCGGCGCCGAGCGCGAGGCCGCGCTGTTTGTCGCGCTCGGAGGACTGCGTGCTGATGATGATGAGGGGCGTCTGCCGGAGGTGCTCGCTCTTGCGTACGAAGTGCACCAACTCCAGCCCGTTGATGTCGGGCATGTTGATGTCGGTGATGACGAGGTCGTACGGACCACGCGGGAGGAGCCGGAGGGCCTCGAAGCCGCTCGCCGCCTCGACGACCTCGATGGGTTCGTCGCCGTCGTCGGCCTCTTCCAGCGCGGCGCGAACGAACGATCGCATCGCGGCGGAGTCTTCCACGAGGAGGATGCGCGGCATCTCGTCTCAGTCTACACGCGCGCGGGCTGGCGCGGCGAGATCCCGATGACGCGAGGGCTCGACGTCGAACCAGACGCCGGGCTCGTCACCTGGCAGACTACCGGCATCGCCAACGCGCTCTCCTCGGCGAAGACGATCTCGTGCGGCGCGCTCGTCGCTGCGGCTGCAGTCGGTCTTTTTTTGCCGATTTCACCGGCAATTCACGTATCAGCGAACACCGCCGCGCTGATCACCTTCCTCGGCGCGGCGCTCGCGTCGGCCGGCGCGGTCGCGGTGGGGAGCCGCGCGATCAGGCCGACGGCGACGGTGGTGCTCGGTCTCGACGTCATCGCTCTCGGCGCGCTCGTGGCGGTCGCGCTCCTCCGGCCGCACGCTTCCGCGGTCGGTGTCGGGGTCGACGCGGCGCTCGTCCTCTTCGCCTGCGCGACCGGCGGCGCGCTCGGCTCGCGCGTGCAGCACCCCGGACACCTCCTACCTGCTGGCGTCGTCGCTGCGTGCGCCGACGTCATTTCGGTGGTCTCGCCGAGCGGACCGACCCACGCGCTCGCCGAGAGCGAACGTGCCCTCGCCGTCACCGCGTTTCATTTCCCGGTGCCGGGGACCACTGTCATCGCGCCGGTGATCGGCGTCGGCGATCTCGTGTTCCTCGCGCTCGTGCTCGCCGCTGCCTCTGCCCACGCGCTCCCCTACGGGCGCATCGTCGCGCTCGCCTTCGTCGGCCTCCTCTTCGCTGGCTTCGCCTCCGCGCTGGCGAAGAGCGCGATGCCCGCCCTCCCCTTCCTCATCGCGCCGGTGCTCCTTTTCGTGCCCGCCGCGCGCACGTTGGCCCGCAAAGACAAGAACGTCGCGACCCTCGCCATCGGCGTTTCGGTGGCGCTCGCGGCGGTGACGATGGCTCGACGATTTCTCTGAACCTATCCGACTATCCGACTATCCGACTATCCGACTATCCGACTATCCGACTATCCGACTAAGGAAGGCCGAGCATCTCGCGGGCGACGAGCGCTCCGCCTTTGCGTGCTGCGCTCCTCGCCGCGGCGCTACGTGCGCCTTCCCAGCCGAGCGCGTCGGACGAAGGCGCCGCCACCACCTCGACGACGTCGACGTCGGGCGTGGTGTAGTGCTCGCCACGTCCTTCCACTTCACCGCGCACCGTAACGCGCAACGAAACGCCACGCGCCAGCGGTTTGTCGCCCTTTTCGCCGGCGACGCTGGTCACGCCTTCGCTGCGTTCGTCGACGCGTACGACCTCGACGACGAGTCGATCGGCGACCTCGTCTCCCTCGGCGAGCGCGCCGTAACGGGCGAGCTCGACCCGCGCGCCTCGCTCCGCCTCTTCCGCGAGCGCAGCCCCGGCGCCTCCGGGCACGAGCGCGCGCGCACGCATCACCCGCACGTGCGGGCTCCCTTGCAACTGCGAGCGGAGCGGCGCGTAGCCGCAACCCATCACGATGACGACGCCCAACGTCGCCGCGAGGTTGCGAACCAGATCCACGGGGCGACTGTACCCCTTCTCGAAGGGCTATTTCGTGACGATCGTCCCCAATTTCACGACTTCGAAATCCGAGCCATGGATCTTCTTGAAGTCACCGACGAGGCCGTCCATCACCGTCGCGTCCCAACGGTTGTCGCTCGCGCCCGAGACGTACCAATCGGAGCCGTTGTCGGCGACGAACATTCCGTACTTCTTCAACGCGGTGAAGACCACCTTCGCCGCCGGGCTCATCGCCGACAGGTCGACCGAGGCCTTGAGCCGCACGCGCAGCCCCATCGGCGGCAGGTTGGGATCGGTCTTGCTGCTCGCGAGGTGCGTCGCCGGGTGCACGTACGCCTTCTGCGAATTGACGACCGTGAACCGGAGCGCGTGCTTGATCTCTTTCTGATCGAGCACCTCGTCCGGTCGCGCCAAGCCTGGAAAAATAGGCAATCCAGCGGCGTCGGCGGAGGTCCAACCTTCGGGCCGGAGCGCGCCGGTGCCGAGGTTCCACACTGCGCCCGAGCCGGCATGCCAGCCCGCGCCTGACGCATCTTTCTCCGAGGCGAACATCTCGTAGAGGAGACACGAGCCTTGCTGCAGCGCGAGCACGTGTCGATCGCCCGAAGCTCCAGCGCCGCCTTCGACGGGAGCCGTCGCGGGGATCGGATAGGGCCCGGGATCGCTCTCGTCGGCGTAGTCGAACGAGACCGGCACCTTCGCTTGATCGGCGGGGACGATGACGTACGGAATCCCGTAGTTGTCGGTCATCGACCCCCAATCGGGATGAAGCGACTTGGTCGGGCTCATCGCCGCGATGTAATTCGCCGAATTGGGATCGACCGCATCTGCCGAGACGTCACGGTTCCATTCGTTGCTCGCCGGAAAGACCGCGCAGCCACCTGCGCTCGGGCCCGAGCCTGGAGGCGGTGGCGCACCGGTGTCGGTGCCGGTTCCGCACGGCGGCGCACACATGCCGGTGTCGACGCCCGTGCCGGCATCGCCACCATCGCCATTGGTGCCGTCGCCGTTGCCACCTCCGCCGCAGCTCGTCACCAACAACCCCAACGAGCCAAGCAAGCCGAGCAGGCCGAGCGACCGCGCAGTTCCGAAGGTCATCCCTTCATTCTGCGAAGAGAACGCCCGCAGCGAAAGCGACGGATGCGCGAGGGTGTGAAATCGGTGGGTGAACGTGGGCGTTCAGGGATTCTTCGACTCGGCCGAGAGCGCCGCTTTGACGCAGGTATTGGCCGCCGATTGCTCGGCGCTGCACGTGCCCCAATCGACCGACGAGCCCTTGCATGCGAGCTCGACGCGCGCTGCACACGCGAGCTCGGCGGCGATCGCGTCCTTGCAGGGACCCGCCGACATCCGCGCGCAGACCTCGATGCACGCCGAGACGTTGGCCGCATCGGTCGCGCACCCGGCGACTTGGTTGGCTCGCGCGCAGAGCGTCTCGCACGTGAGCGGCGGAGGCGGCGGCGGCGGCGTGCTCGACGTCGGCGCAACGGTCACCGAGGTCGAGGCCGGTGGAACGGGCGCCTTGGCGACCACCGGCGTGACCGACGGACCGCTGCAGGCGAAGAGCGCGCAGAGCACGCCATTCAAGGCAAGCGACGACAATGGCGTGAGTCGACCCACCGGCGAAAAGGACATGACGCGCGGGAGTTCATCACGGCGCGGCCGCGAACGGAAGCGCTCTTGGAGCGAGCAGCGGATGCGCGACGGGGAGCCCGAGACGCACCTTTCCCGCGTGCTCGAAGGCATCGTCGGTGGCAGCCACGTGCTGCGTCGCCGCGAAGACGTCGCGCAAGAGCTGTTGCAACGGCGAGGTGAGATAGAGCGCGCTTCCGCCACCGGAGCGATAGGCGAAGGTCACCACCTCGGCGGCGACGTCGGTCGCATGACTGACGATGAGGCGGGCGTGCATCATCTCTTCGACGCCGAGCGCCGCGCCGGAGCGCACGCGATCCCAACAGGCCCCGAGGGCATCGAGCGCATACGCACGCGCGGCGCTGAGCTTGGCCTCGGCGCGTCCGAGATCCATGCGAAAGGCGTCGGTCTCGCCGAGCGTCGTCTGCCGCCAGACCTTGTTTCGTGCTGCGCCGAGCACCGCCACCTCGTCGAGCGCGCGACGAGCGAGGCCGAGGACGAAGGCCGCGTGCGCCGGCGCGAGGAGGGCGACGAACGGCAGGTCGTAAGCAGTGCCGCCCCGTCGACGTGCGCCCGCGGGAAATGAGCAGGTGTGGTTCGAAGGCACGAAGGTGTCTCGCAGCACGTAGTGATCGCTGCCGCTCCCGCGAAGCCCGGCGACGTGCCACGTGTCCTCGACCTGCACGTCCTCACGCGGCACGAGGACGCTGACGAACGACGGCGGCCCAGGCGGCGCGTTCTCGGCGCCGGCGACGATGGCCGAGGTGAAGATCCACTCCGCGTGGCGGATGCCGCTGCCGAAGGGATAGCGACCTTCGACGCGATGACCACCTTCGACGGCGACGGCACGCCCGACGGGTTGGAGCAATCCGGCGATGAGGGGCGTGTGCGTCTTGGTCCGCGCGCCTCCGGGAAAGACGCGTGAGACCGCGGCATCGGGCAGATAGGCGCCGACCATCGCCGCCTGCATCGCGCCGATGAGGAGGCCCCAACCGGCGGACGTGTCGATGCGGGTCATCGCCTCGAAGACCTCGAGCTGGGTCAGCGGATCGGCCTCGAAACCACCGAGCTCTCGCGGCGTGGCGAGCGCGAAGAGACCTCGCTCCCGCAAGGCGGCGACGACCGGCAAGGAGAGCGTCCGGCGTTCTTCGGCCTCGGGCGCATGGGCACGGGCGATGGGGGCGACGGCAGCGACGGCTTCGAGGAGCAGCGAACGTTCCGAACAGCGACGAGCTTCTTCCATGAGAGACCTCCCGGCCACGACGGCCATGCGACAATGATGACACTGTCTACATTATGAAGTAGTCGATGTCAACATGCGCGGTCGGTGATAGTGTCCGGAAGTCGATGGAGCGCACGCTGTGACCGAAAAGAGAGCCAAAAAGGGCGCGGTGCGCCCCTACCACCACGGCGACTTGCGCATGGCCGTCCTTCGCGAGGCGCTCGCCATCGTCGAGACCGAGGGGCTCGAGGCCTGCACGCTCCGGGACGTCGCCCGGCGGATCGGCGTCTCCCACGCCGCCCCTTATCGACACTTCCCCGACAAGCGCGCGCTCGTCACCGCGCTCGCGATCGATGCCATGCACGCGCTCGGCGCGGCCATCGAAACGGCCATCGACGCCGCCGGTCACGACCTCCGCAAACAGTTCCTCGCCGCCAGCGTCGCCTACGTCCGCTTCGCGCGCGAGCACCGTGGTCGCTATCTCGTCCTCTATCGCGACGAGCGCGACGTCATCGACCTCGCGTCACCCGAGCTCATCGCCGCCAAGGAGCGGTCGTTCGGCACGCTCCTTCGCTTCATCGCTCGGGCGCAGAAGGCCGAGCTCTTCCCGGAGGGCGACCCGATGAGCTTGGCGACGCCGATCTGGGCGATGCACCACGGGCTCGCGTCGCTCATCGCCTCGCGCGCATTTCCAGAAGCCGACGATACGACGCTCGATCGCATCGTCGAAGAAGCGCACGCGAAATTGCTGGACGGCTTGTCCGCGAAACGAAAAAAGTGACGCTCAGACGATGAGGTTGAGGATTCGTCCGGCGACGTAGACGACCTTCTTCGGCGCTTTCCCGGCGAGGAACGCGGCGACCGATTGTTCGGCATTGGCAGCGGCGAGCGCCTCTTGCTCATTGGCCGTCTTGGCGATGCGGATGCGACCACGCACCTTCCCGTTGACCTGCACGCCGATCTCGACGTCGTCCTCACGAGCGATGTCGGCGTCGGCTTCGGGCCAGCGGCGATGGAGGAGGAAGGTGTCGCCGCCCATCGAGCTCCACAGCTCGTCGGCGAGGTGCGGCGCGAAGGGCGAGAGCAGGTGGAGGAGCATGTCCGCCGCTTCCCCGAGCGCGGCGATGAGACCGACCGGCGGATCACCGGCAGCGACGCGCGCGGTCGCCGGCACCATCTCGTTCACCAGCTCCATCATCGCCGAGATGGCGGTGTTGAACTGCTTGCGCACCTCGATGTCGTGCGTCACGCGCTGCACCGTTTGGTGGAGCTTGCGACGGAGGGCGACGGCCTCGGCGCTGAGCTGCGTCGGCAACGTCGCCCGCGGGAGCGCGACGACGTCACGCACGGTGCGATAGACGCGCGAGAGAAAGCGATGCGAGCCCTCGATGCCCGAGTCGCTCCAGACCAGCTCGGCCTCGGGCGGCGCGGCGAAGAGCATGAACATGCGCACGGTGTCGGCGCCGTAGCGCGCGACCATCGCGTCGGGATCGACGACGTTCTTCTTCGATTTGCTCATCTTCTCGACGCGGCCGAGCTCGACGGTCTTGCCCTCGTGCCCCGTCGCGTGCGCCTTGCCGGCGGCGTCGACCTCCTCCGGGTAGAGCCACACCGGCGAGCCCTTGGCGTCGCGGACGAACTGCGTCTGCATGCAGACCATCCCTTGCGTGAGCAAACGCGCGAACGGCTCACGCGGCGTCGAGCGCGGGAGGAAGCCGAGGTCGATCATCACCTTGTGGAAGAAGCGCGCGTAGAGCAGGTGCATGACCGCGTGCTCGATGCCGCCGATGTATTGATCGACCGGCATCCACGCGCCCGCGACCTCGGGATCGACCGGGCCCTTGTCGTACTTGGGCGAGGTGTAGCGGAGGAAGTACCAGCTCGACTCCCAGAAGGTGTCGAAGGTGTCGGTCTCGCGGCGTGCCTTCTTCGACGGATCACCGGGAAAACGAGGGTCCTGCGTCTCGACGAAGGACTTCACCTTGCCGAGCGGCGAGCCGCCTTCGCCGGTGAATTGCACGTCGCGCGGAAGGACCACCGGGAGCTGATCTTCCGGCACCGGCACGGCCACGCCGTCCTCGCCATAGACCACCGGGATCGGGCATCCCCAGTAACGCTGACGCGAGATGAGCCAATCGCGCAGGCGATAGCTGACCGTCGACTCGCCGAGGCCCTTCTTCTGCAGCTGCGCGACGACCTTGGCCTTGCCCTCTTCGTTGGGCATGCCGTCGAGCTCACCCGACGCGAACATCACGCCCGCCTCGGTGAACGCCTCGGTCAGGCCCGCGCCGTTGGCCGCGAGCGCGTCGCCCTTGGTCGGTTGAATCACCACCTTGAGCGGGAGCGCGTGCTCCTTGGCGAAGGCGAAGTCACGCCCGTCGTGCGCCGGCACGGCCATGACCGCGCCCGTTCCATAACCCATCAATACGAATGAAGCGATGTAGAGCGGGATCTTTTCGCCGGTGAGCGGGTGCACCACCGAGACGCCCGTCGCGACGCCGTCCTTCGGCGCGTTCTCTCCCGAGCGCTCGATGTCGCTGGTCTTCGCCATCTTGTCGAGGAACGCCGCCACGTGCGCCGCGTTCGGGCCACTTCCGGGGACGGCGAGCGCGCGCGCGATCGGATGCTCGGCGGCGATCGACATGAACGTCACGCCGTAGAGCGTGTCGGGACGCGTCGTGAAGACGTCGATGTGCTCGTGACCGGCGATGGGGGCCTCGAGCCCGAAGCGCACGCGCGCGCCCATCGACTTGCCGATCCAGTTGCGCTGCATGACCAGCACCTGCTCGGGCCAGCCACCCTTCAGCGCTTCGGTGCCGTCGAGGAGCTCGTCGGCGTAGCGGGTGATGCGGAGGAACCACTGATCGAGCTCGCGCTGGATGACGTCGGTGCTGCAGCGCCAGCACTTGCCGTCTTCGACCTGCTCGTTGGCGAGCACCGTCTCGCAGTGCGGACACCAATTGGCGAGCGCGCTCTTCTTGTACGCGAGCCCTTCCTTGAGCATGCGCGTGAAGACGAGCTGCTCCCAACGGTAGTAGTCGGCGTCGCAGGTCGCGAGCTCGCGCGACCAGTCGTAGGAGAAGCCGAGCGGCTCGAGCTGCTGCCGCATCGTCGCGATGTTCTCGAGCGTCCAATCGGCCGGGTGACGCCCGCGCTCGATGGCGGCGTTCTCCGCCGGCATGCCGAAGGCGTCCCACCCCATCGGGTGGAGCACGTGCTTGCCGCGCATACGATGGAAACGCGCGAGCACGTCACCGATGGAGTAGTTGCGCACGTGCCCCATGTGGATGCGCCCGCTCGGGTACGGGAGCATCTCGAGCACGTAGTATTTCTCGGCACGCTCGGCGCCCGTCGGGTCGGCGACCTCGAAGAGCTTCGACTTCTTCCAACGCTGACGCCAGACGGGCTCGATCTGCGACGGCTCGTAGCGATCGCGGCGACCGTCGGACTGGCTGGGGGGCGGAGCGACGGGACGAATGGAGACGAAACGTCCGGAGGCCGGCGTGGTCATGGTGAGAGCGATCTACCACGACCGACGCCGGACGTTAGGTCTCGGCGGCGACTTCGCCGGCTAAAAACTGCTGGTCAGCGGCTTCTGCATCATGTTCGGCGAGGAGACGAAAATCTGCAGGGCGATCTGCCACTTCGGGCCCTGGAAGTAGTCGATGACGAGGTGATGCGGGCCAGAGGTGAGGCTGTAGCTGCCGGTCGCTTCTTTCGGCGCGTGGAGGCCGTCGTCGTTGACCACCAGCTGGTCGTCGAGCATCAGGCGCGCGCCGTCGTCGCTGATCATCTTGAAGTTGTAGGTGCCGGCCTTGGTGACGTTGATCGTGCCGTCCCAGTGGATGGCGAACCACTCGTCCTTGTTGCCGGGCACGCCGGGGAAGCCGTCTTTGAAGTCGCGCGCCGAGATGTCCCAGGACTGCGACCAGAGCGTGGCGATTTGCTTGAGCTTGAACCAGTCGGAGGGCGCCGGCAGCGAGTTGGTGCCCGCCGGGATGTCGAAGACGTGACCTTCGATGGCGCCCGTGAACGGCTTGTCCTTGCCGAAGATGTTCGGCTTCACCATGTCGAGCTTGGCGATGCCGGCTCCGATGAGCCCGCCGGTGTTGGTCGCGGGCGTCGCAGTCGGCGTCGCAGGGGCGGGCGTCGCAGTCGGCGTTGCGGCAACCGGAGCAGGCGCCGGCGCCGGAGGAGGCGTCGCTGCAGCGTTCTGCGGCCGCACCTCCTTGATGGTGCAAGCCGCGACGAAGAGAGTGAAGGCGATGGACGCGAAGGAGTGGAGACGCATGACGGACCTCGTGGAAATGAGCAGCTGCGAGAGAAGCTAGCGGCTACCTAGCTGCGCCGGTTGCGGCGATTTGTCTCACTCGAAGTTGGGGCGCAGTCGGTAGACGATGACCAATACGACGGTCGCCCAGAGCACGAGATTCAGCACGAAGAGCGAATCGCGCAGCATCTCTTGCGTCGGCGATTCGGCCTTGGGGTGCCCTTTGACGATTTGGACGAAGCGGGCGACGCCCATCACCACCGAAGGGCTGGTCATCCACAGTTGATCGCTCTTGAAGAACACGCGCGTGGACGGGTCGAGCGTGTAGGCGATGTACGTGAGCACGGTCGCGCCGCCGGTGAGCGTGAGCGCCACGTCGAGCCCACGCGCGGTGTACGCCTCGAGGCTCTTGCGCTGCTTGCCAGCGTGCTCCTGCGCGATCTCGTGGCGACGCTTGCCGAAGCCGAGGAAGAGCGCGAGGAGCGCAGTGCAGGCGAACATGTACCAGCTCGGACGCACCGCGATGGCGAACCCGCCGCCGACGACGCGCAGCACGAACCCGGCCGCGATGCACCCGACGTCGAGGAAGGGGATCTTCTTGAGTCGCAACGAATAGGCGACGTTGATCGTGAAATAGGCGCCGGCGGTGGCCGCGAAGCGAAGTGGGAAGGCGGCGAAGGCGAGCCCGAAGGCGACGACCAGCAGCCCCACGAGAAAGACGCGAGCCACCGGGACCGGAACGCTCCCCGAGGGAATCGGCCGATGTCGCTTCACCGGATGCACGCGATCGGAGTCGACGTCGATGATGTCGTTGAGCGTGTAGACCGCGCCCGAGAGGATGCAGAAGATCGCCACCGCACCGAGCGCGGGGATGAGGCGGTCTTTGTGGAAGGCGTCTTTGGCGAAGACGATCGGCGCGAGGACGAAGAGGTTCTTCACCCACTGGTGCGGACGAATCGTGCGGATGAGCCCGCGGACGAGCCCGACCTGCTTCGGCGCCGCCAACATCGAGGCGCTCGAGCGACGCGACGGCGGCGGATCGGACGTCGTCGTCGCCTGCTCCTCTTTACGTGCGCTCATGATCGGTCGTCTTCACTCGGGCATCGGCATGATCGAGGGCGAGGGCGACGGAGGGGCCGAGCCGCTCCCACCGGGCGGTGCGCTGCTGCTCCCGCTCGCGCTCGCGCTGGCAGGCGGCGCGGGACCGACGCCGGCGCTGTAGAGGAGGAGCGGCAACGTCTTCGTGCGGAACGGGGACTTCTCGTCCTTCAGCTGCTCGCCAAAAGTCGTCGCCCCGCGATCGACGTCGGAATAGGGAAAATCGAGACGAAGCGAGACGCTCGTGTCGGTGCGCACCAACTTCGCGCCGGCGATCGCGCCGTGCTCGCCGGCCCAGTCGGTGCTCGAGGCCGAGAGCTCGGTCTGCACGAGATCGAGGAGGTGACGGAGCGCGGCTTCGGTCGCCTTCGCCTCGGCGTCGGTGCGGTGATCGACGTCGAGCGCGAGGTACGGCTGCTTGCTGAGCACGAGCGAGAAGTGCCCCGTCTGCACACGGCTGATGGCGTCGATGGTCGCGGCGTCGAGCGCCGCGGTCGGCGAGATGGTGGAGAAGAGCGCGAACACCAGGTGCGACGCGGAGAGCTCGAGGCCGCCCAACTTCTTCAGGCGCGTCTTGTCCTCGGCCTCGTCTTCCGTCATCGGCTGGCGGAGCTCGGCGAGCACGGCGTCGTTCGGTGCGAAGATGATCGTGCCGTCGTCGGCCTGCCCGATGACGCCGGGAAACGGTGACGTCATGCGGAGTACCGCGGTGTCGCCGACGCCATCGAGGCGAAAAATCGAGGCGAACGACTCGGTGCGAATGGCCTCGTAGAGCCCGGGGATGGCGCCGCGCTTGAGGCGACCGCCGATGGCGACGACGAAGCGCACGCCGTGGAGGACGTCGGGCGGCGCACCGGCGGCGCTGGGCGTCGTGTCTTGGTAGACGCAGAAGGCGACCTCGCGCGCGTCGCGATCGAGGTTGATGCCGGCGCTGGCGAGGATGCGCTCTTTGAGCGACGGCCCCTCGGGACCTGGTGGCCCGCCCGGCTTCGGCTTCGTCGCCTCTTCGATGGCAGGCACGAGCTTGTCTTTGAAGGGCGAGAAGAAGACCCAGTCGATGAAGTCGACGCGCCCGGCGACGGTGCACTTCTTCGGGAGATGGCGGATCGCCACCGGTGTATAATGAAAATATACGAGGTAGATCGCGCCGGCGCCGATCAAGAGAAGACCGATGGCCCCGAAGATGGCGCCGATGATGGCGAGGGCGGAGACGCCCTTTTTCTTGGAGCCCGCCTTGGGCGCGACGTTCTTCGACGACGACGCCGGGTGCGAATCGACGGAGTCGGCAGCATCACCTGCGTCGGCGGGCGGCGCGTCGACGGGGGCGATCCAGAGCTCGGGGACTTCGCTCGCCGGTGTCCAGTCGACGATGCCGGTGAAGAGCACCTCGGTGTCACGCGGGAGGGCGCCGCTCTGCAGCTCGCGACGAACGACATCGACCGGCGCTGCGCGGGCGGAGAGATCTTCGCTCGAAGGAGGCGGGCTGCTAGGGCGCCCTGCCCCACGCGGTTGCGGCGCGCGGAGGTGGATCAGCGGCGGAAGCTTGCGGCTCATGCCTGACCGCCTGTATCGCGGGCATCGCGTGCTTGCAGCCGCGTGCGAACGAGGGCGAGCACGCGCCCGACGGTGGTGTCGACCTCGGCGCCGGTGCTGTCGACGACGACCGCATCGTCGGCTTGTCGCAGGGGCGCGACGGCCCGCGATTCGTCTTGCTTGTCACGCGCCATCACGTCGGCGCGGGTCTTCTCGAAGGTCATCGTCGGATCTGCCTTTGGCTTGCCGAGCAGCTCGCCGTGACGGCGACGCGCTCGCTCGTCGACGGACGCGGTGAGGAAGATCTTCAGATCGGCGTCGGGGAAAATGACGGTGCCGATGTCGCGCCCCTCGGCGACGAGACCGGTGGTTCCGCCGCGGGCAAAGCGCCTTTGCACGTCGAGGAGCGCGTTGCGGACGCCGGGGGTGGCACTGACGGTGCTGGCGCCCATCGAGATGGTGGGGGTGCGAATGGCTTCTCCCACTTCGACGCCGTCGAGGAGAATTTTCATCCCGGTCTCGGCGCCGCGGAGCAAGACCATGCGCTCGCCCGTCACCAGCGCCTCGGCGATGCCGGTCGCGCGCGGATCGTCGAAGGGAACGCTGGCTCGCTCGCAGGCGAGCGCGACCGTTCGATAGATGGCTCCGGTGTCGAGGAGCGTGAAGCCCATCGCCTGGGCGACGCGGCGGGCGATGGTGCTCTTGCCCGCCCCGGCGGGGCCGTCGAGGGCGACGATGAAGGCCGCCGGTTGCTCGCTCATTTTCGTCCGGCGTCGTTAGCTGGAGCCGCGTCTGGCGTCCATGGGCACGGCAGCCATTGCCCGCGCCCCCACTCGGCACTACCTCCGGCCGAGGCATGTTCACCGGCATCGTCGAGGAAGTGGGACGGCTCCTCGCCCGCGAGGCTCGTGGTCCCGGCGCGCGGCTGACCCTCGCCTGCACCTTCCCGCGCCTCCAGCTCGGCGAGTCGATTTGCGTGTCGGGTGTCTGCTTGACGGTCACCGAAATCGGTCAGGCGCGCTTCTCGGCCGACGCCTCCGCCGAGACGCTCGCCCTCTCGACGCTCTCCGCTCTCCGCGCTGGCGGAAGCGTCAACCTCGAGCGCGCGCTCACGCCAGAATCGAGGCTCGGCGGTCACTACGTCGCCGGTCACGCCGACGGCATCGGCGAGCTCCTCGAGGTCCGCCCGCTTGGCGACGCCTCCGCTTGGCGCTTCTCGCTGCCGGCCGATCTCGCACGATTTGTCGCAAAAAAAGGCTCGATTGCCATCGACGGCGTCTCCCTCACCGTCAACGACGTCGACGATCGCTCGTTCTCGTTGGTCGTCATTCCGCACACGCTCGCGCGCACCACGCTCGTCGATCGCAAGCCCGGCGATCGCGTCACTCTCGAGGTCGATCTTCTCGCGCGTTACGTCGTGCGCCACCTCGAAGTGACCACCCGAGCCGCAGCTGGCGCGAGCGAGAGCGACAACCTCGAAGACCATCCGATCCATCGCAAGCTGCGGGACGGCGGATACCTCTAAGCGCCCTCGCGCTCTCTCCCCAAGTAGACACGCACCCAAGGACTGCGACCTCCCATGCCGCAACGCCACGCACCGCCCACTCCGCGCGCATTTCCCGCCGCCGACGTCGCTCGCCTGACGCACGTCGCCGCCGCCGTCGACGCCATCCGCAAGGGACAGATGGTCATCCTCGTCGACGACGAAGATCGTGAAAACGAGGGAGATCTCGTCCTCGCGGCCGACAAGACGACGCCCGAGGCGATCAACTTCATGGCGAGGCACGCGCGCGGGCTCATCTGTCTCGCGCTCGACGAGTCGATCGTCGACCGGCTCGGCCTCCCGATGATGGTCGAGAAGAACACCGCCTCGCTCGGGACCGCCTTCACGGTCAGCATCGAGGCCCGTCACGGCGTCACCACCGGCATCAGCGCCGCCGACCGCGCGCACACCGTCAAGGTGGCCATCGATCCGGCGACGCGGCCGCAAGATCTCGTCGCTCCGGGGCACGTCTTTCCGCTGCGCGCCAAGCCGGGCGGCGTCCTTCAACGCACGGGCCAGACCGAGGGTTCGGTCGATCTCGCGCGCCTCGCCGGGCTCACCTCGGCCGGCGTCATCTGCGAGATCATGAACGACGACGGCACCATGGCGCGGATGCCCGATCTCGAGAAATTCGCCCAAAAACATGGGCTTCTCGTGCTCTCTATCGCCGACCTGATTCAGTACCGCTTGCAGACCGAGTCGCTCGTCACCCGCGCGCGGGATCTCCCGGTGCGCCTCGATGGCTCACGGGTGCCCGAGGGCGCCGAGGGTTGGCGCGCGGTGGTGTTCGAGGTCGCCGTCGAGAATCGGCAGTTCCTCGCGCTCTCGTACGGCGATCTCGCGAGCGCGACCGAGCCCGTCCTCTGTCGCGTGCACAGCGGCTCCTGCTTCAGCGACGTCTTCGGCTCGACACCGCACGACGGCGGCAACAACCTGCGCGCGGCGACGGCTGCCATCGAGCGTGACGGGCGTGGCGTCATCCTCTACCTGCCTCCTCGCGGCGACATCACGCGCGAGCTCGACGCCTGGGTGAAGGCGACGTCGAAATCGGCCGAGGGTCCGGAAGGTGCGCCCGAGCCGCCGCTGCGCGAATTCGGCCTCGGCGCGCAGTGCCTCGTCGACCTCGGCCTCAAGCGCATCCGACTCCTCACCAACAACCCGCGCAAGATCGCCGGCCTCCACGGCTACGGCCTCGAAGTGTGCGGGAGCGTGCCGCTGGCAATTTCCTGAGCCGCTCCGAAAGGCGTGGTAGAAACCGCACACCATGGCCGCAAAGAAGCAAGCCGCAGTCGTCGCCACTGCCGTCACGGTCACGGCGGCGCCCGTGAAGCGCACCACGCCGCGCGAGCTCGAAGGCAACGTCGTCGTCCCTGCAGGCACGCGCATCGCGCTCGTCGCCAGCCGCTTCAACCACTTCATCGTCGATCGCCTCGTCGACGGCGCGCTCGATGCCATCCGTCGTCACGGCGGCGACGTCGGCCTCGCGACCCTCGTGCGCGTCCCCGGCGCCTGGGAAATGCCGCTCGCCGCCGCCAAGCTGGCGCGCCTGAAGAAGGTCGACGCCATCGTCGGCCTCGGCTGCGTCATCCGCGGCTCGACCCCGCACTTCGACTACGTCGCCTCCGAGGTGACGAAGGGGCTCGCGGGCATCTCGCTCGAGAGCGGCATCCCCATCGCGCTCGGCGTCCTCACCACCGATTCGATCGAGCAGGCAATCGAGCGCGCCGGCACCAAGGCGGGCAACAAAGGTTGGGAAGCGGCGATCAGCGCCATCGAGATGGTGTCGCTCGGCCACGCCTTCGACGCGCTTTGATTGCGCCTCGCACGGTGCGTATGACGCATCGCTCTGATTGAGGTTCCGATCAGGCTGCGCATTTGGTAGGCTCCGCGCGCTCATGAAACAGGGTTCCACCGCTTCGAGCGGAAGCATCGGCCGCAGCACACGCGTTGTCGGCCGCATCACCGGCGACGGTGATTTGGTCGTCGAAGGGCGCATCGAAGGCGACGTCACGCTCGGAGGCCACCTCCACGTCGCCGCGGGCGGGGTCGTCGCAGCGCCGGTCTCGGCCGCCGACGTCACCCTCGAGGGCACCATCGATGGCGATCTCGTGGCCAGCGGCAGCGTCGTCCTCCGCGAGGGCGCTCGCCTTCGTGGCGCCATCCGCGCCGGCAAGGTCGGCCTCGAAGACGGCGCGCGCTTCTCCGGGAAAATCGAGATGGACGTCGAGCTCCCGCGCGAGCTCACTTCGCCGAGCGGCCCCGCCGCACAGGCGAAGACCAACACGAGGAACAAAGGTTAATCCATGGCGAGCACGGTCATCGGCGCGGGCATCACGGTCGAAGGCGAGATCGTCACCGACGAGGACATCTCCATCCAAGGCGTCGTCCGCGGCAAAATCGACGCGAAGGACGCGGTCTCGATCGAGCAAGGCGCCACCGTCGAAGCCGACGTGTCGGGCAGCGAGGTCCAGGTCGGCGGTCACCTCACGGGCAACGTGCGGGCGACCGATCGGGTCGTCATCGCCACCGGCGCGCGCGTCATCGGCGACGTCAAATCGGCTCGCTTCACCATCCAGGACGGCGCCCAATTCAAGGGCCACGTCGACATGGACGTCTGACGATGAGCGCCAGCGTCCTCAGTGAGAGCACCAGCATCCGCGGGAAAATCCGCGGTGAGGGCGATCTCGAAATCCGCGGCCGCGTCGAAGGCGAGGTCGCCATCGGCGGCGAGCTCGTCATCGCCGAGGGTGCGCTGATGCGCGCGTCGCTCTCCGGATCGCGCGTCGTCGTCCGCGGCGCCGTGCTCGGGGACATCAGCGCCTCCGAGGCGATCGTCCTCGAAGAGAGCGCGCGCGTCGTCGGCAACCTCACCGCCGATCGCATCGCCATCGCGCTCGGCGCACAAATTCGCGGCGAGCTGCGCATGGACGTCCCCGGCGACAAGGTCGAAGCGCGAAGGCCGGCCACTGCCGCGGCGCCCCGCACCACGCCTGCCGCCGTTCGTCCCGCCCCGCCGCCAGTGCGTCGCGAGCCCCTTCCCCCCGTGCGCTCGGTCGTCGTCACCCGCAAGGCTCCCGAGGTCGTGACGCAGGTGCAGGCTCCGCCGTCGGCGCCCTCGCATTCATCGTCGTCATCGTCGTCATCGGGCCCCAAGGCTCCGCCGTCGCCGGTCGTGCCTTCGATCAAGAAGGGCGCGAAGGCCGCGCCGAAGAAGAAGACCGCCTGAGTTCCCGATGAGCGACCGCGCGCGTCTCCTCGCCCTCCTCACCGAGCGCTCGTACCAGAAGCGCGAGGTCACGCTCGCGAGCGGGAAAAAGAGTGATTTTTTCATCGACTGCAAGCAGACGGTCCTCACCGGCGAGGGCCACGCGCTCGTCGGCGCGATGATGCTCGAGGCTCTGAAAGAGCTCCCGGGAGAGCCCGTCGCCGCCGTCGCGGGGGTCGAGCTCGGGGGCTGTCCACTCGCCAGCGCGGTCGCGCTCCTCGCCTTCCAGAAGGCTCGCACGCTCGACGCCGTCTACGTCCGCAAGGAAGCGAAGGACCACGGCAGCCAGCGCCTCTTCGAAGGCAACGCCCGTCTGGCATCAGGCGCGCGGCTCGTCATCCTCGAAGACGTCGTCACCACCGGCGGCTCGACGCTGAAATGTGCCGAGAAATTGCGTGCAGCGGGCTACGACGTCGCCGGCGTGATCGCGATGGTCGATCGCCAAGAAGGTGGTCGGGAAGCGATCGAGGCCGCCGGTCTGCCGCTGGTCACGCTCTTCACACGCGCCGATTTCCCGCGCTGAGCCGCTCGTGATGGCTCGTCGTTGGCATCGCTTGGCGCTTCTCACGGGCGTCCTCGTCGGCGCGTGTGGTCGCAAGTCGACGACCGATACGCCGGCTGCGACGTCGAGCGCGGCGTCGACGACGTCGAGCCCGAGCCCCAGCAACACCGGCGACACAAGCAACACCAGCGTCGGGCCCACCGCGATGCCCAGCGTCGACGCGGGATTATCGTCACCGATCGTGCTGGTGTTTTGCGCCAAGATCGACAGCCTCACCGGCACCAAGGACGAGAGCTGCCCCGAGTTCTTCGACCTCCTGCGCAAGTTGGGGCCCGACGAGTTCTCGTGCATCCGCAAGTGCGCCGACGAGTCGAAGAACGAGGGCGAGCTCTCCACGTGTGGCAAACCGTGTGCGGGCAAGGTGACGATTCGCCTCGGCGCAGCCGAAGAGGCCAAGCGAGTGCTCGCGAAGGTCGAGCGGGCCTCGCGCGACAAGTACCAGCAGGAGACGTCCGTCGGTCCCGACGGCGTCCACCTCGAGCACGTGTTCTGCGGCGTCACGCCGTTCGACTCGGGGGGCTCGCCGCAGCCGGCCGACGTGCCGAACGGCAAGGCGATCGGCGACTATCGCGGCAACGTGTGGAAGTGCCTGAAATTCTCGCTCCCCGAGCAGCTCTGCCAATACGCCTACGAGTCGTCGGGCAAGGGTCCGGCGGCCACGTACCGGGCGACGGCGCTGTGCGATCCTGACGCGAGCGGCTCGGCCATTCGCGTCGTGCTCAAGGGCAAGATCATGGACGGCGAGCCGGTACGCGAATCGTTGACGATGGGCGCCGCCAATTGGACCGCGACCGATTCGCACGAGTAGTGACGTAGGAGCTCTACGTCGAGTCCCACTACATCAGCGCGGCCGCGATCGCGTATCCTCAAGGTCGATGTCTCGCTCGACCGCGTCCGGGGCGTTGCTTTTTCTCCTGCTCGGATCCTGCAGAACGCCGACCCAGGTCACGCTCACCGTCTACACCGAGCTGTCCTGCGACCCGGCTCACCCTTCGCACACGCTCATCCGAATCGGCTCCCTCGGCGGACTGAAAGGAAAGCTCGCGACCGTCGACACGACCACGTGCGTCGGTGGTCGCGTCGGCTCGCTCGTCGTCCTGCCGAGCGGAGACAAGAGCGAGGTCGTCGGGATCGAGATCGTCGCCCGCGACTACGGGCAAGGCGACCCGGCCGCTTGCGACGATCAGTCGACCGATCCAAGGGCGCTTTCGGGTTGCATCTTCGCGCGACGGGCGCTGGCCTTCGTCCCGCACAGCGAGCTCGAGCTCCCCGTCGACATGAAGCTCTCCTGCGTCGCCAAGAAATGCGGCCCGACCCAGACATGTATCGACGGCACCTGCGAGGACGCCCTCATCCTCGACTCGACCCTCTGCTTCGCCGACGCTTGTCGTCGCAGCACGCCGGGCAAGCCGGGCAGTGACGCTGGCGTCGATGCTCCCGACGTTCCCGATGTTCCCGACGGCGATGGAGCGATCTCGACCGATCCTTGGGCGCGCGCGGCCGGCTCGACCTCCGGCATGGGCGGCGCAGTCGCGGTCGCGTCCGACGGAAGCCTCTACGGCAGCTTCGCCTTCCAAGGCACTGCCAACTACGAACGTAGCCTCACCGCTACGGGGCTCGACACGGCGCTCGTGAAATACTCGGCGAGCGGCGCCGTGCTCTGGTCACGGCAGATCGGCGGAGATGCCGACGAATGGGTCAACTCGATCCACGTCCACCCGAGCGGCGACATCCTCGTCCTCGGACGCACCGAGAGCGGCGTCTTCCAACCCGAAGGCGGCGCTGCGCTCCCGAGCCCCGGCGGTAGTGGGCTCTACCTCGCGCGCTACACCGCCGCGGGCGCCTTGGTCTACGCGCGTCGCTTCCTCGGCGGCGGCGACTACCCACCGTTCGGCGGCGCTGCACTGAACGCCGCCGGTGACCTCGTCGTCGCGCAGACGGTGACGAACACGGTCGAGTGGGACGGCACCAGCCGCGGCGGCATTGGGGACCTCGACGTCGCCGTCGGCATCTTCGCCGCCAAGGACGGCGCCGGCTCCAACGTCGCCATCTTCGGCGGGCTGGCCGGTTCGTTCACGAGAGTCAGCGCCCTCGCGATCGGCAAAGACGGCGCGTACCTCGTCGGTCAATACAGCGATACCTTTGCCGGCCTTCCCAAGGCGCAGGCCGACGACGCGTTCCTCCTCGCGCTCGACGGCTCGCTCAAGCAGCGATGGGCCGTCTCCACCGTCGACGTCGGCACGGCAGGCGCGCAGCTACTCGGCGCCGTCACGATGACGAGCGAGGGCGACGTCTTCGCCATGGGCGCCACTCTCGCAGACGGCGTCCGCATCGCGGGACACGACTTGACCGGCCCCGGCTCGTTCGCCGTGCAGCTCGACGCGGCGGGCGCTTGGGTGCGCGGCCAGACGTTTCCGACCGGAATCGTCGTCACGCATGGCGCCCTCGATCTGCCGATGGCGCTCGCCCGCGGCCCGGCCGGCGATCTCACCTTCGTCGCCACCACGCAGGACGACACGACGACGCCGAAGTTCACCTTCGACTCCAAGCTCGCGCCGCTGACGCAGGCAGGCTCGGGTGACATCCTCCTCGTGCAACTCACGAGCTCGGCGACGGGAATCATCGCCACCCGCCAGCGCATTTTCGGTGACGGCGTCCAGCAATCGGCAGGTCGATTGGTACGAACTGCAGACGGAGACATCGTCTTCGCCGGCACCTACGCTGGCGCGTTGGATCTGAAGGTGACGCCGGCCTTGCCGCCTGGCGGAACCGGCCAGTCCTACATCACGCGGCTGAAACCGTAGCGCCCGCACCTCCTCGGCGCGAGCGTCGGTGCGCGCATCGTACGAGTCGCGCGAACACTCGGCCTTCGACCCGAGGCTACTGGTAGCTTTCTCGCTGCGTCGATGGAGTCCACCCGCCCGCGACCCTCGCTGATCGACGTGCGCCTCCTCGAGACGCTCGAGCGCGCCTTCGCCAAGCACGCGGGCAGTGACGCGGTCATCGACGTCGTCGATCTGCAGAAGGCGCTCGGGCTACGCAGCGAGTATCTCGCGAAACGCGTCCTCGTCTGCCTCGATCAGAACGGTGACGGACACATCGCTCGCGACGAATTCCTCGCCGGAATGCGCGCCATCGTAATTCGCCCGCTTCATGGAGAACCGGCTGGCGCTGGCGCTCTTTCTCACGATGTTCGTCGCCGCGCACCTCGCCGTCTTCGTCGTCTCGATGGTGCGCTCGGCCCCGAGCGGCATCGATCCGTTTCGTCAGCTCGGCCGCGCGTTCGGCGCCTGCATCAGCCTCGACGGCGCGCTCATTCTCTTCCCGGTGATGCGACGGCTTTCGACCTGGGTGCGCGCCACCTGGCTCGGTCGACTCCTCCCCATCGACGACGCGATCGACTTCCACCGTTGGGTCGGTCACACGATGTTCTTCTGCGCGCTCGGCCACGGTGGTTCGCTCCTCGCGGCGTACGCCTCGGGCCATCACGACGCGACGACCGCGAACTTCTTCCTCCACACGCAGCGGGGCCTCACCGGCACGCTCATCCTCGCCGTCTTCCTCATGATGTGGCTCTTCGCGCTCGAGCCGATTCGTCGCTCACGCCTCTTCGAGCTCTTCTACTTCTCGCACCTGCTCTATGTCGCGTGGTTCGTCCTCGTCCTCGTCCATGCGCCGACGTTCGCGTTTTACGCAGGAATTCCGCTGTTTTTCTTTGCCATCGAGCAGCTCGTGCGGCTCTTTCGGCGAGGCAAACGGAGCGTGCTGGTGAAGGGCGCGGCGCTGCGCTCCGGGGTCACGCGGCTCGACATCCAGCGGCCGCCGAAGATGACGCAGCGGCCCGGCGACTACGTCTTCCTCAACATCCCGGCGATCGCCGCGCACGAGTGGCACCCCTTCACGCTGAGCAACGCGCCAGAGAACGAGCATCTCACCGTCCACGTGCGCACGCTCGGCAACTGGACGAGCGCGCTCCGACGGCACATCGAGCTCCGCGAGACGCAGGAGTCGCCGCTGCCGCTGCCAATCAAGATCGACGGGCCTTATGGCGCGCCGACGACGCATGTCTTCGAGTCGCGCTTCGCGGTGCTCATCGCCGGCGGCATCGGGGTCACGCCCTTCGCCAGCATCCTCGAGAGCATCGTCCGCCGCGCGAGCAGTGGTCCCTCGAAGCTCGAGAAGGTGCACTTCTTCTGGCTCAATCGCGATCAATATTCGTTCGAGTGGTTCACCGCGCTCCTCACCGATCTCGAAGAGCTCGATCGAAAGGCGATGCTCGAGGTGCACCTCTGCATGACCAGCGGACGCACCGGCGCGACCGCCGTCGGGCTGGAAATGGCCCGAGAAATCATGCACGAAGAGGGGCGGCGCGACCTCGTGACGGGCCTCCGGACGCTGACCCACATGGGACATCCCGATTGGGACACGGTGCTCGATGGCATCGTCGCGCAGCACGCTCCCGCGACCGTCGACGTCTACTTCTGCGGACCGCGCGGCCTCGGTCAAAAGCTCGAAGCGCTTTGTCGCAAGCGGAAGATGCCCTTCCGCGAGGAGCGATTTTGAAAACGCGCTCGCTCGCGATCGCCACGAGCGCATGGATCGCTCCGCTCTTGCTCGCCTCGTGTGCGACGCCCGTCGATCGTCGCGCGCCGGAGAACGAGTGCGCGAGCTGTCACCTCTCGGACTACCAAGAGGTGCGGAGGCCGAAGCACGTCGACGTGAAGCCGGTCACCTGCGCCATCTGTCATTCGCAGAAAGCGTGGAAACCGTCGGTCGTCGATCATCCGTGGACGCTGAGCGGGGCACACGACGGCGCCGATTGCTTCGCGTGTCACACCGGTACGCCGGCGAAATTCAAGGGCACGAGCAAGAAGTGCATCTCGTGCCACGAAGACGACTTCGAGCGCGGCCACGGTGACGAAGAGGACGCGACGACGACCTGTCAGGACTGCCACTCGACGAAAGAGTGGGAGGGCGCGAAGTGGCCCGAGAAACCGCCGACGCCCGATGGCGTCGAAACGCCTCCCGACGTCACCTCGCACCCGTCCGAGCACGTCGAGACGCCGCCGCCGAAACCGACGCCGACTCCCACGCCGACGCCAACTCCCAAGCCGACGTGGGTCCCACCGAAGCCGAAGCCGACGCCCACGCCGACCGTCACGCCGACGATCGACCCCGACATCGGGACGGGCCCGAGCAAGAAGCACCCGGGAAAATGAGAATCACCCGGAAAACTCAGGTTCCTTCGCGGCCGTAGCTGTCTTCCAGGCGAACCACGTCGTCGAGCTCGGTGGTCGACACCTCGAGCACGTCGGTGTCTTCGATGGCGATCATCCGGTGGATGGTGAGCGGCTTGACGTGGAAGACATCGCCCGGCTTCATCGACAGCGTGGTGCGCGCGTCGTTCGGGCCGAGCTCGAGTGACATGTGCCCGACGAGCACACGGAGCGTCTCTTCCTTCACGTTGTGGTACTGCCTCGACAGGCGTTGACCCTTGGCGATGTGGAGGATCTTCCCCACGTACTTCGGCGCTTCCGCCCAGATGATTTCGTAGCCCCACGGCTTCTCGACGCGGCGCTCTTTCGACAGGCTCGGGACATCACTCACGGCGCTTCTCCTGTGCACTTCGGTGGGTATGGGCGGTTCATCGCAGATCGCATTGCCAACCGCAACTCACCGGGGGAAGCACTCGCCATGTCGACCGAGAGGCTGCAGAAGATCCTCGCCCGTGGTGGCCTCGCCTCGCGCCGCGCCGCCGAAAAACTCATCACCGAGGGGCGCGTGCGGGTGAACGGGAAAATCGTCACCGAGTTGGGGACGAAGGCCGACCCGCGACACGATCGCGTCGAGGTCGATGGCAAGCGCGTCGTCGCCGAGAAGGTCGTCTACTACGCGCTCCACAAGCCGCGCGGTTTCGTCACCACGCTCTCCGATCCGGAGGGACGCGCGACGATCGTCGACCTGCTGAAGCGCCACACCGAAGCGGCCGAGGGCGCGCGCCTCTTCCCGGTCGGCCGTCTCGACTTCCACACCAGCGGCATCATCCTCGTCACCAACGACGGCGCGTTCTCCGATGGGTTGCTTCACCCCAAGGGCGCAGTACCGAAGACGTACGTCGTCAAGGTGCAGGGCGTGATGCAGCCCGAGGACATCGAGAAGTGGCGCGCCGGCGTGCAGCTCGACGATGGCCCGACCCGCCCCGCCGATGCCGCCTTCATCCGCTTCGAGGCCGACAAGACCTGGTTCGAAATCACCATCAAAGAAGGCCGAAATCAGCAAATTCGCCGCATGGGCGACGCAACTGGCTTCCGCGTCATGCGCCTCTCGCGCGTGTCGTTCGCGGGCATCACCGTCGAGGGGCTGCGTCCCGGCGACATGCGCGCGCTCACGCGGGAAGAGCTCGTGGAGATGAAGAAGGCGTATGGCGTGCCGAGGCATCCGAGCGCGGCGGGGAATGCGGAAGAGATCGCGCCGAGGAAGCGGGGGATGCCGGTGGGGAGGGTGGTGAGGGAGAAGGAAGAGGAGAGGGCGAAGGCTCTTGCGGAGGGCGGACGTGAGGGCGGGCGTGAGGGCGGACGTGAGGGCGGGCGTGAGAGCGGGCGTGGGCGCGAGCGCGTGCGTGAGAGCGGGCGCGAGGGCGCGCGTGAGGTCGGGCGCGGGCGTGAGAGTGCACGTGGGCCGGCGCGTGAGAGCTCGCCGCGGGAGGCGCCTGCGGGGCGTTCGGGGGGACGGGGTCGAGCACGTGAGAGTGCCAGTGAGGCGCGCGTTGGATACGGGAAAACCGGCGGTGCGGTGAAGCGGCCGGCGTTCAAGGCGGGTGCACGCCCGGAGCGTCCGGCGCGTCCTGGGGCGAAGGGGGAGGCCCCGGCGGCCGATCCGCGCGCTGGGCGGCGTGGGGGCGGGCGATCGCGTTGATGCACTTCAGCTGAGGGCTGCGCGGAGGCGGGGGACGGCGAGCTCGACGAAGCTGCGGACCTTCGCGGCGCTGGTGCTGCCTGCGGGGTAGACGAGGTGCACCGGGAGCGCGGGGAGCTCGAACTTGCCGAGCAGGGGCACGAGCTCGCCAGCGCGGAGCGCGAGCGCGACCTGATAGGAGAGCGCGCGGACGAGGCCGCGACCTTCGAGCGCGGAGCCGATGGCGGCTTCGACGGCGTTGACCGAGAGCGTCGGGCGCACCTTCACGTGCTGCCTGCGACCGCTGCCGCCGAATGCCCAGGTGTCGTTCGGCGTCAGCCCGGTGAACGAGATGCAACGATGGGCCGCGAGATCGGCTGGGGTTTTGGGCTTGCCGTGGCGTGCAAGGTAGGCCGGGCTGGCGCAGACGAGGCGCCTCACCTCGCCGAGGCGGACGGCGACGAGGGCCGAGTCGGGGAGGTGAGCGATGCGCACGGCGACGTCGACGCCTTCGCCGACGAGATCGACGACCCTATCGACGAGCAAGAGACGCGACTGCACACCAGCGTGGGCCTCGAGGAAGTCGTCGACGACGGGGCGGACGTGGAGCGTGCCGAAGCGGCTCGGCGCGGTGACGGTGAGTCGGCCTCGGGGAGCATCGAGCGGACCGCCGGCGAACTTCTCGGCCTCGGCGATCTCGGCGAGGACGCGCCGGGCGACGGCGAGGTAGCGATCGCCTGCCTCGGTGAGCTTGAGCGTGCGCGTGGTGCGCCGTAGGAGCTGCACACCGAGGCGCGCTTCGAGGCCGCCGACGGCGCGTGTGACCGAAGCGGCCGAGCGGCCGAGCGTGCGTGCGGCGGCAGAAAGGCTGCCCGCGTCGACGGTGACGACGAAGGCCTGCATGGCGTCGAAGCGGTCCATCTCGTCTTTGCAGAATACGCACAGATGATTTGCGATGCATACGCATTCACACGGATGGAGATCAGCCTCATCTTCAGCGGGCAAGCGAGAGAGGAGCTACCGCTCATGGAGAAGATCATCGCCAGTGACGTCGCCTTCACCGAGACCGTGAAACTCGAGCAAGAGAAGCGCGGCTCGCGCGCCGCCTACGCCAAGATGGAACGCGGTGACGGTTGGTCGACCACCGTGACGGACGACCTGCGCGCGTTCCTCGAAGATCGCGACAGCTGCTACCTCGCGACCGCGAATGCCGCGGGCCAGCCGTACATTCAGCACCGCGGCGGGCCGCCCGGCTTCGTCCGCGTCCTCGACGAGCGCACCCTCGCCTTCGCCGACTTCGCCGGCAATCGTCAATACATCAGCGTCGGCAATCTCCTCGAGAACGAGCGCGCGTTCCTCTTCTTCATGGACTACTCGAAGAGGCAACGCATCAAGATCTGGGGACGGGCGCGGATGGTCGAAGGCGACGAGGCCCTCCTTGCGCGCGTCATGCCCGAGGGCTACCGTGCCCGCGGCGAACGCGTCCTCGTCTTCACCGTCGAAGCCTGGGACGCCAACTGCCCGCAGCACATCCCCCGCAAGCTCGACGAACGTGACGTACGAGCCGCCACGCTGGAGGCGAACGAACGCGTGCACGCGCTGGAAGAGGAGAACCGCACGCTCCGCAAGAAGCTGGCTGCGCTCACCGAGCCGTCATCGTCGAACGCCGGCTAGCAGGCGACGAACATCCCCACGAGGGTGAAGAGCACCGCCGCGAAGGGGACGGCGAGGACGCCGACGACGCCGAGGGTTTCCAACTTGTCTGCGAGGGTCGGGCTCATGCCCTCCTCGTCGACAGGATCTCGGCGTCGGTTGCGTGAAAACGCCCTGCGATCGGGCAAAGGTCAGGACTGCGAAGCCTTCTCCGCGAATTTTCCGAGCATTCCGGTCCAACCGCCCTCCGAATCGAAGACTCCGCGCATCTCTTCCGCCCGCGCCCCGTAGGTCTCGAGCAGCCGATGTTCGAGCTCGACGCGGGTGCCGTTGCCCTCGGCGACGAAGCGAACCTCGACCTCGGTCTGCACCGTGGCGTCGTGCGCAAAGTCGGCGCTCAGCTCCCACGAGAGGAGCACGCGGCCAGGCGGTTCCCAAGCGCGCACGTGACCCCAGACGCACTCGACGCCATCGTCGCCGACCTCGTACCAACGTCCGCCGACCCGCGGCTCGATGCGCGCGTCGATCGCCGGCGCCTTGCCGATCTTGTGGGAGGCGAGCGGCCACCAGGTGCCGAGCTGTTCGGTGAAGACGACGAATGCCCGCGCAGGTGACGCGGCGACATAGATGGATTTGTGGACGAGCTTGGCGCTGGCGGGCTGGGCGACGACGTTCATGACTTCTCCTTCTCATGGGTCTTCGAGGTCTTCGGGCTCTGGCGTCGGGGTTTCTCGGCTGTGGAGGCGTGCTCTCGTTCGGCGGCTTCGGCGGCGTCCTTGAAAGCGAGGAGCGCGTGATCCCAGAAGCGATCGAGATCGGCGCGCAGCTTGGCGAGACCGACGACGTTCACCGCGTAGACGCGACGGGTGCCCTCCGCCCGATCGCGGACGAGCCCCGCATCCTTGAGGACGCGCAGGTGCTGCGACACCGCCGGACGACTGACCGGCATTCGATCGGCGAGCTCACCCACGGACGAAGGCCGCACCACGAGGCGCTCGAAGATGGCGCGTCGAGTGGGATCGCCGAGGGCGTCCCAGGGAGTCAGTGGGTTAGCATGCACTTACCGTAAGTAATCACTTACCATTGAGGGGTCAAGGGATCGGGCGCGGGCTGAGACGGGAGAGGCCGCGACCCTCTCGCTCGCCTCGCCTCGCCTCGCCTTCACGGGCAACGGGGCTACTTGGGCGTCGGTGCGGCGATGCCGGCCTGCTTGCGCATCTTCTTCACGAAGGTCTGCGTGCAGCGGCCGTGAGTGGCTTCGTGGTCGATGATTTCGACGATGAGGCGGGTCTTCACGTCGGCGCCGAGGCTGCCGTCGCGGATGGCGTTGGCGAGCTGGGTGCCTTCGAGCGAGGTCGGCCACTTCGCGGCGGCGGGGCCGGATGCGGGGGCCTTGTGGTGCGAGGGCTTCGTCTTCGTCACGTCGCGAAAAACCTGCGACACGTCGGTTTTGCGACCGGTGCCGTGACAGCCCGGACAGGTGGCGGTGCTCCCACCGAATGCGTTGGCGACTCGTCCGTCACCGCCGCAAATCCCACAAACTTCGCCTTCCACGAGGACCCCTCTCTGCGAGGTCAGCTCGCAAGGTTAGATGGCCGCGAGTGTACCCGACTTTGCGCCTCGACGCGTGCGACGCAGGAAGATGAAGAGGACGATCGCGCCGAGCGAAAGAGCTGGAAGCCGCCGATCGCACCGATCGCGCGCCGTGAACACGCACCCGCCGCTGCTCGCGGGCGCGACGGGGAGCCCTCCATCGCCACCAGCGTCGAGTACGCCCCCGTCACCGGCATCGCCCGGGAGGGGAATGCTCGAGCCCTCGGGGATGCACGCGTGATGGCCTTCGGTGTCGGTCGCGAGGCATGCGAGGCCGGCGCCGCACCCGGTGGGCGGACAAGGGGCGACGCAGCGTTCGCCGTGCGAGGTCGGCAAACAATACGCGTCGTCGCTGGCGCCATCGCAGCGGGGGCTCGCCTTCGCGCAGGCGGCGCCGAGCACTCCATCCTCCCCCGCACGTTCGCACGCATGACCGACGCAGATGAAGCCCGTCGGACAGGCGAGACCATCGCGATCGCAGCCATGGGCCGCAGCGGGGGCCTTGGGGTCGGGGGGATAGAGAGCACACGCGGCGGCGAGGTCGTCGGCTTCGAGGGTGCGACCGGCCGAGCCAGCCGGGAGACCTGCGTCCATCGTCGCGCGCGGCTCCGTGCTGTGGCCGATGCCGAGGACGTGGCCGAGCTCGTGCGTGAGGACGCTGCGGAGATCGCGCGCGGTGCCGCCAGTGCTAGCGCCGTCGAGGGCGAAGGTCCAATCCTTGGCGTCGAGGTGGATGTCGGCTTCGACGATGCGATCGCCGACGAGATAGACGACGGTGTGCGCGATCGCTCCGGGCTCGAGGGCGGTGGGCCAATCGGTGGTGTGGACGATGACTTCGTTCTTGCCGTCGGCGACGAGTGACGAGGGATCGCCGAGGGGCGGGTGCGCGGCGTCGACGACGAACGAGACGGCGGTGCACGATGGGATCATCCATTGGCGCGCCGCGACGACGAGGGAAGCGTCGAGACCCTCGGCGCCGATGCCCGGGAGCGCGGGTGAAGAGACGACCGCGAGGTGCACCGGCAGGCTCGCGGCGTCCCACGTGGCCGCGGGGGTGACGTAGCTGGTCCACGCCTTCATCGAGGCGCCGAGGACGATCACCATCGGCGGCGGGAAGAGCACGCCGATTAGCCCTTTTTCTTGGGCAAAGCGGGCTTTTTCTCGGGCTCGAGACCTGACTCGAGGAGGCGGCGCACGCTGACGTCGAGTCGACTGCCGAGCGCGGCGACGACGCTCTCGAGCTCGCTCCCAGGCAGGCGCGCTTGCATCGCCGCACGTACGCCGGTGACGAGCGCAGCGCGTGCTTCGTCGAGCCAAGCGAACATCGTCGCGCGATGAACGCCGTACATCGTCGCCAAGCGATCGGAGCCGAGCGCGTGCAAGTATCGCTGCCGGAGGAGATTGCGTTGACGCGCGCTGAGGCTGGCGAGCGCGTCGGCGAAGGCGCTCGGGACCTGCTCGCCATAGGCGTGGCGCAGGTAGTCGAGCTCGGCATCGCCTCCACCGGCGAGACGCGCGGTCAGCTCGTCGTCGGGCACCGGCTCGGGGACGTCGGGCTTGCGCGAGAGATCGACGACGAGACGAGCCGCGGCGACGCGCACCCACGCGCGCAAGGGACCACGAGCGCCATACGAAGCGATGCGCGGCGTTCGTCCTTCGTCGGGAGCGACGAAGACGTGCTCGCGGAAGACCTGCCGGAACTCGTCCTTGGTGAGGCCGAGCGAAGGGCTCTTGGAGATGGCGATGTCGAGATCGGCGCCGTACGTGCGCTCGAAGGCGCGGAGGGCGAGATCACGACCGCGGGCACAGCCTTCCGAGAGGAGGAGATCGTCGACGTGGAGAGCCTCGAGATGCGCGAGCGGACCCTCGATCGCAGCAAGCTCTTCGACGGGGACGCGGGCGAGGATCGCCGCCGTCAGATCGTCATGATCGAGCGGAATTTCCGGGTGTGCGGCGAGGCTGATGCGGGCTCGCTCGGCGGCTCGCGTGCGCAAGGGCGAGGTCACCTGCCGAGGATCGCTCGTCTGCCCACGCCCGCCAATGGCGCGGCCATGCGCCCATGCGCCCTGGCAATCCGGTGCTACGTAGGGAAGCGTGACCGGGAGCGGAGACTGTCTCGATCCCGACGAGCTCGACGCGCTCGCGACCGGCCGTGCCGATGCCGTCGCTCGCGCGAGGGGAGACACGCACGTCGATCGATGCTCGGAGTGTCGGCGGCTCCTCGTCGAGTTGGCGCGCATCTACGGCACCGATCTCGGGAAATCTGGTCATCCCGGCGATACCCGTGACCGATCGCTCGCCGAAGCACCGACGTTGCCTGCGCAGGCGGTGAGCGACGCGCCTCCTGCGCAGGGCAGCGGCAGCCCGATGCTCGGACGCTATCGACTCGGCGAACGGCTCGGCGCCGGCGGCATGGGCGTGGTGTTCGCAGCACACGATCCCGAGCTCGACCGACGCGTCGCCATCAAGCTCCTCCACCCCGACCCGGCCGGCACCACCGAGCAGCAACGCCTTCGCCTGCTCCGCGAAGCGCAGGCGATGGCGCGGCTCTCTCATCCCAACGTCGTCGCCATCTACGACGTCGGGCGCGTCGGTGAGCAGGTGTTCGTCGCCGTCGAGCTCGTCGAAGGCACGACGCTGACGCGCTGGTTGCAAGAAAAGCCGCGAACGCAGGCCGAGATCCTCCGCATGTTCGTCGAGTCGGGACGGGGGCTCGCGGCGGCGCACGCGGTCGGGCTCGTTCATCGAGATTTCAAGCCTGACAACGTGCTCATCGGTCGCGACGGTCGCGCGCGGGTCACCGACTTCGGCCTCGCCCGTCCGGTCACGCGCGGACAGGCTCCCGCCGACGAGGGCGAGCACGGCGCCATTCCACCGAGCGCGCGGGGACTCGGTACGGCCGCGGGGACGATCGTGGGGACGCCGGCGTACATGCCGCGCGAACAGCTCCGTGGCGAGCTGGCCGACGCGCGCTCCGATCAGTTCGCGTACTGCGTGTCGCTCTACGAAGCGCTCTTCGGCGCGCGCCCCTTCGCCGGTCGAACGCTCGTCGAGCTCGTCGCCTCGGTCGAGATGGGCCGCATGACGCCGCCACCGCCGGCGGCGCCGCGATGGCTGAGGCAGCTCCTCGTTCGCGGCCTCTCCACGCGCCCGGAAGATCGTTTTGCAGACATGCCGACGCTCCTCGCGGAGCTCGAACGCGATCGAGGACGACTTCGTCGAATGGCGCTGACCGCCGGCGGCATGACGATCGGTGCCGCGGCGCTGGTCGGTCTCTTCGCGGCGCTCAGCGCAGGCTCTCGGGCGGCGCCCTCTTCGAGCCCCACGAATACGCCGAGCCCGACGGGCTCCGAGCTCGCCAGCAAAGATGCGAAAAATGGCGGGAAAACACCGGAGAATCTCTCCTGCGGCGGCGGTTCGATCCTCGATCACTACGGCGCGGACGATCGCGCGACGTTGCTCGACGCAGTGGCGAACAACGCCGGAACTGCGATCGGCGACGGGCGCAACTTGTCGAAGCGCCTCGGCGGCGTGCTCGACGCGTACGTCTCCGGTTGGAAGAAGGCCAAGGTCAAGGCGTGCCAGACCAAGGGCGGGCCCGATCCGCTGGTCGTCGCCTGTCTCGACGATCGGCGTCGTGCCTTCGAATCACTGACGCGCACCGCCCTCCACGCGAGCTTCAACCCTTCGGCGCGCCTCTTGGTGGCGGCCGAGAAGCTCCCCTCCCCCGCGCGATGCCTCGACGTCGAGCACGTCGGAGCCATCGCCGACGTCGTGCCTCAGGGCTCTGCGGCGGTGGTCGAGCTCGCGCGCCAAGACGTCGCCGATTTGCGAACACTCGCCGAGCTGCACGCCATGCGCGACGCCGAGAAGCTCGACGCGCACGTCCTCGCCGATGCCGACAAGACCGGCTACGCGCCGCTCGTCGCCGAGGCGCAGCTCGCGCACGCGATCTACCTCGCGCGATCGCACCACGCGACCGACGAGGAGGGCGCGGAAAGAGCCCTGGAAACTGCGGTGGGAAGCGCGAAGCTGGCCCACCGTGACGACCTCGTGCACGAGGCAGCGATCGAGCTGGTCGGTCTCGTCGGCATCACCGAGCTGCGTATCAAAGACAGCGATCGTTGGGTACGGCTCGCCGAGAGCACGCTCCCGAAGGACGATTCGACGCTCGAGCGGCGTCTCCTCCGCGCGCTCGCCGGGCTCGAGCTCGCGCAAGGCGAAAACAGTCATGCGCGCGAGCGTCTGCAAAAAGTGCTCGATGGCGGCGCGGTCTTCGACACCGAGACCTGGGCGCTCTTCTCCCGCATCGAGCTCGCGCGCGAGGAAGGTACGCTCGCGGTCGAGCACGCGCAGAAGGCGCTCGACGCTGCCGAACGAGGCGCGAAGTACCGTGACGATCCACGCATCATCGCCGCGCTCCTCGCGGTCGGCGATGCGCAGGCGATGCTCGGTCATGGCGCTGCCGCTTACGAATCCGATCATCGGGCCGAGCGCATCGCCCTCGGCACCGTCGACATGAACGTCGAGCCGATGGGGCAAATCTACGAGGCGGTCGGGCGCGATCGACTGGAGGCCGGCGATCTCGCGGAGGCCGAAAAATCGTTCTCTTTGGCGATCAGCCATCGACGCGGCATCAGCGATCACATGCCGGAGGAGAGCATCTCGCTCCGCTTCATCGCCAAGCTCCGGCTCGCGCAAGGCAAGCCGGCCGAAGCGGTGAAGCTGCTCCGCGACGGGCTCGTGGCGATCGAAGATCTGGTCGGCAAGGACGACGCGCGCCTCGTCGCCCACCTTCGTGCGCTCGCGCAGGCCGAGCGCGCGGCGGCCGATGGAAAGAGCGCAGCGGCGACCTTGGCCCGCGCGCTCACCCTCGCGGAGAAGGCGTTCGGGCCCCTCAGCGCGGCCTCTGGACCGCTCCTCGTCGACCTCGCCGATCTCGAGCGCTCGCTCGGCGACAAGAAGGCGGCGCTCGATCACTACGACACGGCCATCCTCGTGCTCTGGCACGTGTACGGCCTCGAGCATCGACGCATCGAGGAGAACTTGATCGCGCGCGCCGAGCTCTCCCTCGAGCTCCGCGGCAAGGACGAGGCGCGGCGGCTCTATCAGGCGGCGCTCGACGACCTCGAGAAGCGGCTCGGCAAGAGCTCACCCGAGGCGGCCGCGCTGCGCAAGAAACTCGACGCGATTTAGCCCATTATTTACGTCATTTCGCGGAATCGACGGCGACCTGGACGACATTCGGAAGACCCCTCCGTCTTCCCCGACGAGAGGGGCGAAGCGGCCGGAAAGGCTCGGTCGCCGGAGACCCCCCGTCGTGCAGATCCGTCGCCGCTCCTCGAGAGGTCGGCCGCGGAGAGGAGTCGTCATGAAAGCGCTCAAGATCATCGGTGCCATCTTCGCCACCATCCTCGTCGCCGTCGCCATCTTCTACGTCGGCTGGATGCGTCCGCCTTCGCCCGAGTCGGTCTGCGACAACCTCGCGCGCATCATGAAGAAAGAAGCCAACGTCGAGATGAGCGAGAAGGATCGCGCCTCGTGCATCCGCCAGATGGGCACCCCGCCGCAGTTCGGCCGCGTCCCCTGGGTGAAGCAACTCAAGTGCATCCGCGACGCCGAGACGTCGAAGGACCTCGATGCGTGCAAGGGCCCTACCGGGCTCTGACAGCCGCGCGCTCGCTCACCCACACTCAGGAGAAACAGTCATGAAAACGAGCTTTATTTCAGTTGCCGTGCTGACGTTCGCGATCGCTGGCACCACGGGTTGCGACAAGAAGGACGACACCTCGAGCACCAGCAAGACCGAATCGAAGTCGACCAAGAGCGATGGCCCGAAGCAGGGAAGCGCAGGCGATCAACCGAAGGTCGAGATGAAGACGCCCGCACCCGCGAAGGACGACGGGCCGAGCGCCGATCGCGACAAGGACTACCTCGGCCTCGACATGAAGCCGATGGGTACCTGGAAGACCGAGTGGGACGGTGATCAGCACACCGCGAAGTGGATTCGAGAAGATTCTTTCTCGATCATGGTCCGCGTCGAGAGCGAGAGCTTCGAGAGCGTCGAGGACATCAAGACGGAGGCGCCGATGATGCCGCAGCTCGGCAGCGCGGTGACCAAGGTCCTCGAGGACAAGAAGACGAAGGTCGGCCTCTACGCGATCGTCGAGCGTGAGCCGGGCACCAAGGACCTCTTCTACGTCCGTAAATTCGGCGCCTCGACGGTCATCTGCTCGGCGAACCTGAAGCAGGACGAGCTCAACCCGAAGGTGATCACCAAGGACGAGGCGATCGCCGCCTGCGAGTCACTCGCGCTCAAGAAATCTTGAGGCCCGAGGACGGCTAGAAGCCTTCGAGCGTGTGCAAGGTGACCTCGCCAGCGACGGCGTCGACCTTGGCGACGAAGGCGTCGACGAGCGGCACTTCCCAGCGATTGTTCGGCCCCTCGATGACGAGGATGTCGACGCTCGGGTAGCTGGTGAGCGCGCGGACGGTGCCGACGATCTCGCCGCCGACCAGGACGCGCGCGCCGACGATGTCGCAGGCGTAGAACTCGCCCTCCTCGGGCTCGGGAAAATCGGCGCGGCGCACGCAGAGCTCGGCGCCGCGCACGGCTTCGGCAGCGTCGCGATCGTCGACGTCGTGGAGCTTGAGGAGGATGGCGTCGTTGCCCTGACGCGCGCCGTCGATCGAGACTTCGTGAGACTCGCCCTTGCGAGGCCCGTCGACGAAGCGCACGAGCACCTCGTCGAGCTCGAGGAGGAGCGCCGAGTCCTTGTTGAAGGAGTGGGCACGCAGCTCACCGCGGACGCCATGCGGGCGCCCGACGGCGGCGAGCGGAACCCACGTCTCAGGCGACGGCTTTTCCGGAGCCACGGGGCCTAGTCGAGGATGTCGAGGTGCACGCGCCGGCCGACCTTGGTCGAGGCGGCGGCGAGCACGACGCGCATCGCTTCGGCGGTGCGGCCCGACTTGCCGATGACCTTGCCGATGTCGTTGCGCGCGACGCGCAGCTCGACCACCGAAGAGTTCTGGCCATCACCGTCGAACTCGGCGACCTCCACGGCCGCGGGCTCGTCCACGAGCGCGCGCGCCATGGTGCCGATCAGCTCGGCGAGCTGGGTTTGCGCCATGATCAGACCGCGGCGACGGGAGCCGGGTTCTTCTTCAGCGCGGCCTTGAGCGTGTCGCTGACCTGCGCGCCCTTGTCCTGCCAGTAGGCGAGGCGGTCACGCTTGATCTCGAACGGCGACGGGTTGCGCAGCGGATCGAACGTGCCGATCGTCTCGAGGAAGCGCCCCCCACGCGGCGACCGGTGGTCGGTGACCACGATGCGATAGAACGGGGACTTCTTGGCGCCAGCGCGCGTGAGACGGATGCGGACCATGGGACGTAGACCTCTGAGTTGGAAGGCAACCCGCCCGGAGGACGTGGTTGTGTCGGGGGGCGGAAGGGTACGCAAATTCGGCCTATAGTCAAGGCCAAGCGGCGAAAGGGTGCCTTTCTCGTGGCACCTGCCGAGGGGGAGACTTAGCATTTCCAGGGTTGCAGAGTAAGCCGGGGGCAAAGGCAGAACGGTACGGATGAGCAGGATCTCGGCAGCGTGACCATCCTCCGCAGCGAAATCGTCGATCAGGCGATCGACCTCGCCACCGGCAGGCGCGAGAAGTTCCTCAAGGAAATCGTCCTCGCCCGCGGGGACGTGCCGCTCTGCTTCGTTCGCAAGCGTCGCGCCGACGGACGGCCGCCACGGGCAACGGTGCTCCTCATCCACGGCTTCGGGCAGAACCGATACACCTGGCATCTGCCTTCGCGCTCGTTCGCCAATCACCTCGCCTCGGTCGGCTACGACGTCTGGAACCTCGACCTCCGCGGGCACGGTCGCAGTCGCAGGGTCGGAGCGCCGCGGCCACAGAACCTCGCCGAGTACATCGAAGAAGATCTCCCGCGCGCGCTCGAAGAGGTCCATCGCACGACCAAGCGTGACGATCTCTTCATGATTGGTCACTCGCTCGGTGGGCTCATCAGCTACGCGAGCGCGCCGCTTGCACCGGGGCTCGTGCAAGGGCTCGTCACCATCGGCAGCCCGTACCAATTCACGCTCGGTTCGACGACGCTGAAGACCATTGCTGGTGTCCTCGGGCTCCTCGAGCGCGCCGGTCTCCCGCTCGCCAACGTGCCGCTGCCGATTCGCGCGATCGGTCGAGGCATGCGCTTCGCTCGCCGCTACATGGAGAGCCCTCTTTATCCAGTGCGATTGCGCGGGTGGCACAAGGGCGCGATCGAGCCCGACGTGCTCGCCGAGCACCTGACGTACGCCTTCGATCTCGCGAGCTTCGAGGTCATGCGCACGATGTTCAGTTGGTCGGGTGGGAAGGCCTTCGGCGGCGGCGTCGCCTCCGAGATCGATGGGCTCAGCTACGCCGAGCGCTTCGAGCAGTGTCGGCTACCGCTCCTCGTCATCGCCGGCACGGGGGACGATCTCGCCCCGCCTGCTTCGGTCGAACCGGCGTACCTTCGCTCGCGGAGCCCCGACAAGCAGTACCGCGAGCTGCCTCTCGGGCACATCGATCTCATCGTCGGTCGCGATGCGCCGCGGAGCACCTGGCCGATGGTCGAACGTTGGCTCGATGCGCGCACGTCGATGCTGCGCAAGGGCGCGGCGGCAGCGAACGGCGGGTGGGACGAAGAGCTGCCGTGAGCTACGCTGGCGAGACGATGAGAAAGATCCGAAGAATCACGGCGAGACATTGCCTCGCTCCGTGCGCGGGACTGCTCTTCGCATGCAGCGACGGAAATTTCGCGGTGGCCAGTGGAGACGACGCCACGCACGACGACGTCACGACCGACACCGGCGACGGAGCTTCGCCCGACAGCGCCGTTCCGACCGACACCACGGGGAGCAGCGAATCGGGGACCGACGCGACGACGGACGGCGCCCGCGATGCCGCGGATGGCAGCGACGACGCGGCGGTCGATCTCTGCAAAGGCCCCGACGGCAAGGTGCTCACCGGCGAGCAGGTGATCGTCAGCCCGAACCCGGTCAAGCTCGGCGGCACTGCCAAATTCTGGGTCGTCTCGTCGTCGACGTTGCCACAGCTGCGCCTCGACATCGGCGGGAGTTACTGCGCCGGCGGTGCGGGAATGACCGAGACCAGCGCCGGTCCGGGCTGCGCGGGATGGCACGCGGTGACCGGCGTCCTCACGACGGGCGCGAAGCCACTCGCAGCGGCGGGCACCTACGTCCTCACGTTCTACGTCAACAACCCTGCGGTGCCCTGCACGCTCCCCTACGATCGCGCAATCAAGGGTTCCATCACCGTTTCTCCCTGAATTTCCGGCCAATCGTCGCCCTGGTCAGCCCTTCGTGAGCGTCAGACGGGCGCGCACGCCGGCGACGGGGCTGGGGCCGGGAAAGCGACAGGCGACCTCGGTGCCTCCTCGTTCGCGGCTGCGAATGCGAATGCGACCGCCGTGGGCTTCGACGATTTCGCGGGCGAGCGCGAGGCCGAGCCCGGTGCCTCGCTCCTTCGTCGAATAGAACGGGAGGAGCGCGTTCTTCAGCACCTCTTCGCTCATGCCCTTGCCGCGATCGCTGACCACGAAGCGAACGCCGTCGGCCGGCGCTGCTTCGACGTCGAGGGTGATCGTCGCCTCCTCGCCGCCCGATTCTTCGGCGTTCTTCAGGAGGTTGATGAGCACCTGTTGCACTTGGCCGGCGTCGAAGTACGCGGCCTCGGCCGGAGGCGCGCCGACCTTCACTTGCGGGTAGAGCTCGCGGAGGCCGCCGAGGAAGGCCGCGAGCTCGACGCGCGCGCAACGTGGCTCGGGGAGTCGCGCGAGGCGGGCATAGCCTTCGAGGAAGACCTTGAGGTGATCGGCGCGCTCGGCGACGGTGTCGAAGACGCGATCGAGCTTCGGCCCGGGATCTTTGCTCTTGGCGATGAGGCGCGCGGAGTGGACGAGCGAGCTGATCGGCGCGAGCGAGTTGTTGAGCTCGTGGCTGATGACCCGGATCATCTTCTTCCAGATCTCGACCTCTTGCCGATTGAGCTCTTGGGTCAGGTGCTTGACCATCAGGAGCGTGTGCGGTCCGCCCATCGCGCGGACGTGGCGCTTGCTCAAATGGTAAGTCTCGCGCTCGCCGTCGACCTCGACGGTGAAGAGCTCGTCGCGATCGCCGAGGAGGGCCTTCCGAAGCGCCTCGGGTGCGCTGCCGAGGAGCTCGAGGAAGTTGTCGCCTTCGATGCTGCGTCCCTCGAAGAAGAGATCGCGCGCGTTCTCGTTGGCGTACAGGATGCGACCTTCATCCGAGAAGAGAAGCACCGCCATCGGTGCCACGTCGAAGATGGTGCGGTGGACCGTCTCCCAGTGATCGAGATCACGCGCGTCGCCTCGGAGACGCTCGCCGAGCACGTTGACGACGGAGGTGAGGTGATCGTCGCCAGCGCCGCTGGCCGAGAGAATGGCGTCGAAATCGCGCTCGGCGTAGCGACCGAGGACCCGCACGGCTGCCTCGATGCGACGTTCGCGGGCACGGATCGCGAAGCGCGCGAAGACCGCGTAGACGGCCAACGCCGCGCAGAGCACCGCGATGCCCGCGAGGAGCGCGTTCACGCGATCACCCGATCACCCGATCACGCGATCACGCGATTGCGTGCTCATGCGCCTGTGCCACGCGGACGTCGCTCGAGGACGATGCCGAGACGATCCATCCGACGGTAGAGGGCCTGACGGCTGACGCCGATTTCATTCGCCGCCTTCGAGACGTTGCCCGCCGCACGCAAGAGCGCGTCTTCGATGGCCGCGCGATCGGGCCCGCCCTCGTCGTCGACGGCTCCCGAGCTGGAGGGGCTGATGCTCGAGGCGGTGTTGGCGCTCGGCGGGGTGGTCGAGCTGCGCGCGGGTGCGTCGTCGAAGCCGAGATCGTCCCGACCGAGCACGGGCCCCTTGGCCACCAGCGTCGCACGGCGGAGCTTGTTTTGTAGCTCGCGCACGTTTCCGGGAAAGGCGTAGGCGAGGATGGCGCTGCGCGCGCTCTCTCCGAGGGAGAACGGCTCGCCGCCCTCCGAGACGCCGAACGACGCCAAGAGATGACGCGCGAGCGGGAGGAGATCTTCGCGGCGCTCGGCGAGCGGCGGGAGGCGGAGCTCGATGACGTTGAGGCGGAAGAACAGATCTTCGCGGAAGGTCTTGTCGGCGATGCAGCGCGGCAGGTCGGCGTTGGTGGCGCTGATCACGCGGACGTCGGCGCGGCGCTGGGTGTTGCTGCCGAGACGCTGGTATTCGCCCGTCTGCAAGACGCGAAGCAGCTTCATCTGACCGGTCAGGGGCAGGTTTCCGACCTCGTCGAGGAAGATCGTCCCGCCGTCGGCTGCCTCGAATCGACCTTGCCTCGCCTTGGTGGCCCCGGTGAACGCGCCCGCTTCGGCGCCGAAGAGCTCGGCCTCCATCAGGTTCTCGGGGAGCGCGCCAGCGTTGACGCGGATGAACGGCTTGGACTTTCGTCGAGAGTTGGCCTGGATGATTTCAGCGAGCTTCTCTTTGCCTGCGCCGTTCGGACCGGTGATGAGCACGGGCACGTCGGCGGCGGCGACGTTGACCGCGAGGGACACCACCCGATGCATCGCCTCGCTCTCGTAGACGAGGCCGCAAAGCTCGTTTTTGTCGACGATTTCACGTCGTGCGCGATCACGATCACGGCGGAGCTGCTCGTTCTCGTCCTCGAGCGCGCGCATTCGCAAGAGGTTGCGCACGGTGGCGACGACCTTCTGGTCGTCCCACGGTTTGCTCAGGTAGTCGGCGGCGCCTTCTTTGACGAGCATCACCGCGGTCTCGAGCGAGCTCCACGCGGTCATCAAGAGCACCGGGAGGGTCGGATCGATGGCGCGGATGCGGCGGAAGAGCGCGGTGCCCTCGTCACCCGAGGTGGTGTTCTCGGTGAAGTTCATGTCCTGCACGACGCAGGCGACGTCGCCCTTGGCGATGCGTGCGAGCGCAGCGTCGGGCGATGGCACCGACACCGCGTCGATGTCGTGGACCTCGAAGAGGATCTCGAGCGCCGTCCGCACGGCCGGTTGATCGTCGACGATGAGCACCTTCTGCATCTGCATGACGAGACTCCATCCTACCCGCGTCCGGCGAAGTCGATCGCCAACGTGCGATGCGCCGGGGGCGTGAAGGCGGCGAGCTGCTTCTGACGATGGGCGCGAACCACGGTGGCACGGGCGGTCCAGAAGGCGTGCGCATCCGCCTCTTTCCACGCGGGAATTCCCGATTCGTCGAGGCGCCCGAGGAGCTCGCGTGCGCTCTCGGGTCTCGCGGCCGGCTCTTTTTCGAGGCAGCTCATGATCAAGAGCTCGAGCCCTCGCGCGCGCGCGTCGTCGAGCGTGCCCAAAGGCAAGAGCGTGCTCGGAAGCTCGGGCGGCGACCAGACGTGCTTGGCGAAGACCTCGACCGAGGTGGCGCCGGAGAAGACCTCGCGCCCGGTGAGCAGAAAGTAGGCGACGGCGCCGAGCGCGTAGAGATCGCTTCTTGCCGTCACCTGCCCGTTCGCCTGAATCGCCTCGGGCGCGAGATAGAGCGGCGTGCCGCTGGGGAAGGGCTGGGCATCGACGCTCACCGTGCGTTCGGTCCCGCCGCGATCGCCGCGATCGCCGCGATCGACCGCACGCGACTTGCCGAGCTTCGGTTCGCGGGCGTCGTGGGCGAGGCCGAGATCGAGGAGCTTGGCGAAGTCGTCGATGCCTCCCTGCGTGCAGAGCATGACGTTGGCGGGCTTGAGATCGCGGTGGATGAGCCCCGCGTCGTGCGCCTCGACGAGCGCGCCGGCCACCTGACGGAGGACGTGGGCGACGCGGGCGGGAGGCATCGGACCGGTGGCGTCGACGATGTCTTGGAGCGTCTCGCCGTCGAGGAACTCCATCGCATAGTAAAATATACCCTCAGGGGTGCGTCCGTAGTCGAAGACGCGCACGGTGTTGGGGTGCGTCAGCGTCGCCGTCAATTGCACTTCACGCTCGAAGCGATCGAGCGAGAGACGACCCATGCGCTCGGGCGGAAGGAGCTTGAGGGCCGTCGGCCTCCGGAGGAGCGCGTGACGCGCGCGATAGACGACGCCCATGCCGCCTTCCCCGATTTTCTCGGCCAGCGTGTATTGCCCATATTGTTGCGCCATCCGCGCCTCTTTGCGGAGGCCGAAGATGACGCGCGAAGCTGCCACCGCCAGGCCGACCGAGAGTGACCACCAAAGCAAATGCCCGATTCCGGCGCCGAATACCGTGTTGCGATATCCGAAGGAGTCGACCCCGCCCGAAGAGACGCCGACGACGAAGAAGAATCCACCCCCCGCGAGGAGGGTGACCACTCCGGTGCGCATCGGCGAGCTGGGGACGAACACCGCACGAGCGAGGACGGTGTAGCTCATCGCGGCGTTGACGATGAGGCCGACCACCGCCGGCGAGAGTCCGGTGTCCGCCATGTGGGGCGCCGTCTTCAAGAAGAAGAGCGCGCGCCCCATCGCCCCGTATGCGAAACAACTGCCGATGACCGCGCCCGCCTCGACGAGCCGAAGCACCCACACCGCGCGCGGCTTCCCCGAGGCGAAGAGCGATCCGCCGAGGAGGATGACGACGCTGAGCTCGTGCCAGGCCATCGACGGCTCGAAGAAGCAGCTCCAATCGAAGTGACTGTGAAGCACGTAGGCGGGAACGCGGAAGAGGAGCGAGGCGAAACCGAGCATCCCGGCGACGAGCCCGAAGCGACCGACGCGCGACTGGAGGAGCGCCTGATCTTCTGGGAGAGCCGAGGTTCTCGCGTCGCTCGCGTGTTTCCCGTCTCTCCCGCCTGCGATAGCCACCTGTTCGCCTCGCACCACAGGCAGACTAGCAGCGAGCTCGGCGTCCATGCCCAACATGCTCAGCGCACCGTCACCTTTCGGGTCGTCCAGGTGACTCCGCCGCGATCGTCGCGGAGCACCAGCCATAGCGTCAGCGTCTTGCCGCGCGAGCTCTTGCGGGCGACGAAGCCGTTCTCCGGCTTCGAGGTGATGCGCACCGAATCTTTGAAGAGGCCTTCGTCGGCGTAATATTGGACGACGACCTGCTCCTCGAAGCCGCTGCCGAACTCGTCGACGCCGGACTCGACCGATTCGGAGCTGGCGACCACCGCGACATCGTGCTTTTCGGCGTCGCAATCGTCATAGGTGTTGGTGTCGACGTCGCAGGCCGAGACCGTCTTCGTCTCCGTCGCCGGCCAATCGACGCCGTCCCACGTCACCTTGGAAATCACCGGGTTCTGATTGCGATCTTTGCTGCGGACGAAGATGCGCTTCATTCCCCCGATGACGTCGTGCACGCCGAGGACGCGGCCGCTCGGATCGGTGCACGTATAGGGGAGTCCGTTGGAGGGCACCGCGGTGAGGGTGCCCGGGCAGGCGACGGTGATGACGCCGATCATCGCGTTCGTGCGCGCCGACGACGGAAGCGTCGAGAGGAAGTCGGCGGGCACGTCGACTTGGAACTTGGTGACGTCGAGGCCGATGGTGAAGGCCGGCCCTTTCCCCTGGGCGCGGTCGGTCAGATATTGCTCGAAGCAACCTTGTGGCGTCGACTGCGTGGGATTCACGCAATAGGCCCAGCCATAGGTGATCGGTCTCCCCGCAGGGTCAGCCGCGAGGGCGTCGAGGTGCACCGATTCTCCCGGATGGGCGTAGGGCTGATCGGCACCGACGGCCAGCACTCGGAGGGTCGAGACGCGCGAGGCCGGATCGAAGTCGCTGCCGCAAGCGAGGAGACCACCCACGAGGGCGAGCGCCGCCAGGGGAATGACCTTGGAAGAAGAGGCTTTCACAGCTCACCTCGCACGCCGAAGACCGGCAGAATGGGGAGTCCGGCGACGGACTTCGATTGGGTGTAATCGTAGTTGTAGGACACGGCTTCGGGGTTCTTGTGGTTGTAAGCGTTGCGCAAATCGAGATAGGCCGAGAGCTTCCAAGTGGAGAACTGCCAGGTCTTCTCGACCCGCACGTCGAGCGTGTGGTAGGAGCCGAGGCGGGTGCCCCAACGGGGGCCTTGGTTCGGGTTGTAGGCGCCCGCGTCGTAGTCGACGAGCCCGCCGAGATAGGCAGTGTCGGGGCTCCCCGTGACGTAGCGGAAGCGCATCCCCAGCTCCCAACCGCGGCCGAGCTTGTAGCTGCCGAGCGCGGTGAGGATGTGAGTCTGATCGTATTGGAAGAGCTGGTAGGACTGCGAGGGATCGTCTTTGCGCTCACTGCGCGAGAGCGTGAAGGCGAGCCATCCGAAGAACTGGCCATCGGGCTTCCAACGAATCAGCGCTTCGCCACCGTAGATGCGACCGACGCCCTTGTTGACGTATTTGACGCCGTTGGCCGAGGACGACTCGGCGGCCTCCTGGATGACGAGGCTGCGGAGGTCTTTGTAGAAGCCCTCCATGGAGATTTCGACGTGACGGCTGAGCTCCTGCTCGAAGCCGAGGCTGTAGTGAATCGCCTGATTGCTGTGCAATCCCTTGTTGCCGAAGGGCACGAGACTCTCTTGCGGCTGCGGCGGTTGATGAAAGAGGCCGACACCCCCCTTGAGGGTGGTGCGGGGATACTCACGAACGATGTCGAAGCGCGCGGCAAATCGCGGATCGGCCGTCCAGCTGGCGGTGTCTTGCGAGTAGTCGACGCGCACTCCGGGGAGGAGCTTGAGACCCTTGACCGGCGCGAGGTCGAGCATCACGTAGGCGCCCGGTCGGAAGAGCGTCGACTTGCCGCTGATGAGGTTGGCCTGCCGCGCGAACGTCGGCCCGTCGATGACGCCGTCTTGGCGGAAGGGCGGGAACTTGTAGCTGACGTCGTAGGGCGTGAAGTTGAGATCGAGACCGGCGATGCAGGTGATTTCCTTGGAGAGCTTGGCGCGCAAATCGGAGCGGGCGCTGATCGGGTGCAAGTCGAGGTTGAGAAAGCGATCGCCGAAGTTGAAGAAGACGCCGTCGTGGCCGATCGACACCGTGTTGATCGCACGCACCGCCTCCGAGGCCTTGGTGTCGAATCGGGCTTGGAGACGCCAGAACTTGGTGCGATTGCCGATGTCGCCGCCGAAGCCGGGATCGGACTCGCTCGCCGAATTGAGAATCAGCTCGAGGCGATCGTCCGAGCCCATGAAGAGGAGCCTCCCCGTCGTCTTGTCGGAGATGTCGTGCTCGAGGACTGCTTGCCAATCGTAATAAACGGGAGCGGCAGTGACGTCGGCGCCGGTCTTGCGGAGGACGCCGGGGAGCCAGGCGTCGAGCCAGCTGCGGCGCGCACCGACGAGGAAGCGGGTTTTCTCGGTGATCGGTCCCTCGGCCATGAGGCGGGCGTCGATGAGATCGATTTGGAAGAGTCCGTGATATCCGTCCTTCTTCGGAGAGCGGATCCCGACGTCGACCATGCCGCCCATGACGCGGCCGTATTCGACACCGAAGTTGCCGGGATAGAAGTCGATGCGCTCGAGCATCTCGGTGGGAATCACCGAGGTGAGCCCGCCGAAGTGATAGGCAATCGGGATTTCGGTGCCGTCGACCAATACCAGCGTATCGGTCGGCGCCGAGCCGCGGACGATGAGAAGACCCATGAGACCGGGCGGGCGCGCCACGCCGGGCATGTTCTCGAGCGAGCGGAGCGCGTCACCGCCGGTGCCCGGAGCTTTGAGGATTTCTTCGCGCTCCATCGTCCGGCGGGTGACCTCGCGGGGAGGCTTTTCCCCTTTGACGATGACGTCGACGACGCCATCGGTGGAGGGCGCGAGCGCGGTGCGATAGACGACGCTCGACTCGACGTCCGGCGCCACGTCCTCGTCGACCGCATAGCGATCGAAGCCTTCGGCGACCACCTCGACGTGATATTGGCCGGCCGGCAAAGGGGGAAAGACGAAGGCCCCTTTGGCGTCGGTCGACACCTGGGCGACGACGACCGATTTTCCGTCTTCGCCCTTTCCGCCACCCACGCGGGTGAGGGTGACCTGCGCACCCGGGAGCGGCTCTTCGGTGGGCGTCTTCACGAGGCCCTTGAGCACGCCGACCTTGGGCACGGCGGCCGTCTTCGGCGCGACGTCGACGGCGACCGGCGGCGGCGGCGCTTCGTAAGCGAAGTCGAAGCGGAAGGGGATCTTCGAGGGAATCGGCTTTCCGCCCTTCGACGCGGGGGAGAAGACGAGACGCTTCGCGGCTTCGAGCGCGGCGCCGTCGAAGTCCGGCCCGCCGGAGGTGGCGACGACGGCTTCGGTGACCTTGCCCATCGCATCGAGCGTGAGCGTGAGGTGCACCGTCGCTTTGACCGCGGCCGCCTTCTGCGACTCGGGATACACGGGCTCCACGTTCTCGAGGAGCCGAGGCGCGACGAGGGCGGCGGGATCGAGAGGAGCGTTCTGCGCGATCGCGACCGACGGTTCGACGATAGCGAAGGCGCCGAGCGTGAACGCTAGCGCGGCGACGAAGCGCGCGCGGCGGAAGGGGGTGGTCATGTCGCAGCGCCTAAGCATCGAGCGCGCCAGCGTCGTCGAAGTCGACGATCAGGCTTTTTTTCTCGACTCCACGTCCGCGGCGCGTGGTCGTCCGACCTTGTCCAGCGGCCCGGACAATTGTCCGGCGTCCGGACAGTCGCCCGTGTCCGGACGCTGCGCGGACGTGTCGCCCGTCAGACCGCGATCGCGATCAGACGTCGCAATTCCTGGCTGATTCGGCGGCGAAGCGGCGGTGGGCACGACCCGTGCTGAAGGGCTCGTCCGAACCGCCGTCGCAACCCGACCTCGAAGAGGAGACGCTCCCATGAACATCGTCGCCAAAGCCAAGAGCATCATGCTCACCCTGGGCGCCTCGCCCATCATGTATCTGATGATCGCGCTCAGCGTGATCAGCGCCGCGATCATCCTCGAGCGCATCGTCTTCTTCAGCAGCATCAAGGACGACCTCGAGAAGCTGGCGCGCGAGCTCCACCAGCGTCTCCGCAACGGCGACCTCACCGGCGCGCGTGCGGCGATGAGCAAGTCGAAATCCGCCGAGGCTGCCGTCGTCGTCGCAGGGCTCGTCGAAGCCGATCGCGGCGCCGACGCTGCCGCCGAAGCAATGGCCGGCGCGACCGCCCTCCAGCGCATGAAGCTCGAGCGCCGGCTCGCCTATCTCGGCACCCTCGGCAACAACGCTCCCTTCATCGGTCTCTTCGGCACCGTCATCGGCATCATCGAGGCCTTCGAGCACCTCGGTGACGGCGCTGCGGCCGCGGCCACTGCGGGCGGCGCAGCCCCTGCCGCCGTCATGTCGAGCATCGCCGAGGCCCTCGTCGCCACTGCCATCGGCCTCGCCGTCGCGATCCCCGCGGTCGTCGCCTACAACTACTTTCAACGCCGAATCAAGGCCACGGTGAGCAACACCGAAGCGCTGTCACGTGTGCTCCTCGCGCACCTCAAGGGCAAGCCCGAGCCGCGCGCGCGCCGCACGAACGAGAACCTGCGCGACACCCGCGAGACCGAGGTCGAGAGCAGCCGTGCGTCGCTCCGCGCGAGCCGACCGAGCATCCCCGCGCACTCCTGATCACGCCGGCTCATCCGCCAAGACCTTCTTCCGACTTCCCTCACCCGAGAGGCTCCGCCCATGGCCCAGAACGCATCGAACGACGACGACGGCATCAACGGCATCAACGTCACGCCACTGGTCGACATCACGCTCGTGCTCCTCATCATCTTCATGGTCACCGCCAAGCTGATCGTGAACCAGGCGATCCCGATGGATCTCCCGAAGGCGGCTACCGCCGGCGAAACGCAGACGATCTTCTCGGTCGGCATCGACGAGAACGGTCGGCTCTCGGCCGATGGCAGTCCCATCGGCAGCGACGCCGAGCTCGAAGCGAAGGCGCAAGCTGCCTACGCCAAGAACCACGAGCTCCGCACCGTCATCCAAGCCTCGGCGGCGGTGAACCACGGCAAGGTGCTCCACGTCGTCGACGAGCTTCGTCGCGTCGGCATCACCAAGGTCGCGTTCGCGGCCGAGAAGACGAAGACCTGACATGAACACCGCGATCCAATCCATCCCGTCGATCGCGCACCTCGCAGCGAATGACGAGCCCGCCCTCGCCCGCGTCCTCGCGTTCGCCGAGAGAACTCCCGGTCGTCGCTCGTTCATTCTCGGCTCCACCATCGTCGCCGCGATCGCGCTCCACGCCAGCGTCGCCTTCGCCGTCGGTCGCGCGCCTCCTCCCGTAGCGGCCGACGCTCCTCCGATGGAAGTCGAATTCGCCCCCGCTCCGCCAGCCGCCGAGCCCCCGCCCCCGCCCGCACCGGAGCCCGACCCCACGCCCACGCCGACGCTCGCGCCTGCGCCTGCGCCGGCGCCCGCACCCGCGCTCGCCAAAGCCCCCGCCGCGGCCAAGGCCGGCAACGTCCTCACCGCGCCTCCCGATCCGCATGCCGACAAAGCCGACGAGACCTACTCCTTCGTCACCGATCCGAACGGCACGAGCTACGGCAGCGGCGTCGTCGCCCAAGGTGGCACCGCCGAGGTCGGTCTCGAGGGCGCGAAGGCCGGTGGTGTCGGCACCGCCCCCGCACCGAAAGCGGCGACGACGCTCGCGGGTCCTCCCGCCATCGCTGCGCCGAAGATTCTCTCCGGGGCAAACCTCAGCCAAGCCCCGCGGCTCGATCAACCCGATGCATGCAGAGGCTATTTTCCAGGCATCGCCGACGATGACAACGCCGTCGTCACGCTCGTCGTCGTCGTTCGTCCCGATGGTGGCGTCAGCAGCGCCTCGGTCGTGAAAGAGTCGCCCGCCGGTCAGGGCTTCGGCCAAGCGGCGCGCACGTGTCTCCTCGCGAAGACGTTCAGCCCCGGCCTCGACAAGAACGGACAAGCGGCCTTGGCCTCATCGACCGTCAACGTGCGCTTCACCAGGTAATCGTCATGAGCGCACCGATGCGCGCCGCGCGTGATGTCTCTATGCTCCGCCTCGTCCATCCCGAGGACGAAGTGAGACCTCCGATGAACGAGCCACCGCGCCACGTCAGCGACACTCTCCCGTTCGCGCCGCTCTCGAAGCCGACGCGGCCGACGCGGCGGAGATGGTCCGATCTTTTTGGGCTGGGGACGATCCCCGGAACCCCCGACGAGGCGCGCGCGCTCTTTCAGCGGCGACTCGGCCTCTTCTTCGCGATCTGCGCGACCATCGGGTGGACTTTCTACGTCATCCACATCGTGATGGTCCTCATCTTCGGCCATCACGGCCTGCCGACCGATCTCATCGACTTGATGCGCATCGTCCACCTGACGATCACCCTCGGAGCCACCGCGCTGTGGCTTTGGATGCGGAGCATGCCGCGCTCGATCGTCGCCCTCAGCTTCTTCGACGTCACCGGCACGGTCGTCATCGTCGCCGGACTGGCGACCATGCTCATCGGCTCCCCGGCGATCACGCGCCCGGAAATCGAGATGCTCCTCACCATCAACATCATCCTGGTGAGCCGCGCGGCGATGGTGCCGAGCACGCTCGGACGAACCCTCATCATCGGCTTGCTCGCGAGCGCGTTCCTCATCGCCGGCGCTTGCATCGTCTACTCGCGCGGCGTCGATCCGGCGCTCGTGACGCTCGATTTCGACAAGGGAGGCATCCCGCCGCTCCCGATCATCCTCATCGCCGCCGCGACCTGGTCGATGATCACCGTCGGCCTCACGGGCCTGATTTCCCGCGTCATTTACGGCCTCCAGCGGCACCTCGAGCAGGCGATGCGCCTCGGACAGTACACGCTCGTCGAGAAGATCGGCGAGGGCGGCATGGGCGCCGTCTATCGCGCGAGCCACGCGATGTTGCGCCGGCCGACCGCGATCAAGCTCTTGCCGGCCGAGCGCGCCGGAGCCCGTGCGCTCCAGCGTTTCGAGCGCGAAGTGCAGCTCACTGCGCTCCTCACCCACCCCAACACCGTCGCCATCTACGACTACGGTCGCACGCCCGATGGCATCTTCTACTACGCGATGGAGTACCTCGAGGGCCTCGATCTCGAGGTGCTCGTCGAGCGACGGGGTCCTCAACCAGCGGCGCGCGTGCTCCACGTGCTCGTCCAAGTCACCGGCGCGCTCAGCGAAGCGCACGCGGCGGGGCTCATCCATCGCGACATCAAGCCGGCCAACGTCATCCTCTGCCAGCGTGGCGGGGTCAGCGATTTCGCCAAAGTGGTCGATTTCGGCCTCGTCAAGGAGCTGAAGCCTTCGTCGACTTCGGCGAGCGCCAGCTCCGCCGGCAACGTCATCACCGGCACGCCGCTCTACCTCGCGCCCGAAGCGATCGTCGCGCCCGACACCATCGATGCGCGGGCAGATCTCTACGCGCTCGGCGCGGTCGCCTACTGGCTGCTCACCGGCACGCCGGTCTTCGATGCCCCCACGCTCCTCGAAATCTGCGCGAAGCACCTTCACGCCGACGTCGAGCTGCCCTCGGTACGCGGAAAGCGCGAGCTGCCGTCGGCGCTCGAAGCCCTTGTTTTGCAGTGTTTGGAGAAAGATCCGGCGAAGAGGCCGGCCTCGGCGGCGGCGCTCGGGGCTTCCTTGCGCGCGCTCGTCGAACGTGGCGAGGTCGCCGTTTGGACCGACGACCAAGCTTCGCGATGGTGGTCGGACAACGCCGAGGACACGAAACGACGCCGAAGCCCGAGCGCCTCGCCACTCGGTCAAACGGTCGGCATCGACCTCGGCGAGCGTATGGCCGCGCGCGCGTGACTCGGTGAGTGCCTCAGTGACTCAGTGACTGCAGGGGCAGCAGTAGTACTTCGAGCCCGGTGAGGCGCCGGCCGAGGTCGCCTCGCACTTGAGCGCGCCGTTCGGCGTCGGTACCGCTGCCGGATCGCCGTGACAGCCGACGGTGAAGGTGTCGCCGGTGCACGCGCTGCCGCCGGTGGTGACGACGCAGCCGGGAGAACCGATGTCGGAAGGCGGTGCGCACGCGAGGGTCTCGGTCGCGTCCGTGCTCGTCGCGTCGCTCACGCTCGTCTCGGAGCTCGCGTCGGAACCTGCGTCCGCGCTCGCCTCGATCGCGCCGTCATCTCGACGACCATCGGGAATTTCCCGGCCGGTGTCGATCTCGGTCACGACATCGGTTCCGGCGTCACTGCTCGTGGCGTCGCTCGCCACGTCACTCGAAGCCTCACTCGAAGCCTCGCTCATGACATCGCTCGAAGCATCGGCGTTCGACGACGTGTCGTTCGGGCCGGCGTCGTAGCCACTCGCGGGGCAGGCGTTCGGCTCCCAATTCCATCGGAACGTCGGCGCCTTGCAGGCCGAAGGACCGGTGGCGCACGCGCCGGTGCCATCGCCGAAGTCGCACCAACCGCAGCCGACGATCGGCGTGCACGCGCCACACGACGCGACCGTGCTGCAGAGTGGCGGCGGCGGCAGGTCGTCGCGTCCGTAGCCGTGGTGGTACTCCTCGCTCGAGCACCCGCCCATCGAGACGACGGCAAAGGCCGAAGCGAAAGATGTGAAGGCGAAGGCCCAGACGGTTCCGAAGCTCACACGCGACATGTCGGGGATCCTAGCGCGCGCACCGCCTCCGTGCACGTCGGCGAAACCGCACGACCGCAATGCCATTTCCTCGACTTCAACCCAGACGATACCGCCTCATCTTGTCGATCAACGTCGGTCGACTGGTGCCGAGACGACGCGCGGCCTCGCTCTGGTTGCCGCCGCTGGTCGCGAGCGCGCGCACGATGAGGCCTCGCTCGAAGGCCTCGACCTGCTCTTTCAACGACGGCCCGTCCTCCGGCGTCCCCGCTTCGCTCGCCTGCCCCGACGAAACCACCTGCACCCCGCCGGGCCCATCGGGACTGTCCGGCTCGGAGAGATCGGATAGATCGGATAGATCGAGTGTGTCCCCATCGGCGAGCGCGACCAGTCGCGCGATGGTGTTCTCGAGCTGCCGCACGTTGCCCGGCCACGGCTTCTTCTCGAGGTGCTCGATCAGCCGAGGCGAGAGCCGAAGCGCATTGGAGCCGAATTTCTCGGCGTATCGGCGCACCATCTCTTCGACGAGCGAGGCGATGTCTTCACGTCGATCGCGCAGCGGCGGCACCACCAGCTCGACGACGGCGAGGCGATAGTAGAGGTCTTCGCGGAAGCGTCCGGCCTGCGCCTCGGCGAGCAGATCGCGGTTGGTCGAGGCGACGATGCGAACGTCGATTTTGTCGACCCGACCCGAGCCGACCGGCTGGATCTCTCCTTCTTGGATGGCGCGAAGGAGCTTGGCCTGCACCGCGAGCGAGAGCTCACCCACCTCGTCGAGCACCAGCGTCCCCCCGTCGGCGAGCGCGAAGAATCCACGTCGAGCTTGCTGCGCGCCCGTGAAGGCACCCTTGGCGTGTCCGAAGAGCTCGGCCTCGGCGAGCTCACCAGGAATGGCCGCGCAGTTGAAGCGCACCAGCGGCTTCTGCGAACGGTGACTCTGCGCGTGGAGCAGCGTCGCGATCAGCTCCTTGCCGGTGCCCGTCTCGCCACGCACGAGCACGGTGATGTCCTTGCCGGCGACGCGCCCGACGGCCTCGAGAAGACGCCGCATCGGCGCCGAATCGCCCACGATTTTCCGCCCGATCGCTGCTTCGGCCTTGAGACGGAGGTTGGTCTCGCGGAGTCGTCGGAGCTCGACGGCGCGCTCGATGGCGATCGCCACTTCGTCGATGTCGAAGGGCTTCGTCAGGTAGTCGTGTGCGCCCGCCTTCATCGCCGCGACGGCGAGCCGCTCCGAGCCATGCGCGGTGAGCACGATCACCGGAATCGCCTCGTCGCGCTCGTGAATCGCCGCGAGCAAGGTGAGCCCGTCCATCGTCGGCATCGCGTAGTCGACGAGCGCCGCGCGTACACCCTCGAGCTTGCTGAGAGCTTCCTCGGGGGAAGCGGTCGCCACCACCTCGAAGCCCCGGTCGAGCAGGATCTCGCGCAACGTGAAGAGCACGCCGGGATCGTCGTCTACGAGGAGGATCTTCGCGGCGAGCGCGTCACGAGACGACGACCGAGACATGATGTCGGTGTCGAGCCGCGCACCGGTCGCGTCAACCGCAGCAGCCGTTTTCATGAAGGGTCCAACGCGGAATCGGCTGGCGACGGCTGGCTACGTCTTCGACGAAAGCGGACGTCGGCGTCGTCGACACGCGCGATAGCATCCTCGGTGATGAGAGCGCCCATGAGAGCCGTCGCCGTCGTGCTCCTCGCCGTCTGCTCCGCCTGCGCCACCGGCGCCGCCGACGATGGTTCCGTGCACGTCGATGCGAGTCTCGATGCCAGTCCTGATGCGAGTCTCGATGCGAGCCTTGATGCGAGCCTTGATGGGAGCCCTGACACGAGCCATCTCGACGCGCTCGACGACAGCTCGGTCGGTGACTTGCCAGACGTCTCCGACACTTCGCCCACCGACTCGAGACCGCTCGATTCGAGCTCGGACGACGGCGACACTCGTGCGCCCGACGCGCCCGACACCTTCGACTCGGGGACGCTCGACAGCGGCAAGCCTGACACGCTCGACAGTGGAACCGTCGACACGGCAGCCCCCGACACCTTCGACTCCGGAACCATCGACACAGGAATTCTCGATACGGGAACCGACTCCGGCAAGGTCGACACCGGACCTGTCGATTCCGGAACGGTCTGTCCACTCCCGCTCTCCCTCGGAACCTTCGACACCAGCGCCGAGGCATGGACCTTCGATGGCCTCTGGCGCTACGACAGCGGCAGCGCGTCGATGGTCGCCGGCTCGTCGACGAAATACGCCAGCTCGTACACGCAGAACCTGACCAATCCCGCCAACGTCGACCTTTCGACGTGCGCGGCGACGACGCTCACGTTCACCGTTCGCCTCGACGACGATCCCAGCTACTCGAGCAAGGGCCCCGACAAATCCGAGCGCCTCTTCGTGCAGTGTTCGGGCGATGGCGGCACCACCTGGACGAGCCTCACGCCGACCACGTGGCCGACCAACCAGAGCGCCTGCGCCACCAGCTACTGCTGCGGCGGTCCGAGCGCGGGTCGAAGCTTTCCCTGGACCGCGCAGAGCCTCGCGCTCCCTGCCACCTGCCGCACCGCGACGACGCGCATCCGCTTCGAGGCGAAGGGCTCGAGCGCGTGGAACCTCCAGAATCCGGGCTGGTCGGTCGACAGCGTGAAGCTGAATTGAGGGTCAGAACGGCGAGACGCAGAGCGGAAACGCGCCGATGCCGCACTTGTGCTTCGAGAGATCGCAGCACGTGAACGGCGAGATGGTGCAGTCGGCGTCCTTGCTACACGTGAGCAGACCGCCGGTGACGTCGGGGATGCCCGAGTCGACCGTACCGCTGCCGGTGTCGACGGGCGCGCCGAAGTCGGGAACGTCGGTGTCCGTCGGCGCGACGCTGGTGTCGTCGGCGGTTCCACCGGTGTCGACCTTCGCGCCGGAGTCTTCGGTGGGCAGCGCGCCCGTATCGACGGCGGGATGGGCGTCGGCCAGTGGCGCTGTCGTGTCGAGCGTGACGTCGGCGCCACCGACGTCGGCCCCGCCGTGACCGGTGTCCCCTTTACCGACGCCGATCACGTCGGGATCGACCGGTGCAGCACACGAGGTCGCGAGCAGGAGGGCGAGCGCGGCGACGAGTCTCATGACGTCTCCTTCACTTCGGCGGTTCCGGGGAACGTGGACGGCCGGAGTCTTCGGAGGCCGTTCCACGTCCACGAGTGCCCTTGGTACGGAGTGAACGTGGACGGCCGGAGTCTTCGGAGGCCGTTCCACGTCCACGAGTGCCCTTGGTACGGAGTGAACGTGGACGGCCGGAGTCTTCGGAGGCCGT
>JANYDK010000101.1 GCA_025363655.1 Deltaproteobacteria bacterium | reverse complement strand
GGCCACCCCGTCACCTCACCCCAGTGGGTGATCGCGTAGCTTCAACGGGGCTGCGACCCGTTGGTCGCAGAGAGAGCGGCGCAATCCGCCGGTGCCTCGGAAGGGCGTCGAGCTTCAACGGGGCTGCGACCCGTTGGTCGCAGAGAGAGCGAAGCGACTTCGACCCGCGCGAACTGCAGTCGATCCTGCTTCAACGGGGCTGCGACCCGTTGGTCGCAGAGAGGTACATCGTGCGCACGTCCGACGACGAGCTCCTGCAGGCTTCAACGGGGCTGCGACCCGTTGGTCGCAGAGAGCGCTCTTGCGTGAGCTGCGCGGCGAGGCGTGCGGCGTTGCTTCAACGGGGCTGCGACCCGTTGGTCGCAGAGAGAAGAGCCGCAACGTGCTGCTCGACGAGCAGCACAACGTGCTTCAACGGGGCTGCGACCCGTTGGTCGCAGAGAGGCGGTCTTCGTCGTGGTGATCGCCGTGCAGGTCATTCGAGCTTCAACGGGGCTGCGACCCGTTGGTCGCAGAGAGAAGAGCTGATCAAGTCCGCGATCGAGTCGCGCCTGGAGCTTCAACGGGGCTGCGACCCGTTGGTCGCAGAGAGCCGTCATCGAGGTACGAGCCGCGGTTGCGGGTGATCGTGCTTCAACGGGGCTGCGACCCGTTGGTCGCAGAGAGTGGGTCTTCCACACCGCGAAGCCGAAGAGGACGACGAGCTTCAACGGGGCTGCGACCCGTTGGTCGCAGAGAGTCGGGACGCCCGTGTCGCCTCCTCCTTCCGCCTCGAGCTTCAACGGGGCTGCGACCCGTTGGTCGCAGAGAGGGGCCCACCAGGACCCAAACACCTTCCATCACTTCCAACCGCTCCTGCGAGCGGTACCACCCCAACCATACCCGAAGCACCACCCTCCCGCCGAGTGGTGCTTCGCAAGTCATTGAATTGCCAAAGATCAAGCCGCTGCGAGCGGTGCCCGGACTTCGGGCGTCACTCCGGCGCTCGAAGCCATCACTTCCTCTCGACACGTCGTAGCACGACATCCAGCTCGTCGACGGACAGCTCGAGCTGCACCCACCAGGTTCCGCCACGACGAACATCCTTCGCGTGCGCATGCGGAGCGCCCGCCCTGCGCAGCACGCGCTGCGCCTCCTTCGCGGCAGCAATTGCGGCCCGATCCTGCGCGGGAACCGCGGACGGTTTCCGCGCCTTCTTCGCCAGCTTCTCGATCTCTCGTCGCGAAAGATCGTTCACCCGCACCGTCTTGCCCTTGACCTTCACGCCCTGTTCGAGCGCCTGATCGACGGTGGTGAGGTCCGGCGAGTTCTCCACCAACCGCGCCAGTGCATAAGCCTTCTCCGAACCGAGGGGCAGCGCGCGATCACGCGACATCGCGCCGACGATCGCCATCAGCTTGCTCGCCGAAGACACGCTCATCAGCTTGTGCTTCTCCAGCAGCTCGCTGAAGGAAGCGTAGCCCAACGGCGCATAGAGCTTCTTCTTCTCGAGCTCGTGGAGCGCGACGCCGATGTCGTAGAAGTCCTCGGCAATGCGCTGCTTGCGGCGGACGATGAGATCGATCAGCTCCTCTGCGCGCCGCGCAGCCGCACTCGATGCGAGCTTCCCTGCCTTGGCGGTCGCGAGCACCGCCGACTTCGTCTTGCTCGCCTTCTTCGCCACGGTCTTCGTCGACGCGCGCTTCTTGGTCGCCATGTGACCCTCCGTTGCGCATCTCATCAGGACGTGGGCGCCTCGTCGAGCCCCGAAAACGGAACACGCATTGCGAGACTTCCAGCCGGCTGGAGGTGGAGTTCCAGCCGGCTGGAAGTCCGGTTCGTGAGCTCGTGTCAGATGATCAACGCGATGCCCTCCGGCGCGACGTACGCCTTACCGAGCGCACGTATCGAGGTCGCACCGCGGCCCTCGCTCGGACCGATGTCGACGAACAGCACCTGATCCTGATGATGGTCGATCTCGTCGGCGAGGCGTGCGCGCAGCTCGACCAGCTCACGTAGATCGAGCTCGCAGCGGAACACCGAGAGTTGAATGTGCACCCCATAGCCCTTCATCAACTTGAAGACCTTGCGCAAGCGCTTCGGGTGGCACACGTCGTAGGTCACGATGTACGTCTGACGCATGGCTCAGCGGGGCCTCAGCGACGGATATCGATCGACCTCTCCCAAGAGAAGCCTTCCGAGCAACCGAGCCTGCACCTCGATCGTCCGTCGGTAGCTGATTGCGTAGCCGAACAGCGGGTGAATCGACTCCTGCCCCATGCGTCGCTCGTACGCCGCGATGATGCGTTTTCGAGACGGGCCCGAGAGCGCGACGCCTCCCGACCGAGCCACGAAGTCCTCGGCGGTGACGACCCCGGTGTTGAGCGCCCCGATCACGACCGAATCGGCGACGATCGGCCGCAGCTCCTCCATGAGATCGAGCGCCAGTCCGGGGCGTCCGAAGCGAGGCTGATGGTAGAAACCGATCATCGGATCGAGCCCCGCCGAAGTGACCGCGAGCACCACGTCCTTCGTCAGCAGCGAATAGACGAACGAGAGCAGCGCGTTGATTGGATCACGCGGCGGCCGTCGATTCCTCCCTGCGAGATCGAACGCCCCACCGAGCGCCGCATCTCCCTTGAGCATGCCACCGAACGCGCCGAAGTAGTCTCGCGCCGCCGTACCTTCGTAGCCGAGCAGCGACTCGATCGCATCGCATTGCTCGGCGAGCACGGCCATCTGCTCCATGTGTTTGAGCATCACCGGATCGGGCGCCGAGTGATTGCGCCGAAGAATCGTCCGAGCGTTGCGGATCTTCGCCGCCACGATTCCCTTCGCGAACGACAGACAGAACGCCTCGTCCGTCGACGCCCGATACTGGGCGATGCGTAGCTCGACGTTCTTCGGATCGAGCCCCACCAACCTGCCGGTGAACCACCCTCCGTACGTGAAGAGGAAGAGTGGAATCCCGCGTTCGGCGAGCGTTCGCATCGCTTGCGTGCTCACCTGCACGTTGCCGTAGATGCTGACTTGCGACGTGTTGGCGAGACGCGCTTCCACAGCGGCCTCGTCGCCATTCGCCTTTCCCTTCGGCAGCTTGATCGAGAGCACCTCCCCGTCGACGCCGATGCGAGCGCCCTGCTCCTGGACGTAGAGCGGCAGGCGTTCATCGCGCGATGGGTGCAATCGCCGGAGCGCTGCCGGCTCGCGATCTTCGTCCGATTCGACCTGCGCCGGCGTGGCCGAGCGAAGATGGTTCGTCTCATCCGGCAGACAAATTCCAACCAGCGAGCACCCATCACACTTCGGGCTGTTCTTCAGCGGAGGCGGCGGCTTCGAGCGCGCGCGAAGCTCCTTGGCTCGCGCAATCGCCGTCATCGTCGTCGCGATCAGCGCGTCATCGATCGTGATGGGCACGCGTCGTCGGCTGCCCGCAAAATACAGCGCCGCCTCGTCACAACGAAACCCATGATCGCGCAACAAGAGCACCTGCGCGCAGAGCTGTGCACGCTCCGGCAGGTGTGCGCCTTCAGGAACATCCGGCGCCGCGCCGCGCTTGTACTCGATCGGTGTGACCAGCCCCTCGGCATCCGACTCCACCACGTCGATCTTCGCCGTCAGCCCGAGACGCTCTGAAGTCAGCCAGAGCGATCGCGCGGTCTGCGGCCGATCTGGTGACACCTCGGGCGGCGGCAGATCACCCGACGGCTCGTCCGCACGGCGATGCGCGTAGTTGCCGTCGACGGTGAAGTAGTTGTCCGCCCACTCGCCCTGGGCCCACTCGAGATAGAGGAGGCGCTCGCAGTAGAGAACCTCGTTGACCATGCGCGCCGGCACGGCGTCCGACGACTCGACCATCGGCAAACGGAGCGGGAGCGCCTTGGCGCGCGCGGCCTCATTCTCGACCTCGAGTGCTTCGGCAGTTGAGCTTGGGCGTTCGGCCATCGGTAGGTATGGGACGGGCGAGGGCGACGTGCATGCCGACATGAACATCGGCGCAGTCGCCCCCGCGGGGGTACGTGACGTCTTGGGCTTCTGAGGCCGCGAGTTCCGATATGTTCGCCGCGTGGGGAGGCGGGGCGCACACGACTCGGTCGTCGACGTCTTTGTCGCGTTCATGGAGCAATCCGGGTGGACGCAGTCGGAGCTCGCCACGCGCGTGGGTGTGAGCGCGGCGACGATTCGAAAGTTGCTCCATCGGCTGCGCGACGCAGGCCTCCCGCTGGTTCGAAGCGAGGAGCATCCGCAGGTCCATTGGGACATTCGAAGCGGATGGATTCCGGGCGGCATCGCGCTCGACGGTGACGACGTACGCAACATGCTGCGATTGCTCGCGCGTCTTCGGCGGACGCAGACGCGCGACCGCTTGATCGCTCGTCTCCTGAAGCTATCGCCCAACGTCACGACGCCCGTCGCCAACGTCGAGCTGCAGGTTGGTGAGCACGTGCTGCCGATCATCGAAGACGCGGCGGCGAAGCGTGTCACGCTCGCCTTCGACTACCTCAGCGGTGCGCGCGGCGTGCGTGGGTGGCGAACGGCGTCGGTCGCCCGGGTGGAGTACGGCGACACCACGCGGATGATCGCGCTCTGTCATCGCAGCGGTGAGCTGCGGCATTTCCGGATTGATCGAGTGCTGGCGGCGAAGCTCGAAACGGGCGAGCCGTTTCGGACCATCGCAGAAGTCGACGTCGCGAAGTTCATTGGGGCGAGCATCGACGGGTACGCGGGGAAAGGGGAGGCGGTGCGCTGCGCGTTCGTGGTGCGCGGGGAGGCGGCGCGGTGGGTGCAGAGCAATCTGCCGAAGGGGACGTTCGTCGTGGAGATGATTGAGGGGGGGATTCGGGTGAGTGCGGTGACGGCAGGGGTGGAGGTTTTGGCGCGCTTCGTCGTGGGGTTGGGGGATGCGGCTTTGCCAGAGAGCGTTGCCTTGCAGGACACCGTGAAGCGCTTGGCGGAGGGTGCCCTCGCACAAGCTGAACACGCGGGCAGTCAGCGCTAATCGGACGACTGCTTGCGACGTGGTGAACCGTGCGAATCGCTCGCGAGTGCATACAAGATGAGCCGGGCGGCAGAGCTGCCGAGGGAAAAGATGGCCGAAGACTACGACAGCTGGTTCAAGCGAATTGCACGGGTCGCTCCGCACTGCTGGCAGTCCGAGCTGGGCGCTGACCCGCAGTGTCGGGACCGATTGATTCGAATTCCGACGGGCTTCGGAAAGACGGCCGGCATTGCGTTGTCGTGGCTCTATCACAGGGCACATCTGAGCAACGACGCTTGGCCGATGCGTCTCGTCATCTGTCTGCCCATGCGTGTTCTCGTCGAACAGACGGAGCGAGTGCTTGGGGAATGGGTGGCGAGGTCCGGAATGAATATTCCGGTCTTCACTCTGCTTGGCGGGCGCGAAGCAGCCCGTTGGGTCGATCGGCTCGAAGAGCCGTCCATACTCGTTGGCACGCAGGACATGCTCCTCTCCCGTGCACTGAATCGTGGGTATGGCTCAGCGAGAGGGCTGTGGCCCATGGAGTTCGCAGGACTTCACAACGATGCCCTGTGGGTCGGGGATGAAGTGCAGCTCATGGACACGGGCCTAGCGACCACCTCGCAGCTCGCGGCGTTTCGTCGCTACGACGTCTCGGCAGGGCACGTCCAGTATCGGCCAACGGTGACATGGTGGATGAGTGCCACGCTGCAACCGAGCTGGCTGCAAAGCATTGACTTCCGGGATGCCGTCGCAGCGCTGCCGCGGTCGAGCATTCCCGCCGCTGCCCGCGACGGTGGGCTATGGGAGGTACAGAAGCCTCTCGAAGTTCGACGCGATCTGGAGACGCCCGAGGACGTGGCGAAGCTGGCGATTGCGAAACACGAACACGAAACCCTCACTTTAGTCATCGTCAATACCGTGGATCGTGCAAACAAGGTCTTTGCGGCACTCGAGAAGGCGGTTCGCGCAGCACGTGCAGCATCCGCGCCCGATCTCCGATTGGTCCATTCGCGTTTTCGAGGTGCCGAGCGTCAGCGATGGGAATTCCTTCACAAGGAAGCCTCGTTGCCCCCAGCCGGCCGAATCGTCGTCGCCACACAAGTGGTCGAGGCCGGCGTCGACATCTCGGCCAAGGCACTACTCACGGACCTCGCACCGTGGTCGTCGTTGGTGCAGCGCTTTGGCCGGGCAGCACGTCGGGCGGGCGAGCGCGCCGTCGTCGTGGTCCTCGGTGAAGTGCCTGCAAAGGACTCCGATGCACGACCCTATGAGCGCGAGAGTCTCGCGGGTGCGGCGGAAGCGCTCGAGCATCTCCAGTCGACGTCCGCGGATGTTGGACCTGCAAGCCTCGAGTCGTTCGAGGAGCGACTCGCCGCGGATGAGCCGTCTCGGCTTGCGCGCCTCTATCCATACGAACCCAAGCACGTCTTGCGGCGACCTGATTTCGAGGAGCTCTTCGACACATCAGCGGACCTATCCGGAGCGGATCTCGACATCGGTCGCTACATTCGTTCGGGCGAGGAGCGCGATCTCGCCGTCTTCTGGCGATCGATCGAGGGCGACGCTAGGTTCCTCGCGTCGGTTTCTTTTCCGTCGCGGCAGGAGCTGTGCCCAGTCCCGGTCGCAGAGCTGCGTCGATACATCGAGAAGGGGGACAAGCGAGCGTTCGTCTTCGACTTTCTGAGCGGTCGATGGGAGCGAAAGCGCGGTCAAGATCGGATCGTTCCTGGCATGACTGTGTTGCTCGCCGCCGACGAAGGCGGGTATCGACCCGACGGCGGGTGGGACCCAAGCAGCAAGAGCGCGGTTTCGATCGTCGCGCCGGATTCTCCTGTCGAAGCGAGTCTCCTCGAAGCGAGTCTGTCGACCGACGACGATGCGCTGTCCCAACTGGTCGGTTACAAGACCATTCGGTTGCATGGACACGAAGCCCGCGTCGAAGTCGAGCGCCTGGCCCGACGTATCCGTCTCCCTGACCGGATGGTGTGTCTCCTGGGGCTTGCAGCCCGTTGGCACGATGCCGGCAAAGCTCACCCGGTCTTCCAGGCTGCCATAAGCTCTTCCGCGAGGGCTCTCGACCCGCACTTCGGGCCACGAGGAGATTTGGCGAAAGCGCCGCCCGCTGCCTTCTGCAGACCTCCATATGGGGCGCGCCCCGGCTTTCGTCACGAGTTGGCGAGCACGTTGCTTTTGTTCGAGGTGCTCCGTCGCAGTAACCCTGAGCACCCCGCGCTTCTGGGACCGCATCGGGAAATGTTTGCCTTAATTGGAGTGCAGACGCTCGACGCGCGGCTCGACCCACAAATGGATACCAATCCACTCGCCGCTGAAATTGCGGCGCTCTCGGCGGACGAGGTGGATCTCGTCGCGTACCTCGTATGTGCGCACCACGGCAAGGTCCGCGGTCGACTCGCGAGCACTCCGCTCGACGTTGAAGCCGATCACGGTGGAATCCACGGAGTCGTCGACGGGGACATCGTGCCGACAGTCTCCCTCGCGGGCGCGAACGGCGAGCCGACGGAGCTTCCCACGCTCCCCATGTCATTGTCGATCGCGGCCTTGGGAGTCGGGGAACGATTTGGAGCGTCCTGGACCGATCGGTGCGAGCGCCTACGGGCTCGCCACGGTCCGTTCGGACTGGCATTCCTCGAAACAGTCCTGCGTGTAGCGGATTGGCGCTCCTCGGCGCTTCCTCCGGAGACGCTGCAATGAGCCTTCACGTACACGCGCTTCATGGCTGCGCCCCGGCTCCCCTCGCACATTACCTGAAGGCATTGGGCGTGTTGCGCCTCGTGGCCGAGCAAGCTGACCCAGGCGCACGCGGATTTTGGCGCGACGATGTCTTTTCGCTCGTCACCACGCTCGATGCGCAAGAGCTCGCCCGCTACTTTCTCGAGCGCTACTCGCCGACCCCAATGCTCAGTCCATGGAATGGTGGAAGCGGCTTCTATCAGGGCGACAACAAGGAAGGATTCGATCCGATTCGTTGCGCGAAGGCACCGCGCTTCGATGCGTTCGCGAAGGCCATTGTCGATGCCATCGACGAGTTGGGTGGACTTGTCGAAAAACCAACAGGTGAGGCGAAGGCACGCGTGCTCCGTGATTGTCTGGCGAGCTGGGACACGCCGGCATATCAGTGGCTACGGGCGGCGTTCACCGTCGACTCTGCTGGTGAACCTCGTTACCCCGCGCTGCTCGGAACTGGTGGGAACGACCGGCGCCTCGACTTCACCAACAACTACATGCAGCGCCTCGTCTCGCTATTCGACGTCGATTCGGGATTTCCCACCGAGGGGGCGGAGTCGATGTTGCGCGTTTCCATGTGGCGCACTACGGCGGCGGTCCTGACGCCGAATGCGATCGGACAGTTTTTTCCGGGTGCAGCAGGAGGGGCGAATGCCTCGTCAGGCTTCGATGGTGGCGCACTGGTGAACGCTTGGGATTTTGTCCTCATGTTGGAGGGTGCTCTGGTATTTCGCGTCGCCTCATTGCGCGGGCTCGATGCCGACGACTTGGTCCAAGCAGCCGCTCCGTTTGCGCTTCGGTCCCAGGCATCGGGTTACGCGAGCGCATCCCCGGCCGATGGCTCTTCGCGGGGCGAGCAATGGGCTCCGCTTTGGTCACAGCCGTCAACGCTCGCGGAAGTGCGCGCTCTTTTCGACGAGGGCCGCCTACACGGGGGACACGGCGCTGCACGTGGCACCCTCGACGCAACCCGGGCGATCGCCAATCTTGGCGTTGCTCGAGGCGTGACGGGCTTCGCTCGTTTCGGCTACTTCGAACGAAACGGGCAATCGAACCTGGCAGTCCCTCTTGGAACTCTCGAGGTGAAGCATCGGCCCGAGGTCCGCGTCCTCGACGAGCTCGATGGCTTCGTACGCAGGCTGTCCGGTGCGGCGGGGAAGACTGGCGCACCACTCGCACTGGGCCGCGGCCTCCGTGCCCTTGAACGCGCTTTGATGGCGACGAGCCTTCCGACCGCAACGGCTGAGACGTGGTGCGAGCTCATTGGCGTCCTCGGCGACGTCGAGGGGGGCTTCGTGGCGCATGGCAAGAGCACGAAGGGCGCGTACCTGCGGCCCCTACCAAAGCTTTCTCTGAGGTGGTTGTCGCTTCTCAACGATGGATCGCCCGAGGTGCGTCTCGCGATTGCGATCGCCTCGCAGGGACACGGAAAGCTCGGTCCGCTTCGTGCCAACGTCATTCCACTCGAATCACCTCGATTCGAGCACTTTCATACGACCGCGGATTCACTCGCCAAGGATCCGCGCGTCGTTTGGCGCGGACATTCGCTGGTGGCCGACCTCGCCGCGATCGCTCTACGTCGTGTGATCGACGCCACCAGGTCCGGTGTCGACCTGTTCCCTCTACAGGCGCGAGTCAACGCACGGCTCGAGGACATCCGGCTCTTCGTGGAGGCACGTGTCGACGACGCGAAGATCTCGCGCCTTGCGCGTGGTCTACTCTCGATCGACTGGGCCAGCGTCCCGGTCCAGGCGTCCCGCACTGCGGGCGAGCCCATGCCGATGCACGCGCTGACGCGTGTCGCCTATCTCCCATTCGATCTGGGCCAGATAAAGAGGCGAGTCGACGCCGCGCCACTTCGCTTGCTTGCGGCAGGGCGATTGACCGACGGAGGGCAATTGCTTCTCCGCCGCCTTGCCGGCGCGGGGCTGCGCCCGAAGCTCGGCGTACTGACAGGCGATTCAGCCTTCGCGATGCGCCTCGCTGCGACCGTTGCAATTCCAGTTTCACAACTCGATGCTGAGCGGCTTCTTGGCCGCGTCACCAAGCCCTTCAACCAGGAAGAATTACCATGACGCTCGATCTGTCTCCTGTCGTCGGCAAGTCCGCCCAAGCAGCCCGCCTTCTGTTCGAGGTCGAGCTTCGCCCGGTGCAGGGTTCACGCTTTCAGCCAACGGGATTTCCGGACCTCGGCGCAGCCGTTTACCAAACGCAAGAGGGCACACGTCTGCTGGTGGAGAGCGCACAGAGTATGGCGAATCGTCTCGAGGCCGTGTGCTGGGACGGCGTCGAGAACGCCCTCGTGAAGGACTTGCACGGTCTCTCCTACGTTCGCGTCGAAAAGAAGGGCGCGTACCTCACCTCGTCGGTCACGGAGGCGCACCGTTTGAATTCGCCCTACATCCTCGAGAGCAAGAACGACGCGTTCCTGAAGAAGTTCAAAGAGCAGACTAAAGAGTTCGAGGATGGGGCGATCTCGCGATCGAAGCTGGCAAAATTGATCTTTCGGTACGACGCGAGTGCCCTACTCCATGGAGTCTTTCTCGCAAAGAAGGACCTCGTGGGCGGCCGTCTCCGCTTAGAGCGCGCGCTCAGCGCATTCATCGAGGCCGAGGACGTCCAAGTGGCGGCGTCGGGCGGTGTGAAACAAGATCATGTCAATCCTAGCGGCGAGGCGAAGGAAGGATTCGGTCACGTCCCTTTTCAGCGTGACGAATACACCGCGAAACGTATCGTTGCATATTTCAATCTGGACCTCGAAGAGATTCGCGCTTTCGGCCTCGGCGATGAAGGCGAGCGCCTTCTCGTACTTCTTGCTCTGTTCAAGATTCGCAAGATGCTCGACGGGCGCCTGCGCCTTCGGACAGCGTGCGATCTGGAGGTAGCCGGTGCCGGAGAGGTCAGCGCCAAGCGGCCGGCAGGCTTCAATCTTCCTGCACTCGCCGCGCTGACGAAGGAGCTTCCCGCAGCCATTCAAGCGTGCGCGAGTCGCTTTGCGGAGATTGGTGGGATCACTACCGTGGAGTTCGTGGCCTAGCCATGTTCACTGTCTCGTATCGCTTTCTCGCGGGCCGCTATCACGCGACGCCGTGGGGCGCGCACGTCAATGAGGGACTCGTCGAGTGGCCGCCGAGCCCATTTCGGCTGCTGCGGGCACTCATAGCGACGGGCTTCTCGCGACTCGGCTGGACGGCCGTCGAAGGGGCCGCCCGCGAGCTCGTCGACGTTCTGACAGCGGCGGCGCCGTCCTACGCACTCCCTCGTGGAACTACGAGCCACACTCGTCACTACATGCCACCATTCAAGGGAAATACGACCAAGGTCCTAGACGCGTTTCTGCGGTTTTCGGACGGCGATGAGATGCTCGTCCGATATCCCACCGAGCTCCCGGCCGCCTGCCGTGGTGTGCTTGCCGAATTGCTTCGCGTTCAGCCGTACCTTGGACGTGCGGAGTCATGGGTCGAAGCGAGGCTGCTGGCTGATGTGCCGACCGGTGTCGTCTGGCTTATCCCTGAAGATCGCCCGCCCGGGCCGGGGTTTGAACGGGTGGAGCTGCTCGCTCCGGATCAGCCTGCCGACTATACAGAATGGCGCCGTCGCGCCGTGGCGACGGCGATTGAACGGCGCGAGCGTGAGGAGCGTGCAAAGGCTGCCTCGAAAGGAAAAGAATTCAAGGCGCTCTCGAAGAGGGAGACCTCCAAGATTGAGGAGGCTATTCCGGTCGACATGGTCGCAGTCCTGATGCAGGACACGGCGACACTGAGAAGGGAGGGCTGGAGTCAGCCTCCTGGCACGCGGTGGCTCAGCTACTTCCGCGAGCGCGACGCGCTTGTGCCGAGGATCTACGCGACCCGGCCCATGGAAAAGGACGAACAACCAACCGCAGCGCTCTTCGCGCTGACCTCCGATACCGCAAACGACGAGGTTCTGCCGCTGATGTCGGACGCGCTGCGGCGACTCGAGGTCCTTCACGACGAGCTGATTCGCAGCTCGTCGACGGCCGCCGGTCCGAGTCCATGCTTCACCGGAAAGGTAGAGGGCGAGCGGACCTCAGGTCATCGCCATGCGAGTCTGATCCCTCTCACGCTCGGTCGGCGACCCGAACGTCTTGATCACGTTTTGGTCTACTGTCCGATGGGCTTCGATGAACGCGCACGCGACGCTCTTTTCGGCGTCCGTGGCCATCGCGCAAGGAAGGGTCATCCCGATCTTTTCGTTGCCCTTGCCGGTCTGGGAAGTATCGAGTCGTTTCGGCAAACGATTCCGCTTCTGCTTCGGGCGTCAAGATTTTGCAGCGTGACGCCATTCGTCCCTTCCAGATATCTGAAGGCCAAGGGCCACGATGCCTTGCTCGGACAAGTCCAGCGAGAGCTAGCCCATCGTAGACTTCCTGCGGCGGCCGCCGTCGAAGTGGAAATGGATGATGGCCGGTGGGCCTCGGCCGAGCAGGTAATTGCCGGCACGCGCGGTAACGAGCTCGGGGCAGTGGTCGAGGACCGCTGGCTGCGACCGAGTCGCCGGTTCCGAGGCTTCAACCGCGCTCGCTGGGACAAGCCGCCTCCTGTTGCCATTGGTCTATCGCTCAGACTGTCTTTTGAGGCGCCGCTCGAGGGCCCGATTTCGCTCGGCTACGCATCTCACTTCGGCCTCGGTCTTTTCGCGCCAGAAGCGACATCTCGATGAACGCTGTTGGATTTCCAGCCGGCTGGCACTCCACTTCCAGCCGGCTGGAACTCCGCCTCGCCCGTCTACGCCCCCTCTGCCCCCACCCGCTCATACAACTCGTCCATCCCCAACTCCACCCCCACCACCCCAATCCGCACCACGTCACTCCCTCGATACGCCCGCAGCAGCCACGCACCATCCGCTTGCCGCACGAAGTGATCGACCTCGCGCCTCACGCTCGACACCAACACGTACTCCTCGAGCGACTCCACGCTCCGATACCCATCGAACTTCGCGCCCCGATCGAAAGCCTCGCTCGACTCCGACAGCACCTCGACGACGACGCGAGGATTCTTCAACGTCTCGACGCCGTCGAGCCTCTCGAGATCGAGCGGGGCACACGCGACGCTGACGTCGGGGTAGACGTAGCCGGCGACAGACGGAATCCAAACGCGCATGTCCGACGGCAGCGCCTCACAGTTCTTTCCACGCAGCGCGCGACCGACCGCGAGGAGCAGCGCAGCGACGAGCCGGTTGTGCGCAACGGAGGCCCCAGCCATCGCGAACGACGGGCCGGACATGGGGAACACCTCGCCGTTCCAAAGGATGTGCTTCTCCGACGCGTCACGCTCCATCACGCGATATTCGGCAGGGGTCATGAGGGTTCGCGAGGCGACATTTCCAGCCACGCCGCGAGTTTAGCGTGAACCGGCCAGGCGTGCAGGCGGGCAACGCACGCCTAACCCTCACCCCCCTCGTCGGCCTCTCCTTCTCCGGCTCCTCCCTCACTGAACACAACGACCTCTCGCTCTCTCCCGCCTCCCTCGGCACCCCGGTCTGGAACCCGCCGGCCCTCCTCGCCAACCTCGAGCTCCGACTCGGCTTGCCGACGCCCGAGGTCGGCGAGTCCCTCCGCATCCAACACTTCGCGCGCCGGCTCGATCACCTCCTCGCGCAACCGAACAATCCTCCGTTCTACGCGCGCTCCTTCGCGATCGACCGACTCGGTACGGCTTCCTCGCTTCTCGCGATGCGTGACGAGCTCGTCGCCGCCGGATGGAACGGCGACCCCATCGTCGACGGCGGTGAGCGCCTCGCGACGTTCACGAACCTCGAAGGCCTCGACAACTTCGACGCCGCTCTCCCTCCTGGCGACGCTGATCGCCTACGGATCGTCGAAGCCGAGCTTCCGTCGACGACTGCCCAACCGTTCGACGCTCTTCACCTCGCCGAACCGCCGACGGCATGGCCCGGCAGGTGGCAGCGTGTCTTTCGCCTGCTGGCCGAACGCGGCGTCGACGTCCGTCACGCATCGCCCTCGTTCGCCGCACGCGCAACCGACGACGACTTGGCGCGCGTGCAAGCCGCTCTCCGCGGAGACGCCCGCGCCGAGACGGCATTGCGTGGCGACGGCTCCTTCATCGTGCTGCGTGGCGAGACGTCTTGGGAGTTGGCGCCAGCCGTCGCGGCGCTCCTCCAGACTTGGCGCGACTCTCGGGCAGTCGTGCTGCGCGGCGGCGACGTCTCCGCGCTCGACGGCGCGCTCGTCGCTGCAGGTCTCGGCAGCCAAGGCCTCGATTCGGAGGCCGCGTGGCGCCCAATGCTTCAAGTCCTCCCGCTGGCGATCGAGCTCGCGTTCGAGCCGCGCGATCCGTATCGCGTACTCGAGCTGCTCACCCTTCCGCACGGCCCGTTCCACGGCTTCGTCGGCAACACGCTCGCGCGGGCACTGGCGAAGGCGCCGGGCATCGGTGGGCGGCCGTGGCGGCAAGGCAAGGAAACCATCGCAGAGCGGCTTCGCGTCGGCGACGAGTTGCATCCGGGCAGTGAGGATCGCGCGCGCGAGACGCTCGAGAAGATCGAAGTGTGGTTCGAGATGCCGGGTCACTCGGCGCGTACCGGCGCACCACGCGCTGCTTTGAGCTCCATCGCCGATCGCGTCCTCACCTGGCTCGGCTCCGCCTATGCCATCTCACAGATTCCCGTCACGGGCGCCGCGATGGCGCGAGCTCGGGCCTTTCGCCAGTCGCTCGAGCACGACTCCCGTGACATCCTCGATCTGGTCGACGCGAGGTTGCTCCTCGATCAAGTCTCTTCGAGGCATTCACTCGAGGTGTCTCCCGAAGAGGCGGGGCGGCTCGATGCGGCCGATGCACCGAACATGCTCCGGGCCGCGCGCGACACCATCGTCTGGTGGCATTGCATCGAAGACACGGCGTGGCGACCCCGACCCCGTCCGTGGCGTGTGCGAGAGGTCGAAGCCTTGCGAGGCGCGAACGTCGTACTGGCTGACATCGCCGCGCGATTGTCGGCCGAAGGAGAATCGTGGCGACGAGCGGTCCTCGCCGCACGAAAGCGCTTGGTGTTGGTGGTGCCACGGCGCGCGCGCGGCGAGGCGCCCTCTGCGCATCCGATCGTTCACGAGATCATGGCGCGACTCGGACGCGACGAAAAACTCGCGCGCGTGACGGTCGAGGTACGCGATCTCCTTCGTCGCGAAGGCGTTTCCATTGCCAGCGACGCCGCTGTTCCACTCGTCACCTCCAAGCCACTCGAGCTCCCCGAAGCGCGCGGCGAGTGGCGCGTCGATGCCGGTTCGGTGCCGCCTTCTCTCGAATACAGTGCCAGTAGCCTCGAAGAGCTGGTGAGCTGTCCGCTGCGCTCGGTGCTTGGTCGCGGCATTCGACTACGGTCTGGCAATCTCGTGTCGATCCCGAAGGGTCCCCAACTCCACGGGACGCTCGCGCATAGGGTGGTCGAAAAACTGCACGAGCAGGGCGCCCTTTCGACGCCCGCTGAAGTCGCCGTGCGGTTCACCGATGTGTTCGAGCGACTCTTGACGGAAGAGGCTTCGGTGCTTCGTCGACCAGGAATGACCTTCGAGCTCGCGCAGATCGCCGCGGGCCTGGAGCGCTCGCTGACGAGACTCTCCTCATTGCTCGGGAACGCGCAGCTCCGCGTCGTCGATGTCGAGTTTCACGTCGAAGTGGATTGGCGTGGGCGGAAGCTGGTCGGTGATCTCGATCTTCTGCTTCGAGGCGCGGACGGTGCCGAGGTCGTGCTCGACCTCAAGTGGGGTAGCTCTCGCTATCGTGATTTGCTGATGCACGGCCGATCGATCCAGTTGGCCGCCTACGTCGTTTCGCGAAAACTCTCGACCGGCGCGATGCGGGTTCCTCGTGCCGGCTACTTCTCTCTGAAGCGAGGCCACGCCTACACCTGCGAGCCCATATTCGTGGAGGTTCGTCCGCTCGACGGCGCGCCGTCTCTCGAGGGCACTTGGCCGAGGCTCGAGCGGACCGTCGATCGCGTCGAGCAATTTCTCGCATCAGGACGCATCCCGGTCGGCGGGGTGTCCTGCGCATTGCCGATGCTCGAGACCCTCGGCGTCCCACCCGGGGAAGTCGACGACCATCTCGAGCTCGAAAAGAAGCACGCCTGCGACTACTGCGCGTTCGATGCCATTTGCGGCAAGCGCTGGGAGGGATTCTCGTGAGCGCGCAGACAGGCACGACAAGCTCCGCGCGTGGTCTCACGCTCGTCGGCGCCAGCGCTGGAAGTGGCAAGACTCACCGCATCACGGACGAGGTCGGTCGCGCGGTCGATCCCGCCGAACCCAATTCGATCTCGCCGGAGCAACTCACGGCGGTGACCTATACGCGACGAGCGGCCGGTGAGCTCGGCGCACGCATTCGCAAGAGGCTCCTGGACGTGGGTGCCTACGACCGCGCGCACACGCTGCCCTTGGCCTACCTCGGAACGGTGCACTCGGTGTGTCTTCGCTTCGTTCAGGAGCTGGCCCTCGATGCTGGACTGTCGCCGAAGGTCGACGTCTTGTCGGGGGATGACGCCCGGTGGCTGCGCGAAGCCCTCGAATGGGGATTGCCGTCGAGCCTGCGCGAACGCATCGACATACTGTCTCGGCGTCTCCAGCTCCGGCTCAATCCCATTACGCGACAATTCGATTGGCTGACCCCCGTCCAAGACATCATGACGCTCGCGCGGACGAATCGAATCGCGCCCGATCGCCTTCATGCCATGGGGCAACGCTCGATGGCCGGAATGCTCGCGCTGCTACCCATCGCGGTTCCCGACGGCGTGCGCCTCGATCAATCGATCTTTGCCGCCATCGAGGATGCCGCTGCCCGCCTCGCGTCGATCGAGGACGGCAAGCAGAACACCAAGCTCGCGCGTGCCATCGTCGAAGAGGCGCTCGCGGAGGCGAAGCGGGGACCGCTCCCCTGGCCGACGTGGATCAAGCTCGCGAAGCTGGCACCGGCGAAGGCGGTTCGCCCCGTCGTCGCCGAGTTGGTGGCACTGGCGTCGAGCGTGGAGAGTCATCCTCGTCTTCACGACGACCTCGGCGAGGTGACGGCCCTGATCTTCGAGGCCGCACGGCTCGGTCTCGAGGCATACGACGGCTGGAAGCGTCATCGTCGGGTCGTCGACTACGTCGACATGATCGATCGTGCCTTGTCGCTGCTCGACGAAGACGCGGTCGCGGACGAGCTGCAAAGTCGATTACGTCTCCTCGTCGTCGACGAGCTTCAAGATACGAGCCCGATTCAACTCGCTCTTTTCACGCGACTCCATCGAATCGTCGGTCGTTCGACGTGGGTGGGCGATCGAAAGCAATGCATTTTCGAGTTTGCCGGTGCCGACCCAGGGTTGATGGAGTCGGTGACGACGTGGGTGGGGCGCGAAGGCGGCGACGTGCAGAGGCTCGCGTTCAATTGGCGCTCACGACCCGAATTGGTCGACGCGTGTTCGCATTTGTTTGCAGCGGCCTTCGCGTCTCCGCCCGATGTCGTCGTCACTGCCAAGAGGCCCTCTCCACCGGCACTGTCCGACCTTTCCCCGTTTGGTGTGTGGTCGCTCGCGGTGACGAACGCTGCCGGCGAGTCGGAGGCGCTCGCGGAAGGCGTTCGGCAACTTCTCGCGGCGCCGGGCGAGACGCCGACGGTCGACCGCTGGAACGGCGAGGTTCGCTCTCTTCGTGCCGGAGACGTCGCAGTTCTGGTGGCCACCAATGCCGAGGCGTCGCGACTGACCATTGCGCTCGGTCGACGCGGCATTCCGGCGACGGTTGCACGCACGGAATTGATGTCGACGCCAGAAGGCACGTTGGTTCGCGCGGCACTCGGCGTGGTGCTCGATCGCCACGACACCGTCTCGGTGGCGACCCTCGAGGCGATGCTCGATTTCGACGGGCTCGGGCCGGACGCCTGGCTCGACGCGCGTCTCACGGCCAGCGTTTCCCATGAACGGCTGGTCCCCACGCTGGAGGAGCGGTTGACCCGGCTGCGCTCCGACAGCGAGACCATGGCGCCGTCCGAATCTCTCGACCGGGTACTGCACGCGATGGATGTCGTCGCCATCTGTCGTCGATGGCCCAATCCCGAGCAACGAGTCGGCAACATCGACGCGCTCCGGGCACTCACGGCGAAGTACGAAGAGCGATGCACGCACATGCACGAGGCGGCGACGCTGGCGGGCCTCGTGCGCTTCCTCGACGAGGCGAGCGAGCGCCGACTGGTGCGCGACGAAGAGCGCGCGAGCGATGACCAGCATGTCAGCGCCGAAGGTCACGGCGTGACCATCGCCACCTATCACAAGGCCAAGGGCCTCGAGTGGCCGGTGGTGATCCTCGGAAGTCTCGACCGCTCGACGCGTCGGGATGCATTCGAAGTGAGCCCCGAGACCGATCGCGAGGTCTTCGACCCCGACGAGCCGCTGGCCGGTCGATGGATTCGATATTGGCCCTGGCCCTTCGCCGGTCACACCGCGCCGCTCGGTGACCGGGCCGAACAGTCGGCAACCGGCGTCGCCGTGACACGCCGAGAGCAGCGTGAGCGCACTCGGCTGCTCTACGTCGGATTCACGAGAGCGCGCGATCACCTCATTCTCGCTGCACGCGCCGGAAGCAACGGTGCGAAGGCTGAGTGGCTGAACGAGCTTCGTGATGCCGCAGGGCCGCTCGTCACGCTTCCAACTGCCGCCGACGGCAACGGTAACGCGGAGTTGGTCTTACGCGGACCGACCGGAGAGCTCCGGCGGGAACGTGTGCGCTGGAGGCTGCTCGGCCTCGGGAGTGATCCGCCCGTCCGTCTCGCCGAGGACGTCTCGCGCGTCTGGTTCGCAACACGGAATCGCGACGAGAGCCTCGGAGGCCAACTCTCCTATTGGATCTCGCCTTCAGCCGCGTCGACCGACTGGCCAGAGCTCGCGACTGCTGAAGTCCAAGAGACCGAGAGAATCGGTCCGCGTCTTCCCCTCGGTCGCTCTGAAGACGTGGAGTGGAACGTCGTGGGCGATGCTCTCCACTCGTTTCTCGCAGCGGACACCGACGTGACGACGGACGATCGGCGACGGCTTCGTGCTAGCCGAATCCTTGCTGCGTCGGAGTCCTCGGCCATCCTCTCCGTGGAAGCGCTCCTCGCTGCGGGCGATCGACTGCGAGAATGGATTGTCCGTCGTTGGCCGAACGCCATTTGGCACCCCGAGTATCCGGTCTCGGCGCTCGTCGAGCTTCCCGGCGGGGCGCGGCGCGTTCGTGGCACCATCGACCTGCTGCTCGAGACCGACGAGGGGCTCGTGGTCATCGATCACAAGAGCTTTCCCGGGCCCTCGGAGCGCTGGAGCGAGAAGGCGCGCGAGCTGGCGCCGCAGCTTCAGGCGTACGCGCAGGTTCTGGAGATGGCGCGGGCCGTAGTGGTGGGGAAGTGGATTCACTTCTCGATCGGCGGGGGAGTCGTGCGAGTCGGGTAGTGCCCGTCGTTTGGACGCGCGCAAAATAGGTGCTATTTCGTGACGATGGTTCCCCCGGCCGAGCTTGGACGTCTCGTCCGTGAAGCTCGTGAGGCATGGTCCCTCTCGAAGGACGATCTCGCACGACGAGCGCGCATCGAGCTCGATGTCGTGGACGCGGCTGAACGAGGCGAGGCCGATGTCTCCGACTTCTCGTCGATCGCGGCGAGCCTCGGCGGGACGCTCGACGACTTGTTGAACGGCGTCGCATTTTGGATCGCCCCAGCCGCCGCCTTCAAGAGCTCCCCCGATCGAATCGAGCCGGCGCTCCTTCGTGAGGGCCTCCTTCGGCTCGCGGCTGCAGCGCGCGCTCGTGTCGGTTTGGCCGAGCTGCTCCAAATTCCGAGCGGTGATGCGACGGCTTGTCTGGCCCCGACGGCGATCGCCGAGAACGTCGTTCAGCAAGCCGAAGAGCTGGCATCGAATGCGCGCGATTGCATCGGACACTCGCTCGAACCGATCGCATCCGTGCGCGCTGCGATGAAGCGGCTCGGCGTTGCCACCTTCCTCTGCGATCTCGGCACCAGCGACGTGGACGGTTTGATGTGGCGCTCGTCCAACGGCGAGAAATGCGCTGCGGCGAACGTGCGCGCGCGCGGTGGAAAGACCACCGCTCTCCGCATGACGTTTGCTCACGAGTTGGCCCACGCTCTTTTCGACGGGAGCCGAGCTCAGTCGATCGGCCTGGTCGAAGCTCGTACCGAGTCGAAGGCGGGCTTCGAGCAGAGAGCGAATGCGTTTGCTGCGCACTTTCTGGCGCCGCGACATGCCGTTCGTCGCTTCCTCGAAGAGCGTGGGTTGCGTCAGCACGAGAAGCCGAATCGACAGCATCTCCTTTCGCTGTCGGCGCACTTCGGGATGGGCGTCGAGGCCTTGGGCTGGCATCTGGTGACGTGCCGCTATTGGACTGCCGAAGACGTCGTGGCGCATCGCGGGCTCACCTCGCACGATCAGTCGGGCGAAGACGACATGGAGCATCGGCCCACGCCCGCGGAAGCGAGCGTGGCGATCGAACGACGTGGCGAGGTGCTCGAGCTCGCGACGCTCGCGCTCGCGCGCGGTGACATCACCGTTGGGCGCTGGCGTGAGCTCCTCGATCTCGATTTGTCCCATGCTTGGCGCGATCTCTTGGCCGAGCGACAAGTGGACATCGACCATGAGCACCGCGCGCTGTAGCCCCGCGTTTCCGGCCTCGGGCACGGAACGCCTTTCTCGATTTGCACGCGGAAGTGCACCGCGTCCATCCAGGTCTGCCGGTGTGGGATCACTTCAGTCGCATTCGCGGTGGGCGCTTTTCGACGAAAGACCTCGGCGAGGCCGAGTCCCTCGCAGTTTGCCTGGACGAGCAGGCTCGAGGGAGATGCCTGCCGTTCGTCACTTACGATAACGCCGCAGCGAAAGAGGCCGCGGGCGTCGGCGTCGTCACGCTCGACTTTCTCGACACGCTTGCGTGGCTCGTCGGCTGCGGCGTCCTCGACGCCGACCGAGCGAACGCGATCGAGCGTGCGGCGACGCCATTCGACGGCTGGCGTCGACCGCCGACGTACGACGGATCCATTGCGCAGGTCGTGGCCGCGCGTCAGACCCGCGTCGTCGTTGCCTGCGCGGCGTCGAAGAAGCCGTAGTCCATAAACTTCCAGCCGGCTGGCACTGGACTTCCAGCCGGCTGGAACCCGCCACCGCATGCTATTTTCCCGCTCCTCCGTGCCCGCCCTCGACCCCATCATCCTCGACGTCGTCCGCGCCGCAAAAACGACCGCGCACGCCCACGCCTCCACCCTCCTCGCCGAAGCCTTCCGCGCCAACCGCCTCACGCCATCGGACCGCCGCGACATCTCCCGCGCGGTCTATTCGATGTTGCGTCGCCACCGCACGCTCGCGCTCCTCGCCAACACTGACCTCGCCCGCCTCACGGCCCTCCGCGCCCTCGCCGCCAACGACCCCGCCACCCTCGCCCAACTCGCCACCTCACTCTCCCGCATCACCAGCCCCATCGATCGCCTCGCCGCCTCCGCCTCTCTCCCCCCCTGGCTCGCCGACCAGCTCCTCACCGCCTACGGCCCAAACGAAGGTGCCAGTCTCGCGCACGCCCTCTCCGAAGCCCCGCCCACAACTCTCCGCACCAACACCCTAAAAATCACGCGCGAAGCCCTCGCCACCCGTCTCTCCCGCGAAGGCATCCCCACCCGCCCCGGCCTTCACTCCCCCTCCGCCCTCCACGTCGAAGACGGTGCCTACGATCTCTATTCGACACCCTCCTTCCGCGACGGCTATTTCGAAGTCCAAGACGAAGGCAGTCAACTCCTCGCCGAAGTCGTCGCCCCACCCCCCGGGAGCACCGTCATCGACGTTTGCGCGGGAGAAGGCGGCAAAACCCTCGCGATCGCCTGCCTCCTCGCCAATCGCGGACGCGTCATCTCCACCGACATCCATCCCGCCAAGCTCGAAGTCACGAAAAAACGCGCCCGACGCGCCGGCGCCACCAACGTCCGCACCATCCCCCTCGAACCCGACGGCTCCCTCCCCGGCGCCGTCACCGCGCTCACCGGAAAATGCGCCCGCGTCTTCGTCGACGCCCCTTGCTCCGGCACCGGCAGCCTCCGTCGCAACCCCGAAGCCCGCGAGCGCGGCGATCTCGCCGACATCGAGCGCCTGTCACGCATCCAGCTCGCCATCGTCGAACGCGTCGCCCCGCTGGTCGCCCCCGGAGGCCGCCTCGTCTATTCCACGTGCTCGATTCTCCCTCAGGAAAACGAGGCCATCGCGCGCGCCATCGGAGAAGCGCACCCCGATTGGCAACCCATGCGCGTCGTCGAGATATGGGGAAAAGAACGCGCCATGCCTCTCTGCGATCCGACAGGCACCTACCTGATGCCGCGCCCCCATCGACACGGCACCGACGGATTCTTCGCAGCAATCTGGCGACGCGCGCGCTGATTGGCAATCAGCCGCTCAACTCGTCAGCCCATTGCCGACAACATCCGCGACCTCGCTCGCCGCATCCTCTTCGCCGCCGCCGTCTTCACCCCCAAGACGTCCAACACCTCTTGCGCCGCCCGCGCCCCCGACTCGGCGCCGCCTTCCATGTACCCCTGTGCAGCCGTGCTCGTGTGCTCTCCACAGAAGTGCAAATTCCCCACGGCCTCACCCTCAGCGCCGGAGAACTTCGTGTATTGCCCAACCAAATACGCCGAATAACTGGCTTTGACGAACGGATTCGTCGGCCAAAGCCCCCGCGCGACCTTTCCATTGCTCGCCGCCTTCGCGCCCGCAAAGACCTTGTCGTAATCCGCGAGAAACGCCGCCAGTGCCGCATCGCTCGTCGCCGTCGTCGCCGCGACTGCCGCCGATCCGCCCAAAAAGCTGGTGACGATGCCAGTGTCGCCAGGCTGCAATCGGCTCGTCTCCCACGTCTCTTGCATCGCCATGTTCGAATAGACGCCGCCATTCGACTTACCCACCGTGCGCCACGGCCTCGTCGCGAAGCCGGCCATCACCTTGCTGTTCATTCCATAGCCGAGCTCGGCGATCGCCGTCTTCTTCACCGCCGGCAAATCGACCGTGATCTTCACGTCCCGTAGAATCGAAAACGGAATCGCGAGCACCACGTGCGCGGCCTTCACCTCGGTGCTGGTGCCGCCCTTGTCGAACGTCAGCACGTAGCCGCCATCGGACGAAGGCGCGAGCGCGGTGAGACGCAGTTCGGTGTGCAGCGAGTCGGCCGGGACCGCCGCGGCGAGCTTTTCGACGAAGGTCGCGTTGCCCGTCTTGGTGTGAAAACGCTCGTCGGAGTCGCCGAAGACCTGAAAGCCCGCGCTGGTGTCGGTCGAGATGAGAAGCAGCAAATTGAGCGCATTCGAGACGTTGGTCTCGAGGCCGTATTCGCCGAGGAAGGCGGCGGCGAGCAGCTTGCGAATCATCCCCGTGGCGCCCGCCGAGTCGAGGAAGGCGTCGATCGACATCGCGTCGAGCTTCTCGCCGCCGTTGGCGTCTTTGTAATCGACGCCCTTGGTGGCGTCCTTCAACGCCGTCAGCGCGTCGTCGATCTTCGCCGACACGGCTGGATCGAACGCCGCGATGATGTCCGCCTCGGTCTGCTTCGCGCCATCGATGTAGCCGACGACCTTGGCCAACGTCGCGTCGTCGGTGTCGTAGTCGAGGAGCTCGATGCCGAGCTCCTTGGCCAGCGCGTGCATCGTCTCGTGCCCCGTATCGATGAGCTCACCGCCGATCTCGCAGTGCTGACCGCCGGGAAATGTCGTTCGATCGGTGACCATGCGGCCACCGAAGGTCTTGGCCGCTTCGTAGAGGTCGGCGCGCACGCCGGCCTTGCCGAGTCGATAGGCGCAGTGAAGACCGGCGATGCCACCCCCGACGATCACCACCTTGGCCGAGATGCCGGAATCTCCCGCGTCGTTCGCGTCGCCGCCGGAGTCCGTTCCGCCGTCGCCGCCGCGGGTGTCACTGCCCGTGTCGACGGGGTTGGCCTCGGAGGAGCTGTCGCCGCATGCGCCGAGCACGAGCGCGCTGCCCATCGCCGAGGTGCCGAGGAAGAGACGTCGCGAAAGGCCACGCCGCTCGCTCGGTGTCCGGGCCATTTCGCGCAGCTCGCCCGCGGGAATGCCCGTCGCTCGAGAGAGCCGCATCGTTCGAAAGACCCGGAGAATCGCCGACATGAGCGGGGTGCGCATGTCGGCAATCTATCGCAATTCGCACGTCGCCAACTACGCGCGCGGCCTCGCCAGCGGGCGGCAGCGCATCGCGGTGCTACCATCCGAAGCACGATGCCTTCACGCTCGCACGTCTCGTCGGTTGCGCCGAGGATCGACGTTCTCGCGCTCGGCGTGGCCCTCGCCATGATGAGCTTCGGCTGCGCGTATCAAGTGAGCGACTTCACCGTCGGTGATGGCGGCACGACGACCGACACCTCGATCGGCGGCGGCGACAGCGGCAAAGACAACGACACCGGCAGCGGCACCGACACCGGCAGCGCCATCGACACGGGCGGCGGCGACGTTGCCTGCAGCGCGCCGATGGTCGCCTGCAGCGGCGTCTGCACCGACCTCGCGAACGACACGAAAAACTGCGGTAAGTGCGGGAATGGATGCGATCCGACCCAACGGTGCGCGGGCGGGAAGTGCAAGGGCGGTTGAGCGCGCGATGACGACCGCGCGGAGGCTCGGCGGGCTCTGTCTACTTCCGTGCCTTCTTTTCGGCGTCGGTTGTGTGAGCGGCGACGGAGACGCAGCGCCCGACGATGCTGCAGGCGCGACCGACTCCACGCTCGACGGCGCCTTCGACGGGAGCGTCGACACGCGACTCGACGACGTCCGCCTCGATGCACCGCTCGACGGACGTGACGCCGGCCCCCTCGACTCGGCGACCGATGGGCCCGTCGACGTCGTCGCCGACAGCCGCCCCGTCGATCCCATCGTCCAAACCCTCGTCGGCACCGACGTGCCGTCCCCGCGCGTCGGAATGTTCTATCTCGTGTGGCACGCACCGGCGGCGACGGCGATGCATTCCGTGGTCGCGAAGGGCGGCACGCCGCTCACCCTCGAAGACGTCATCCGCGGCAACGGCACACCTGCCTACGGCGACATCCTGAAGAAGTGGGGTCTCGAAGGCGAGGCCATGTCCTTCTATTGGATGAGCCACCCGAAGCTCGGCTTCTATTGCATCTACCGCGCACGCGCCGGCGAGACGGGTTACGTGCCCGACTGTCCCGACATCACCACCACGCTCTCGACGCATGCCGCGCAGCTCGTCGCCGCCGGTGTCGACTATGTGGTGCTCGACGAGACCAACCTCTCGGGCACCGACCGCGCGAGCGATCTCTTGCAGCTCCGGCCGACCGAGGTGCTCTTCGAAGAGTGGGCCAAGCTGCGCGCCGCGGGGAAGAAAACTCCTCAAATTGCCGTATGGAACGCGATTCCCTCGGGCGCCACGCAGTGGAAGGGGCACCTCGCGCTCTACGACAATCCCGCGTACGACGGGCTCGTCATGCACGACAAGAAGACGGGCAAGAAAGTCTTCTTCGTCGTCGACCCGCCCGACTCGGGTCGCTTCCCCGACGCCGCCATCATGTCGTCGATCACCAGCAACGGCGGCAAAAACGACGTCGAAATCCAGAAGATGTGGACCCTCGACAAGACCGACGCCTCGCTCGATCGTTGGGCCTTCATGAGCTACTGCACCGACCCTCCGGGGTCGGGGAAGTTCACCACTAACATCGTCGGCGAGGGCGCCTGCGCGCAGCCGACGACGCCGAAGAGCACGCTCGGCAGCGTCGTCGCGGTCGCCCCTTCCTTCCAAACCGGTTACGGCAGCCTCCCCTTCGGCAGCGCCGGCAAGCTCTCGGGCCTCACCCTCGCGCGTCAGTTCGCCACCGCCTTCGAGAAGCGCCCCGACTACCTCTTCATCAGCGGTTGGAACGAGTTCATCGCCCAGCCGCAGCCCAATCCGTTCGGCAGCGATCCGTTCGCCAAGAGCGTGGGCCTCGAGCGCGACCCCGATGGACGCAGCCTCTTCGTCGACACGTTCGGCGTCGAGCTCGGTCGCGACATCGAGCCCACCGTCGAGCAAGGCTCGTTCTATTACGACCTCGCCGCCTCTTGCGTCCGCGTCTTCCGCGCCAACGCCAAGACCGGCGCGACCACCTGCAGCGACCCGAAAGAAGCGTGCTGCACCACCGCCACCGCCGACGTCTATCGCAACGTCTGGTCTCTCACCCACGCCGGCCTCCACGACCTGCTCCTCACGACCTCGGCCACGGAAAAGAGCGCCGTCGTCGCCAGCGGGTATCGCGAAGTGTGCTCGCGCTACGGCTCACCGACCCTCTTCTGTCTGCGCGGCGACGATCCCGACTCTCCGATGGCGCCGTTCCTCGCCTTCGCCGCCGCAGGTGCCGGAAGAAAGCCGCTTTACCGCTGCCTCACCGGCGGAACGCATCACTTCTACACGCTCGATTCGAAGTGCGAAGGCCAGACCGTCGAGGCCGTCGTCGCTTATTTCGCCGACGCGCCGACGTCCGAAATGCCGAGGCGCGCGAGCCGTTGTTACAACGCGGGCAACGGCATGCATTTTCTCGCGATTGGCAGCGCGTGCCCGAGCGGCGTCACCGACGAAGGCGTGCTCGGCTACGTGCGCTGACGCTCACGCTCACTCGAAATCCTTCGTCGCATCGGGAGTATTCGCCACCTTGAATCCGGTGAGCGAGAGCGTGTACGTCACGCCGCCGATGGTCACCGGCGAGTACGTCTTGTCCTTGATGTTGGAGCTGTCATCCATCGCGAGGGCGAAGGTGTTGCGAACGCCGGTGTCGGCGAAGACGCCCCAACCAGCCTCTCCTTGGCGCGCCGGTGCGCAATCGGCGACGGTGCCGAACGCGTCGAGCCTCAGCTTCACTGGCGTCGTTGCGCTCGGATCGACGAAGGCGCTCGCCCAAAGGGCGTTGGGCGTCGTAAGCGTCGGGGTCACCGTCATCGGTCCACTGCCGGTCAAAAGACAGCTCGAGGGCCCACCCGAGAACGCATACGTGCCTTTGCACAGCGTCGCCGAGCAGTAGCCGTTGTTGTTGTTGTGGGGAGTCGCCGTGCCGAACGCGTCGGTGCGAAAGCCATGGATGTCGGCGGCGAACGCGAAGTCGACGTCGAAGACGATCGTGTATCCGAGCGGGCCGTGCTCCTCGTAGTGGGCGTGACCCGTCCACTGCGTCATCTTCACCTTGTTGCTCAGCGTCCCTTTGTAGTCGATCCACACGTCAGCCGCAGTCGCCCGCGCCGCTTCGGGCACGTCGCACACGAGATTGACGTCGTAGATGTCCGCCGAGGCGGGTCCGCAGGTCGTGAGCTGCGTCGTGCCGTAATAGACCTTGCCGCGATCGCTCGTCGCCCGTTTGGTGTTGGAGAGAGTGACGGTCGTGCCCGTCCCGCCGACGAACACCTTCTCGATCGACGGCGCGAGGACCTCGTTGAGCGTCCAACGTTTGAGCAGCGGGTCGTTGTATTCCCAAGGCGGGCCGTCGGTACCCGAGCCCTTCGTATAGAGGTGGCTGTTGGATTTCTGCCAATCGAAGATCGCTTGGACGTCGAAGGGACGCATCTTCGGCGTCTGCGGCTCGAACGTGTCGAGGCCGAGAACACCCTGGAAAATGCGCTTCGGGCCGTCGTACAGGTTGGGGCTGAGCCACGCCAGCTTGTCGAAGCCGATGTACGTCTCGGCGCCGATTCCGTGGAAGGCGTCGACGAGAGCGGGGGTCTCGAGCGTCGAGCACTGGGCCAGGTAGACGAACGCGCTCGGCGCCAAGTGCATGTGCTTGCTGACCCAGCCCGACGTGATCGCGTAGCCGGCTGCGTAGTAGCCTTTGCCCGTCGTCGAATCGGTGAGAGGTGCGATGGTGACGCCGAGGCCCACCATGACAGGGACGCCGTCGGCCATCTTCGCCCACAGCCGCTTGTTCGACACGCTGCCCTTGAGGAACGGGGTGCCGACCTTGACTTCGGAGCGAAAGGGCTTGTCCGCCGCGTCGGTGTACGGCGTGCCGGTCCAGATGTGATCGGCGGTGCCATGGGACGCCCAGAACAGCACCCCGACCTTGGCTCCCGCGAAATCCGCGAGGAGCTCGTCGATCGTGCCGTGCCCTTGGGTGGGCTTGAGGTAACCGGAAGTATCGAGGTACGTGCCGAGCTGGGACTGCAGCGCGAACTCCTCCGGCTTCCCGCCCTCCATCACGTAGATGACCGCGCTCTTCTCTTTCGGAAGATCGTAGACGCGAGACATCGGCCGCATGATCGGCGGCGCCGGCGTGTCGTCGGGCGCCAAGCGATTGCCGAGGACCAAGAGCGTCTGACCGCTGGGGAGCGTGACGTGGAGATTGTAGGTCGCATCTTGGGTGACGGCGCCGACCCCTGGCATTCCCGAGAGGAGGGCTTTGATCTTCGCCGCGCGATCGGCCATCGACGTCGTCGTCTTCGCCGCCTCTCCCGCAGCTTGCGTGACTGAATAAATCACGACGGTGTCGGGATCGTCCGCCACCGGCCCGCCATCGTCGATGGCGATGGAGCCGTCACTGTCGCCCGCATCGGCATCGGTTCCCGGTGCGGCATCGACGAGAGCGTCGCCCGTCGACCCGTCTGCAACGTCTGCAACGTCTGCAACGTCCCTTGTCGACGTGTCCGACGGGCTCGAGGTGTCCGACGAGCTGTCGGGCACGCCGCCCGCGTCGTCACCAGCCTCTGACGTCGCTGGATTCGAACAGCCGTTGAAGGTCGCCAACACCACGACGAGTCGAAGAAACGTTCGCTGCATCTCCTCCATGAAGCCACGTGCCGCAGGGTCTCGCCGTATGCATGATCGGCCATCGCTCCACCAAGCGTGTGCTGGCGTAGGTGCCGTGAGGTGAACGAGACCTCAGTAACAAACGCCCGAGCGCGTGTCGTAACACTTGCCGGTCGAAGGACAGCAGCGCTCGTAGATCCCGCAGCTCACCCCCGCGCACTTGTCGATCTTGCCGTCGCCGCCGCCGCCGATGTCGGGGAAGCCGCGGCTCGAATCGTCGCCTGCGTCGTCGCTCGTCTCGGCGGCCGAGGCGTCGTGCGCGACATTGGTGTCTGGTTTGGCGTCGACCCCGAGGTCGGTCACGGCGCTGTCGGCGGTCCCTGCGGGGGCATCGCTGCTGCTGCTGCAACCTGCGAGCGCGACGAGCAGGACCGACGAGCCGAAGCCGAGTCGTGAAGAAATACATTCGAAGCGATGCACGCCGACAGCCTGGGCCGTGCACGGGCGCAGCGCAAACACCCGTCCGCGAGCGGAAACGTCCAGCCGCGACGCCCGTGGGCTGCGCGATCGGCCGATTTGCTGCGGTAGAATGTCTTCTCAGCCCTTGTCTGGTAAGTTCGCCGCCATGAGGGGCCGTCTGTCCTCGCTTGCCTTGGCGGTGCTGGTTGCGGCGTCGTCCGCTCCTGCGCGCGCCGCGGGCGATGCCGACGCCAAGTCCGGCAAAGAGGAAGGCGCCGAGCCGGTGAAGACGCCGGCGCAATTGGGCGCAGAAAAGCACTACAAGCGTGCGCGCGAGCTCTATTCGCTCGGTCGCTATCGCGAGGCCATTGCCCAGCTCGAGGCGGCTCTCGAGCTCGATCCGAAGGGCGCCGAGCTCCTCTACAACCTCGGGCTGGTGCACGAGAAGCTGGGCGACGCCGACGAGGCGATCGACGCCTACAAGCGCTACCTCAAGGTCCTCGGCAACGACGTCGACCCGGAGGAGCGCAAGAAGATCGAGAGCGGCATCCGTCGGCTCGAGGGTGCCAAGGCCGAGCTCAAGGCCCGGGAGGCCAAGCAGACCGAGCACCGCTTCACGCCGCTCAGCACCGGGCTCGCCATCGGCGGGTCGGTTTCTTTCATCGCAGCCCTGATTTTCGGCGGAATGGCGCTCGACGCGGACAAGAAGGCCCGCGCTTTCGTCGTCGGCTCGGGCGGCGGCATCGACGACCGGCAGGCGCTCATCGACAAATCCAAGCGCAATGCGACCCTCGCGGACGTCTTCGGCTTCGTCGGGCTGGCCGCCGGCGGCGCAGCGATTACGCTCTACTTTCTTTCCGACTTCCCCAAGGCGGACGATCCGTCCGACACCCATCCGCCTCCGCCGAAGACGACGTCGATGTTGACGCTTCGCCCTCTCGGTACCGGCGGCGCCGGGGTGAACTGGGAGATGGCCTTCTGATGCTTTCTTCGCGTTCGCGACACGCACGTTGGCGACGAGTCTTCGCGGCACTGACGATGCTCGGGCTCGCGCTCGCCGTCGGTCGCGGCGTCGTCGGCTGTCAGCTCGCGCTGCGCGCCGATCCCGACGGCGAGATCCGCTGCGACAACGAAGGCGAGCGCTGCCCGGGCGATCCCAACAAAGTCTGCACCGGCGGCATCTGTCGCGGATGCGTGCCCAACCCGAAGGGCGAGCTCTGCAACGGCGTCGACGACAACTGCAACTCGCAGGTCGACGAGGGCTACGACGTCGACGGCGACACCTACCAAGTCTGCGGCCGCTTCCAGGGCGACGGCACGCCGATGCCGAACACCGCCGATTGCAACGACAACGATCCGGCGGTCCATCCGGGCGCGCTCGAGGTCTGCAACGGCTTCGACGACAACTGCGACGGCAAGGTCGACGAAGAGCCCAACGACTGCTCGCAGAAGACGCAAGAGTGCTGGTCCGAGCGCAAAGACGCGACCGGCAAGCCGGCACCGGGCTGCATCACCCCCGGCGATTGCCGCAAATACGGCTGCACCGACGGCGGCTGCGACACGACCACCGGCACCTGCACCGATCCCGATTGCACCCACACCGGCGGCGGCTGCAAGCCCGGGTACACCTGCGATGCCAAGTCGCACAACTGCGTGCCCAGCGTCGGGCCTGGCGAGCAGTGCACCAACGAAGCGTCGTGCCCGACCGGGCTCCACTGCCTCGACTCCGTCTCGCGCGGCGCCATCTGCACCAAGACGTGCTGCCAATCGTCCGATTGTCCCGACGGTCTCCTCTGCCGACAGCTTGGAAATTCAGCTGCCGTTTGCATCAAGGACGCGGCGGTGCCGGTCGGCGCCAAGCTCTCCAACGCCGGGTGCAACGCCGGCTCCGAGTGCCGCAGCGGCGTCTGCACCGGCAACAAGTGCATCGACAGCTGCTGCGGAAATCTCACCTGCGGCACCAGCGGCACCTGCTCGCTCCGCAGCGCCGACGAGACCTTCACCTGTCGCGCCTCGCTCGGCACCGGCACCTACGGCGACGCCTGCAGCGACGACACCGAGTGCAAGAGCGGCCTCTGCTATCCGCTCAGCAGCGGGTGGCTCTCGAGCGGCTTCTGCTCGCAACAGTGCTGCAGCTCGAGCGACTGCGCCGACAGCCGCGATCGCTGCGAGCTCAAGAAATACGGCACCAAACCGGTCGTCGTCTGCTCGCCGTTCTCATCGACCTCGACGACGGGCAAGAAGCGCGGCGGCGACACCTGCGCGACCGCCACCGAGTGCCGCAGCAACCGCTGCACCGGTCTGCGTTGCGACGACTCCTGCTGCGCCGACACCGACTGCGTCGGCGGCTGGATCTGCAAGCCGAAGTTCGACGGCACGTACTCGCCGATGCGTTGCGTCGATCCGGCCGTGAAGTAGGCTTCGGCGAGAGACTCTCCGCTCTCACATGAACGAGAGCGGGTCGACGTCGACCATGATGCGCACGTCGCGGTGCACCATCTCGGCCGCCTTGCGCACGGCGATCGCCACCGCGCGGAGCTCTTTGCGCTCGCCTCGCAGAAGAATGCGCCAGCGAAATCGCCCACGAATTCTCGGGATCGGCGCGGGTGTCGGGCCCTTCACCTCGACGCGGCCAGCCTTCACCTCGGGCGTGTCGAGCGCGACGTTGGCGAGCACCTGCGCGGCGGCGACGGTGGCGGGCTCGAGCTCTCCATCGAGGCGCACCAAGACGAGGCGCGAGAAGGGCGGATAGCCGAGCTCTTCGCGATCTTTCAGCTCGCGTTCGACGAAGCCATCGACGTCGTGATGCGCGGCGCAGGCGATCGCCCAGTGCTCGGGCGTCCGCGTCTGCACGTAGACCGTGCCGGAGACGTCGCCGCGACCGGCCCGACCCGCGACCTGGACGAGGAGTTGGAACGTGCGCTCGGCGGCGCGGAAGTCGGGCATCGAGAGCGCGCCATCGGCGTTGACCACGCCCACCAACGTGACGAACGGCAAATCGTGCCCCTTCGTCACCATCTGGGTGCCGACGAGGATGTCCACTTCACGAGCCCGCACGCGCGCGAGGATGCGCTCGACGTCTTTGCCGCTGGCCACGTCGCGATCGAGCCGAGCGACGCGTGCACCGGGAAATCCTTGCGCGAGGACCTCTTCGAGCCGCTCGGTGCCGATGCCTTCGAGCACCATCGGGCCCGCGCACTTCGTACATCGCTCGGGGAGCGGCGTGACCTTGTCGCAGTAGTGACAGCGCATCCCCGAGGGGACCGACACCACCCCGCCATCCTTGAGCGGACGCAGCCCCGACTTCTTGTGCATCGTCAGCGCGACGTCGCAGTCGGGGCAACGTTGAAGCGTGCCGCACTTCTCGCAGATCACCGCCGGCGCGAAGCCGCGACGATTGAGAAAGAGAATCGCCTGCTCTTTCGCGGCCAGCGTCTGTTCGAGCGCGCGGTGCAGCGGCAGCGAGAGGAGCTTGCTCCCGGTCGGCCCTGGTCCGACGTGACGGAGGTCGAGGAGCTCGACGTCGGGGAGCGGCTGCGCGCGCGCCCGGCGTTTCATCACCACTTTATGCATCTTCCCTTTGCGGGAGAGCTCGAGCACTTCGAGCGAAGGCGTGGCGCTGCCGACGATGCAGAGCGCGTGCGCACGATGGGCGCGGAGAAGGGCGCAATCGCGCGCGTGATAACGAACGCCTTCTTCCTGCTTGAACGACGGATCGTGCTCTTCGTCGACGACGATGAGCCCGACGTTGGGCACCGGCGAGAAGAGCGCGCTGCGGGCCCCGATGGCGACGCGGAGCTCTCCTTGATGAAGACGACGCCACATCGCGTGACGCGCGGCCGGATCGAGCGCGCTGTGCACGACCGCCACCTCGTCGCCGAAGCGCTCGCGAAAACGCGCCACGAGCTGCGGCGTGAGCGCGATTTCCGGCACCAGAACGAGCGCGCCCCGTCCGAGCTGCAGCGTGCGCGCGATGGCCTGGAGGTAGACCTCGGTCTTGCCCGACCCGGTGACGCCGTGAAGGAGAATCGCCTTCGGAGAGTTCCCCTCAACATCGCTCGCCTCTGCCAGACCTCGTTCGATGACCTCGACGGCCAGCTCTTGCTCGTCGTTGAGCTGCTTCGGCGCGTCGCGCGTCACCGTGTCCTCGAAGGCGCGAATCTCGCGCTGCCGCTCTTCGATTTCGACGAAGCCGTCCGTCACCAGCTTGCGGATGATGGCGCCGGCGCTGGCGAACTCTTCGGCGAGCGCGGAGAGCTTCAGCTCTCGTTCGGCCTCCAGCTTCTCGAAGAGCACCCGCGCGACGCGACCGAGGCGCTTTCCGCCGAGCGGCAGGAGCGTGCGCTTCACCCATCGCTCGATGTGCTCGGGGGCGATGCGGGCCTTCGCCGGCGTCATTCCCTCGGCGTGCAGACGACGAATCGCGCGGCGATCGACGGCAGGTAGCGCGAGCGCGACCACCTCTCCGAGCGGCGCGAGGTAGTACGAAGCGACCTCCACGAGGAAGGCGAGGAGCTCGCGAGGGAGCACCGGCGTCGCGTCGACGATCGCCAAAATCGGCTTGATTCGTGTGTTTTCGCGCTCCTCGGCGGTCGCCTCCCGGACCTCGATGACGACGCCCATCAGGCGACGTCCGCCGAAGGGGACCATCACCCGCGCGCCGCTGACGACGCTGCCGGCGAGCGCGTCGGGGACAAAGTAGGTGAAGGGCCGATCGACCGGCACCGGCACCGCGATCTCTGCGCAGCGCGAGCTCTGCGCCGGCTTTTCGGGCTCCGAGGTGACCGGGAAGAGATCGATCGTGCCCGCGCCACGTCCCATGTCTGCCAGTCGTCGCAGGGACGATGCGGCGCGGCAACCGACCTCCAAGCGCGACCGTCTCGATTCGCCGGGCGTTTGTCGTATGCTCGAAGGGTATCGAGCCCGGGGGGGGCCTCATGCGACGTCTTCAAGCATGTGTAGTGCTCGGATCACTGGTCTTGGGCGCGCTTCTCCTCGCGTGTGGCGAGCCGCGAAAAGAGGCCAACGCAGGGGTGCGTCCCGCCGGCAGCGGCTGGTTCTGTTGGCGCAACACCCACACCGCCAACGCGTCGCGCTGCATGCGCACGAAAGAGGAGTGCGACATTTCTCGCAAGGGCGCGAGGTCGGCGAACGGGAAAATCGAGACCTCGGCCGAGACGTTCACCGAGTGCGAACCGACGCCGAGCTCCGGCTGCTTCACCTCGGTGAGCGCGAAGAACAGCGCCGAGAGCTTCACCTGCTCGCGCAGCCTCGACGACTGCGAATCGCTCCGTAGAAACCTCGAACGCGATCCCGACAAGTCGGGAAATTACGCTTCGATCAGCAGCTGCGCGCAGTGGGACTGAAACAAGAGCGTCACTCGTCGCGCGGCGTCTTCTCGCGACGATCGTGCTCCAGCGTCTCTTCGAGCACCTCTTTCGAGACCACGCTGCGGTGCACCCAATCGAAGAGGGGAATCGTGACGTTGAAGTTCCACTTCTGCATCAGCTTCGGATGATGATGCCGACGGTGGTGCTCGCGGAGCACGCGCACGAGCGAGAGGCGGCCGATGAAGCTGTCTTCGGCGAGGTGATAGGACATGTGCGAGAGCTCGTAGGCGACGACGTAGATGGCGCTCGTCACGAGGAAGAGCCAGCCGCGGTTCGGTGACCAGAAGTGACCGAGCGCGAAGGCGATGGGCGCGGCCATGGCGACGATGCCGGCGACGCCGATGGCCGGCATCAGCACCAACTTGAGCTCGCGCGGATCGCGAATCGCCATGTCGTCGTAGCCGAAGACCATGTGGTGCTCGGGCGTGTGGCGATCGTAGAGGTGGTGCAGCGGCTTCTGCCGATGGTGGAGGAGGTTCTTGTGCGCGCGCCACTCGAAGGCGTTGGCGAAGAGGAGCACGACGGGCACCGTCAGCAGCTCGACCCAGGTCGGCGCGTGCATCTTCGCGAGGCCGAGGGCGAGGGCGACGATCGCCACCGAGGTGGTCCCGGCGAGGTGGAGCCACGGGCTGTAGCCTGCAGGGATGGCCGCATGCAGACGTGCTCGCGCCTCGCTGCGTGCCCGAAGGATGGCCGGTGCATCTTTGGGAGGAGCGAAGCGCGTCGCCGTCGTCATCATGGGCCTCAACATACCATGTGTTCTGTAAAAACAGAATGTTCACCAGTTCGCGCGGAAATACTCGGACAAATCGATGGCCATGCCCTCCTCGGTCTCTGCTGGCGCGAAGCCGCCGGCATTCGATAATCATACCCTCCCCATGCTCCTCCGCCCGCACGCCGGCCCCGGGACCCCCAACGGTCCCTCCAAAGGCAATCCCGACGAAGACGCCGACGTCGCCGTCGAACAAGAACGCAAGGTCCAGAAGCCGAAGCGATGGAAGGTCGTCTTCCACAACGACGACTACACGACGCGCGAATTCGTCATCGACGTGCTCACGCGCTTCTTCGAGAAAGACGAGTCGGAGGCGACGTTCATCATGTTGTCGATCCACCACAAGGGAAGCGGCGTCGCCGGCCTCTATCCGAAGGACGTCGCCGAATCGAAGGTCGATCAGGTGACCAAGCACGCGCGCGGACACGGAATGCCTCTGCGACTCACGGCCGAGCCCGAGTGAATGCGCGCTTCTACGCGCTTCTGACGGTGCGGCGTTGCCGATCGTGGCTAGGCTGCATCTGATTGAGGCACTGACGTCGAGCAGCCCTCGGAGAATCTGAAAATCATGCGGATGTCCGTCGAAGTAGAGATCGCCCTGTCGCACGCCGGTAGCGAGGCCGCGCGTCGTCGTCATGAGTTCATGACCGTCGAGCACCTTCTTCACGCGCTCTGCTTCGAGCAGACGACGGCGAGCATCCTCCGTCACGCCGGCGCCGACATCGAGGCGCTGAAAAAATCGCTCACCAAGTATTTCGACGAAGAGATGCCGAGCATGAAGGAAGAGGCGGCGCCGACGCCGTCGCTCGGCGTGCAGCGGGTCGTCCGTCGCGCGCTGATGCACGTGCAAGGCGCCGACAAAGACGTGGTCTCTGCGTCCGACGTGCTCATCGCCATCTTCTCCGAGCGCGACAGCATGGCGGTGGCGCTCCTCGACGAACAAGGCGTCAGCCGCCTCGACGTCGTCAACTTCGTCTCCCACAAGGTCTCGAAAATCGGCGAAGAAGACGATCTTCCGGTTCCCCGCAGTGACGACGATGACGACTCCGCCGCCGAGGGTCGCGGCGATCCCGCCGGCGCCGAGAAGCGAAAGAAGGCGACGCAAGATCCGCTGGCGCAGTTCACGGTCGACTTGGCGAAAGAAGCCGCCGAGGGTCGCCTCGATCCGCTCGTCGGTCGCGCCAAAGAGGTCGAGCGCGTCATCCAGATCCTCGCGCGTCGTCGCAAGAACAACCCGCTCCTCGTCGGCGACGCCGGCGTCGGCAAGACGGCCATCGTCGAAGGCCTCGCCTGGAAGATCCACCGCGGCGAGGTCCCGAAGGCGCTCGCCGAGGCGCAGGTCTACGTCCTCGACATGGGCTCGATCGTCGCCGGCACTCGTTTTCGAGGCGATTTCGAAGAGCGCATGAAGGCGGTGATCAAGGCCATCGAGAAGAAGCCGCACGCCATTCTCTTCATCGACGAGATTCACACCGTCATCGGCGCCGGCGCCACCAGCGGCGGCACGCTCGACGCCGGCAACCTCCTCAAGCCTGCGCTCTCGTCGGGCAAGCTCCGCTGCATCGGGTCGACCACCTTTCAAGAGCTGCGCACGCACTTCGAGCGCGATCGCGCGCTCTCGCGTCGCTTCCAGAAGGTCGAAATCAACGAACCGACCCTCGAAGACGCGATCGCGATCTTGGAAGGCCTGAAGCCGCGCTACGAGTCGTTCCACGGCGTCAGCTACACGCGCGCTTCGCTCGAGGCCGCCGTCAACCTCAGCAACAAATACCTCCACGACCGCAAGCTCCCCGACAAGGCCATCGACTTGATGGACGAAGCGGGCGCCAGCGCCAAGCTCGCGAGCGGCGGCGTCTCCGGCTCGGTCGAGGACGCGAAGAACTCGGCTGCTGCTGCCGCCGCGGCGAGTGCGGTGCCCGCCGTGAAGGGGGCGTTGCCGAAGCCAGCCGAGGGCGCGGCCACCACCGAGCCCGCTCCCATCGCCATCGTCGACGTCAAAGAGATCGAAGCGGTGGTCGCGCGTATGGCGCAAATCCCGCCGAAAGAGGTCTCGAACACCGACAAGGAGCAGCTTCGCTTCCTCGAGCGTGATCTCGGGCGCGTCATCTTCGGTCAAGAGGGCGCGGTCAAAGAGGTGGCGGCGGCGATCAAGTTGGCGCGCGCTGGCCTGCGCACCGGCGAGAAGCCGATCGGCAGCTTCCTCTTCACCGGCCCCACCGGCGTCGGCAAGACCGAGCTCGCGAAGCAGCTGGCGAAGGCGCTCGGCATCGGCTTCATCCGCTTCGACATGAGCGAATACCAAGAGCCGTACTCTGCCTCACGCCTCATCGGCGCGCCGCCGGGCTACGTCGGCTTCGATCACGGCGGTCAGCTCACCGAGGCCATCGCGAAGACGCCGCACGCGGTGCTCTTGCTCGACGAAATCGAGAAGGCGCACCCGCAAATCTACGACGTCCTTCTGCAGGTGATGGATCACGGCAAGCTCACCGACAACAAGGGCGTGCAGAGCGATTTTCGTCACATCATCCTCATCATGACGAGCAACGTCGGCGCGCGTGACATGGCCAAGGCGCGCGTCGGCTTCGGCGACACCTCGCAGCTCTCCACCGGCGCCGACGACAAGGCCTTCAAGAACGCCTTCTCGCCCGAGTTCCGCAATCGCCTCGACGCGCGCATCAGCTTCCTCCCGCTCGATCCGTCGATCATGGGCAGCATCGTCGACAAGTTCATCGGGGAGCTCGACGCGCAGTTGAAAGATCGACACGCCACCATCAGCATCACCGAGGCCGCGCGCACCTGGCTCGGCGAGAAGGGCTACGACCGCGAGAACGGCGCCCGCCCGCTGGCCCGCGTCATCCAGAACGAGGTGAAGAAGAAGCTCGGCGACGAGCTCCTCTTCGGCAAGCTCGAGCACGGTGGCGAGGTCACGGTCGACGTCAAAGACGGCGAGCTCGTCTTCTCCTACCAGTCGCTCCCGCCGCCTCCGGAAGAAGACGCCGAGAAGAAGGGCGAGCTGGTTCATTAAGCCGCTCCACCTCGTCGTCTACGACACGAGCGACGTCGGTTCGCTGCGCGGCGTGTTGCGACTCCCACGCGTCGAGCGGCGGGACGACGGCACCGCGCACGGGAGCGGTGGGCTTTCGCCGTGGTGGAAGCTCGGCAGCGTGATGCATAAACTGATGATGCGTTGCGACGGCGCGCTCGGCACCGATCGTTGGGACGAGGCGCTGCGTTGGGCGACGTCGCTCGCCCGCACGACCGAGCGACAAATCGGCGAGCTGCAGGTGTGGGGGCACGGCGGCTTCGGCTTCATGCGCCTCGGCGAGACCACGCTCGATCACGAGGCGCTCGGCAGGCGCTCGCCCATCGCCGCCGAGCTCGACGGGTTTCGCGAGGTGCTCCTCGGCAGCGCGCTCGTCTGGCTACGCTGTTGCAGCGCGTTCGGCGCCGCGGCGGGCGCCAAGTTCGCGCCCGAGCTGGCGGGTAGGCTGCACTCGCGCGTCGCCGGCCACACGTACATCATCGGCGGCTTCCAGAGCGGCACGCACTCCATCTCTCCGGGCGACGCGCCGAGTTGGAGCCTCGACGAAGGCACCGAGCGGCGAGGAGGCGCCGTCCTCCCGCTCGAGTCGTCGTGGCGCGCGCCGCACACCATCAGCTGTCTGCGCCCAGGATTGCCCGACGGCTGGTGAGCTGACCGAACGAATTTCGGCGTAGGATGCTGGCTAGTTCGGATGAGCCAGCTAGCCGCCGCAGACGACATCGACACTCTGCGGGAGAGCGCCAAAGCTCCGGGCGCATCTCCCGTCGAGCTCGTCGACTTGCTCCTTTGGACGCTGATCGAGCTGTCGGGTTCGATCACCATCGTCCCGGAAGAGCACGCTCACGGCATCGTTCACGAGCGGGCGCTGGAGTCGATCACCGTCGCGACCGTGCCTTCCAGCTTCGGGGACGCGCTCGCTGCCCGCATCGCGCTCATCGCCGGCCTCACCGTCGGCCTCCCAGACGTTCAGTTCGGCAGGCTGCGGGTGCGGGCCAGCTCGCGAAACGAGAGTCTCGACGCGCCGGTCACCGAGCTGCTCGTCGCCGTCCGCGCGACGCGAGGAGGGCTCGCCGCCGAGATTCATCGCGTCGCCTCGGGAGAGACCTCGGACGAGCACGACAGCTCCCCCGAGAGCCTCGCGGCCGGGCGCGGAATGATCGGCATGTACCGTATTTCTGGCCTCCTCGGGCAAGGGGGGATGGGCGTCGTCTATCGCGCCGAGCACGTCGCGTTGCAGAAGAGCGTGGCGGTGAAGGTGCTCCATCCCTCGTCGGCGCACGAGCCGACCATCGCCGCGCAGTTCCTCGTCGAGGCGCGCGCCGCCTGTCGGGCGCGTCATCCCGGCATCGTCGACGTCACCGACTTCGGCTCGCTCCGCGATGGACGGTCGTATCTGGTGATGGAGCTCGTCGCCTGGCCGACGCTCTCGACGATGTTGCACACGGCGCCCCAGGGCCTCTCGATCGATCGCGCCCTCGTCATCGCCCGCAACGTCGCCGAGGCGCTCGCTGCGGCGGCTGCAGAGGGGGTCGTGCATCGCGATCTCACCCCCGCGAACATCTTCGTCGGTGAGAACGACGCGACGAAAATCGGCGATTTCGGTCTCGCACGCATCGTCGACATGAAGTCGCCAGGGCAGGGCGGTCGCGCTGGCTTCGGCGGCACGGTCGGCTACATGTCGCCCGAGCAGTGGCTCGGCGAGGCCGTCGATACGCGGAGCGACATCTACTCGCTCGGCGTCATCCTCTTTCGCATCCTCAGCGGGCGCGCGCCGTTCACCGGGCAGACGCCGGCCGACGTCTTCCTCAAGCACCGCACCGAGCCGGTGCCCGAGATCATCGGCGTCGAGGGCCCGGTGCCGACCGAGCTCCAACGCCTCGTCGAGCGGGCGATGGCCAAGCTCCCGGCCGAGCGCTTCCAAACGGTCGACGAGCTGCTGCTCGCCCTCGCCGACCTCGGAAAATCGTTGCCGCGCTCGGGATGGCGAAGGTGGCTCGAATGAGCCCCAACACCAAGACCGTCCTCGCCGTCGACGACGAGGCTGAAATCATCGAGAGTTTGCGCCGTGCGCTGCGTGGCGAGCCCTATCGCTTCCTCGGCACGACTTCGGCGATCGAGGCGCGCGAGCTGGTCGATCGCGGCGTCGTCGATCTGCTCATCGCCGACATCGACATGCCCGAGCTCAACGGCCTCGAGCTCGTCGCCCACGTGCGCGCCACGCGTCCCGAAGTGGTGCGCGTGCTCCTCACCGGCGACGCGTCGCTCGAGTCGGCGATGGATGCGATCAACCGCAGCGAGGTCCATCGTTACTTCACCAAACCGTGGCGCAACGAAGTCCTCCGGCAGAGCATTCGCGAGGCGCTGGCCCGGGTCGAAGAGCTCCGTCGTCGCGCCGATGCCGACGCCGCGCTGCAGATGCGTGCACGACTTCTCCAAGCGCTCGAGAAGCAATTCCCCGGCATCGGCGGCGGGCTCCCGGTCGACGGCGTCCACGAGATCGACGTCCTCGCCCTGCGAAACGTGCTCGATCGTGTGGGTGTGCCGGTGCTCTCGACGCTCCTCGCGAGCGTCCCGACGGGGCCGATTTGGGACGAGCAGACGACCGCCGAGAATCCCTGAAGAACCCGTGACGAGTCCGTGAAGGAGCGACGACCATGACCAACCTCGACCCTGCGTGGAAGAAAGTCGGTTCTTCGAGCAACGCCGACTTCTACGAACTCGCGCCCGACATCCTCGGCATCATCCCTCACGAGAACACGACCGACGACGAGAAGACGGCGCGCGAGAGCCTCGCCTTCCAAGCAGGCCACTGGCGCGGGCTCGGTCATCCCGGGGCCGTCGTCGTCTTCATGGACACGGTCGTGCAACAAGACGCCGGCGCGCGCGCGGTCTACGCGGACGAAGCGAACGCCTTGCCGACGACCTGTTTCGCGCTCGTCGGCGAGACCTTCTACGGCTACGCCACCTCGCAGGTCTTCACCGGTCTCTCGAAGCCGGGGAGGCCGACCAACGTCTTCAAATCGCTCGACGACGCGCGCGCCTGGATCGCCGAAATGAACGCGGCGAGCGGCGGTCGGATGTGACCGAGGAAGCGACGCCTCCCGAGCGCGCGATTGAACGCGCCATCGCCGAGGAGGTCATCCCCGCGCTCGTACGCTTGGCGCGCGCCGACTTCACGGTGCGGGTCCCGCGAAGCTTCAAAAAAGACACCACCGACGTGATGGCGATGTTCGTCAACGTCATCGCCGAGGAGCTCGATCGGCTGTGGAAAGAGCGTGAACGTCAACGCGAAGGGCTCGAGCGCGGGGTCGCGCAGCTCACCGAAGCCTTCGCCTCGCTCGCCGCCGGCAACTTCGATGCGCGCGCCGAGCGCTCGGAGAAAGGCGACCCGATCGACGTCCTCGCGTCGCTCCTCAACAACACCGCGGGCAAGGTCGGTGAGGCGTTCTCGGAGGTCGATCGTCACCGCGCCGTCCTCGAGACGATCCTCGACTCGATGGTCGACGGCGTGCTCCTGCTCGATTTGCAACGTCACGTCCGGCGCGCCAATCGAGCGGCAGCGCGGCTCCTCGGCTTCGATCACGCGCTCGCGCTCGTCGGGCTCCGCTTCGACGGCCTCGTCGGCCCCCGCGACGCCTCGTTTGCCGAAGGTCTCGCCGTCGCCGTCGAGAAGAGTCCGGTGCGCAATCGAGCGCTGATTTTCCGTGGAAAATCAGGCGAGCCGATCGCGCTCTCGGTCAACGTCTCGCCGATTCTCGCGAGCGACGGCGCGCTCGAGGGCATCGTCGTCGTCGCCCGTGACGATCGCGAGCTCCGCCGGGCGCAGGCGCAACTGCAGCTCTCCGATCGCCTGGCGACGATGGGCACGCTCGCCGCGGGCGTGGCCCACGAGATCAACAACCCACTCGCCTACGTCATGAGCAACGTCGACTTCGTCCTCGACACGCTCGGCCGAACGAAGGGCGAGGCGCTCGACGACGCCACCCACGAAGACGTGATGAAGGGCCTCCGCGCCTGCCTCAGCGGCGCCGAACGCGTGCGCTTGATCGTCCGTGATTTGCGGGCATTTTCGCGCATCGAGCAAGACACGACATCGCGCATCGATCTTCGTCGCCTCCTCGACTCGGCCTCGAGCCTCATCCGCAACGAGGTTCGGCACCACGCCACGCTGGAGAAAGATTTCGGCGCGGTCCCGCTCGTCGACGCCAACGAGCCACGCCTCGTGCAGGTCTTCCTCAACCTCATCCAGAACGCGGCGCACGCGATCCCCGTCGGCGACGCCGTCCATCAACGCATCCGCCTCGTCACCCGCACGAACGCCGCCGGAGAAGCGGTGGTCGAGGTGCGTGACACCGGCACCGGCATCGCACCGGAGAACGTGTCCCAGGTCTTCGAAGCGTTCTTCACCACCAAAGCCGTCGGCGTCGGCACCGGCCTCGGCCTCGCCATCTGCCAAAAGCTCGTCTCCTCGTTCGGCGGTCGCATCGAGCTCGAGACGGTGCTCGGCAAGGGCTCGACCTTTCGCGTGCTCCTTCCGCCGGCATCCTCCGCCGCGCCGGACAAAGCGCCACGTCCACGCATCGTGCCGCCGAAGGACTCGCCGCAGGCGACGTCGCGACGGCGAGTGCTGGTGGTCGACGACGAGGTCGAGATCGGTGAAGCCTTCGCGCTCCTCCTCGGCGCCCGTCACGACGTCGTCGTCGCCACGCACGGCTCGCAGGCGTTGCAGCTCGTCCGCGCCAGCGTCTTCGACGTCATCTTCTGCGATTTGATGATGCCCGAGCTCAGCGGCATCGAGCTCTATCGCCAACTCCTTCGCGAGCTCCCCTCCGCGGCCGCCAAAATCGTCTTCATGACCGGCGGCGTCTTCGGCTCCGGCGTCGAAGAGTTCCTCGCCAGCATCCAAAACGAGTGCCTGGAGAAGCCTTTTTTGCCGTCGCAAGTCGTTGCCCTCGTCGAAGCCGCTCCTGCTTGATGCAGCGCATCGTCTTCGTCGCGCTCGCCCGGCCTTGCCGACACGCCGACGCTCGGTGAGACTTTCCGCAATGGAAGAGCGTTCGGTCTCCAAGCTCATCGGGTTCGCGGGGGTCCTCCTCGTCGTCGGCTTCTTCACGCAGTGGCTGCGTGGATGGGGCGCGACCGTCAGCGGGCTCGACCTCGCGCGCGCCGCCAGCGGCTGGGATCGCTACGCCCTCTTCATCATCCCCGTCGGCGGCGCCTTCATGATCTTCGGCGCCCTCCGCAGCCCGATCATGGCCCGCCGCGCCGCCTTCCTCACCGGCATCGGCATCCTTGGCTACGGCGTCTTCTCCGTCGCCCGCGTCGTCCTCGCCATGTTCCACGACGCCGCCGGCTACGGGCTTTGGATGGTCTTCCTCGGCGCAGTCGCCGCCGTGGTTCTTCCCCTCGTCGTGAAGACGAAGGCGAAGGTCTGAGCTTCGACTCGATGACCTGAGCCGTTTTCGCGTTACGGGGGCACCGACGCCAGCACCCTCGCAAAGAAGACCGGCGCGCGTCTCACCAGCGGCGGCGATGGAGCGACGGCAAGAAGCTCTTCGTCTGGTCGGGCCTCACGACCTCGATGCCTTCACCGGTGAGCGGCGGCGCCGCCTACGATCTCGCGAGCGGCACTTGGTCGAAGCTCGATACCGCCGGCGCTCCGATCGCGCGGCGCAGCGCACACATCGTTTGGACGGGAAGCGAAGCGATCATCTGGGGTGGCAGTGACGGCTTCTCCAAACGCTACGCCGACGGCGGCATCTTTCATCCTTAGTGTGTAAAGAATAGTCGTCGGGCGAGCTCGATCGCCGCGCTCGCTGGCGATCGAACGTCCGTTCGTCGAACGCCATCGCTCGGCGTACCGCGCCCGCGGCCGCGCCCACTGGCATCCTCCCCAATCCCGTCCTACGCCCTCCAACCCCCAGTGACCCCCCCCCTTCCGGATCCCGACCTCCCCGACGTCGTTCGCGACGAGCAAAAAGTGCTCGATCGCGTCCATGAGTCGCTGCGCGCGCGCACGCTCCAGACGGTGCGGCGTGATTACGACGCCGAGCTCGTGGCGTTGCGTGACGAGCTGGCCGAGGCGCGGCTCGAGGATGCTCCTCCGCTGATCGCGCAGATGGAGCGTCTGCAGGCGGTCGCGGCGCGGCGGGCCGAGGTGCCGGTGGGGACGCTCGACGCGCGATCGCCTTATTTTGCGCACATGCGGCTGCTCGAGAGCGGGCGGGCGCGGGACGTGTGCCTCGGGCGGGCGACGTATCTCGACTCCGAGCGGGGCGTGCGCGTCGTCGATTGGCGCAACGCGCCGGTGAGCCGCATCTACTACCGCTACCAAGAGGGTGAGTCCTACGAGGAGTCGTTCGGCGACAAGGACGTCGAGGGCGAGGTCGTCGTTCGGCGCGACGTCACCATCACGCATGGGAAGTTGATGCGTGTCGGCGGTGCGGAGGCGATCTACATCCGTACCAAGGACGGGAGCTTTCGCACCGTCGCTGCGCGCGCGACGCGTCTCGCGGGCGGACAAGGCACCGCCGTTCTTCCGAGCGAGCAGGCGACGCGACGTGGCGTGCTCGGCGAAGGGCACGGCGAAGAGGGAATCGGTCGTCGCGATCGTTTTCTCCCTGAAATCGCGGCTCTTCTCGATCCGAAGCAGTTCGAGGCGATCTCTCGGCCGGCGGCGGGCGTGGTCGTCATCCAGGGTGGGGCGGGCAGCGGCAAGACGACGATCGGCTTGCATCGCATCGCCTACCTCGCGTTCCAGGCGCCGCGTCGCTTCGTCGCCGATCGGATGATCGTCATCGTGCCGAGCCGCGCGCTCGCGAACTACACGGCGCGCGTGCTCCCGGCGCTCGAGGTGCCCGACGTGCCGGTCGTCACCCTCGCAGAGTGGCAACGCGACGCGCGCATCCGGGCCTTGCCGCAGCTCCCGTCGCGCGTCACCGACGAGACGCCCTCGGCGGTGGTGAAGCTGAAGAAGCATCCGGCGCTGCTCGGGCTCCTCGAGTCACGCGTCGACGAGCTGAGCCGATCAATCGACGTCGAGCTGCGCGCGCTCTTCGAGAAGGCCGCGCCCGAGGTGGGCAAGCCCTTCCTCGCGGCCTGGGATGCGCTCCACGAGAGTCCGATCGCCGGACGCCTCGCCGGCCTTCGTCGCTGGATCACCGGGCTCGTCAAGTTGGCGATCGCGCCGCCTCCGGTGTCGACGACACGTCTTCCGCTCGAGCACGCGGTCACGCGCAACTACCGACGTGCGCGCGAAATCGTCTGGATTTGGGCTGAACTGCTCACCGATCGGACAGCCATCCTCGGGCTCTTGCAGGCGCCGCCGGTGGCTGGCTTGGCGCCGCTCACGCGCAACGACGTCGAAGAGTCGCTTCGTTGGTGCTCGCGTCGCTGCGAGGCCGTCGTCTCGCTCCTCGGGGGTCACACCGAGATTCGCGGCAAAGACGGGCGAGACGGGAAAGACGTCGAGCCCGAGGGTGAAGCGGGCCGCCGCGCGCGCGACGATCGTGGGGCCACCGCCGAAGAGGCCGAGCGCATCGACGACGATTCGATCGACGGCGAGCGCATCCGGCCGAAGCCGAAGGCGCGCAGCACCGCCGACGACGACGAGAAGCGCCCGGCCTATCGCGACGACGACGACGGTGGCGATCGCGACGAAGGGCCCGCGCGTCGGCAAGGCATGGACGGTCGCGCCGCCGACGAAGAAGAAGAGCTCGGCCCCGCGCTCGACGCTGAAGACGACGCGCTCTTCCTCCGTCTCTACCAACGCGTGCGCGGCGCGATTCACGGCAAGGGCAAGCAGACGTTGATGTACGAGCACGTCTTCGTCGACGAGGTGCAGGACTGCGCGGCCATCGATCTGGCGGTCTTGGTCGGCTGCACCAACCTCGTCGGCGGCGAGCGCTCGATGACCTTGGCGGGCGACGTCGCGCAGCGGCTCACCCTCGACACCGGCCTCGGTGAGTTCGCTCCCGCCCTGGAAAAACTAGGCCTTCCGCACGTCGAGGTGGAGCCGCTGACGATTGGCTACCGCTCGACCCGGCAGGTGCTCGAGCTCGCACGCGAGGTGCTCGGACCGCTCGCGCCCGAGGTGCCGCCGACGGCGACGCGTGACGGCGCTCCCATCGAGTGCCACCTCTTCGGCGACGCAGGTGCCGCGGCGGCTTTTCTCGCGAGCGCGCTTCGTGACTTGGCGATGCGTGAACCGATGGCGAGCATCGCCCTCGTCGCCCGTCACCCGTGGCAGGCCGAAATCTACTACGACGTGCTCTCGCGCGCCGAGATCCCCAACCTTCGGCGGGTGCGCGAGCAGGACTTCGTCTTCCGCAACGGCGTCGACGTCACCGACGTCAAGCAGGTGAAGGGCCTCGAGTGGGACTACGTCGTCCTCCTCGACGTCAACGCGCAGAGCTACGGCAACGACGACGAGTCGCGCCATCTGCTGCACATCGGCGCCACGCGCGCGGCGCACCAGCTGTGGCTCGTGGCCACCGGAGACCCTTCGCCGCTCATCTCGCGCTGGGACTGATTCCAGCGTCGCTCGCAAAAAGTTCAACGCACCGAATGTCTCCGCGTGTGTGGGGCAACGTGTGCGATCCCTATTTTTGTCGACGATTCGTCGACGGGGCTCTCCTCCTGACCTCGGGGCTCGGCTCTTGCTGTGTCGACGATGGAGGCAACGAATGTCCCTGCGCTCGGCCGCTCTGCGTGCTTCGACGGCTCTGTTCACGGTCGCTACTTTTGGTTGCTCGTCCGCGAGCTTCGACGTCGCCGGCGGAGGAGACGACACCGGAGCGCCGCCCACCGACAGCGCCGACCTCGACACCAGCCCAAGTCCCGACGTCGGCAGCGACGTCATTGGCAGTGATGGCGGGTCCGACAGCGGGACCGACGGCGGCAGCAGTGACGGCGGCATCGACACCAACCCGATCCTCGACGCGTCCCCCGATGCGATCCCGATCGAGGCTGGCACCGACGCGATCAGTCCCTGCTCGGTCCTCGCGGCCGCTGCTCCCGATCTCTATGTCGACGCCACGTCGAAGAAGCCGAGCAACGGCACCTCCGACTGCCCGTTCCACACCATTCGCGAAGCGACCGAGCTCTCGTGGATCCTGCTGTCGACGCGCACGATTCACGTCGTCGGCGGCACCAGCGCTTCGGTCGTCGCTTACAACGAGACGGGCGTGGTCGTGGTGCGCAACAACATCGCGCTCGTCGGTCCAGGCGTGGCCGCGCGCATCACCGGCGGCGGAAGCTGTCCGGTCGGCTCCGGCAATTGCATCGTCGAAATCGAGCCTGGGGGCGCCGTCGATGGCTTTGCGGTGCTCCCGCCGACCGGCTTCTCGGGAAACGCGATCGTCCTCAACAACGGCATCGTCGTCGCACCCGCGAAAATCAAGAACGTGCAGATCACCGGCGCACCCGCGGGCCAAGGCGCGCTCGTGGTCAAGGGGGCCTCCGACATCGGGCCGGGCATGAACCTCAGCACCAACGGCGCCAACGGCATCAACGTCATCGGCAGCGGCAACGTCCACATCATCGGGTCGAGCTCAGGCGACAACCTCTTCAACACCAACGCCAACAACGGCATCAGCATCGACGTGGGCGCCGTTGGTGCTGAGGTTCATGCCCGGCCCGATGTCGGAGGCCCCCTTGACCACGAGCGCGCCTTGGCCCGCGGGTGCGCCGGTGATCTGCACGTTC
>JANYDK010000098.1 GCA_025363655.1 Deltaproteobacteria bacterium | reverse complement strand
GTCCCGGTCGGCGTCGTCGTGACCTCGATCATGTCGGGGTTTCCGCCGATTGGAGTGCTGGTGACGGTCGTGACGCTCGAAACGACGGGAAGCTCTTCGCCCGTCGACGAGGCCTTGACCTGAGGATCGGCCTTTCCGCGGACGTGACGCTCGGCGACGATCGAGACGTCGTCGTGGTGCCCACATGCGACCAGGAGCGGGGCGGCAGCGAGGGCGGCTGCCAAAAAGGCGACCGAGGGAAGGATGCTGCGCACGCGACTCGGAGCGAGCCCTCGACGCTCGCCGCCCTCGCCGCGCGTGATACCGCGGGCGATCGGGTGCGGAATCGGCTTCTTGCGGGGGCTGGCGTCGCTCATGGGGACCTCGTTTCCCCTCTAGTTACGCGTCAGCGCCTCGCCCGATCTGCGCGATCGACGATTTTTCCGAGCGTAACGGCGACGCCGCCGGGGCGACGTCCGCGTTTCTCGATGAATCAGCCCTTTGACGCGGCGCGCGCTTCGATGGCCGGGAGAATTTCGTCGCGGGCCCGAGCGACGTCGCCCTCGAAGTCGATTTCGGTCCACGGCGAGTCGTCGACGGACACGACGCCGACCTCGTGCGTGTCCATGAACGTGTCGTAGACCGCTTCGTATTCGGTGTTGCGCTTGCCGGCAGCGACGTGCGCTTCGAGGGCCGCGCGCATCGGTGCAGCGTGCTGGCGGGCGATCTTGAGGAAGCCGACGCTCTCGCCGACGAGGTCCCAAGGGCCGTGATCGTCGCCTTTGCCGACGCGACGGGCGATGCGCCGCGCTCGGCCTCCACGCACGCCGACCATCATCTCTTCGCCGGTTTCGTCGCTGCGGATGTCGACGAGGAACGCGCTCGCAGATTCGCATTCGCCCCCACCGCCGAGGCCGAGGCCGCCTTCTCGCAGGCGTGAGAGGAGCTGGTGCTCGTAGAGGACGTCGCCGTCCATCACCACCGTCGACTCGGTGCTCGAGAGATCTTCGCGCGCAGTGTGGAGCGAGACGACGCTCCCTTCGCGGTAGTGCTCGTTGAAGCGGACGCGCACGGGGATCTTCGGCGCCACGCGCTCGACCTCGCGCTCGATCTGATCGTGGAGGTGACCGACGACCAGCGTCAGCGCGGTGCAGCCAGCGCGGGTGAGCGCGTCGAGGTGACGCTCGATGAGCGTCTTGCCTCCGAGCTCGAGCATGCTCTTCGGACGATCGGGGTTTGCGAGGCGACGACCGACGCCGGCGACGAGGAGGATGGCGCGCATGGTGCTCGGCTCAGCCCTTCTTCACCTTGAAGAGCTTCTGGCCGTACTCGACGGGCTTGCCGTTCTCGACCAGGACCTCGAGGATCGTGCCCTCGATTTCGGCTTCGATCTCGTTCATCAGCTTCATCGCTTCGACGATGCAGAGGCGCTGACCAGGGCGAATCTTGGTGCCGACGTCCGCGAACGAGGCCGCGTCGGGCGAAGGCGCGCGATAGAACGTGCCGACGAGCGGCGAGGTGACGAAGACGACGCCTTCCTCGATGGCTTCTGCAGCAGGCGCGGCCGCGGCGACCGGTGCGGCCGCGTGGCTGACTTGCGCACGAGCCGGCCCCGCGGCCGGAGCGGGCGCGGCGGCGACGGCGTGCACGATGGGCTGACCGCCGCGACGAATCGTCAGACGTGAGCGGACACCGTCGACGACGCGCACGTGGGTGACCTCTGAGGCGTCGTGACGCGCCATCACTTCGAGGAGAGCTTCCAACTCTTCGGGAGAGACGAACGAGCTCGATGCCGCACTGCGCCGCGTTTCGACGGGAGCTTTTGCCATGGAGAGCGGCTGCTAGCCGCGCAATCAGCGCGCGCCAAGGAAATCGAGCAGGCCACGCAACGCCAGCGCGTACGAGCGCGCGCCGAATCCCGACACCTTCGCCAGGCACACCGGCGCGAGGCGCGAACGGCGGCGGAACGGCTCGCGCGCCTCGGGATTCGAGAGATGCACCTCGACGCAGGGGAGCGCGACCGCCTTGATCGCGTCGCGGAGCGCGATCGACGTGTGGGTGTACGCGCCGGCGTTGATGAGGATGCCAGCGCATCGTCCACGCGCTTCGGCGATCCAATCGAGGAGCGCGCCTTCGTGGTTGGACTGGCGGCAATCGACCTCGGCGCCGCGGGTCTTCGCCTCGTGCTCGAGCCCTCGATGAATCTCGTCGAGCGTCTCGCGGCCGTAGATTTCAGGCTCGCGCGTGCCGAGGAGCTGGAGGTTCGGCCCCGAGAGGACGAGGATGATCACTCGAGCTCTTGCACCAGACGCGGCGCCGCCGTGCGGAGGACGAAGCGCCCCTTGCCCGGGTTGCCGTCGGGCCGCATCGTCATCGCCACGAAGTAGTCGTCGTTGATCACGCGGATCAAGGTCGTCAGGTGCTCGGACTGGATGGCGACCTCGCGTGCGCTTCCAGCCTCGAGGGTCTCGGCAGCGCGCTTGATCGATCCGAGGATGACGCTGAACTCCATCCCGATTTCGTTGATGTCCTTGGCGCCGTCGTTGCCGTCGCGGGTGTAGCTCTCGACGGCGATGCCATCGAAGCCCATGAGGAGCCCGGCGATGGCGCCGTCGGTCGAGTCGACGATCTGACGAAGCGTGTCCTTGAACATCGAAGTCCAGGGTAGCGGATCCGCCGGGTGCGAGGGCAATCTCTGAACGGGGTCGGGGTGGGAGAGAGACTCGGCCTGCCAAATTGGCAGCGGGCGAGGAGTAGGACGCGGCTCCGCTGCCAACGTGGCCAACGGAGAGCGAACGCCAGCGCGCGATTCTCCGTGGAAAGGCGCATGAGCGGGTGATGGCACAGGGCTCGCAGAAAAGCGCTCGGCGGAGTGTCGATCGGTCTCGACGTCACCAACGTCGCGCGGTAGACGCGGCTACGGACCGGAACGTCCGTTCTCCCTCGGCCGACACGGTTCGCTCTCTCCCTCGCCTCTCTCTCCTCCCCAATGGACGCCTGGCTCAAGCGCAATTTCTGGGTCGTGATCATCGCGCTCGGCGCGGCGTCGACCTATTTTTTCGCGGCGGGAGCGACGCAGCTCCTCGCCGGTAAGCTGCTGCCGCTCGACAACGCAGCGGTCACGCCGCACCCCGCCAACCGGCCGATGGGCTCGGCGAGTGGCGCGGTACCGACGCGCATCCTCTCGTCACGCGAGATCCTCGAGGCCAACGTCTTCGACTCGGTCACCGGCCCGATCCGCGATCTGCCGCCGGTCGTCGCCGTCGTCACCCCGACCGTCGACGACGACTCGACCGAGCGTCTTTTCTCGCAGTGCACCGGTCCGACGCGGCTCTCGATCACGATCGTCGATCCCATTCAGCCGAAGTTCTCGTTCGCGGTCTTCTCGACCGGTGAGGGCGCCGCCAACAAGCCGATGGTCCGCGAAGGCGGCACCGTCTCTGGCCGCACCGTCGCCGTCATCGTCCGCGAGAAGGTCTACTTCAGGGACGCCAGCTCCTACTGCTACATCGGCATGTTCATGCCGCCCCCGCCGCCCGCTCCGGCGCCGGCACCGGCGATTCCGCAGCCTGGTCCAGGCGCGCCGATGCCGCCGGGCGCCCCTTCCCCGATCGATCCGATCATCGAGAAGGGCATCCAGAAAATCGACGACACGAACTACAACATCGATCGCATCGTCGTCGACAAGATCATCGAGAACCAAGCCGAGCTGATGAAGACGGCGCGCATCGTCCCCGAGCAACAGAACGGGAAGACGATCGGCATCCGCCTCCTCAACATCCGGCCCGACACCCTCCTCGGGAAGCTCGGGCTGCAGAACGGCGACGTGCTCCGCACGATCAACGGCTTCGACATGACGAGCCCGGAGAAGGCGCTCGAGGCTTACGCCAAGCTGCGCACGGCGCCCGAGATCACCATCGGCATCAACCGTGGCGACAAGCCGACCAACATCGTCTTCAACGTCAAGTAACGGACGCGAACGGAGCAACGGTCCCCCCATGGTCGACAAGGCAAAGCGGAATTTGGCGTACGGCGCGCGAGGCGTTCGCGCGGGGCTCGCGCTCGGAATGGCCATCCTCGGCTGCATCGGGCTCGCCAACGCGCAGCCGAAGCCGGCGCCGAACATCATCCAGAAGGCGCAGCCGAACCCGACGCTCCTCAACAACAAGGCAGGCGCACCGCCGCCGCCGGTCGCCGTCACCACGCCTCCGCCGCCGGTTCCCGGACCGGGGACGCCTCCGCCTCCTCCCGGACCTGGTGGTGGCGTTGCTCCGCCCGTCGGGGGGACGACCGCTGCGCCGCCGCTCGGCAAGCCTATTTCGCCGAGCCCGAGCTCCAGCATCGGTCCTGGCGGCAAGGCCTCGAGCGACACCGGCAACCTGCCGCAGTTCAAGGACGAGATCGAGTTCGAGCCGCGTCCGCCCGGTTACAAGGTGCAGTTCTCGCTCGAGGACGCCGACCTCCCCGAGCTCATCAAGGTGATGGGGCAGCTCACCGGCAAGCGCTTCATCTTCGGCGGCAAGGTCCGCGCGATCAAAGCGACCATCTACTCACCGCAGAAGGTCACCGTCGCCGAGGCCTACCAGGCGTTCCTCTCGATCCTCGAGACCAACGGCCTCACCGTCATTCCGCACGGGAAATTCCTCAAGATCATCGAGACCCCGGGGGTCGTCACGCAGCCGACGCAGATCTACGGCGTCGGCGCCAACAACGGACCCGAAGATCGCTACCTGACGCGCTTGCATCGGCTCAGCTACGTCACCGCCGACGAAGTGGCGAACGTGCTGACGCACTTCAAATCGCGCGACGGCGACATCACCATCTACTCGCCAGGCAACCTGCTGATCATCACCGACACCGGCACCAACATCAAACGCATGATGTCGCTGGTCGAAGAGATCGACGTCGCCGGCATCGGCGATCAGGTGTGGGTCGAGCCGATTCACTACGCCGGCGCGCAGGAAATCGCGACCAAGCTCGGCGAGATCTTCGACGTCGGCAAGGGCGCGGCGGCGGCACCGGCGGCGGTCAAAGGTCCTGGCAGCCAGTCGATCGACTCGCGCGTCACCAAGATCGTCCCCGAAGATCGCACCAACTCGATCGTCATCATCGGCACCGAGAAGGCGTATCTGCGCATCCTCGAGCTCATCAAGCGACTCGACGTGCCGCTCTCCGGCGAAGGCGAAATCCACGTCCTTCCGCTGCAGCACGCCGACGCCGAAGAGCTGAGCAAGACGCTCAACGACATCGCGAACAAGGCCGGCGCGGCGGGCGCTCCCGGTGCGCCGGCGCCGAAGCCCGGCGGCGGAGCGAGCTCGGTCACCATCTTCGAGGGCGCCATCCGCATCACCGCGGACAAGTCGACCAACTCGCTCGTCATCACCAGCTCGCTCCGCGACTACGCCAGCCTCCGCAACGTCATCGACAAGCTCGATCAGTCGCGCCGCCAGGTGTTCATCGAAGCGGTGATCATGGAGGTGTCGACCAACCACTCGAACAAGCTCGGCGTCAGCTTCCACGGCGGCGACAGCATCTCCAGCCCCGACTCGGTCATCCTCGGCGGCTCGAACGCGCTCGGTTCGGCGACCTTCCCCAACCTGAGCGATCCGACCTCGCTGCAGGGCCTCGCCCTCGGCGTGCGCAGCAACCAGCTCCTCACGCTCGCCGGCATCGGCATCTCGATCCCCGCGTTCGGCGTCGCGTTGCAGGCGCTGACGACGAGCGGCGACTCGAACGTGCTCTCGACGCCGCACATCATGGCGACCGACAACGTGCCCGCCGAAATCAACGTCGGCGAGAACGTGCCGCTGCAGTCGTCGATCCTCGGCGGCGGTCTCCCCGGTCTCGGCGGCGCGGCCGGCGGCCTCCCGGGCGGCCTTCCCGGCGGCTTCGGCGGCCTCGGCGTCGGCGGCGGTGCGTTCGGCGGCATCAGCCGTCAGAACGTCGGCACCAAGATCAAGCTCGTCCCGCACATCAACGACTCGAACGAAGTTCGTCTGGAAATCGACGAGGAAATCAGCGAGCTGGGCGCTGGTCAGGGCACGACGTTGCCGACCATCGTCCAGCGCACGGCGAAGACCCAGGTCGTCATCCAAGACCAGCAGACCATCGTCATCGGCGGCCTCGTCCGCGACTTCGTCTCCAGCGAAGAGACGAAGGTCCCGGTGCTCGGCGACATCCCGCTCATCGGCGTGCTCTTCAAGCAGACGACCAAGCGCAACCAGAAGCGCAACCTCCTCCTCATCCTCACGCCGTACGTCATCCGCGATCCGGCCGACCTCCGCGCCATCTTCGAGCGCAAGATGGAAGAGCGTCAGGAGTTCCTCGATCGCTACTTCGTCTTCGCCGGCAAAGAAGGCCAGTACGAGCAGAACATCGACTACACGCGCACGCGCGGGCTCCTCGAGGAGATTCGCCAGGCGTACATGAAGGTCGACGATCGCGACGCGCTCGACGAGTTCGGCAAGCCGAAGGAAGTGAAGACGCACGAGGTGAGCAAGCCGGTCGGTGACGTGCCTCCGGGCGCGGGAGCCGCAGGTGCAGCCGGTGGCATCGGCAATCAGCCGCTGCAGCCGATTCCTGGGGGCGCGCCGCCGCCACCTCCGCCGCCGCAGCCGGTCGGTCAGCCGCCGACCATCCTCAAGCCCGGGCCGCAGCTCCTCCACTCCGTCATCATCGAGAATTGAGCGAGCAGTCATGAGCCAGCGCTACCTCGGGGAGATTTTGGTGCGTCGCGGGGTCGTCCCTGCGCAGCGCATCGAAGAGCTCCTCGCGGCGCAAGAAGAGAAGGGCGGCTCGCTCCTCGATCTCGCGGTGCAGTCGCGCGCCGCCGACGAGGGGGCGATTGCCAAAGCCCTCGCCGATGAGTGCGGTCTCGCCTTCATCGAGCGCTTCGACGCCACCTCGATCGTCCCCGACGTCGCCACGCGCCTGCCGATCGGTTGGCAGAAGCAGCACAAGGCCATCGCCTTCGGCACCGTCGATCAGCCGGGCGGCGGCAAGCGCGTGCAGATGCTCTCGGCCGATCCGCTCGACCTCGCGGCCCAAGACGACGTGCGCGCCACCTTCGGCCAACCGGTCGACGTCGCCATCGCCCCCGGCACGCTCATCGTCGACACCATCAACGCCTTCTGGGAGCGCCTCAACACCAGCGAAGACCTCAAGCGCGACGGTGACGCCGAGGAAGAAGAGCTCGTCGACATCATCGACGTCAGCGGCGACGAAGCGCAGATCATCCGCTGGGTGAACTCGCTCTTCTCCGAGGCCAGTCGGCGTCGTGCGAGCGACATCCACATCGAGCCGGAAGAGCGCGAGGTCATGGTGCGCTTCCGCATCGACGGCGAGCTCCACGAGGCGCGTCGCGCGACCAAGAGCACGATGCCCAACATCGTCGCCCGCGTGAAGATCATGGCGGGGCTCAACATCGCCGAGAAGCGGCTCCCCCAGGACGGCCGCATCACCCTGAAAATCGCGGGAAAAGGCGTCGACATCCGCGTCTCGACGATTCCGACGTCGCGTGGTCACGAGCGCATCGTGATGCGTCTCCTCAACAAGTCGTCGATCCTCCTCGACCTCCCCGACCTCGGCTTCTACCAGCGCGAGTACGCGTTGATGGACCACCTCATCAACCGGCCGCACGGCATCATCCTCGTCACCGGCCCGACGGGCGCCGGCAAGACGACGACGCTGTACGCCTGCCTCAACCGCATCAACAAGCCGAACCTCAACATCCTGACGGCGGAAGATCCGGTCGAGTACGAGCTCCCGCGCATCCACCAGCTGCACGTCAACTCGAAGATTGGCCTCACGTTCGCGAGCGCGCTCCGCGCCTTCCTCCGTCAAGATCCCGACGTCATCATGGTCGGCGAGATTCGCGATCGCGAGACGGCTGAAATCGCCGTGCACGCGTCGCTCACCGGTCACCTCGTGCTCTCGACGATTCACACCAACGACGCCGCTGGTGCGGTCGCGCGTCTGACCGAGATGGAGGTCGAGCCGTTCATGGTCGCGTCCTCCATGATCGGCATCCTCGCCCAAAGGCTCGTGCGCATGCTCTGCGACAAGTGCAAAGAGCCGTACGAGGCCCTCGACTACGAGCTCGAGCAGCTCGCCATGGACCTCGACGCGCGTCGTCAGCGTCTCGCGCGCAAGATGACGGCGCAGTACTCACCGCGCGGCGTCGACTACTGGCCGCCGATTCCGCCTGACGAAAATAGGCCTATTTTCTATCGTCCGCCGCAGACCAAGGGCTGCGACAAGTGCGGCGGCTCGGGCTACACCGGGCGACGCGGCATCTACGAGCTGATGCTCATCGACGAGCAGGTGCGCTCGCTCATCCTCAAGCACGCCGACGCCACCTCGATTCGTCGCGCCGCCGTCGAGAACGGCATGGACACGATGCGCGACGACGGTGCGCGCAAGGTGCTCTCCGGGATGACCTCGGTCGACGAAGTGCTCGCGGCGACGGCGGAAGAGGTCGAGTAGGAAAGGCAGGCGCAGAATGGCCGTCTTCCAGTTCCGAGGGGTCACTGCTGCCAGCGGCAAAGAGATTCGCGGCGTCCGCGACGCCGACAATCCGAAGGCGTTGCGCGCGTCCTTGCGACGTGAAGGCATCGTCCTCACCAACGCCACCGAAGCGCGCGCAGCCTCCGAGAAGAAGGCGCGCGACATCCAGCTCTTCGCCTTCCTCTCGCGCCCCAACACCGGTGACGTCGCGCTCGTCACGCGGCAATTGGCGACGCTGATCAAGGCCGGAATTCCACTGGCGGACTCGATCGGCGCGCTCGCCGAGCAGGTCGAGAAAGATCAATTCAAGCACGTCCTCGCCGCCGTCCGCGAGCAGGTGAACGAGGGCACCGCCTTCGCCGACGCGCTCGCCGAGCACCCGCAGGTCTTCCCCTCGCTCTACATCAACATGGTCGCCGCCGGTGAAGCCTCGGGCACGCTCGAGACCGTGCTCGATCGTCTCGCCACCTTCATGGACACGCAGGCGAAGTTGAAGGGGAAGGTGATGGCCGCGATGGCCTACCCCATCCTCATGCTCTTCATCGGCGGCATCCTCATCTCGGTGCTGATGATCGGCGTCGTGCCCAAGGTGACGGCGATCTTCGCGTCTCTCGAGCGCGCGCTACCTTGGTACACGTCACTCCTGATCATCGTTTCTGGCGCATTTTCCTCGCCGATCAGCCACGGCATCCTCGTCGGCGCCTTCATCGGCGGCCCCGGATACATGCTCCTCTCCGACACGCCTCCCCCCGAGAACGCGACCGAGGCGCGGGCGAAGAAGCCGAAGAAGAAGGGCGGCACCGGGCAGACGACGATGCTCGGCATCGCCTGCTTGATTGGCCTCGCCGAGCTCTTGATGCGCGAGCAGATGCTGCGCTTCATCGTCTCGGTGGTGCCCGGGCTCGTCATCGGCGCCGCCGTCGGGGCGACGCTCCTCTGGATGAAGACGCCGCGAGGGAAGGTCGCCTTCGACGGCATGCTCCTCCAGCTCCCGATCTTCGGGAAGCTCTTCCAGATGATCGCCGTCGCCCGCTTCGCCAACACGCTCTCGACTCTGCTCGCGAGCGGCGTGCAGCTCCTCCGCGCGATGGACATCGTCCGCGCCGTCATCGGCAACGCCGCCCTGGAAAAAGTCGTCGAGGACGCGACCGGCTCCATCCGCGAAGGCGAGAGCATCGCCGAGCCCCTCCGGCGCTCGAAGCGCTTTCCACCGATCGTCACCCACATGATCGCCGTCGGTGAGAAGAGCGGACAGCTCGAGCAGATGCTCGAGGCAGTCACCTCCAGCTACGAGTCGGCGATCGAGACGCGCATCACCGCGCTGACGTCCCTCCTCGAGCCGCTGATGATCGTCATCATGGGCGGCGCGGTCGGCTTCATCGCCTTCGCCATTCTCATGCCGCTCATCCAGATGAACGACTTCAACCAGTGATGCCTGAACGAGATGGCCCTCTTCTCCCGCCGTCGCCGCGAACGGACGATCTACTTCCCCTGGGAGAAGCGGGGAGTCTCGCGCGCGCTCTCGCTGCCGGGACGGCGCTTGCGTTGGATGATCCTCGGCTCGGTGATCGCGCTCCTCGTGGGATGGATCGTGTTCCGCGATCTCCGTCGTCGCGACTTGCGCGTCACCCGCGAAGCGATCGAGCAAGCGCGTACGGCGGTCGACACGTTTCGTGCCGATCACGACGGCAAGTGTCCGCGCGATCTCGCAGAGCTCACCACCTCGGAGGGCGAGCGGCGTCCCTATCTCGCGAGCATGCCGGTCGACGCCTGGCGACGTCCGCTGCGCTATGCCTGTCCTTCGCGGCAGCCGGCGCGCGCCTACGATCTCCTCTCCGACGGCCCCGATGGAGAGCCCTACGGGCTCGATCGCATCGAGTGATCTCATCGAGCGACGCGAGCGTTGGCCAATCGAACCCCCGAGTGACACGATGACACGTATTTTCCAGCCGATTTCCCGGCATGTCCTGATAGAGCGGAGCGTTTCCATGAGCATGACCCAGAGCCGAATCGCCACCCTCGCGCACGCGTTTCACGCGGCTCGCGCGCGAAACGCCCGTCGTCGGCAAGGCGAACGGGGCGTCACCCTCGTCGAAGTCCTCATCGTCGTCGCCATCCTCAGCCTCATCGCGGGCGGCGTCGCCATCTTCGCCATCCCCAAATACAAGGAGGCGCAGGTCAACACGTCGAAGACCGACACGAAGACGCTCCTCACCGTCATCGACGGTTGGCGCGTCACCCACAGCGGCACCGACTGCCCGACGGTCGAAGCGCTCAAGCTCGACAAGTCACTGAAGCCCGATCAGAACGTACAGGACCCGTGGGGCCACCCCTACGAGATCACCTGCACTCCCGACGGCGACGGCGTCATGAGCTGGGGTCCGGACGGCAAGAAGGGCAACGAGGACGACATCTGGGCGGGCACTCGCCCCAAGTGATGAACCGTCCGTAGTCGACCATGACGATGCACCTCGCCATCAGCCCAGTTTTCGCGCCTCTCGCGCGCCTCGCGCCTCGCGTGCCCTCACGGGCTTCACGTGGCGGACGTGGCGCGCAGCGTGGGCTGACGCTGATCGAGGTGCTCATCGTCATGGCCATCGCCGTGCTGCTCGTCAGCGGGATGCTTTTCGCCACTGGCGCCATCGCGCGCTCGCGGCTCAAGGGCTCCGCGTCACGCGTGGCTGCGGCGATGCGTACCGCCTACCAGCGGGCCTCTTCGACGGGCAAACGGCTCCGGCTGGTCTGCGATTTCGACAACTCGACCATCTGGCTCGAGGAGTCGTCCGACCAGATGCTGCTCACCGAGAAGAACGATCCCATCGGCAACGGTGGCGCCGATCCAGCGACCGCGGGCGAGAAGGCGGCCGAGGCCGAGGCGGCGCGCATCAACGCCGGCGTGCAGGCACCACGTGCGTCGTTCGCTCCCGTACCTGGTCCGGCGGGCCAGCCTCAGGTGCTTCACCAGGGCATCTCCCTCAAGGCGGTCGACGCCGCGCACGACAAAGAGCCGCGCACGACTGGTCGAGGCTACGTCTATTTCTTCGCCAGCGAGGCCGAGCGCGCGAGCGTGCAGCTGATGATCACCGGCAGCGTCGATGAACGCGACGCCTTCTCGGTCGTCGTCTCGCCGCTCACCGGCAAGGCGACGGTGCTCGACGGCGTCGTGCCGATCCCGCGTCCACACGACGACGCCGAAGCGAGCGAGGTCGAAGACGATGGCCGCTGATCGCCACATTCTCGTTTCGCCAAAGACTGCTTCGCAGCTTCGGCGTGATCAACGGGGCTTCACCCTCCTCGAGGTGATGGTGGCGCTCGCCATCCTCGGGCTCGCGCTCTCTGCCATCCTCTCGGCGCAGGCCGGCATGTACGACGCCAACGTCAAGGCGCGCAACATGACCATCGGCGTCGACGCCGCGCGCTGTCGCATGTCCGAGCTCGAAGAGAAGCTGCTGAAAGACGGCTATCCGGAGATCGACGACGAAGACGACGGGCCTTGCTGCGACGAAGAGTCCCCGAAGGGCTTCAGCTGTCGTTGGAAGATCGAACGCGTGACGCTCCCCGACCCTCCCGCACCGCAGCTCGGCGCCGATGGTGGCGTCGGCGGCAGCGACAGTGGCTCGGGCGGCGGCGGCCTCGGCGGCTTGGGCGCGCTCGCGTCAGCCGCGGGAAATCCTTCGTCACTCGGTGACGGCGGCATCGGCGGGCTCTCCTCGATGCTCTCGGCCGGCGCCGGTCCCAACGGACAAGCGGGCGTGATGGGCATCGCCGGGATGGCGATGAGCATCGTCTATCCCCAGCTCAAGCCACTCCTCGAAGCGTCGATTCGGCGCGTCACCGTCGAGGTGGTCTGGCACGAAGGTCCCAACGAGCGGACCGTGAAAATCGTCCAGTTCGTCACCAGCCCGCAGCGCGGTCTGCCCCCGACGGTCACCTCCGCCGATCCTGGCCTCACGGGCGGGCCGCCTCCGCCAGGCGGCACCACGGCGGGGCCGCTCACGCCCGGCCTCCCCGTGCAACCCGGCATGTTCGGTGGTGGCTCGCAGGTGCCGCAAAAATGAGCGCGCGCTTGCTTCGGAGATCACGCGCGAAGTCTCGCGCAGCTTCGCGTGGTCTCACCTTGCTCGAGGTGCTGATCGCCGTCTCCATCCTCACGCTCATCTCGGTCCTCATCTACGGCGCGTTCTCCGCCATCAGCCGCGGGAGGCAGAACGCGGGCATGCTCGCCGAACGATATCGCCTCGCGCGGGTGGCGATGGCGCGCATGTCCCACGAGCTGGGCGAGGCGTACATCTCGGCGCACGTGGCGATCACGCCGGCGCTCAACGCCCGCGTGACCGCGTTCCTCGGCACCGCCAAGCGTGTCGACTTCGATTCCTTCGCCCACCGTCGCCTGCTCAAGGACGCGCACGAGAGCGATCAGTGCGAGCTCTCGTACTTCACCGTCGCCGACCCGAAGAAGCAGGGACAGCTCGACCTCGCGCGGCGTGAGCAAATCATCATCGACGATCAGCCGGGCAAGGGCGGCGTCTCGACGGTGCTCGTCGACGACATCGACAGCTTCGCCATCAAGTACCTCGACCCGCTCACGGGTCTCTGGACCGAGACGTGGGACTCGACGTCGCCAGCCGCGCAGCTCGGCCGCATGCCGTTGCAGGTGCAGCTCAAGCTGGTGATGAAGGGCGGCCCCGCGGGTGACGCGATTCGCCTCGCCACCAAGGTCCCCATCAACATCTACTCTCCCCTCGCCTTCGCCCTCAAATGAGCCACACGAGCCCCATGAGCGCGCGGAAGGCGAAGCGCAAGGCGAAGGGAGATCGGCGCGGCGTCGCCCTGCTCCTCGTCCTCTCGTCGGTCGCCTTGATGACGATCACGGTCGTCGACTTCCAAGAAGAGCAGCTCGCCGATCTGCAGTCGGCCTACGCCGAACGCGACGCGCTCGTCGCCGAATACATGGCGCGCAGTGGCGTCAACCTCGCGCGCCTCTTCGTCGCCTCCGAGCCGACGATGCGCAACGCGCTGCTCATCCTCAAGTTCATGTTCGGCGGCAAGCCGGTGCCGCAGCTGCCGATCTGGGAGTTCTCCGACTCGGTGCTCGGCGCCTTCAGCGACAAGGCCGGCCAAGAGGCCTTCGGCGCGCTCGGCAACTTCGAGATGGGGCCGGCGAAGAACCTCGGCGGCGTCGAGGGCTCGAAATTCACGGTCACCGTCGTCGACGAAGACAGCAAGATCAATCTCAACCTCGGCGCGCGCGGCAACATCATCGCCGAGAACCGCTTCGGCATGGCCTTCCTCGGGCTCACCGCCGCGCCCGCCTACGACAAGCTCTTCGAGCGCAATGACCGCGACGGCAACACCAGCCCGCGTCAGGTGATCTGCGGCGCGCTGATGGACTGGTCCGATCCCGACGAGATCGGCTACGCCTGCGATCCTCGCAATTTCCAGGGCGGTGGCGCCTCTGCGGCGGAAGACACGAGCACCCAGCTGCTGAAGCGCCCGTACCGCATGAAGAACGCGCCCTTCGACTCGCTCGAAGAGGCGCGCCTCGTCCGCGGCGTCGGCGACGACTTCTGGGCGACCTTCGTCGATCCCGATCCGCTCAACCCGAAGAAGCGGGTGATGACGGTGTGGGGACAAGGGCCGATCAACGTCAACACCGCGTCTCCACAAGCGGTCATCGGCGTCGTCTGCGGCCTCTCGCCGGAAGCGATCATCTGCACCGATCCGGCGAAGAACATGCAGTTCCTCACCATGTTCGGGGTGCTCCGTTCCTTCACCGCCGGCATCCCGCTCTTCGGCTCCGCGGGCGACTTCATCACCACGCTGCAAGGCGGCGGCGCCTACGGCAAGCTCCTCTTCGAGACGCTCGCCATCCCCGCGGTGCGCTTCCAATCCCCGGCGGACGCCGCCAAGAACTTCACCACCGAGTCGAAGGTCTTCAGCATCTACGCCACCGGCGAGGTCGAAGGGCGCAAGCGGACGACGCGCATTCAAATCCACATGGTCGTCGACTTCCGCGGCGCGCCGGCGATCCCGGCCACGCAAGGATTCGGAACCGGAAGCGGCACCATCGCCCCCGTCAGCTCGGGCACCGCGGCCCCTCCGCCGCTGACAGGCGGACAACCGGGCGGACAACCGGGCTTCCCGGGACAACCGGGCGCCGGTGGCATTCCCGGCCTCCCGCCGGGCGCGGGGGCCGATGCGATCGCCGGCGCGCTCATCGCCAACCCCGCCGGCACGGTCGTCTACTACCGGGTGGAGTAGCGTCCCGTCCGCAGCAAGGCACACGCTCTTCCGTCTCACGCGCTCTCGTTCACAGGCTCTCTCGTTTCAGCGGTTTTTTTCGGGTATTTCAGGTCTCCAGGAGCTCTTCGATCCATGGCCACGTACGTCGGCATCGACATCGGCGCGACACAGGTGAGGGTCGCCGTCCTCAAGGGCGGCGCGCGGCGATTCACCGTCGAGCGGCTCCTCGCCGTCGATCGGCCGCGTCCGGGGGCCTCCGAGGTGTTCGGTCCCGACGGCGCGGCGTTGCCGATCCAGTCGCTCGAGGACGTGCTCACCGAGGCTGCGCGCGAGGCTGCGGCCGGTGGCGACCCGCTCTCCGTCGGATTCGCAGGCGCCAGCACCTACCTTCGCGTGATCGAGCTCCCGCAGGCGGTTCGTCGTCGTCTCGCCGAGGTGTTGCCCTTCGAGCTCGAGGCGCAGCTCCCGGTCGACCTCGACGACACCGTCTACGATTTCCGCGCGCGTCCGGGCGTGAATTCACAGAAGCCGCAGCCCGTGCTGGTGGTGGCGGCGCGCACCGACGATGTTCGTCATCGCATCGATCTGGTCAAAAACGCGCTCGGTCGTGAACCCGACCACGTCGCGCCCGGCGGCTTCCCGCTCGCCGACTTGGCGACGCTCCTCCCCACGTTCCGCACGCCCGGTCTCCGCGCGGTCCTCGATCTCGGCTTCGAAGAGTCCGAGATCGTCATCCTCGAAGACGCTGAACCGGTGTTCGCGCGCACGCTCTCGCGCGGCGTCGCGGGCATGCCGCACACCGCGCCCAACCTCGCCCGCGAGATTCGTCAGACCTTCGCCGGATATCGCGCCACCGGCGGCACCCCGCCCGAGTCGGTCTACATCTGCGGCGGCGGCGCGCTCGTCCACGACCTCGCGCGATGGCTCTCCGCCGAGCTGCAGTTGCCCGTCGAAATTCTCCCGCTCGACGGCATCGAAGGCCTCGCTGGGCGACCCGATGCCCATCGCTGGGCACGCGTCATCGGCATCGCGCTCGCAGCCTCGCCTCGTCGCCGCGGCATCGATCTCCGCAAAGGCGACCTCGCGTTCGAGCGCGGTTACGGCTTTCTCCGCGAGAAAATCCCCCTCCTCGCCGGCCTCGGCGCAGCGCTCCTCGTCACCTTCCTCTTCGCCATGTGGTCGCGTTCACGCAACCTCGGCGCCGATCGCAAGGTGCTCGAAGAGGTGCTGGCCCAGCAGACGAAAGACGTCTTCGGCGAGGCCACGAGCGATCCCGATCGGGTCGACGAGCTCCTGACGCTCAAGGGTCCGCTCGGCGGCGACGACGATCCGCTGCCGCGCGCCGACGTGATGGACGTGATGGTGCAGATGTCCGAGCTCATCCCCTCGGGCGAGAAGCAGAAGCACGACGTCGAGAAGCTCGAGCTGAGCAAGCTCTCCGGCGGCGGCTTCAAGGTCATCCTCCAGGGCATCGCGCCGAGCGGCGGCGACGTCGAGACGGTCATCTCGCAGATGAAGACCTACCGCTGCTTCAACAACGCGGCGATCACCAAGAAGACCAAGGCGATCAGCGACGATCGGCAGAAATACACGCTCGAAGCCGAGCTGCGGTGCCCCGAAGAAGGTGGCGGCGCGAAGCCCAAGTCGGCGTCCGGCGCTGCGTCCGGGGGAGGAAAGTAAACATGGGCCTCCTCGACAACGCCTCACCGCGCGAACGGCAGCTCGTCACCTTTCTCGCGGTCGTCTTCGGCCTCCTCGCCGTGCTCCTCGTGCCGGTGCTGGTGACCCGCGGCCTCGGAAGCAAGCAAAAGTACAACGACGGTCTCCGCGAACGCATCGAAGGCGTCAGCCTCGCCAAGAGCAAGCTGGCGCAGAAGAAGGCCGCCGTCGGCGACGTCGCTGGCCGCTATCTCAACAAGGCGCCGCCGCTCGGCACCCTCGTCGACAACGCAGCCAAACAGTCGGGCCTGGAAATCGCTGTGCAGAGTGAGCTTCCGGCGATCCCGCGCGGCAAGCAGTACACCGAGCGCGCGACCAAGCTCTCTATCCAGAAGACCGGCCTCCGCGCGCTCACCACGTTCCTCGAGCGCATCGAGACGAGCGGCTATCCCGTCGCCGTCACTGCGTTCGATCTCGGCAAGCGCATCGAGCCGGACTCGTACACCGTGAGCATGACCATCTCCGCCTTCGATCGCGAAGCCGCGGCGCCGAATGCCGGAGGTGCGAAGTGAGCCCGCCGACGTCCCAAAGGCCCTCCGGTCGTGAGCCCATCTCGTCGCGTTCGCAGCAGCCGGGTCAACAGGACCCGACCTCGCGCGACGTCGCCGGTGAAGGCGGTTACGGCGGAAGCGTCGCCGAGCGCGGCATTCGCGTCGAGGGACGCTACGACAACCTCCTCGAGCTCGCGAAACGATGGATTCCCATCATCGCTTACTCGCTCTTCTTCCTCACGGCAGCGGCCTATTTCGCGTATTTGACGTTCCCCTACGAGCGCGTGCGCGATCGCCTCGTCGCGGAATGGGAGAAGGGACAGAAGGTCCCTCCGGGTGGCGCAAGGCAGTCGCTCTCGATCGGTTCGCTCGAGCCGTCGTGGTTCACCGGCGTCATCCTCAAGGACGTCAACCTCACCTCGACGCCGCAAGATCCGAACAAACCCTCGAGCGTGCTCCACGCCGACGAGGTGCGCGTACGCATCAGCGTCGGCAGCCTCTTCTCCGCCAACAAGGACATCACGCTCAGCGCGAAGGCGCTCGGCGGCACCATCGACGGCTCGATCGTCCACAAAAAAGCGGCCAATCCGACGCCGCCGAAGCCGAGCGACAAGGACAAGGGCGAGAAGCTCGATCGCGTCATCCACTTCGATCTCGACAGCATCTCGCTCAACGAAGTGGCGCCGCTGCGTGACGCCATCGGCGCCGGCATCAGCGGTACGCTCAAGGGCACCGTCGACCTCACCCTCGGCGAGAGCCGCATCGACAAGGCCAACGGCACCATCACGCTCGAGCTCACCGACTTCGGCCTTCCGGGCGAGGTCGACGCCGAAGCGCAGGAGGCGTGCAAGGCGCCCGGTACGCCGCAGCCGTGCGACGTCAAGCGCGTGCACTTCAAGGTCCCCGCGCTCAAGGCCTTCTTCGGCAAGGACGAGATCGCCCTCCCCTCGATCGGCATCGGCAACATGCCGATTCAAATCACCGTGAAAAATGGCGTCGCCCGCCTCGAGAAGATGAGCGCCGGCGGCAAAGACCTCGAGGTCAGCCTCGATGGGCTGATCACGCTGCGCGAGGTCACCGCCGAGTCCGACGTCAACGTCGGGCTCCGCTTCAAGTTCAACGATTCGTACAAGAAGAAGAACGCCGCCGCCGAGGGTGCCCTCTTCGCGCTCGACAACGAGCCGAAGCTGAAAGCGGGCAAGCGCGCCGACGGCTTCTACAACCTCCGCATCAGTGGCCTCCTCGGTGCGTCGCTGCAGGTGAACGCTGCGCCGCTCGGCCCCGGTGGCGCTGCGCCGAGACCGCTGATGCCGATGCCCGGTGTGCCCTAGCTTGCGGAGGGCACTTCGCGCCTGCGCGTGTTGCTTTCGCCCTCGCGCCGTGGGAATCGCCGCGCGTGCCGACCTCGCAGAAACGCTCCGCCCGTAGCTCCAAAGCCCCTGCTTCGCCGCGCCTGATCGGCGTCGTCCACTTGCCGCCGTTGCCGGGGAGCCCGCGCGCGTCGGGCAACGCGTCGTCCCTCCTCGACACCATCGCCGCCAGCGTCGCGCGTGACGTGGTGACGCTGGAGAAGGCCGGCTTCGACGCGGTGATCGTCGAGAACTTCGGCGACGCGCCGTTCCTGCCAGGGCGGGTCGATCCGATCACCGTGGCGGCCATGACCCGCTGCGTCCGTGCGGCACGCGAAGCCTGCGGGCTCTCGCTCGGCGTCAACGTCCTGCGCAACGACGCGCTCTCCGCGCTCTCCGTCGCTGCCGCCGCGGGCGCGCAGTTCATCCGCATCAACGTCCACGTCGGGGCCGTCGTCGCCGATCAAGGCCTCATCGAGGGGCGGGCGCACGAGACGTTGCGCGCTCGTCGGGCGTTCGGTGCCGAGAACGTCGCGCTCTGGGTCGACGTCGACGTCAAGCACGCGGCGCAGCTCGCTCCCCGGCCGATCGTCGACGTCGCGCACGACGCGGTGCTTCGCGGCTTCGCCGATGCCGTCCTCGTCACCGGCCGTGCGACGGGCGCACCCGCCGATCCGAAAGACGTCGCGCGCCTTCGCAACGAGGTCGGCCACGCGCCCATCTACGTCGCCAGCGGCTCGACGCCGGAGACGTTGCCTGCCTTGGCGAGCGCCGGTGCACGCGGCGTCATCGTCGGCTCGTGGCTCCGCAAAGACGGTCGCCCCGGCGGCGCCATCGACCTCCGACGCTCCGCGACCTTCGCCAAGCAGTTCCATAAGCACTTCATCTAACCGGCTCAGAGGCGCAGGAAACTCGGCCCGGCGCGCGAGCGAAGCCTAAGGATGGGCGAGCATGCGACCCGTCCGCCGTCTCGCCCTCGCCGCGCTCTTGGCGTTGCCGCTCGCCCTCGGCAGCTGGCTGGTGGCCGTCGCCGAGGACGCGATGAGCGGCGAATCGGGCCTCCCCGAGGCCGGCGCGAAGCAGCACTTCGACTCGCTCTACACCTACGATCAGACGTGGAACACGGCGCTGCGCCTGGTGCGCGTCGACCTCGGCCTCAAGGTCGTCGAGAAGGACGAAAAGGCCGGCTTCATCCTCTTCGAGTACGAAGACAAGGGCACGACCTCGAGCGCGTCCCTCGAGCTGCTCAAGGGCGAGAAGTCGATTCGGGTGATCTGTCAGATCCCGAAGTTCCCCAGCTATCACGAGATCGCGGTGCTCGATCGGCTCGCGCGCAAGCTCAAGGACGAATACGGCGCGCCGCCCGAGAAGCCGAAGCCGCCCGTCGATGCCGGACCTCCGCCCGACGCCGGTGAGCCCGACAGCGCGAGCTACTAGAGACGCGAGCTTCTCGTTTCGCCAAAGATTGCTGCGCAACTTTGGCCGCTTCGGTCAATCTCGCTCCGCTCGGTTGCCGAAGCTTCTCGTTTCGCCAAAGATTGCTGCGCAACTTTGGCCGCTTCGGTCAATCTCGCTCCGCTCGGTTGCCGAAGC
>JANYDK010000089.1 GCA_025363655.1 Deltaproteobacteria bacterium | reverse complement strand
GTGAAGCCCGGCAGCGTCTTGCCGTCGTAGAGCTTCAGCTTCTGCAGCAGAGACAGGTTGTGCTTCTTCGGGTCTTCGAGCCGCGTGAGCACGGCCCACATCGCGGCGACCTCGAGCGTGTGCGGGGCGATGTGCTTGCCCTTGATGCGATCCTTGTTGAAGTCCTTCTTGTAGATGCGCGTCTCTTCCGACAGGCGCGTGATGTACGGGATGTCGATCTTGATCGTGCGGTCGCGCAAGGCCTCCATGAATCGTTGTTCAGAAGCTTCTTGTACTCGGCCTCGTTCGTGTGCCCGAGGATGACCTCGTCGATGTCGGTCTGAGAGAACTTTTTAGGCTTGATTTTGTGCTCTTGCGACGCTCCCAAGAGGTCGTACAAGAACGCGACGTCGAGCTTCAGCACCTCCACGAACTCGACGATGCCGCGGTTTGCGATGTTGAACTCGCCGTCGAAGTTGAACGCGCGCGGATCGCTGTCCGAGCCGTACTCGGCGATTTTTCGGTAGTTGATGTCGCCGGTGAGCTCGGTCGAGTCTTGGTTCTTCTCGTCCTTCGGCTGGAAGGTGCCGATGCCGACGCGATCTTTCTCGCTCACCAACATGCGGTGGATGGTGACGTGGTTCTCGATCACCTTCGCCCAGTCGCCTTGGTAGCGATCGAGGAGGTGCTTGAAGAGGAAGCGGCACGCCGGATCGAGATCACCGTCGACCTTGACCTTGAAGTGCTCGTTGGAGAGACCGAGCTCGGCGATGGCCTTGGCGCGCCACGCTTCGGGGATGAGTCGGAGCGGCTCTTCGTGCATCGGGCAGGGGAAAATGTCGCCATCGGCAGCGTCTTTTCCAGCGAGCCCGGTGTCTTTGAGGTTCTTCCAGCGGAAGGTGTAGAGCGAGCCGTCGGGCGTGCGCGAGTAGTGCTCGAGGCCCTTTTTCAGGAGTCGCGCGATCGTCGACTTGGAGGAGCCGACGGGGCCGTGGAGGAGGATGACGCGCTTCTCGGGGCCGAAGCCTTCGCTCGCCGCGCGCAGCACGTGCACGAGGCTCATGAGCGGGATGTCGAGGCCGAAGATGGCGTCGCGCCCGCCCTCGAGCTCGTCCTTGAAGAAGTTGTAGCGGACGAGCTTCTTCTTGTTGTCGATGTACTCTTCGGTGCCGTAGCCGATGATCATGTCGTAGACGCGTTGGAACGCGTTGCGCGTGACCTGCGGCCGCTTGCGCACGATGTCGAGGTAGTCCTCGAACGTGCCCTCCCAGGAGAGATCGCGATAGAGCGCGTAGTCCTGCATCGCCGCGATGCGGTCGATGTGCCGCTTCGTCCCGTCCTTCGACACGTCGGTGGCCATTCCGTCTCTCTTTCCGGGGCAAACGCCCCGCGCGACGATCTGACTGCTCGGCAGATCGAACGTATCACCAAGTCTGCTCGCCTCCCGTGGAAACTCGCCCTATGAAACTCGACGTGACCCCTCCGACCCGCGGCATTCGTCACGTCGCCCTCGTGGTCCGCGATCTTCCCCGCGCCGAGCGCTTCTGGGTCGACGTCATGGGCTACGTCGTCGAGTGGCGTCCCGACGACTACGACCTCTACTTGACCCGCGGCGAGGACAACCTCGCGCTCCACCGACCGCGAAATCCCGAGGCCGCGGGCGACGACGCAGGTTTCCAGAAGCTCGATCACGTCGGCCTCCTCTGCGATCGCGCCGAAGACGTCCATGCTTGGGCCGCGCACCTGGCGACGCACGGCATCACTCCCGATGCCCCGCCTCGGCTCCATCGCGACGGCGCGACGAGCTTCTACTTCCGCGAGGCAGAGGGCATTCGCGTGCAGATCATTCATCACCCGCCGATCGCGGGAAAGCCTTGAAAACGAGCTTCATTTCGTGAGCGACCTCTCGTGAGCTATGCCCTCCTTCGGCCCTTGCTCTTCTCGCTGTCGGCAGAGCGCGCGCACGAGCTGACGATTGCGGCGATGCGGGTCGCGAGCGCGGTCGCTCCGTTGCGTGGACTGCTCTCTCTCCTCTACGCACGCACGCCCGATCCGCGCCTCGCGCAAGACGTGTTCGGGATGCGCTTCTCGACGCCCCTCGGTCTCGCCGCGGGGCTCGACAAGAATGGCGTGGCCATCGACGCCTTCGCCGCGCTCGGATTTTCGCACGTCGAAATCGGGACGCTGACCGCGCACGCACAGCCGGGAAATCCGAAGCCGCGGCTCTTTCGCTTGAAGGCCGATCACGCGGTGATCAACCGCATGGGCTTCAACAACCAGGGCGCCGAATCGGTAGGGGCGCGGCTCGCCTCGCGAAAGGTCGGCCCCGCCCCGCGTGGCTGTCACCTCGGCATCAACCTCGGAAAATCGAAGGTGACGCCGCTCGAACGGGCGCTCGACGACTACTCCGCGTCGGTCCGCGCGCTCGCACCTGCGGCCGACTACGTGGTGGTCAACGTCTCGAGCCCGAACACGCCAGGTCTTCGCGACCTGCAATCCGAGAGCGCGCTGCGGCCGCTCCTCGAAGGCGTGCGCGCCGTGCTCGACGAGACTTGTCCGCCCTCGCCGGCGCGCAAGCCGTTGCTCCTGAAAATCGCGCCCGATCTCGCCGACGCTGGCATCGACGCCGCCGTCGACGTCGCCCTCGGCGCTGGGTGCGATGGGCTCATCACCACCAACACCACCATCGGCCGCGAGGGGCTCCGGGCCGAGGCTGCGCACGTCGCGTCGCTCGGCGCCGGCGGTCTCTCGGGGGCTCCGCTGCGTGCGCGATCGACCGCGGTGCTCGCGCGCGTCGCTCGGCGTATCGACGGAAGGGTCCCCATCATCGGTGTCGGCGGCGTCGATTCCGCGGAATCTGCCTGGGAAAAGCTGAGCCACGGCGCTTCCCTCGTGCAGATTTACACGGGGCTCATCTACGAGGGACCGGCGCTCGTCGCGCGCATCGCCGCCGGCCTCGCCGCACGACTCGACGACGTCTCGGCGAAGTCCGTCACCGACATCGTCGGCCGCGCGCTGTGAGTTCTGCCCCGTCTTTGGCCCAGCTCGACCGCTTTGGGATAGGCTCGCGCAGCCATCACCGTCGATGTTCGAGGAGGATTCCCATGCGTAGGTTCGTGCTCGCGTCGCTCATGCTCGGCGCGCTTTTATCGGGCGGCTGCGACAAGATGCCGTGGAGCTCCAGCAGCTCCAAGGACGACAAGAAGTCGTCCAAGGACGACGACAAGAAGGACAAGAAGAAGAAGTCGAAGGACGACGACGACGACGACAAGAAGAAGAAGTCGAAGGACGACGACGACGACGACGACAAGAAGGCGTCGAAGGACGACGACGACGACGACGACAAGCCGAAGAAGAAGTCGAAGGACGACGACTCGGCGAGCTTCGACACCGGCATCAGCGAGTGCGACGACTACCTCGTGCTCTACAAGAAGTGCACGATCGACACGCTTCCGAAGGAGGGCCAAACGGCCGCCAAGGACGTGATGAAGACGATGGAGAAGTCGTACAAGGATGCGGCCAAGTCCGGCGGTGCGGCGAAGACCGCGATCGCCGACAGCTGCAAGACGACGATGAAGTCGCTGAAGAAGTCCTGCAAAGAGTAAGACCCTTCTCGCTCACGACCTGCCGACGTCCGGTTCACGCCGACGTCGGCAGTTCGCTTTTTGTCGGCGGGCGTCGGTCGAAGCTAGGGCGTCGGTCGAAGCTAGGGCGTGCCCGACCAGCGGATCGAACCCGGCTCGGCGCTGCCCTTGTCGATGCGATGTCGTTCGACGGCCTTGAAGATCTCGACGACGGGGATGATCGACGCCGAGGCGCCGATGAGAATGGCCCACTCGCGGAGGCTCATCGGGAAGGTCTTGAAGACGGGCTGGAGCGACGGCACGAGCACGGCCACGAGGTGGATGAGCAAGCTGACGGCGACGGCGCCGACGAGGGCGCGGCTACCGAAGAAGCCCGTCTTGGCGATCGACGCGGTGGTCGAGCGGCAGTTGAAGGCGTGGAAGAGCGGGGAGAGCGCGAGCACGGAGAAGGCGATGGCGCGCGCGCGGAGGCCTTCGGGATCGCTCGGTCCGGTGCCGAGCCAGAGGACGAGGATGGAGACGAATCCCATCCAGATGCCGACGACTACGATGCCGATGTATTCGCGGCTGCCGAGGAGACCTTCGCCCGACGCTCGCGGAGGCTCACGCATCTGGCTCGAATCGGGCGGATCGACGCCGAGCGCGAGGGCAGGGAGCCCGTTGGTGACGAGGTTGATCCAGAGAATTTGCAGCGGCGTCAGCGACGGCAAGCGCGGGAAGAAGCTGGTGGCGAAGACGCAGACGCAGAGGCCCGCGTTCGACGAGAGCAGGAAATAGATGAATTTCTGGATGTTTCGGTAAATCGCGCGGCCCTGCTTGATGGCCTCGACGATGGTCGCGAAGTTGTTGTCGAGGAGGACGAGGTCGGCCGCTTCACGCGCGACGTCGGTGCCGCCGACGCCCATCGCGATGCCGATTTGCGCCTCGCGGATCGCCGGCGCGTCGTTGACGCCGTCGCCGGTCATCGCCACGACCTCGCCCTTCTCCTTGAACGCTTTGACGATGCGGAGCTTGTGCTCGGCCGAGACGCGGGCGAAGACGCGCACCCGATCGACGCGTGACTTCAGCGACTCGTCGGACGATTTTTCGATTTCGGCGCCGGCCATGGTCTCGGCGCCTTGCTCCCAGAGGCCGAGCTCGCGCGCGATGGCCTCCGCAGTGACCCGATGGTCGCCGGTGATCATGACGGTGCGCACGCCGGCCGATGCAGCGACGGAAATAGCCTTTTTTACGCCCACTCGTGGCGGATCGACCATTCCGACGAGGCCGAGGAAGGTGAGCTTTTCTTCCGGATCGCCCTCGGGTTTGCGTCGACGGGCGAGGGCGAGGACGCGGAGAGCGCGCGAAGCCATCTCGTCGGCGATCACGCGAATCTGTTCGCGCATCTCGTCGTCGAGCTCGACGTCGCCCGACTCGGTGGCGCCGACCTTCATCGTCACGCAGCGCGGGAGGATGATGTCGACGCCGCCTTTGACGTGCGCGACTTCGCGTCCGTGCTCGTCGATGGTGACGACGGTCATCCGCTTGCGATCGCTGTCGAAGGGAAGCTGCTGAACGACGCGTGACATCGGCGCGATCGACTCGCGCTCGAGCCCGCCCTTCTCGGCGAGGACGAGGAGGGCGCCTTCGGTCGGATCGCCGAGCACGCGTCGCACGCCGTCGTCGTCGCGGACGAAGCGCGCGTTGTTGCAGAGCGCGGCCGTGCGGAGGAGCCTCTCGAGCGGCGCCGCGAGCTCGGCGCCTTGCTCGGCGAGCGCAGGCAAGTCGTTGGCGCCGTCGCGGAGGATGGCGCCGTCGGGATCGTAACCGAGCCCAGTGACGCGGTATTTCACGCGTCCCGCCCACACCTCACGCACCGTCATCTCGTTTTGCGTCAGCGTGCCGGTCTTGTCGCTGCAGATCGTCGACGCCGAGCCGAGCGTCTCGACCGCGGGGAGCTTGCGGACCTGCGCGCCTCGTTCGGCCATCCGGCTCATGCCGAGGGCGAGCGTGATGGTTGTGATCGCCGGAAGACCTTCGGGAATGGCCGCGACGGCGAGGCTGACCGCCTCGAGGAGCAAAAGGTGCCACGGCTTGTTCGACGCGAGGAAGCCGTAGATGAAGAGGAAGACGCTGATTCCTAGGCAGGCCCAGAGGATCTTCTTGCCGAAGGCCTCGAGCCTCGCTTCGAGCGGGGTCTGTTTGTCGCCGGCGTCGGCCATGAGCGCGCCGATGCGTCCGAGCTCGGTCGCTGGTCCGGTGGCGACGATCACGGCGGTGGCTGTGCCGGCAGTGAGCGTGGTGCCGAGGAAGAGCATCGCCGGGCGCTCGCCGATGCCGGCGTCTTCCGCGGCGACGTCGCGTGCATCTTTGCCGACGGGGGTCGATTCGCCGGTGAGCGCGCTCTCGTCGGTTTGCACCGCGTGCGCTTGCAAGAGGCGCGCATCGGCGGGGACGAGATCGCCCGCTTCGAGCTTGACCAGGTCGCCGGGGACGAGCTCGACGGCCGGCACCGCCAACGTCTCGCCGTCGCGGACGACCTTGGCCATCGGCGCGCCGAGCTTCTGCAGCGCATCGAGCGCTTTTTCCGCGCGCCTCTCCTGGATGAAGCCGAGGATCGCGTTGGCGGCGACGATGAGAAGGATGGCGATGGCGTCGCCGTAGCGCGCGAGGAACGAGCTGCCGTCGCCCGATTTCGGCGCGTTGAAGATCGCGATGAAGACGGCGATGGCCGCGGCCGCGAGCAGGGCGCCGACGAAAGGGTTGGCGAACTGCGCGAAGAACTGGAGAAGCGCCGACTTCTTCTCCCCCTTCGGAAGCTCGTTTTGTCCAAATTTCGCCCGCAGATCGAGGACGCTGCGCGAAGTCAGTCCGCGCTCGAAGTCGGTGCCGAGCGCGGAGAAGGCGCTCTGCACCTCTTCACCGGTGAGCGCGTGCGGCTTCTCCACGGCGGACGCAGGGCCCACGCGTTTGGCCTGCGAACGCGCAGGCGGCGGCTGAGGAGGAGGGGCGACGGACGGCATCTCAATCGAGCGAAACGAGCAGGTGCGAGGTCACCAGGGGCACCTAGCGACCGAGCTTCTTTTCCTGCTGCTGCTCGTTTTGCTCGAGCTCGGCGAGCGCCGCGGCGAGCTCGTCTTGTTCGGCTTGGCTGGGCGAGGCGGGAGCTTGCGCAGCAGCGGCGACACGCACCGGAGCGGCGGGAGCTTGCGCAGCAGGAGGAGCCGGAGGAGCAGCCGGGGCGAGCCCCATCTTCGCCTTCAAATCGGCCAGATCCATGTCGGTGCCGGCCGTCGACTCGAGCTTGTCGAACTTCGCCGCGAGGCCGTCGCCCGAATACTCTTCGCTGATTTCGGCGGAGGCGTCGGCCTCGGCCTCCATCTGCTCGATTTTCCCGGCCATGCGATCGAACGTCTCGAAGGCCGAGGCGTTGTTGAGACCGGACATGGTCTCGTGGATCGCCTTCTGCGCCTCGGCGCGCTTCTTCCGCGCGATGAGGACGTTCTTCTTCCGCTTCGCTTCTTCGATCTTGTTGTTGAGGAGCCGGAGCGCGTTCTTCAGCTGCTCGACGGCCGCCTTCTGCTTCTCGTATTGCTCTTGGTAGGCGTTCGCGAGCGTCTCGTGCTCACGCTTGCGGGCGAGGGCTTCCTTCGCGAGCTCGTCGTTGCCCGCGCGCACGGCCATCATCGCCTTGCGCTCCCACTCCTTCACCTGCTGCGCCTCGTTCTCGTACTGCTTGCCGAGGCGGTGCGAGTCGGCGATCGAGACCGCGACCTGCTTCTTCGCGCTCGCCAGCTGCTCGGTCATCTCGAGGACGACCTGGTTCAACATCTTCTCCGGGTCTTCGGCCGTGGAGATGAGCTCGTTGAGGTTGGACTTGATGAGCTGCGCGAGACGGCTGAAAATGCCCATTTTTCCTCGATCGGATGGACGAAGGAGCGGACGCTCCGGTGACGTTCCGGCAATGACGACGGATGTCGAGCTCGGCGCGGACTACTTCTGTCCGGCGAGCTCGCGGATCTTCGGGAGCTGTTGCGCGAGCGCGAGATCGACCTCGGCGAGCACCGCGTCGAGCTCGTTGTAGTCGAGGTTCTCGAGCTCCAGCGCCGAGGCGAGGATGATCTGATCGTCCTCGAGCCCATACGCGCCGTGCACGAGGGCACCGGCGTTGAGCCGCAAGAGGTGAGCGAAGAGCTCCTCGCGCTTCTCCTTCGGTGCCGGGCCGATGACGACGCGGGCGAAGATGAGGGGAGGGGCGACGCGCACGGCGACCGAGACCCCGTTGACGCGAACGACGAAGGTTCCGTCGTTGGCCTCTTCGAAGGGTCGCCCCATGCGGAGGAGATAGGATTCGACGTCCTGGATGGACCGCATGCCGGAGACCCTATCACAGCTGTATCGAGCGCGTGGGGCGGCTGATCGAGGCCGCGTTCGAGGGGCCATCGAGGGGCCTTCGAACGGACGAACGGCGCCGAGGAGGGCAGGATTTCCTGCTCTTCCACTCGACGCCGCCGTGACGAAACCGGGCGATGAAAGCGCGCGAATCAGATCCGATACGAGCGAACGATGTCCTTCTGTGGACGCTCGACCTTGATGAGCGGGCTCGTCACCAGGTCGAGGCCGTCGGCGATGAAATAGAGTGCGTCACCGGGCTCGGGGAACTGCTCGCGCGGGACGACCGCGCCGTTCGGAAAGCGATGCACCCCGCCCGACAGCTCGCGCTTGACCGCGAGGTGGCCCGGAAGAAAGTCGCCGCTCCGGCGATCGCGGACGGCGACGCACATGCGATCACGGAGGTGGTACTCCGTGTTGCGAGTGACCATGACCTGGTGACGACGACGCTCTTGCCCTTGGACCATGATGCGGAGCCTCCTGTTTGCCGACCGATGCCACTGCCCGGCAGGCTCGAGAGCCACTGCCGTGCGCACAATGTAGGACACAGGATTTCGGCCACATCGGCCAAGTTTTCGCGGAGCGATTCTTCAGGATTTGACGACGCCCGGTAGACCCTTGGTCGCGCCACGCACGGCGGCTTCGAGGAGCGCTTTGCGCAAGCTCGGATCGTTCGACTTCCCCGAGCCGGCGGCGGTGCCCTGGACGATCGCGCGCATGGTGCCGCTACCGTCGACGAGGACGAGCGAGACCGCGCACGAGCTGGTCACGTTGGAGCCCGTGGTCTTGGTCTCGAGCTTGGTGAGCGACGCGCTGACGACGTACGTCTTGCCGCTCTTGTCCTTGGGATCCTTCGGGAGCGTGACCTTGGCGAGCTCGCTCACCAGCGCCATGCGCAAGAGCGGCACCGCGTCTTCCTGACCGACCGAGGAAGACACCTCACCGACGATCACCTTGCTCGAGGAATCGGCCGACGCCGGCGCCGTCGTGATCACGCCGAGGATGCCGAACGTCCCGGCGACGAAGAGCGCACCCAGCCGCGAGCGAACGAGCATGATCTCTCCCGTCTTTCCGTCTTCTCGAAACGTGATGCGGCCCGAGTGACGGAGACTGTATCGGCGTTATCGGACCGCCCGGCCGTGGGCCAAGATCGAATCCTTCTAAAATCGAGGCGTCGCCGCGTCGCCCTTGGTAGCGTCTTGCACGCACATGGGCACCCTCGCGGAGCGCGCCGATCTCGTCGTCATCGGCGGCGGCATCATGGGCCTCTCCATCGCCTATCACCTCGCTCGGCTCGCGCGACTCGCGAGACGCGACGGGGGCGGCCAGCGCGACATACGCGACATCGTCGTCGTCGATCGCAGCTACCTCTGCGGCGGAGCGTCGGGTCGCAACGGCGGCGGCGTGCGGGCGCAGTGGTCGAGCGAAGCGAACGTCCGCCTGATGCAAGAGAGCATCGAGATCTGCGAGGAGTTCGCCTCGGAGATGAAGATCAACATCTGGTTCCGCCAAGGCGGATACCTCTTCCTCACGCGCTCGGCGAAGAAGCGCGTCGCGCTCGAGGCCTCGGTGCAGTTGCAGCGCTCGTGTGGGCTCAAGAGCGAGCTCCTGACGCCGCGCGAGGCGCAGAAAATCGTCCCCGAGCTCGACGTCACCGGCAAGCAGACCGACGCGCCGGTGCTCCTCGCCAGCTACAACCCCGACGACGGCGTCGTCTTTCCATGGCCGTTCGTCTGGGGGTACGCGCAAGCCGCGGCCAAGCTCGGAGTCGCCATTCACACCCACACCGACGTCCTCGGCATCGAAACGCGCGTCGACGGGCAAGGACAGAAGCGAATCAGCGCCGTCGTCACCGACAAGGGTCGCATCGCCACCACGCGCGTGGTCAACGCCGCCGGCGCGTGGTCACCGGAGATCGCGCGCCTCGTCGGCGTCGAGCTGCCGAATCACCCGCACCGCCACGAAATCTGCTCCAGCGAGCCGCTCAAGCCGTGGCTCCGGCCACTGGTCGCCGATCTCGATACGGGCCTTTATTTCTCGCAGTCGATGCGTGGCGAGATCGTCGGCGGCATCTCCAACGAGCGCGTGCCCGACGGCATCGATCAGCAGTCGTCGTCGCGCTTCCTCGGCCTCTACGCCCGCGCGGTCATCGACCTCGTGCCGGTGATGAGCGGGGTGAAGATTCTTCGCCAGTGGGCCGGCTGTTACGACCTCACGCCCGACGCCAACCCCATCGTCGGCCCCGTCGACGAGGTCCGAGACTTCACGCAGGCCTCGGGATTCATGGGCCACGGCTTCATGATGGCGCCGGTGATGGGCAAGCGCATCGCCGAGCACCTCGTCACCGGAGAAATTCCCGAGCTCTTCGCGCGCTGGAACCTGCGCCGCTTCAAGGAAGGGAAGCTGCTGCAGGAAGGGATGATCATCGGCTGAGCGGCCGAGGTTACGTGGTCACGCGCAGGAGTGGCCGCGTGGGGACGCGCACGCGCACGCGTACCCCTCGCGACCACGGAGCTCATGCGCGTTGGCTCGTCACGGAGCCTTGCAGGGCCCTGCCTTCGTCGAAAGGTGTCCGCAGTGGGTCGCGGTGTCCTTCGAAGCGGCTTCCAGGTGGTACTGCGTGCAGGCGGTGAAGCCGACCGCGGAGGAGTCGATCTCCTTCTTCGTCGGGTCAGCGTTCTCGGACTTGCACTCGGTGAGGCAGGCTGCGTTGTCGGCGAAGGTGGCGCCGCTGACGCCGCCGCAGATCGAGATGGCGAGCTTGCAGAAGTCGTCGCAGCGCGAGGCGCCGCACATGCCGCCGCCGTAAGGGCCGGCGTGCGGACAGTGGAGCTTGGCGTCGCCGCTGGCTGCACCCGCGTGGTAGCTACGGCAACCGAGCGTGTCGCCGGTGGTGTCGGCGGCCTTACCGACATCCATCTTGGCGCACATCTTCAGGCAGGTGTCGTTGTCGATGTACTGCGCATTGTCGGCAGCGCAGTTCTTGGTGATGAGGCTGCAGTAGGCGTCGCAGGTGGGCGTGCCTCCGCCGGCGGTGTCGGTGCCCGCCGTGTCCGTGCCGGGCGTGCCGGTGTCGGTGGTGCCGGCGTCACTGCTGCTGCTGCTGCAGCCGACCGCGAAGAGCGCAAAAGCCGACGCCGCGAGACACATAAGATGACTATGTTTCATCGAGAAGACCCTCCAAGAGAACGAGACCATCGGGGCATATTGGCGCAATCTCGGGCCGAGCGCCCGACCTTTGGACGTGAAGTCGCGTGGTAGGGACACTCCGCGCGCCACTGTCGCTCTGCTAAGCACGCGACCGATGCTCCGCTCCGCTCCCACGTTCGTCGTCGCCGCTGCCACGTTCGCGCTCTCGGTCATCGCTACAGTGGCTGGCTGCAAGCCGCCGGTGGCGACGCCACAGGAGTGCGACGCGGTCGCCGGAGTTCTCGCCGATTTGCAGGTGAAGAAAGAGAAGACGCCGCCCTTCGGCCAACTGGTGCCTCCGTTCAACGATCCGGAGCACGAGAAGGACATCCGCGAGGAAGCCAAAAAGCGCGCGAAAGAGCGCTGCGACAAGGGCTGGAAGCGAGCCGTGTACGAATGCATGATGAAGGCGCCCGACCTCGGCGCCGCGGACAAGTGCCGCAACGAGTGAGCGTCTGCCGGCTCGGCTGACTCAAGCGATTTTGTGCGTGCGCGGGGGTAGATCGCTGGCGAGCGTGGTGCGGTTTCGGCCTGCGCGCTTGCTCGCATAGAGCGCCTCGTCGGTCGCCTTGTAGAGCGTGTCCCACGTCTCGCCATCGCGAGGGAAGGTGGCGACGCCGAGGCTGCAGGTGACTTGGAAGGGACCTTGCGTGGCGTGGAAGGTGGTGCGGGCGAGCTCCTCGCGGACGCGTTCGGCGAGGTGAAGCGCACCCGCGGCGTCGGTCTCTTCGCAGATGATGACGAACTCCTCACCGCCGAAGCGCGCGACGTAGTCGGTGCCGCGCTTGAGTCTTCGGAGGATGCCAGCGAGGCCTTTGATCACCTGATCGCCGACGTCGTGCCCGTAGGTGTCGTTGACCTTCTTGAAGTGATCGATGTCGGTCTGGATCACCGACAGCGGCTTCCCGTAGCGGACCGCGGCGCGCGCCTTTTGCACCCCGAGCTCGAGGAGCACGCGCTTGTTGAGGAGGCCGGTGAGCCCGTCGGTGGTCGCCATCTCTTCGAGCTTGGCGAACATGCGCGCGTTGGCGAGGCTGGTGGCGACGTGGGTCGCCAGCACCTCGAGCGTGGTGCGCGCGCCCGCGCCCGGCGAGAGATCGCGGAAGGCGCCGCGTCGACGAGCGCCGAGAACGAGCGTGCCGAGGACGCGATCGCGGAGAATGAGCGGGACCACGAGGATCGAACGAACGTCCGCCGTACGAAGCTCGCCTTCGTCGTCGCGCTCTTCGTCTCGTGACTCGCGAGACTCGCGAGATTGTCCGAGATCGATTCGCAGCGGGTGGCGGCGGGTGAAGACGACCTGGGTCGCCGGATCGTGATCGCCGCGGTGTGGGAGCGAGTGGCGCGCTTTCACGGCCTGGGCGACGAGCCCGCCGTTGTCCCCGAAACGAAGGCCGACCAGCCCTTCGAAGTCGGCGGCGCCCGCGACGGCGCGGACCTCGTGCGAGCGCGTGCCGGCCTCGTCGTGGACTATGGTGATGGCAGCGAGATCGAAGGCCGCGATCGCGCGGGCGCTCTCGACGCCAGCTTCGAGGACTTCGGCTTCGGTGAGCGCCCCGGAGAGGCGCTGCGTCGCGGCGTAGAGGTGATCTTGCTCGGCCTTGGCGCGCTCGAGGCGTCCGAAGACCCGCTCGTTCTCGATCGCACGGAGGATGTAGCGCGCGGCGGCGTGGACCATCTCTTCTTCGTGCGCGGAGAAGGGACGGTCGACGAAGAGATCGCCGTCGACTTCGGCGCCTTCGGGTCGGCGCAGTGGGAGGCGATCGACGCAGAGAATGCCGCGGACGACGCCGCCTTCGATGATCGGCACGGCCACCAGCGACGTCGGCTCGCCGTCACCGAGCGGCGCGGGATAGTAGGGGACGCGGTAGCCGGCGCGGAGGCCGTGGAGCGAGACCGCCGAGCGTTTGCGGACGACCGCGCCGAGCACGCCGTCGCCCATGCCGAAGGGACCCTCGGCGATCGCGCGCGCGTCGCTCACGACCTCGCAGACCTTGAGCGCACCGTTGGCCTTGCCCTTGTCGCGGCTGCCGGGCACGACCGATTCGAACAGCAAAATCGCGCTGTGGGCGCCGAGGCTTCGCTTGACGAGGTCGAGCGCGAAGCGGACCGCGATTTGAATCTCCTCGACGCCGGAGCGTTGCACGCGCTCGGAGGCCTCGTGGGTCGAGGTCATGCGATCGAGCGCGGAGATCGGTCCGCTGGCGTCGGCGTCCGGCTTTTTGCCGAAATTCCCAGCGTTTCCGTGACCGGCGGCTTTCGGGCTCGGTCCGTCGTGGAGTCGAAAGCTCCGCGCCTGATCACGCATGCGCTCGATTTCGCGTTCGAGGTGACGCTTTCCCCGCGCGCCGATGGCGTCGATGCGACCGCGAAGGACGACCGTGTTGACGACGACGAGGACGACCAGCACCAGCGCGTGCACGAGGAGCCCGCGGAGCGCGTCCGGATCGCGGGCAAGCAGGCGAATGCCGGCCTCGACGGCGAGGGTGACGACGGTCGCGCCGATCGCGGTGGCGCGTTTGGCGAAGGTGGCGACGATCGCGGTCGCCGCGTAGACGCCTGCGTATCCTGCGCCGTCGATGCCTCCGGGAAGATAGCTCGCGAGTGCGAGGCCACCGACCGGCGCGAGGACCGAGATTTCGAAATCGAGAGCGCCTTCGCCACCCGTTCGCCGCGCCGCCGCACGCAATCTCTGCAGCATGCGCTGCGTGAGACGACCGACGTGCACCACCGAGACGAGCGCGAGGGCGAGCACGGGGGTCGGAACGAGCGGCGCGAGCCGTCGACCTTGGACCCACGTCACCCCACCGGCGATGAGGAGCGCGACGAGGGGGCCGAAGACCGCGCGTGCCCTTCGTTGCACCGTCGCCGCGAGACGCACGGCGGGCGCGGGGGGACGTGGCCGCTCATCCATCGTCGCTTCGCGCGCACGAGCTCGGGTCGCGAGCGTCGCTGGATCGCGCGCCCAACGAGGGGTCTCTTCCTGCGAGGCGCTCGAGGCGCCCCCGAGATGCGAAGCACTCGTCGACGTCGACAGGCGCGTCCGTGCGAGCGCGCTCTTCGGCGCCGGCGTCTCCCGCTTCTCGTTGCGTGCGCCGCTCGTCGCGCTCGTCGCGCTCGTCGGCTTGGACGTTCGCGGCGGGCGCAACTCACCATTGGCGTTCGCCCGCGGAGCCGCCTTGCGCGGCTTGCCGGCAGTCGTCTCCTCGAGAACCCTGTCGCCCTTGGGATCGGAGCGCGCCATCGTCAGCGAGGCCGTTACCGGTCTCCGCCACCATCGGCCAAGATCGGCGAACCTACATCCCGTTTGGCCATTTCTCGTGGGGATCCGGTCGCGCCGGGCAGTCAGCGGTTGACGCGACGAGACGAGGCCCCTACCTGACTGAACGGCGATTCAATTTCTCGTCTTGCCGAAGTTCTCGTTTCGACGCTCACCGGAGGCCATCGTGAAGATCCTCGTCACCCTCAAGCGGGTCGCTGACCCGGACAACGCCAACAAGGTCAAGATTCCGGCCCCTGCCGGCGGGCTCGCCCCGAAGATCGAGACGGCGGGGCTCGAGTGGAAGCCGAACCCCTTCGACGAGTACGCGATCGAGACGGCGCTGCGCCTGACCGAGAACGGCACCAACACCAAGGCCCGCCTCGGTGAGGTCACGGTCGTCACCTTCGGCCCGGCCGAGTGCGATCAGACCCTCCGCGGCGCCCTCGCCACCGGTTGCGACAAGGCCATCCGCGTCGACACCACCGACGATCAGCTCGACGGCGATCTCGTCGCCCGCGCGCTCGCCAAAATCGTCGAGCAGGTGAAGCCCGACCTCGTCCTCATGGGCAACCAGGCGGGCGACAGCGAGACGCTGCAAGTGCCGCAGATTCTCGCCGAGCTCCTCGGCTGGCCGCAAATCACCTTCGCCGGCATCATCCACAACGAAGACGGCAAGGCCCTGAAAATCGGCCGCACCGCCGATGGTGGCGTGCTCTGGACGCGCGCCAAGCTGC